>NZ_JBSUSR010000001.1:0-1012545 GCF_054072455.1 Methylobacillus pratensis
GCTGGAATGGCGACGCCGGCGCGAAACGGCGCGACCATGCGCTGCCCGGCAGCGGAAGCGCGGGATGCGGCAGCGCGAAGTCGGCGTTCCAGGCCGGTTCCGCCGCAGCAGGCGGCGGTGCCAAAGGTGCGATGGCGGGCTTGGGCAACGTCGCCAAGACCGGCGCGCAGTCTGCCGGACGCGCTGCCGCATCCCGCGCTTCCGCTGCCGGGCAGCGCATGGTCGCGCCGTTTCGCGCGGGCTGGAATGGCGACGCCGGCGCGTCAGCCGGCCAGGCCGCCACCAGCGAAGCCCCCGCAGGCGCTGCCGCTGCACAGCCCCCCGAGCAGCCTGCCTGGGCCAAGCGGCTGCAACGCCGCCAGCAACTCACCCATGCCGCGACCACCACCGCCCACACGCTGCGCGGTGGCGATGGCGGCGGCTCAGGGCAAGGCCCGAGCCTGCGCGGCTCCGACGACTGACGCGATTCACAAGGAGAACTGACCATGCGATTCAAGAAACCGCAGGTGCGCTACGCCGACACGCCGCAGCCTGCCACGCCGTACCAAGCCGCCGGCCAGGTGTGGGACGACCGTATCGGCTCGTCGCGCGTGCAGGCGAAGAACTGGCGGCTGATGGCCTTCGGCTGCCTGACGCTAGCGCTGCTGATGGCCGGCGGCCTGGTGTGGCGCTCGGCGCAGTCCATCGTCACGCCCTACGTCGTGGAGGTGGACAACGCGGGCCAGGTGCGCGCCGTGGGCGAAGCCGCCACGCCATACCGGCCCAACGATGCGCAGACCGCCTACCACCTGGCGCACTTCGTGACGCTGGTGCGCTCGCTGTCCATCGACCCCATCGTCGTCCGCCAAAACTGGCTGGACGCCTATGACTACACGACCGACAAGGGCGCGGCCGTGCTCAACGACTACGCGCGGGTCAACGACCCGTTTGCGCGCATCGGCAAGGAATCGGTGACGGTGCAGATCACCAGCGTCGTGCGCGCCAGCGAATCGTCGTTCCAGATGCGGTGGACGGAGCGCCGCTACGTCAACGGCGCCGCGGCGGGCCTGGAGCGGTGGACGGCCGTGGTGTCCATCGTGCTCCAGCCGCCGCGCACCGAAGAACGCCTGCGCAAGAACCCGCTGGGCATCTACGTCAACGGCCTGTCGTGGAGCCGTGAACTGGATTCTTCCGAAGGAGCAAAACCATGAACCTGTCTTTCCGCTTTTACGCTTTGCCGTTGATGCTTGTTGCCCTGGCGGGCTGCGCCACGCAGGGCAAGCCGCCGCCGACCATCTCGCTCGATGAGCCGGTGCAGGCCCAGCCGCTGCCGGAGCCGCCCGCGCCGGTGGAAGTCGTGGCCGTTCCCGAAGTGCTGCCGATGCCGGCGCAGTTGATGCCGGTTCCCGAGGCCGAGGACGCCAAGCCCACGCCCGAGCCGGCCGACGAGAAGGTGCGCGTTTCGCGGGCCAATGCCGAGGCCCGCGTCGCGCCCACGCGCGAGGGCTACGTCAACGCGATTCAGGTGTGGCCGTTCACCGATGGCGCGCTCTATCAGGTCTATGCGGCCGTGGGCCGCGTGACCGTGGTGTCGCTCCAGCCGGGCGAGGAACTGGTGACGGTGGCTGCCGGCGATACGGTGCGCTGGATCGTGGGTGACACGTCCAGCGGCAGCGGTGCCGACCTACGCGTCAACGTGCTGGTGAAGCCCATCCGCTCGGGCCTGAAAACCAATCTGGTCATCACCACCAGCCGCAGGACGTACTTGCTGGAGCTGACTTCCACGGACAAGACGTGGATGGCGTCGGTGTCCTGGGAGTACCCGCGCGACCGGATGCTGGCCTTGCAGCGCCAGGCGCAGGCGGCCAGCGCCGCCGCGCCGGTCGATAGCGGCCTGTCGCTGGAGAACCTGCGCTTCCGCTACGCGATCAGCGGCAGCAATCCGCCGTGGAAGCCACTGCGCGCCTTCGATGATGGCGCGAAGGTCTATATCCAGTTTCCCGCTGGCATCGCGCAAGGCGACCTGCCGCCGCTGTTCGTGATCGGGCCGGAAGGTGACGGGCAACTGGTGAACTACCGCTTCCGCTCGCCGTACTACATCGTGGATCGCCTGTTTGGCGCGGCAGAGCTGCGCCTGGGCGGTGACAAAGGCGACGTGGTGCGGATCGAGCGCACGGATGGCGTGGCACGGAGGAACTGACCATGAGCCAGGACGACACCCCCGACCTCGCCACGCCGCAGGCAGGCAAGGTCGCGCCCGAGGCGGTGGCGCTTCGCGCCCAGCCGCGTGCCGTGACCCGGTTGAACCGGCGCACGCTGGCCGTCCTCGTCGGCGGCCTGTCGGTCGCCGTGCTCGGGGCCACGATCTGGTCATTGCAACCGCACCGGCGCGGCGCGGGCGAGCAGACCGAGCTTTACAACGTCGATCGCGTCTCGAAGTCCGAAGGGCTGGACGGCCTGCCGTCCGACTACTCGAAGCTGCCGCCGAAGGTGCCCGAGCTGGGGCCGCCGCTGCCGGGCGACCTCGGCCCGGCCATCGTCGCCTCGCAGCAGCCGGCCGTGGCCGCTTACGCGGCCCCCGGCCACGATCCCAACGACGCCTTGCGCAAGGAGGCGGAAGCCGCAGCGGCTTCGTCGGTGTTCTTCCGCTCGGGCGGCCAGGGCCAGGCCGCCCCCACGGCCACGGTGGCGCAGGCGACGCCGGGTGCCCCTGGTGCTGCCAGCGCACTCGCGGCCTTCGACCCGCTCGCCGCCGGGCCGGCCTCTGTGGCGGCCCAGCTTGCCGCCCCAGCCGCTGCGCAGAGCCGGCAAGACCAGAACGAGGCGTTCCTGCAAAGCGGTTCTACGGAAACCCGCAATTCAGGCCATCTGGCGCTGCCGGCCTCGCCGTATCAAGTCATGGCCGGGACAGTGATCGCGGGCGCACTGGTGACGGGCATCAAGTCCGACCTGCCGGGCGACGTGATCGCCACGGTGACGGAGCCAGTCTATGACTCGGCCACGGGCAAGTTCCTGCTGATCCCGCAGGGATCGCGCATCCTCGGGCGCTACAACAGCCGGGTCAGCCACGGGCAGAGCCGCGTGCAGGTGGTGTGGAACCGGGTCATCCTGCCCGACACGTCCTCGCTGACGCTCGACAACCTCATCGGCACCGACCCGGCCGGTTACTCCGGCCTGGAAGATGACGTGGACTGGCACTGGGATCGCATCGTCGCGGGCGCGGTGCTGACGACGCTGCTGGGTGTCGGTGCCGAGCTGGCCGCGCCGGAGAACCGCCAGGACGGCAACCGCATCATCATCGCGGGGCGCGACAGCGCCCAGGACAGCATCAATCAGGTCGGCCAGGAGATTACCCGGCGCAACATGGACATCCAACCGACGCTGACCATCAGGCCGGGCCTGCCGGTTCGCGTCATCGTGAACCGGGATCTGGTGCTGCGGCCGTACCAGCCGCTGTTCTTCAACCGGGGGGCTTCGCAATGAGCACGAAGAAACTGCGGCTCGGGCCGCTGCCCAAGACCGAGAACGTCAAGCTGACCTTTGCCTGCCGGACAGCCTGAAAGCCGACCTCGACCGCTACGCCGCGATGCACGCGCAGGCGTATGGCGAGGCGGTCGATGCGGCGACACTGATCCCGCACATGCTGGAGGCGTTCATGGCAGGGGATCGGGGCTTCAGGAAGGGCACCACGACGCGAAGCGTGCCGTCCAAGCCGACATGATGGCCGCGGACACTGCCCAGCAGCATCCATCAAATGCGCGGCCCAAGGCCGCGCGTTTTTCATTCTGGATGCCACCAAGAGCCGCCTGGGCTATGATGACAAAACAAGCCCGCCGTCCCTCGGCAATCCAGCACGACACAGTGCGATGCGGCTTTCTCTCCCAACGCTCCTATGTGGCTCCTAGCCCATGAGGCCACACCTCGCCAAAGTGGCCGAGAAAAGAGCTAACCTACTGTCCCATATGCGGTTTCAAGTCCTGCGTGATTTTCACGAAGGACTTGACACCAGAACTTTTTTGAAGCCTATGCCGCGCGTTATCCGGATAAGGATGCGGAAACGGTGGCACGCGATTTTGTGGCGTTGATCCGGGGCGGGTTCGAGAAAGGCTATGCCGAAGCTAAGGATATTCTTAGCGGCTTGAATGTGCTGGGAGAGGGCAGTGCCGTTGCGGCAGGGATTGCCAAGACATATGATCTGGTACAGAAGGGATATGACGATTTTCTCGAGGCTAAACTCTCTGCGATCCGTGGCGGCACCGACCAGCCAAGCAGGCCTCAAGAGTAAGAGTCTTTAAGGCAATAAAAAACCACCCCAAGGGTGGTTTTTTATTTTGTTCGTCAAGCAATCAGCTTCAGTTCCTTCAGCCTTGCCCGCAGGATATTGCGGCTAATGCCCAGCAACTTGGCCGTGTGAACCTGGTTCTTGTTGCTGAACTCGTAGGCCTTTTCCACCAGAACCGCGTTGACCAGCTCGAAGAGATTGGGCGGGGGCGATTCAAAAAACTGGCCGAGGACACGTTCCAGTTGATAGGTTTCTAGCGTGGTAAGGGGCTGCGCAGGATAGTGAGCATGAGGCGTTCCGCTGCCCAGCTTGTTGCCTGCGTACGTTGTCAATACAGGCTTTGCTTCTTGCTTTTCCAGCGGTACTGTTCCAATCGGAGGCAAGCCCAAGTCTTTGGGATAGAGGGTGCCTGAGGTTGAAATCAATAATGCGCGGTGGATGACATTCTCGAGCTCGCGGATATTTCCCGGCCACGGATAATGAAGCAATTGCTGAATGGTTTCTGCCGCGAGCTTGGGGATGTCGGTGTGCAGGCGCGACTTGTAGACATTCAGGAAATGCTCGACCAGCGGCAGGATATCGCCCGGACGCTCGCGCAACGGTGGCAAATCGACAGGCACCACCTTGATGCGGTAGTACAAATCTTCGCGGAAGCGCCCGGCGCGCACGGCTTCTTCCAAGTCCACGTTGGTGGCGGCTATCAGGCGGACGTCGATCGGTGTGGATTTACGGGAGCCCAGGCGCACGACTTCGCGCTCTTGCAGCACCCGCAATAGTTTGACCTGGGTTGATTGGGGCAGGTCGCCTATTTCATCAAGGAACAGGGTGCCGCCATTCGCGGACTCAAACCAACCGGTCTTGGCGCTGGTTGCGCCTGTGAAGGCGCCGCGTTCGTAACCGAATAATTCGCTTTCCACCAGGGTTTCTGAAAAAGCTCCGCAATTGATGGCCTGGAAAGGGCCGTCGCGCCGATTGCTTAGCGCATGGATATGACGGGCAATCAGCTCCTTGCCAGTGCCGGTTTCGCCAATGATCAGGGCGGTGGCGTTGCTGGCGGCAATTTTTTCAATCAGGTTCAATAACCCCTGGGACCTGGGGTCGCTGAAAACCAGCGCGCTTGCGCGCACGGATAAGCTGACAGAGCTGGGATTGGGGTGCGTGATGACGTGATCAGCGCTTTCGAATGCCCGCTCATAATTCCATAGTTCAGCATGCATTGCTTAGGACTTTCTATGTAGAAACTTCCCACAATATACGCATAATCCTTTAGCTGGTCTAAAACTATATTTTTATATTTATATTCTTTTTTGGAATAAAAAGCTGTTGGAAAACGGTTGTTGTTTCCTGAGCAATTATTCAATGGCATTCACTGTTTGTATTGCAACAACTGTTGATTTTGAAACAGATGGGTTGGAGTCCAATACTTTTTATATTGGATGTATGTGTATGAAATACATAGGGTATTGTGCAATTTTATAGGATGGATTGGTCTTGGCATGTGTTTTGCCACTTTAGTTATCAAAATGCCCGGCAGCTCCGCCTGCCTTTCATGATGACTACAGAGGTGAATGATGACCATAACCGCAATTGAGACAGAAAACGATCTAGAAGCTTTTGCTGCACAGGTCTTGGCTGATGCCAAGATCGCGTTTGCCGCGTTTCGCAACACCGGCACCATTACTGCAAACGGGACGGTAGGCTTTGTCGAGCGCGTGCCCGGCGAGGAGAAGCTGGTCATCGTGAACGATCCCGGCCCGTTCAATTGGGATGGCCGCGGATTGCATGCGGTTGTCGTGGATTTTGAGGGCAATGTGGTGCTGGGCAAGGGCAGCGGAGCCGGCTCGACCCGTTACACCAAGCTCTTTAAGGAGCATGCGGATATCACGACGATTTCACATGTGCACTCCCCGTATCTCGGCGCTTGGGCGCAAACCCACCGTACATTGCCAATTCGTTATGTTCCGGTGCAGCGTTATAACCTGATTCGTGAAATTCCTATATATATCGACCGCCGCCAGCAGGAAGTGGATTTTATCCTGGACCAGATCAAGCTCAATCCGCACAACACGGCAATCCTGGAGGCCAATGGCGGCTCTACCGTCTGGGGCAAGCAGGGTTTGCGCAAGACCGCCGAATTCATCCTCATTCTTGAAGAAGGCGCACAAATCCAGACCTTGGCAGACGCGATCGGCGGATCCCGCGATTACGGTCCTGGCGTATTGGCGCAGCAATGGAGGATGGCCAAGATTTACGACCAGGCCAAGGGCTTGAACCTGCTGCCAGCTACTGACCTGGGTTAATCGAGGGGTCGGCAATGAGCGAGCTAATAAATAGTGTAGACCAGATCTGGTTTACCCGTTGTCCGGTACCGACCGCGACCGGCATTGCCTATAAGCTGGGCTGGCTGGATGAGGAATTTGCAAAGGATGGCATTACAGTCTCCACTCTGCAGGACGGCCCGCGCGAGTACAACCGGCATCACTATGACCACCAGTTGCCTACCCTCATCCGTGAGGGAGGCAATTTGCTGGCGATCGCCGCCCGTGCGCAATATGCGCCTACGCGCCTGATCGGGCTAACATGGATAGACGAGTGGCAGGCGATCCTGGTGAGGCCGGATTCCGGAATTACCGAGCCGCACCAGCTCAAAGGCAAACGCCTGGCATTGCCTGCCTTCGTCGATCACCCGATCAAGGACCACGTGCGCGGCAGCAGCATCGCGCGCGGCATGAGCCTGCATGGATACAAAGGCGCGCTCGGCATCGCAGGCTTGACGCTGGATGACGTCGAGCTCGTCGAAGTGGCCGCAGCCGGGGCAGGCCGTGGAGATGGCAGGCGCAGCCGGGAGGTGGTGGGGAGTCTGTGGGCAGGGCTGGACGAACTGGTTGCAGGGAATGTCGATGCGGTCTACGTCAAGGGCGCTTCCGCCGTCGAGGCAGCCAAGCGCTTAGGGCTTGTGGTCGGGATTGACCTCGACAGCTATCCCGACAAGAGCGTGCGGGTGAACAATGGCACGCCGCGGCCCATCACGGTGCATGAGGATTTGCTGGAGAACCATTTCGACCTGGTGGTCCGCTTCCTTTACCAGACGCTGCGTGCGGCTGATTGGGCCAAGCACAACCTGGAAGGCGTGCGCAGCATTCTGCAGGACGAGACCTTTGCCGGCGCCGAGAGCGTGGCGACGGCATACCGCAACGATTTCCACCTGCATCTTGAGCCGACATTGTCACCCGATCGTCTCGAGCTATTCCGCAAACAGAAGAGTTTCATGTGGATTCATGGCCTGCTAGACCGCGATTTCGATTTTGACGCATGGGTAGATCAACGTCCGTTGCAGGAAGCCAAGAAGCAGTTAGAAGCAAAGGTCGCCTGATCTTGGCACGACATCATTAATTTTGAGTAACAAGGTTGTGAGCAACAGTAATGATTTTCAAGACTGTCTCCTGAGAGCCTGTTCCATGTCTTTTCATAGGGTGCGCATAGCATCAAAACGCGGCTGATCAAGGCGCAGGCCGCAGGTGATGCTCATTGCCTCGCCAAGGACTGCAACGTAGAGCAGCCGCGTTTTGATGCTATGCCCTTTGGGTTGCCCTCCAGTGCAGCCGCTGCTACGTTGCAAATCCTCGCCGGGCAATGAGCACGTCTGCGGTTTGCGCCTTGCATCGACAGCACTGGAGGAACAACGCACCCTATAAAAAGACATGGAACAGGCTCTTAATCGGTGTGTTTTACCCGACAACGGGCGAGCGCACTGTTTTTTCATTGAATGCTCGTGAGCTTCGAATACCCGGCACTGGATTTTGAAGCAGGACTGACATGTTTTGGAGTGATTTAAATGTTGCATAGAAAAATTTATCATCTGGCGCTGGCCGCCATGATGGCATTGCCGGCTTCTGTTGGCTTTGCCGAGGAAACACCCAAGGTCGTGCGGATTGCCGCAGTGGTATACAATATTGCGGGCAAGACCACTTACCTCAACGGCGCCGCAGTGCTGACCGAAGGCGGGCTGGAAGAGACGCTCGCGAAAAAAGGCGTGAAAATCGAATGGGTGCCTGCCTCCCATTCCGCTGTTGGCCCGATCATCAACGAAGGCTTTGCCAGCGGTAAAATCGATTTCGCCTCTTATGGCGACTTGCCTCCGGTGATCCTGAATGCCTCCAGGCCCACTGTGCAATTGGTAGCGCCCTGGGGACGCAGCGGTAATTCCTATCTCGTGGTGCCGGCAAAATCCAAGGCCAGTACCATTGAGGACCTGAAAGGCAAAAAGATTGCCTTGCACCGCGGCCGCCCCTGGGAAATCGCGTTTGCCAACCTGATTGAGTCCAAGGGCCTCAGTTTCAAGGATTTCAAGATCGTCAACGTGAATCCCCAAGTCGGTGCAGCTGCATTGGCTAGCGGCACGGTGGACGGCTTCTTCGGCCTCAACGATGCGCATATCCTGGAGCAGCGCAAGGTCGGGCGCATCATCTGGTCCACCAAGAACTCGCCGCCAGACTGGAAACTGATGGGCGGGCTATGGGCCAGCAACGATTTTATTAAGAAATATCCCGAGCTTACCCAGACCATCGTGACGGCCTATGTGAAGACCAATTACTGGACTTCGCAGGATGCGAACAAGGACAAGTACATCAAGGAATATGCCACCAATGCCTTGCCGGAAGATGTGGTGCGCAAGGATTACGACAATGACATCGTCGCCTGGAAGGACCGTTGGTCCCCGCTATATGATGACGCCCTGAAGACGCATTACCGCCGTGTAGCGAGTTACGCCAAGCAATCAGGCTTGGTGCGCAACGAGGTCAAGCTGGATCAATTGCTTAACCCGCAATTCGTCGAGCATGCGCTCAAGGAGCTAAACCTTGAGCATTACTGGCAAAGCCAGCAGATCAAGCAGGCTCAGCTTAGTCCAGCAATGGGTAAGGGGAAATGATGAAGTTGACTGTATTGCCTGCCTTATTGCTGGCAGGGTTCCTGGGCTATTTTCCTACTGCCCATACCGAAGACCTCAAGGTGGTCCGTATCGCCTCGGTGGCAACCAACGTCGGCGGCAAGACGGTGTATACCGGTAGTGCTTCTCTTGTCGTCAATGGTGCTTTCCCGGAAGAGTTGCGCAAGCAGGGCATCAAGGTGGAATGGGTGCCTGCGGCGATGGCATCGGTCGGCCCCGTGATCAACGAAGGCTTTGCCAGCGGCAAGATCGATTTCGGCATCTACGGCGATTTGCCGCCCATCATCCTCAATGCCAGCAAGCCCACCGTGCAGCTGGTGGCACCTTGGGGCACGACTTCCAATTCCTATTTGGTTGTGCCCAAGAACTCTACAGCCAAGAGCATCAAGGACCTGAAGGGCAAAAAGATCGCCTTGCACCGTGGCCGCCCGTGGGAGCTGGCTTTTTCCAACCTGTTGCAGAGCGAAGGTCTGACGTTCAAGGACTTCAAGATCGTCAATGTCAACCCGCAAGTCGGCGCTGCCGCCTTGGCGAGCGGCACTGTCGATGGTTTTTTCAGCCTGTTCGATTCCTATATCCTGGAGGATAGGGGAGTAGGCAAAATCATCTGGTCCACCAAGACCGCGCCGGTCGATTGGAAGCTGATGGGCGGGGTATGGGCGCGCAATGATTTTGTGAAGCAGAACCCCGAGGTGACCCAGGCCATCGTCACTGCCTACCTGAAAAGCGTGCACTGGGTGGCGCAGGATGAAAACAAAGAAACCTACATCCGGGAATATTCCAACAAGATCTATCCCGAAAGCGTGAACCGCAGAGAATACGACCAGGACAACGTCAGCTGGCGCCAGCGTTGGTCGCCGCTCTACGATGCAGCCTTGCAGGAGCATTACCGTAAGGCGGTGGCCTATGCGCAGGCATCAGGGTTGACGCGAACGCAAGCGGACGTCCAGCAGATGCTGAATCCGCGATTTGTCACCACGGCATTGCGGGAGCTCAAGCTCGAAGGTTTCTGGGCTCCACACTAAGGGCCGCGATCCAGGCTATATGGCTCTGTCGGAGGTAGTCGTAAGGCAAAGGCAGGGTACGACGCCTGGATAATTCGTTAATTGCTCTGGATTGCAACTTATAACAGCAGCGCTACTTTTACGCTGCTGTTTCATTTCCACCAGTAGGTCCTGTTTTTATAGCAACACTTAGATTGTATTTTTTGCTTCTAAGGCAACAGTTTGGTCGCTGGTGACTGTTCCGGATTTTTCCAAGCCAATGAATTTTAATAACAAGTCGATTTTCCCAAGGATTTGGCACGGGGATTGCTTATATATAACCAAATTGTATTTTTAATTCTCTTTATATGTTTTTATTAAGAGATATTAGAAAAAGTTATTTGGAGTGATGTGCCGCAGGGCACCCAAAAGCCCAGGCGGCAGAAAGAAGCAAGAATGAGTGCATTGAATACAGTGCTGAGTTTTAAACGGGAACAGGCACTGCATGATGAACTGCAAAACGAGCAAAACGCAAAGCAGCAATTAAACCTGAGGCCAGTCGCCTTAACGATAGAGCGTGTCGAAAAAGCCTTCCAGCTTTCGGGGGAGCGCCTGCAGGTGCTGTCCGACATCAACCTGGACATTCGCGCAGGCGAGTTCATTTCGATCGTGGGCGCCAGTGGTTGCGGCAAATCGACTTTGCTGAAGCTGATCGCCGGGCTCGATACCTACTATGGCGGAGACATCGTATACCAGGGCAAGCGCATCCAGGGTACCGACCTCGATCGCGGGATCGTGTTCCAGGAACACCGCTTGTTTCCCTGGTTGACGGTGGAGGCCAATATCGAGCTGGCTTTTGCCGCCACCGAGACCACCAAGGCCGAGCGCAAGCGCCGCGTGCAGGCGCAGATCGACCTGGTGGGATTGTCGGGTTTTGAAAAAGCCTATCCCCACCAGATTTCCGGCGGGATGTCGCAACGCGTGGCGATTGCCAGGGCGTTGGTATTGCGTCCGCAATTGCTGCTGTTGGACGAGCCATTTGCCGCACTGGACGCTTTGACCAGATTGAAACTGCAACAGGAACTGCAACGCTTATGGGAGCAGGAGGGTTTGACCACCATCCTGGTGACCCATGATGTGGAGGAGGCTGTGTTTTTGGGGGACCGCGTAGTGGTGATGCAATCCCACCCAGGCTGCATCAAGCGCATCGTCCCCGTCGACCTGCCGCGTCCGCGCGTGCGTTCCACGCTGGAATTCCAGCGTATCAAGGATGACGTGCTGACGGATTTCGTCTAGCACGCCGCAACGGAACATACAAAGGAGGATATACGTGTCTACATCTGCCTTGAGGCCTGCTGGCAGGTTGCTTGAGAGTGGCGACATCCTGCCGAAAAGGGATGAGCTGGCGAAGCGCGTTGCCGAGGCAGGCAAGCGGCTGGACCAGGCGTTTGCCTTGCGCCAGAAAGAATTTCAGGAAGAAGCGGCCGTCCCGGGCGGCGGCAGGAATTACCTGGCCCTGGGCCTGGTGGTGATTGCCGTGCATGTGGTCGGGGCTTATTTCTATATCAATGCGGATCATGCGCCGATCGTGCCCAAGCCGCGGCCGGTGGAAATCGAGATCATCAAGCCGGTGATCGAGCCGCCGCCCGAGGTGAAGCCGCCACCGCCGCCACCTCCACCACCGCCCAAGAAGGTGGTGAAGCAGCCGCCGCCACAGCCCAAGCCGCAACCGGCGTTGAAGACGCCGGAGGCCGAGCCCGACATCAAGCCGGACGACATCGTGGTGCAGGAAAACACCACGGCGGAAAGAACCACCGCGCCGGTAGAGGCAGCGCCGCCCGCGCCCCCACCACCGCCCGAGCCAGTGAAGGAAGAGCCGGTGACCGAGGCTATGGGCTATGCAGGCTACTTGAACAACCCTGCGCCGAAGTATCCATCCTTCGCGCAACGTCAAGGCTGGCAAGGCACGGTGGTATTGCGGGTGCGGGTATTGGCCAGCGGCAAGGTCCAGGGCGTGGAAATCAAGAAATCCAGCGGCCGCAAGACATTGGACGAGGCTGCGATAGAGGCGGTGAAAGGCTGGGAGTTTGCGCCGTCTAAGCGCGGCAATACCCCGATCGATGGCTGGGCTACCGTGCCGATTGAATTCAAGCTGGCTTCATAAACCTTATTTGACGTAAATATTTGAAGGAACATTAAAGATGTTTGATATTTCAGAATCCAATTCATTAATTGTCGACGGCGTGCTCTATGCGCTGATTGCATTTTCCGTGGTGACCTGGACCTTGCTGTTGGTCAAGGGCTACCAGCATTGGCGCGCAGCCAGCCAGACCAAGCGTTACAAGCAGGCGTTCTGGAGCGCTCCCAATATCATTGCCGCCTCCGAGATCCAGGATGTCGACGGTCCCGCGGCACGCGTGGCGCAGGCGGGCTTCAACACCTTGCGCGACGTGGACGGCCATGCCTCGCATGACCTCGAGCATACCGGCGACCGCCAGGACCTGCTTGAGCGCTCCCTGCGCCAGCAAATTCTCAAGGAACGTCGCAGCCTGGACAGCGGCCTTGCCGTATTGGCCAGTATCGGCAGCACCTCGCCGTTTGTCGGCCTGTTCGGCACGGTATGGGGCATCATGAACGCGCTGACCAATATCGGCGCGCTGGGCTCCGCCAGCCTGGAAGTCGTCGCCGGCCCGATCGGCGAAGCCTTGGTGGCGACTGGCCTCGGTATTGCGGTTGCGGTGCCTGCGGTGCTGGCATTCAACTTCTTCACCCGCCGGCTCAAGCTGATCAACGGCGACCTCGATGATTTTGCCGCCGACCTGATCCGCCTTTCCCGCAAGGCCAACTTTGCCGGCAGCAAGCCTGTCGAGCTTGGTTCAACCAAGCAAGAGACTTCTTCTTCCGTGGTCAACCTGAAAAATGAGGCGGTTGCATAATGGCTTTCTCGACAACTAGCGAATCAGATGACGTATTGAGCGAGATCAACATTACGCCCCTAGTGGACGTGATGCTGGTGCTCCTGGTGGCGTTCATCGTCACCATCCCGGTACTCAATAACGCCATCACGGTGAACCTGCCCAAGACGGCGGCCACGCAGCCGCCCGAGCCGAAAAAGCCGGTGACGGTGAGCGTGGATGCGCAAGGCAAGGTGTTCGTGGACAAGCAAGAGGTACCGGTGACGCAACTGGAGTCGGAATTGAAATCGCGCCATGCGGCCAATCCCGACCTGGCATTGCACTTGAGTTCCGACGAAGCCGTGAATTACGGCGTGGTGGCCAAGGTCATGGCTTCCATTGAACGCGCCGGCATTACCAAGCTGGCCGTGCTGACCCAGGCGGAATAAGGGCGGTTATAAACCCTCCTGGCATTGCTGCTCTGCCGAGCCCTACTACTTGTACTCGGCAGAGCGCCTCGCTAGGGGAGAGGGTTGCGCTGAGTTCTGTTAGCCGCTCTAGCGGCTTCTATCATCTAGCGGGAAAGAGCTATATTTATGAGCATAGGTATCAGGGTCGCACTTGGCATCAACCAGGCCGACCCGGTGTTTCGCCGTCGCAGCAGGTTGCGCCTGGCGGCGTTTATCTCCCCGATTGCGTTTCTCTTGCTGTGGGCATGGGTCACCAAGCTGGAGATTTTCTCTCCGCAATTACTGGTTTCGCCGTCGGAAGTGCTCGCCAGCCTGCATGAGCTGCTGGATTCGGGCGAATTGTGGGCGCATTTGTCAGTCAGTTTGTCTCGTTTAGGGATGGGCTTCCTGATCGGCGCGGGTTCCGGCCTGCTGTTCGGCATCCTGATGGCATTGTCACGCACGGTGGAGGACTTTTTCTCGCCGTTGTTCCAGGCATTGCGCCAAGTGCCGACCATCGCCTTGATCCCGATCTTCATCCTGCTGTTCGGCATCGGGGAGGTGTTCAAGATCGCCATCGTGGTCAAGGCCGCTTTCTTTACCGTGGCGCTGTCGTCATACGAGGCCACCAAGGGCATACCCAAGCATTATTTCGAGGTGGCGCAGGCATACCGGCTGCCGAACCGCACCCTGTACACCAAGATGGTGATCCCCGCGATCCTGCCGCCCATCCTGACGGGCTTCCGCATTGCCTTTGCACGGTCATGGACCATCCTGGTAGCGGCGGAGCTGCTTGCCGCCGACAGCGGGCTAGGCCATATGATGCAGATGGGGCGCGAGATTTTTCGCATTGATATCGTGATGGTCGGCGTGGTGCTGACCGGACTCATCGGTTTCGGCATCGACCGTCTGTTCAAGTGGGGCGAGGCCAATCTGATTCCCTGGCGCAAGGTTGAAGCAAAATGACAACGCAGACTTTATCCAGATACCGTATTTTGCAAAGCGGCCGCGGCTGGCTGATCCCGCTTGCGCTGCTGCTTGTGTGGGAAGTAATGTCGCGCCAGAGCGCGGAACATGCCTATGCATTCGCCTCTATCTCGCAGATTTACCACGGCTTGCTGGAGATCATCTCGACAGGCGAGCTGCAGCAAGGCATCGCTGCCAGCCTCCAGCGCGCTTTCCTTGGGCTGCTCATCGGCGGTTCGATCGGCTTCGGGGTCGGTGCGGTGATGGCCTTATGGCGTGTGGCGGATGTATTGATCGGGCCGCTCTACCATATGTTGCGACAGGTGCCGCTGATGGGGCTGGTGCCCCTGTTCAGCCTCTGGCTGGGCAATGGCGACCCGTCCAAGCTGGTGGTGGTGTGCCTGTCGGCGTTTTATCCCATGGTGCTGGCGACTTACGAAAGCCTGCACCAGGTGGAGGACAAGTACAAGGAAGTCGGGGATGTCTACAAGCTGGGTCGTCGCAAGACCTTCTTCAAGATACTCCTGCCCGCGGCATTGCCCAGCATCTTTACCGGTGTTTCGTTCGCCTTGGCGTTTGCCTGGCTGGCGACTATCGGCAGCGAGATTCTGTTCAGCGCCGGTGCTGGACTGGGCAATATCATGATGAATGCGCAGGCCGCGTCACGCATGGATATCCTCATTATCCTCACCGCCTTGATCGGTTTGCTGGGCTACCTGATGAACCTGGTCATCCAGCGCGTGGGCCGCTACTTGTTCCGCTGGCGTAATCTGCGCTAGTCTATATCCCAAATAACGCAGTGCGTTCCTGCACTGCCGCCATGCCTGGCTCCCCGGGCATGGCGCATAACCCTGCTGTATGAAAGCCCGGTTTGTGAATCTCCGTTCCTATCCCTTGTTGCGATGTTTGTGGCTCTATCGGCGTACGCCCGTACGTTTCTGGATTTCCGCCGCCTTGTTTGCCCTCGCCAACTTCATGCTGGCCTGGCAGCAAGGCATGATCGCGCGTGCCGTGCACGATGTGGAGCAGAGCGTGGCCGTTGTCGCGGATGCGGCTGGCAACCTGGATGCCAGCGTTGCCTGGCATTGGCTGCTCGTCATTGTTGGCATTGCCGCAGCCCGGGCATTGCTGATGTACTTTGTCGGCTGGCTGTCGCTGGTGATCCAGCAAGACCTGCTGGGATATTTGCGCGAGATGATCCTGGTGCAGGTGCAGCGGCTGGACCTGGCCTACCACTGGCTGCACGGCGCGGGCGAGATCGTCACGCGCACCACGCGCGACGCTGATAAGCTGCGCGATGCCTTGATCAGCTTCTGGCGGCAGGTGGTCGACACCTCGTTCATCGTCATCGCCGCAGTCGGCTTCCTGTTCTGGTATCACCCGTTGCTGGGCATTGGCCCCTTGTTATTGACGACCCTGGGCTTCTACATCCTATTCCGCCAGACCGACCATTTGGTACAGCTCGACCGTGCCGTGGGGCAGGCGTTCGACAGCGTGAACCAGGACCTGACGGAAGGGGTGAGCGGAGTGCGCGTGATCAAGGCCTTCAGCCTGGAATCCACCCGCGTGGCGCAGTTCGAGCGCCATGTCCGCTTCTTTGTCGGCCAGGCCCTGGAAGCCTTGCGCTACTCGGCAAGCAGGATACCCATCCCCCAGTTCGTCGTCGGGCTCGGGCAGGTATGGGTGCTGGGCGTGGGCGCATATCTGGTCTACACCCGGCATTTGAATTACGGGGAGCTGGTGGCTTCCCTGTTGATGGCTACCACGCTGGTATTCAGGGTGGAAGGGGTGGGAAGGGTGATGCAGGTGTTTGCCGATGCGCGTTCGTCGGCGGCGCGCATATGGGAGTTGCTGGACGCCTTGCCCGAGATTGAAGGTGGAACGCTGGATATTCCCCAAGGCAAGGCGCTTGGCGTCCGGCTGCAGCAGGTGGGCGTCGAGCCTCCAGGCGGAGGCAATCCGGTGCTTGACCAATGCAGTTTTGAACTCAAGCCCGGCGAGGTCGTGGCGCTGGTCGGAGCGACAGGCTCAGGCAAGAGTACCCTGGCAAGCTTGCTGCCCAGGCTTGCCGATGCCAAGGCGGGCAAGATCGAGCTGAGGTGGGATGATGAATGGCACGATGTCCGCGATTTCACCCTGGACGCCTTGAGGCGCGCGATCCATGTCGTGCCGCAGGAAGGTTTCTTGTTTTCCGACAGCCTGGCCAGCAATTTGCGCCTGGCGGGCCAGGACGCAACGGATGAGGAGCTGCTGTGGGCATTGCGCATGGCGTCGGCAGAAGAGGTGCTGGCACGGTTGGAGTCGGGCTTGGAGACGCGAATCGGCGATAGGGGCATTACGCTCTCGGGCGGACAGCGGCAGCGGATCTGCCTTGCCCGCGCCTTGATAGGCAAGCCCTCGATCCTGGTGCTGGACGATGCCACCAGTGCGCTGGATGCCGTGACCGAGCGCACGGTATTGAACAATATTCGCCGCCTGCCTGAAGACAAGGGCCAGGCGGTTTCGGTGCTGATGATTGCCAGCAAGCTATCCACCATCCTGTTGGCGGATCGCGTGCTGGTGCTTTCGGGCGGCAGGATCATTGCGGAAGGGACGCACGCAAGCCTGGTGGAAGACAGTGCGGAATACAGTGAATTGATGGGGGTGGATAGTGGCCAGTGATAAAACACCCGCACTGCGCGTGATGTCAGACATCGAGCTGGAGGAAATGCTGGCGCAGCAGAAATTGCAGCGCGGCATGTTCTGGCGCCTGCTGCCTTTGCTTCGCCCGGTGAAGCATTTCGTGGCCGGGGCCATCATTGCTGAGATAGTGCTGGTCGCGCTCGTGTTCCTGCGGCCTTACATGATCGAGCAGGTGATTGACCATGGCCTGGTAAAAGGACTGGCGGGAGGCTATAGCCTCAATACCCATATCATCCTGTGGGCCTTGGTCGGCATGACCATCTCCTGGGCTGGGCGTTTCGGTCTGGCAGGCGTTTCCCAATTCCTGTCCGGCTCGGCGGCGATCCGGGTGTTGAACAGCTTGCGCGTGAGCGTGTTCAACCATGTGCAGCACTTGAGCGTGGGCTATTTCGACCGTACCAAGTCCGGCCGCATCGTCTCGCGCATAGACCGCGACGTCGACAGCCTGGAGCCGTTGATGATACAAGGGCCGCCCGAGCTGTTGTCGGCCTTGCTGCGCAGCGTGGTGGCCGGGATACTGCTATGGCTGACCTCGCCGGTGTTGTTCCTCAGTCTGGCCTCGGTGATTCCCTTGCTGTTCGGGGCGACATGGCTGTTCAAATACCTGGCGCAGAGCAATTACGCCAGGGTGGCGGAAAACCGCGCGCGCTTCACTGCGCACCTGGTCGAGACGGTGGCCGGCGTACGCCTGATCAAGCAGGCGGTGCAGGAGGAAAACAACCGCGCCCGCTATCGCGTGCTGATCCAGGACTTCATCAACGCCTTGATCCGCAATACCCTGATGTCGGGCTGGTTCTCGCATTTTACCGGCGTGCTGACGACATTGGGCATGATGCTGCTCATCGTCTTCGGCGGCCATGAAGTCGCCTTGGGACATATCAGTTTTGGGCAGATGGCCGCCAGCATGTTCTATGTCTTCATGTTCCTCGGGCCGTTGCAGGAACTGGGTGATTTGTTCGAGCGCTACATCAATGGCGTGGCCTCTGCCCAGCGCATCTTCCTGCTGCTCGACACCCAGCCGGAGATCCGCGATGCCGAGCATCCGACGCCGTTGCCGCAGGTGCGGGGCGATGTCGAATTCCGCGACGTGGTGTTCTCCTATCATCCGGACGGCGAAAACCCGGTCATACGCAACCTGAACCTCAAGGTGGAGGCAGGCGAGGTGCTGGCGATCGTCGGGCCTACGGGCCATGGCAAGAGCACGCTGGTGCAATTGCTGACGCGCTTCTACGAGGTGCAGGGCGGCGCGGTCCTGGTCGACGGCAAGGACGTGAAATCCGTGGCGCAGCATGAATTGCGCCATCATGTCGGCGTGGTGCTGCAGGACAACGTCCTGTTCAGCGGCACGATCATCGACAACCTGCGGCTGGCAAGGCCGCACGCCAGCGAACAGGAGCTGATCGCCGCCGCGGAGGCATTGGGCGTGCACGACATCATCAGCCGCTTGCCGCATGGCTACCAGACCGAGGTGGGCGCCCTCGGCAGCCATTTAAGCCATGGGCAGCGGCAACTGGTCTGCCTGGTACGGGCCTATCTGGCAGACCCGGCTATCCTGATCCTCGACGAGGCTACTTCCGCCGTGGATATCCAGACCGAGCGCAAGATACAGCATGCCTTGCGGCGCTTGTGCGAAGGGCGGACCGCCATCATCATCGCCCATAGGCTTGCCACTATCCGCGATGCCGACCGCATTGCCGTGATCCGCGACGGCCAGGTGGTGGAGCAGGGCGCGCATGACGTATTGATGCGCCAGGGCGGGCATTATGCCGCGCTGTATCATGCCTATGAGGCCGGGCAGGAGTTTTAAAGCGGCAGCAATTGCAGGTTGGGTTTGTTGAGCTGTTTCAGCAGCAGCTTGTAGGTATCGATATCGAAGATGAACGCCGTCTTGGTGTGGCGCATCATATCCAGGCTGTCGTGGTCGTCCGCCGTGCCAAGGTAGCACCAGTGCTCAAACACATGCACTGCGGACTTTCCATTCTTGGCATTGGTTTCGCGGATGCCGATCTTGCCGGGGTAAGGCCATGGCTTCAACCGGAGGCCGATCAGCGCCTGCTTCAGGCGCAGGTAGTGCAGCTCCGGCGGCTCTTGGTTGCAGCATACCCCCTTGCAACGTTTGAGCTGATATGAAAAGCAAGGGCCATTGCCGCTTTCCAGCCCAAGGTGTTGCGGGCAAAGCCCGTGCTCCTGGGCAAGCTGGCGCAAAGCGTCCATGGCTTGGCGCTTGGTGCGATAGTTGCCGTAGAGTTCGCCCAGCAAGTCTTGCGTCATATCCTCCTGGGCGACCAGGGTCAGCAGGGGATGCTGCCCGGCGGATGGAGCCAGGTGCCATGAGCAAAGCTGCTGCTCGCGACGCAACTGCCGGTTATGTATCGGCTGGCGCTCCTTGACCAGCCTGGCTTCCAATAACAACGCGCCAAACTCCCCGGCAGTCTCTATCCATTCGATATGCTTGATTTCCTGGACGATACGCATGCCGCGTGCGCGTGCATGGTCGCTGTTGAAATGCGACAACACGCGATTGCGTAGGTTGACGCTCTTGCCTACATAGAGGGGAAGGGCGTTTTCGCCGTAAAAGAAATAAACGCCGGGTGTTTCCGGTATGCCTTCTATCAATTGTGGATCAATGTCGGCAGGTAGCGACTGGCCTTTGAGCAACTCCTCGGCCGTGGCTTGCAATGTTTCCAATCCATGCTCGGCTTCTGCAATATGCAGGAATTCCGCCATCACATCCACGTCGCCCATGGCACGGTGTCGTGCCGCGCAGACGATGCCGTGGCGCGCGATGATGGCATCCAGGCCGTGGCGCTTGTATTCGGGATAAAGCTGGCGCGACAGCTTGACGGTGCAAAGCACATTTTGTCGCAACGTCATGCCCAGGCGCTTGAACTCGTTTTTGAGGAAGCCGTAATCGAAGCGTACGTTGTGCGCGCACAATACCGCCCCGTGCAGGTGGGAAAGTAGCTCGTTGGCGACATCTCGGAACAAAGGTGCATCCTTCACCATGGCATTGCTGATGCCGGTAATGGCATTGATGAAAGGCGAAATGTGCATTTCAGGATTGACCAAGGTCTGCCAGCGTTTGACCTCGACCCCGTTCTCGTAACGGATCAGGCCGATTTCGGTAATACGGTCCGTCACAGGGGTAGCGCCTGTGGTTTCAAGGTCTAGCAGTACGTAAGCGGGCAACATAGGTGCGGGGGAAACTCGAATATATGGATGATTGTACAGCAGGCCAAACGCCTGATCGAACACCCGCAACTCATATGTGACCAGAGTAGCCGAACTCAGTCTTGTGGCACGAGATATGCTTAATGCTTATATAACATCAGACAAGGTCATATCGGTATATGACTGCATTAGTGCAAACAGGCTATTGAGCCTCTAACATAGTAGTTTCATTATTGTGATTAAGAGTCAGGTTGAAGAAATCTATTAAGAGATGTTTTGTAATACAGCTTTCACATGGCCTGCTTATGATTAATTTACCCACATGAATAAAGGAGAGTATTATGGATGAAGTGGAATATAATCAGTTGGTTGCAACCGATGATTCTGACAAAGTACACGAAGTCGATGACCTCGTAATTGCTTTACGGGCTGCCGGCACGCCTTTTACTGATGACATTATTCAGTCCGTGATAGATGAAAGCGTAGGATATTGAGTTGGATTTAATAGGGGAGCAAATGAAAAAGGCTTGCATGTCGCAAGCCTTTTTCATTTGTTAAGTCGAGTACGGTTTTTTGGCATTGCTATGCTCGACCATGATCTTTGCATATGAATAATTGATTAGAAAAGGAAATTCTCGATAAGCTGGAATAGGGTATTTTCGGGTCGGAAAATTCTGCCTATTTTTTGCAGAAAATAGTTGACCACGCCTCGCCAGGCCAGTATAGTAGCGGCTTCTCGATTCCCCGATAGCTCAGTCGGTAGAGCAACGGACTGTTAATCCGTGTGTCCCTGGTTCGAGCCCAGGTCGGGGAGCCAAATAGAGAAAGGCCCACAGCAATGTGGGCCTTTTTTCTTTCAGTTTTATCTAAAATTTCATCGTAGTCCGTATCGTGTTGCTTTCTAGCAACATCCATTAAGTGAGCCCGTAGAACCTGTATTTTCTGAAATCAATAAAAAATGCCCGGACTAGCCGGGCATTCGTTGGATCAATCAATCCTTATTTATTGGGCTGAGGGGTGAGCCTCAGGTAAGGCTTGACAGCTTTGTAGCCCTTGGGGAATTTTTGCTTGAGTACTTCCGGGTCGGTGATCGAGGGCACGATGACGACGTCGTCGCCGTCTTCCCAGTTGGCGGGGGTAGCAACGCTGTGGTATTCGGTCAGTTGCAGCGAGTCGATCACGCGCAGGATTTCGTTGAAGTTGCGGCCTGTGCTTGCGGGGTAGGTCAGCGTCAGGCGGATTTTCTTGTTCGGGTCGATGATGAATACGGAGCGCACGGTGGCGGTGGTGCTGGCGTTGGGATGGATCAGGTCGTAGAGCTCCGACACCTTGCGGTCGGCATCGGCAATGATGGGGAAGTTGACTTCCGTGTCCTGGGTTTCGTTGATGTCGGTGATCCAACCCTTGTGCGAGTCTACCGGGTCGACGGAGAGCGCAATGGGCTTGACCTTGCGCTTCTTGAATTCTTCCGCAAGCTTGGCGGTAGCGCCGAGTTCTGTTGTGCAAACGGGCGTGTAATCAGCAGGATGGGAGAACAGGATGGCCCAGCTATCGCCCAGCCACTCATGGAAAGAGATAGTGCCGATGCTGGAATCCTGGGTAAAGTCGGGTGCGGTGTCACCCAAGCGTAGTGTTGCCATGTTGAGGCCTCCTGATTGATTCTCTGACTAGTATTGATGGCCTGGTTCTACAACGGCCGTCAAATGAATAAGGCAGCCCTCATTGTATGAAGGCTGCCTCGATTTTAACCATACTGCGCCAGCAGTTGTTATGGTTATTTGTTATATGCTTATTATGCCGCCTTTTGCGAAAGCGAACGCAGCACTTCAGCCAGAGGGGCCGGATCTATCCATGCCTTGACGTCGAAGTCCGCCTTGATGAAGCCCCATTCCAGCAGGAAGTTCTTGTAGCCTTCCAGCGCGGCGATGAATTCCGGGTTCAGATCGGTACCTTGGTGCAGGTGGATGTCGTTGCCATAGGCCTTGCGCACGTACTCGTCGGTAGAACCGGATTCCTTGGCAATGTAAGCCACGGTTTCAGCTTCGTGGGCCGCTGCCCAGTCGCCGGCATCGACGATGCGGCGCAGGAAGCGGGCTACCAGGTCAGGACGCTGGCGCAGGAGTTCGCCATCGACCGTGATGGGGCGTGGGGCGCCGTTATTGGCGCGGACTTTCGGGTCGGGGTGGTTGCGTACGTCGTAGACAATGGTCAGGCCGTTGGCTTCGGCGGCTTCGTAACCACGTGCGCCCTTGGTGAAGATGACATCGACCTTGCCGCTCTTGAGAGCTTCCAGCTCGGTTGCATAGGCAACGCGGGTGCCATTGCCCCAGCCAAAGCCAGGCGCGGATTGCGGCACTTCAAAGTCGATCAATTCCACATCCTTGGTGGAAAGGCCTGCTATTTCCAGCGTGACGACAATGCCGCGCAATGCGCTGGCGCGTTGATGGTCGATACTGATGCGGTTCAATGGCAATGCGATTTTCTTGCCTTTGAGGTCCTTGGGCTCCTTGATGCCGGAAGCAGGCAGGGCAAGGAGCAATTGGGCTTCGTCGACCCAATTGAGGCCGATGACCTTGGTATCTGCGCCATTGGCGCGGGCCCAGATGGCCGGGACGTTGCCGCCTTGGCGGAAGGAGTGCGGCAGCTTGTGGTCATAGTGCGATTCGAGCAGTTCCGGGTCGCGGGTTTCCTGCAGGGTGTTGATCGTGATGTTGTCGGGCTGGAATTCCTGCTTGAACCAGTCCTGGCGGGCTGCAAGGCCGAGCGGGGTGGGGACCGGGCAGCGTGTATACCAAAGGGTATCAACGGATGTGTTTTGAGAGCTTGCTGACGACATGAAGAGTCTCCTTGTAATTGAGCCTGCGCAGATGGACAGGTTGGAGCCTTATTAGTGGCATGTTCCATGCCAGGGTAAACATAGAAGTATTAATTGTTGAAATTATCTATATATCAATTGATTAATATAATTTATTAATGTTATTTATTATTAGGTGGTGATTGTAAATCAACAGTAGCCAGGGATACTGTTGATTATGAAACAGTATCCCTGATCGTGGCTGAGGCTAGGCAGGCTGGTTGTTGGCGTTGGAGGCTTCTTCGTATGCCTGGTAAAGCCGGGAATAGGCGCCGCCCTGGCGGATAAGCTGTTGATGGTTGCCTAGCTCCTGGATATTGCCGTCCCAGATGACGGCAATACGGTCTGCATCGCGGATGGTGGCAAGCCGGTGCGCGATGATGATGGCGGTGCGGCCTTCGCACAAGCGGCGCAAGGCGGTCTGGATGCGGCGTTCAGTATGGATATCCACGGCAGAAGTGGCTTCATCTAGCACCAGCACGGCCGGGTTGGCGAGATAGGCGCGCACCAGGCAGACCAGTTGCCGCTGCCCGTGGCTGAGGAATGCGCCTAGCGGGCCGACTGCGGTACGGTAGCCCGCAGGCAGCCGCTCCAGCACTTCATCGGCACCCAGTTCGCGCGCGGCGGCAATCAGGGCTTCATCGCTGGCTTCAGGAGCTGCCAGGCGCAGGTTATCCAGCACCGTGCCGGAGAATAGGACGTTGTCCTGCAGCACGATGCCCACCTTGCGGCGCAAATCCTGCTGCGCATACTCGCGCACGTCCTGGCCGTCGATCCTGACCGCGCCCGCATTGACCTCATAGAAACGCGTCAGCAACTGTACCAATGTGCTTTTGCCATGGCCGGTCGGCCCGACAATCGCCAATACTTCGCCAGGATGGATGTCGAGGTTGAAGCCGCGGATAACGGGCTTTTCCGGCAGGTAGCCGAAAATGACGTTGTCGAATTCGACCTTGCCGGATTCCTGCTTGGGTGTCGCAGGCGTTGCCGGGTCCTGGATTTCAGGCTCGGTATCCAGCATCAGGAAGATACGCTGCGCCGACGAGGCACCGGAAGTGTAGCGCTCGAACAAATCGTTCAGCTCCTGCAGCGGGCCGAGGAACAGCTGGACATAGAACAGGCTCTGCGCGAGCTGGCCGACCGTCATTTCCTGGTCCGCGATGCCGATACCGCCCACCATGAGCAGGAAGGCCATGCCGACCGTGCTGAGCACCTGCGTCAATGGCAGGAACCAGCTTGACTTCATGGAGCCCCTGATAAGGATATTGTTGAAGTCTTCCAGCAATCCGCGATAACGGCGCGCATTGCTGGATTCGTTGACCGTCTGCTTGAGGATGCGCACGCCGGAGACGGTTTCCACTAGGTGCGCGGTAAAGCGCGCGCGCGCTTCGGCGACACGGCCCCAGATTTTCTCCGAGATGCGCTTGAACAGCCAGGTGCCCAAAATCAGGAAAGGCACGATGCTGGCTAGGGCTAGAAACAGTTTGGGCGAAATCCACCATAGGGCGATCGAGGCCACGACCAGGCGCAGCAACGCCGAGAACAGCTCGGGCGGGCCTTGCACCAGCAAGGGCTCCAACGTATCGATATCGCGGTCGGCGCGTGAAATGATGCGGCCGGCCTTGGTCTGGTCGAAATAGCGCACGCTCAATGCCTGCACATGGCTGAACACGCGGATGCGCAGCTTGTTGAGGATGTCGATGGCCGCCGTGCCGGCGAGGTATTGCGAAAAGCTGCCCAGGCTGAAGCGCAATGCCCAGCTCAAGCCGGTGGCGACCGACATCCAGACCAGCAGCGGGGTATTGAGGACGATGCCTTGCGCGGTCTGGATGAAGCCGTTGTCGATCACCTCGCGCAGGAACCACGGGCGGATGAAGATCACGCCCACCAGCACGATTTCGAGCAGGATCACGGCGAGAATCCGGCCCTTCACATCCTGCAGCAACGGCAGCAGACGCCAGAACATGCTGCGGTCCAGCTTTTTGCGCGCGAATGCCTGTTCCAGCTCGATGTCATTGAGCGGCTTGTCGCCGCGGAAATCATTTGCCATGGCTGACTCCCAGCAGGTCGCGGTATTGCGCATTGGTGGTGGATAAATGCTCATGCGTGCCTTGGTCGCTGATGCGGCCCTGGTCGAGCATGGCGACGCGGTCGGCGAGCAGGATGGTGGAGAGCTTGCTGGCAATCAGGATGACGGTGATGGGCTGGCCGTTGCTGTTGCGCAGCTGGCGGATGTTGTCCAGCACTTGGCGCTCGGTAATGGCGTCCAGCGCGCTGGTGGCGTCGTCCAGCACCAGGATGGAAGGCTCGGCGAGAAACGCGCGTGCCAGGCTGATGCGCTGCCGCTGCCCGCCGGACAAGGTGATGCCGCGATCTCCGATTCTGGTCTGCAGGCCGTCGCTCAGGCGGTCGAGCACTTCCGTTGCACCCGCTTGCTCCAAGGCTTGCAGGATTTGTTGCTCGCTTGCCTCCGGCTTGGCTAGCCGCAGGTTGGCCTCCAAAGTGTCGGAGAACAAGAAACTTTCTTGAGGAACGACATTAATTTTTTTTCTTAATTCATTTAATTTGAATGATTTTATATTGTTCCATCCTGCCCAGGGCGAGCCGATTTCCACGCTGCCGGCATCCGCATCCAGCAAGCGCGGCAGCAATCCCGCCAGGCTGCTTTTGCCGGAGCCCGTCATGCCCACGATCGCCACCACCTCGCCTGGGGCGACTTCCAGATTGCAATCCTGCAATATCGCATTGCCCTGGCCAGGGGATTGAATGCCGACATGATTCAGCCGGATGCCCAATGCCCCTTCTGGAACGGAGTCGGCGCCTGAGTTGATCGTCGGCTGCTCGTCGAGCAGTTCCCAGATGCGTGCGGCGGAGGCGCGCGCATCGGCGAAAATCTGGATCACCCGGCCGATGCCCTCGATGCGGAACACCAGCGCATTGGCGACCAGCATCGAGGCAACCAGTTCGCCGATATTGAGCGTGCCTTGCTGCACCAGGTATGCCCCCGCAGCCAGGATCCAGACATGGCTCAAGGCAACCACGGTCTGTGGCAGGGGAATACGCGAGGCGGCATAGGCCAGTGCGCTGCGCGCGTTCTGCATGAAGCTCTGCACCAGCGTCGTGAAAACCGCGACGCGCTGCTGTTCCAGGCCGAAGGACTTGATGACTCGCACGCCGTTCACTCCTTCGCTGAGTTCCTGATTGACCGCGTCATAGGCCGCGCCTACGGCCCTATCCAGCGTCACCAATTTTTCTGTCTGGGTGACGAATAATGCAATGCCGCCCAGCGTGAATGTCAGCGTACCCAGGCCCAGCCATGGGTGATACCAGGAGAGCAGGGCGACGGAAACCAGCACCCACAGGCTGGCCTCGAACACCTGGCGCCAGAAGTTGATCAGGGCGTCGCGCACCTTGTCGGCATCCCGCGTGGTGCGCGTGACCATTTCGCCCATGCCGTGCCGCCAGTGGTAGGCGAGATCCAGCCGTTGCACCTGGTGCAGGATGCGCTCGCGCAGGATGGTGAGCAGGTCTTGGCCGATCACCAGCGACATCAGGCCGCCGATATACTGCAGCACTCCGCGTGCCGCAGCGACCGCGAGCAGCAGGAGTATCCAGTGCAGCGCTTGTGAATATTCCAGGCTGCCATCCGCCAGCCTGGTAATGGCATTGCCGCTCTGGACATCGTTGACCGCTTGGCCGACCAGCCATAGCTGCCACGCCATGCCGATATTGACGAGGGTGAACAAGGCAGCGGTCAAGGCAAATTTGTATGGCATGTAGCGATACAAAAGCAGGCAGCGGATGAGGGGGTATTGCTTCATACTGATTGAGTGCTCGTGGTTTAAAGATACGAATAATTTGGCAGGACGCTCGATTGCATTGATGTCGCTAGAGCTCAATAAAAGAAACAGCCTGTTTCCAGGCTGTTTCTTGAACAAAGTTGTACAGTGTTTAGGTTAGTTGACTGAAATTATTAGAAGCGGTAGGTCAAGGACGCGCCTATCGTTCTTGGGTTGCCCCAATACACAGTGTTGCCAGAGATGGCGGTGCCTGCAGGAGCACTTGCTGGTAGGGCGTGGTAGCGGTATTCCTTGTCGAACAAGTTGTTGACGTAGCCGGTGATCTCGATCTTGTCGTTCTTGGTCAAGTAGCTTACGCGTGCATTCACCAAGGTGTAGGCGCCCTGGTTCAGCAAGTCGTTGTTTTGCGGTACGACAAAGAAATACTGCTTGCCCAGATAGCGTGCATCGGCTCCCAGCAATATCCTGCTGCCGTTTTCCAGTGGGATATTGTAGGTGCCGCGCAATTGGGCGCTCCAGCGTGGGGCGCGCACGAACTCGTTGCCATCGTGGTTGCCGCCGCCATTCTGGATGTCGAACTTTTCGAACTCGGTCTTGAGTATGCCGATATTGGCATTCAAGTGCAGGTTATTGGTCGGCAATGCCTCGACTTCGAATTCGGCGCCCTTGACGCTGGCTTTTTCCACGTTCTGCAAGTAGGAAATCGGCACGGCAAGATTGGTACCCACGACATTGACTTGTACATTGCTGTAGTCGTAGTAGAAGGCATTGGCATTGAAATTCAAGCGGCCATTCAACCATTCGGACTTATAGCCGATTTCGTAGGCGTTCAATTCTTCCGGCTTCAATGTATTCAATGCCAGTGGGTTGGCGGCAGCGGTATTGTAGCCGCCGGACTTGATGCCGCGGGAGAACTTGAAGTAAACGCGGTCAGTGTCCGTGATCTTGAATTGCGGGGTGATGTCGTAAGTAAAAGCGTTCCAGCGCTTATCACGTGCGTCGGTGAAAGTCCCGGTACCGCCAATGCCCCCATTATATGAACTCCACCATGATCCATAGTCAGACCAGCTGGTATCCGCGCCGGTGCCGATTTGCGCATTGCTACGGCGATTGAGGTCATATTCCTTTTCCTCAGTCGTCCAGCGTGCGCCAAGTGTGGTGTCGAATTTGTCGGTAAAGTTATAGGTAGTGCTACCGAAGATAGCGTAGCTTTCGGTTTTGTGAGACAAGTCGCTGCTATTGAAGGTTGGAGCCTGGGAAGAGCCTGCCAGCTGCGGCACAACACCATTGGGCAGTCTTGCAGCTGCCGTGAAGGAGTCGATATCCTCCTTGAAATAGAAGAAACCTGTCAGCCAATTCCAACGGTCTTCACGAGGGGACGCCAGGCGGAACTCCTGCGTCCATTGCTTGCTTTTCGCATCCGTGTAGCCGCGGCCGATTTCCAAAGGGGTATTATCTGAATCGCTGAGCGTCTCGGCCTTGTAATCAGCATAGGCAGTGATCGATGTCAGTGTAAGTTTGCCAATCTGCCAATTGACGTTCAACGAAATCCCGTTTTGTGTGACATCGCTGCTATCTTCCGCATTGCTGCTGACATGGTTGATATTCCGGCTAGGTCGGTAGCCATTGCGGAACTCGCCTGTCCGGCTGTATACCGTACCGACGTTGCCGTCGGTTTTGTACTTGCGGTGGTAAACGTTCAATAAGGCATCGAGGTCAGGCGTCAGCGCAAACAACAATTGGCCGCGAATGACCGAGTCTTCAACGCCGCCGCTGGTTTTACCATTGAATTGGTTGCTGAAGCGGCCATCGAGGTCCTGGTTATAGAAGGAAATACGGCCTGCGATGCGCTCGTCGACGATAGTGCCTCCCACTGCGCCCTGGATTACCTTGTCACCGAAGCTGCCGTAATCCACCTTGGCATAGCCTTCAGGATTCTCCGAGAAGGTAGGTTTCTTGGAAACGATATTGATAGCGCCGCCAGTCGTATTCTTGCCCCAGAGCGTGCCTTGCGGGCCGCGTAAGACTTCCACGCGTTCCAGGTCGAAAATGGGGATACCGGTGGCGCTGGCATTGCTGATGAATACGTCATCAATATAGAAGCCGATGGGGTTGGGGAAGTCCAGCTGCTGCTGGCCTGCGCCCACGCCACGGATCCACCAGCGTGGCCGGCCATTCTGGATGGTGCCGGCTGACGAGTTGGGAACGTTGTTCAGAATTTCGCCTGCAGAACGGCCTATGCCTCTTTGCTGGAATTCTTCGCCTCCCAATACCGAAATGGCGGTTGGTACTTCCTGCGCATTTTCTTCACGGCGTTGGGCGGTCACCACAATGCTGCCAAGGGATGATTCGACATCCTTTGCTTCGGCAGGAGTGGTTTCTTCGTTGTTTGATGCTGCTTGTGTCGTAGCGGTATCCGTGGCTTGAGGAGTTTGCTCATCGGCCGCAAATGCGGGAGCGATAAAAAAACTGCCTGCAAATGCGGCGGCTACGGCGATTGTGAGTTGTCGTTTGACAAATGGGCTTGGGACCGACTCCGTTGGCAAGGTCGTGCTTTTCCTGGACATTGAATTTTCCTGCTAATAATGAAATGAATGGCCCAGCGCATTGCTGTGCACAGGCAAAACTATCGGCAGGATTCGTGCCAGTACTTTTTTTCTTTATGTAAATATCTTAACCAATTGAATTATATTGGAAATTTATTTTTCTCTTATTTTTGTATCAGTAGCGCTGTTGTTTTGGGAGCAATGCCAGATGTTTATTTTTAAACAAATGTTGTTTTTCAAGCAGCAATTGCGAGCGACAAGTCAGGATATGTTTGTTTTTCAGCAGAGGCAGCATGGCTTATTGAGGAGATTGTTGATTTCTGGTCACTGATATTGAGAGTGTTTATCGTAATTTTTTAGCAGTTGTAGATAGTAAATTTCATATAAAAAATAATAATTTGGTAAATTTATTTTATAAAATAGATTAATTTTTAAATATCGTGGCCTTATCCTGCTTAAGTTGATGCTGGCATAGTGCTTGCGAATGAATGGGTTCAGATGACTTGTGGTTAAGGATGTATATGGCACAGAACCCAGCAGAACCAATTCGCCTCTGGTACACCCGTTGCGGTGCCGCCACGGCTTCCGCATTGGCGATCCGCCAAGGCTGGCTGCAGGCCGAGTTTGCCCAGGACGGCACTATCCTCAACTCGCTGCGCGATTCTGACAGCCTCGAGTTGCGCAACGCGCATTTTCATCATAAGCAGTCGGGTTTGTTCCGCGAGGGCGGGAATATCCCGCCGATATGGGCCAAGGGGACCGGCCAGGATACTGTGGTCGTGGCGATTACCTGGCTCGATGAGTATCAAGGCATTATTGTCAAGGCGGATAGCGATATTCATGAGCTAGCCGACCTGAAGGGCAAGCGCCTGGCTATCCCTGACCACGCCGGCGCTGTCATCGATTTCCAGCGTGGCGCCGCGCAGCACGGTTTTGCCACCGCCTTGAAGCTTGCCGGGTTAGGGCGCGAGGATGCGCACTTCGTCGATATCAAGGCGGAAAATTACGATACGCAGCAAGGCCCGAGAATCTCGCGTGAATACCGGCACGTTGAGCTGGATGCCCTGGACAGCGGCGAAGCGGATGCGATTTTTGTCCGGTTTGCCCGCGGCTATCAACTGGCCAAGAATCCGTTTTACCGGCAACTGCTCAATATCAACGACCTGGCAGATCCCTTGTTGCGCGTGAATAACGGTACGCCTCGTCCGGTGACTGTCGACCGTGCCTTCCTTGAAAAGCATCCCGATATCGTGGCCCGCTACTTGGCCGTCCTGCTCAGGACAGCCGCCTGGGCCGCCGAGCACCCCGCAGAGGTCCTGAATCTGTTGTTGCCTGAAGGCCGGGCTGCCTCTGCCGAAGATGTGGTCGGCTCGCATGGCAAGGATGTGCACCTGTCGTTCACCCCGTCATTATCCGAGGAATATATCCGCGGGTTGGAAGTGCAAAAGGACTTTCTGCACGAGTGGGGCTATTTTGCGGACGATTTCGATATCAGGGATTGGATAGTCCATGAACCCTTGGAAGCCGCCAGAAAACTGGTGGAAGCACAACCGAAGTTTGCCAATTTCCCTGACAACATAGCTGCTTAGCAGCGGTATTTAATTTTTAACTGGAGGATGTGAAATGAGTGAAAACCTATCCGAAATCGACTTGGTGTCTTATGTGGACGAAGCCAAGGCCGATGCGATCCATGCATTCAACGTATTGCGCGAGAACGGCACCTTGTCCGCGAGCCTGACCTTCCATATCTCCCACAAGATCCCGGGCCACGACAATCTTTTGCATATCCGCTTCCCGGGCGGGCTTGCGCGTGACCAGACCCCCAGCCTGCGTATCAGCAAGTTCTCCGAGGAAAGCAGCCATATCCTGAACGAGTCGCGCCTGGATGCGGACACCGCCATCCATATCCATACCAACTTCCTGTCGGCATGGTCGCTGGCGCACAAGCCGTTCCCAATCCTATATGTCGCCGCGGCCCGCCATTTGCTGGCGCGCGAAATTCCCAACCACCTCGACCGTACGCGCAGCGTTCTGGATGTCATCAAGGAGCGCTTGGATAAGCACCCTGAACTGGCACCTCCGCCAGCCTTGCTGGAGTCCAACGGCGGCGTCAATTTCTGGGGCAAGGGCATCATCCGCACTTCGGAGCTGATCCTGTTCGTGGAAGAGGCCGCGCGCTACCAGGCGATCGCCGAGCAGATCGGCGGCGCCCAGCACTACACGCCAGGCGCGCTGGAAGTGCAGTGGAAGCGCACCGGCTTGCTGGAGAAGGCCAAGGCCTACAGCGGCCGTTATCTGGAAGATATCGTCTAGGCTTCAACCTCGCGACATAGCCGGGCTAGGGTCAATAGGCCTCGATGCCCGGCTTTTTATATTTAAGAGAGCCTCCATATGAGTGACAACAAGCGCCAATTGATCCTGAACGTATTCCTGCTCCGCTACGGGCACCATCCTGCGGGCTGGCTGCATCCGGTCTGGAAGGAAAACGGCCGCCCGGACTTGCAATGGTGGATACGCGCCGCGAAGATCGCGGAGGAGGCGAAGTTCCATACCTTCTTCGTGGCCGATTTCATCGGCCGTTCAGGCGAGCTGACGCCGCAGGCGGCCAAAAACCCGTCCAACTTCCATTTCGAGCCGTTCACCTTGCTTTCCGCGATTGCGACGCAGACCAAGAATATCGGCCTGGTCGCCACGGTCAATACGAACTTCTCCGAGCCCTACAACATCGCCCGGCAGTTTACCTCGCTCGACCATATCAGCGGCGGTCGCGCCGGCTGGAACGTGGTGTCGTCCTTGAATCCCGCCACGGTGAAGAATTTCGGCATACAGGATAATCGCTCGCACGAGCAGCGCTACGATCGCGCGGAAGAGTTCGTCAACCTGGCCAAGGCGTTATGGGACAGCTGGGACGACGATGCATTCGACCATCCCGACAGGCACGCCGGCAACTTCTATGACCTGGCATCCGCACACCCGGTGAGCTTCAAGGGCAACTATTTCTCTTCCGAAGGCTTGCTCGATTATCCAAGGCCGATCCAGGGATATCCCGTATTCGTGCAGGCGGGCAATTCGGATACCGGCAGGGAGTTTGCCGCGCGCGTGGCGGAAATGACCTATAGCTCGGCAACCTCGCTCAAGGTGGCGCAGGATTACTATGCCGACGTCAAGAGCCGCATGGCGAAATACGGCAGGGCGGAAGACCAGCTCAAGATTACCCCGGGCCTGAACGTGGTGGTGGCGGAAACCGACCAGGAAGCGCAGGACAAATACGGCGAGCTGCAGGAGCTGGTGGATTTCAGCGACCTGGAATTCGGCGGTTTCGACCTTTCGCAATATCCCCTGGACGGCCCGTTGCCGGACTTGCCTTACGACGCGGGCGAGAACGGGCGCGGCCGCTTCCAGCAGCAACTGGAGCTGGCCCGACGCGAAAACCTCACCATCCGCCAACTGGTGCTCAAGTTCCGGGTGGCGCGCGGCCATATCCAGGCCATCGGCTCGGTAAAAACCGTGGCCGACTTGATCGAGCAATGGTTCGTCGAGAAGGGTGCGGACGGATTCAATGTTGTGCCGCCTTACTCCATCAAGGGGCTGGAGGACTTCGCCCGTTTGGTCGTGCCAGAGCTGCAGCGCCGCGGCATCTTCCAGAAGGAGTACAGCGGCAATACCTACCGCGAAAGGCTGGGGCTGGACCGGCCAGCCAATCCAAACACCCAGGCGTCGCCGGAAGCATTGCGCGCTTAAGATGAACGCCGGGAGCTGCACAGCTCCTGGTTTTAAGGCATCATTCTGCGCTTTGAACAGCGTACCTTAGAGCCGCCAACCAAGCTCGGCGATTATGGCTAGCCGTCCTACCAAAAGCAGCAGTACATGTAGTACGGCAAGGCAGGGCCACAACGCCGGCAGGGTTTTGTTAACGGCTCCTGGGCAATGAGGGAATCATGCCTGCTTATGAATTAGTCGTGTTTGACTGTGACGGGGTGTTGGTCGATAGCGAGAAAATCACCAACCAGATATTTGTCGACGTATTGAACGAGGAAGGCATACCTGCCCGGATCGAGGAGATGGCCAGGCATTTTGTCGGCCATTCGCTCGAACAGTGCATGGACATCATCGCCCGCATTTATGGCCGCCGGCCGGGTGCGGATTTTCTTGCCCGCTACCGGCCCAGGCGCGATGCCGCATTGCGCAACGGCTTGCAGCCTATCGCCGGCGTAGAGCAGGTGTTGCGGCAGCTACAGTTGCCGCACTGCGTGGCTTCCAACAGCAGTGCCGCCAAAGTGCATGAAATGCTGGATATCACCGGCTTGCTGCCTTATTTCAACGACAGGATATTCAGTGCCGCAGACCTGGGCAGGCCGAAGCCGGCGCCCGACGTCTATCTCAAGGCGGCAGAAAGCCAGGGAGTCAAGCCTTCCGCCTGCTTGGTAATCGAGGATACCGATGTCGGCGTGGCGGCGGCGGTCGCCGCCGACATGCGGGTATGTGCCTATACCGGCACCATGGCAGCCGACAGATTGCTGGAGGCAGGCGCGGAGCGGACGGTGGATGACATGCTGCTGCTGTCTGACATCATCAGGCGTGGTTTAGACGGATAGGATAAACCGTAGTTTTGCACAGAAAGCGTTGTTGAAAATGGACCGGATGAAAATGTGGCAACCTAATGCTGAGTAAAAATGAACTTTATTGAAAAATTAGAGAAATCCTGTGAGGAAAGCAATTCATTGTGTGTAGCTCGACCCTGACTTGTTCTGGTTTCCTGAGCACATTTAAAAAGCCAAACAGACGCGATATTTGGCTTTTTAAAGAACATTGTCGACGCGACTCATGATATTGGGGGGGCTTTAAAGCCGCAGAGAACTGGCCAAGGCAGGCCAGACTGAAAACGGCACCGGCTTGATTATCAGCTCTTCACGGGCAATCCTATATGCTTCCCAAGACCCCGATTACGCTGAGGTCGCGCGCTCCGTGACAATCGATTTGAAAGACAGCATTAATCTTTACAGGTCAAAAAAGAGTCCGTAACCAAGTCTTGTTTAATCGAGAGATGGCTGCTTATTGAGTAGAAACTGTTTATTTTGGAGCAACTGTTTATTTTGGAGCAACTGTTTATTTTGGAGCAAATTAAAGGGCTAAAGTGTTTTTATATAAACAGTTCGGGCCGCGAATATGCCTGCCTCAAGTCCAGCATTAAAATCCCGTGCAATATGAATCTGTAAAATAAGCTAAAGGATTCAAACCTCTGTAAATTCCCATAAAATAATTATGGGAATTAAAGGCGAATGGCATGGTTTCTGCGATAAGGATAATGATCTAAGTAGAAATATCGCGGAGATATGCATGACAGTTAAATTTTTCTGGCAAGCGCCGACCTCAGGGGATGGGCGCTATGCCGACGCCGAAAAACGCATCCGGGGCGAAAGGGCCGACAGCCGGCCTTATTTCCTGCCGGGCGTGACCGACCCTCGCGGCCAGCGGTTCAATTATTTCGACCATTTGCACCAGATCGCCAAGGCGGTGGAACTGGCCAAGTTCGACGGCATCAAGGTCAGGAACGATCCTGAAGGCGACGAATCCTGGATCGTCGCCGGCTACCTCAGCCGCGCGACGCGCTACCTGACGGTGCTGGCCGAGTTCGACGCCTCGCGCGGCTCGGCGGTTTATGCCGCCAAGAACGCGGTGAGCTACCAGCGCTTTACCGAAGGCCGTTTTGCCTGGCAGATCGGCGTGGAGCCCGATGAGGCGAAGCGCAGGCAGCATGGCGACTTCGCGGCGCAGGCGGACTTGTATCCAAGGGTGGAGGAGTTTGTCACCGTGGCCCGCAACGTCATCACCACGACCGGGTACGACTTCGACGGCCGCTTCTTCCAGGTGTTGCAAGGCGGCTTCCAAGGGCCCCTTTCCGGTCAGAAGGTTCCTCCCATCTATCTATCCGGCGAGACGAACGAGGCATACGCCCTCTCAGCCAAGCTTGCCGATGTGCATGTGCTGGAAGCGCAGCCTCTGGACGAAGTCGCAAAGAAAATCTCGCTTTTACGCAACCTGGCAAGCAAGCAGGGCCGTACATTGCAAATCGGCCTGCGCGTCGATGTCCTGGCGCGCGAAACCGAGGAAGAAGCGGTATTCGACGCCAAGCGTTATGCCGAACAGACCGACCATAAGGCCGATGACAGTAATACCGCAGGGTTGTGGCAGGGCTTGACCACAGCCAGCACCGGCGCAAGCGCCGCCCTGGTCGGCAGCTTCGAGCAAGTTATGGAACAGCTGGCCGCGCTGGCGGAAGCGGGCGTCGAGCAGTTCATCCTGGGCGCCGTCCCCAGCCTGGAAGAGGCCTACCGCATTGGCGAGAATGTCCTGCCGCCGCTGCGTTCCCTGATAAATGGCGCCAGCCAGCGCGCAGCCTGATAGAGGAGTCGATATATTATGGCAATTGATGTTTTCTGGAGAATTCCAACGCACGGCGAGCCAAGCTCGCTGCGCAACAAGCTGCACCACCGCGGCGACTGGTCGCAGCAGCAAGGCGACCATATCGTGCAGAAAGGCCTCAGCGGTGGCCATGGCGACGGCTTCAACAACCTCGACTATATCGCCGAGGTGGCGCGTGCCGCCGAGATATCGGGCTTCCAAGGCGGTTTGATCCCTTCCTTCCCGATGACCGACGAGCCGTGGGCGATTTCCTCGTTCCTCGCGCGCGAGACCAGTACTTTCCGTTTCATGATTGCGTTCCAGCCCGGCTTCCTGAACCCGGTTGTGGCTGCGCGCATGACGGCCAGCCTGCAACGCGCCACCGGCGGCCGTGCCCTTTACAACGTAATTACCGGCGGCGGCGGCCCTGCCCAGCTGTGGTGGGGCGACGTGGCGCCGCACGACGACCGCTATGCGCGCACGACAGAATTCCTGGACGTATTGCGCGGCGTATGGAGCGGGAACAGTTTTTCCTACCAGGGCAAGTTCTACCAGGTGGAGAATGCGGCCCTGCCGGCCCAGCTCCTGGGCCAGGATTTCCCTGAGATTTACTTCTCAGGCTCGTCCGACGCGGCCCTGGCTTCCGCGTCCAAGCATGCGGACTATTACCTTTCATGGCTGGAGCCTTTCGACCAGTTGCGCGACAAGTTCGACCGCGTGAAGGAGCGCACTGCCGCATTGGGCCGCAAGATCAAATGCGCAGTGCGCGTGGACATCATTGCCCGCCGCACCGAGGAGGAGGCTTGGCGCGAAGTGCAGCGCGGGTTTGAAAACCTTGATGACGCTGCGCGCGAGCGCTACAAGCGTTTTGCCCAGCAAACCGGGGATTCCGTCGGCGCCAGCCGCCAGCGCAGCAATGCGCCGAAGGAGCTCAATGATTACCGAGACTTCATCATCCATCCCAACGTCTGGTCCGGTCTCAGCCTGCTACGCGGCGGGCAGACCCAGGGCATTGTTGGCAGCTATGAGCAGGTGGCCGAGCGCCTGGATGACCTGGTCAGGCTCGGCGCGGATGCTTTCATCCTCGCCAGCACGCCGCACCTGGAAGAGGCTTACCGGGTAGGGGAGGAAGTACTGCCCTTGGTGCGCGGCCATGATAGCGCGCCTGCTTTGCGCGCAGTCGGTTAATCTCCTACCGTCGCTCAAGAAAACCCCATGCTGAGGCATGGGGTTTTTACGTTTCCAGGCGGTCAAACCCGCAGTCACAATGTGGCTGATATTTTATGCCTGGCTGATAAAATCAAAACTTTGCCCACTACATCCCATATGCATCCTCTTCGACGGTTATTCAACCATGCCCGCCAATACCGGCGCGATGCGTGGATCGCTTCCATCTATTCCCTGCTGAACAAGATTTTCGACATCCTGCCCGAGATACTCATCGGCGTGGCGGTCGATGTCGTCGTCAACCAGAAGGCTTCCTTCCTGGCTGGGCTGGGCATCGCGGAGCCACGCGACCAACTGCTATTGCTTGCCGCATTGACGGTGTTGATCTGGGTCGGGGAGTCCCTGTTCCAATACCTGTATGACGTGCGCTGGCGCAACCTCGCGCAGAACCTGCAGCACGACTTGCGCATGGAGGCCTACCAGCACGTGCAGCAGCTCGAGCTTGCCTACTTCGAGCGCAACCGCAGCGGCAACCTGCTGGCCATCCTCAATGAGGATATCAACCAGATGGAGCGCTTCTTCAATGGCGGATTCAACAGCCTGATCCAGGTGTTCTTTGGCTCGGTGATGGTAGGTGGCGTGTTCTTCTTCCTCACCAAGGAACTGGCGTTTCTCGCATTGATACCCGTGCCGTTCATCCTCTATGGCGCATTCTGGTTCCAGTCCCGTCTTGCCAGGCGCTATACCTCGGTCAGGGAGGCGGCTGGCGCCTTGGCGACGCGCCTCAACAATAACCTGCTCGGCATCGCCACCGTCAAGGCCTATGCTGCAGAGGAGATCGAGTCCCAGCATATCCGCAGCGCTTCCGATGCCTATCGCCAGAAGAATGCGGAAGCCATCCGCCTTTCCGCCGCGATCACGCCGGTGATCCGCATTGCGATCCTGGCAGGCTTTACCGTGACCTTGCTTTACGGCGGTTTCATGACCTTGAATGGCGAGCTGGGCGTGGGAAGCTATTCCGCATTGGTCTACCTGACCCAGCGCCTGCTGTGGCCATTGACCGGCCTGGCCGAGCTGACCGACCTTTACCAGCGCTCAATGGCTTCCATCCAGCGCGTGATGAATTTACTGGATTCGCCATTGGCGATCCAGTACGGCGGCAAGCCCCTGGGGCTGGACTCGGTGAAAGGCGACATCCGCTTTGCGGGAGTGCGTTTCGCCTACGATGCCCAATCGGGCCAGCCCGCGCTTGATGGGTTTGACCTGCATATCCCGGCCGGCAGGACTGTGGCATTGGTGGGTGCGACCGGCGGCGGCAAGAGCACCATCACCAAGCTGTTGCTGAGGTTTTACGACCCGCAGCAAGGCCAGATCCTGCTCGACGGGGAGAATATCGCCTCCCTGGACCTGCAGCAATTGCGCCGCGCAATCGGCTATGTCGCGCAGGACACCTTCCTGACGGATGCGAGCATTGCCGAGAACATTGCCTACGGGCAGCCTGATGCGGGTATTGATGCGATTATCGCCGCCGCCAAGGCTGCTGAGGCCCACGAGTTCATTGAGCGGCTGCCGGAAGGTTACGATACCCAGGTGGGCGAGCGCGGCATGAAGCTCTCGGGCGGGCAGCGCCAGCGCCTGGCCCTGGCGCGCGCCATCCTCAAGAATCCGCCGATCCTGATCCTCGACGAGGCGACTTCCGCGGTGGATAACGAAACCGAGGCCGCCATCCAGCGCTCGCTCAACAAGCTGGTGGTAGGGCGTACCAGCATCATCATTGCGCACCGATTGTCCACTGTCCGTCATGCGGATTGCATCCATGTGCTGGAACACGGCCGGATAATCCAGTCGGGAAGCCATGCAGAATTGTTGGAAAGCGGCGGGCCTTATGCAGAGCTTTGGAAATTGCAGACAGGTGAGCTCTGAAGAAAAAATAGATTGCTAAAGTATTATATTTTCATTTGCCTGTATCTATTTGATTTACTCCTTGCATGATGGCTGTTGCGGCAAATTGCGCTGCTATTTTTGCCGCCAAGGCCAAGTTGTCGGGATCTGCAGGCTGGCCTTCCTGCGCCAGCGCATGGTTGCCGTCCACTACGGCAATGCGCGCCGGGCTGGGCTTGATTCCCAGATAGCTATAGAGGTCTGAAGTCACACAGACGGGATCGGCATTGCCCAGCAGCCACAGGCTTGGCCTGGTCTCGTCTGCGGCATTTGCATATTGCTGCGCAAGCCCTGGAGGCGTTCTGCATACGGGCGTCAGCAATATGGCCGCCTTGAGTTCCGGATCAGCCTGAAATACTCTCCAGCCGATAATCGAGCCCAGCGATTTTCCTGCCACGGCGATGCGTTGATTGTCTACCCAGGATTGCTGCCTGGCATAGGCGATGGCCGTTTGCATATCCTCGATTTCCGGCTGCCTATCAAGCGAGGGCTTGCCGTTTTCCCGGTCTTGCACGTGGTATGCCCAGTTGAAGCGGATGGTAGCAAGGCCGGCCTCGGCCAGCTGTCTGGCAACCTGCTCCTGCAGGGGCAGCCTGGCATCATAGTTGGAACCCGAGCCCAGGATCACGGCAGGGAAGGGCCCGTCACCGGATGGCTTGTCCTCTATGATTTCAATCGTAGCGCCGCGTGGCGTTGTCAGTAAAAGGCTGCTTCCAGCATTGGCCGTGGTTGAAAGTAGCAGGCTGCCGGACAAGGCCAGGAGTAATTGCGAAAAAATGCCCATATTAGCCCTGCGCTTGATCGCCGGCACGCAGCTGTGCTTCGGCAGCAAGCGCCTCCTGCACTGCGGGGTGGCTCAGGTAGCGCTTGTGATAGTCATGGATCGCCGGGTATTTGTCTTTAGCCTCGATATCGGCCCGCGGCAGCCAGCCCAGGAACACCCCAAGGTAGGCGTCCGCAATCGTGAAACGCCCGTCTACCAGCCATTGATCCGCCACAAGGCGTTTTTCCACGTGGGATAACAGCCGGTTGAGCCGTTCCAGGCCTTTCTTGCGCACTTGCTGTTGCGCCTCATGGTGATCGGCAAACAACTCGGGGCGCGTCACCGGCCTGAACGCAGGATGGAGGTCGGAATTGGCGAAGCCTAGCCACTCCTGGATATGCGCGCGTTGCAGGCTTCCTGCGGGGGCAAACAGATTGGCCTCAGGCTTGCTGTCGGCCAGGTAGGGAAGGATGGCGGCATTCTCGGTAATGACATTGCCGTTATCCAGTTGCAGTGTGGGCACTCTACCCAAAGGGTTGATGTCGTAGATCTGGGAGCCTGCCTGGCGCAAGGCGACGCGTACCAGCCGATGAGGAATATCCAGGGCTTTGAGGGTCACAATCGCCCCCAGGGAGCAGGCGCCTGGAGAAATATACAATGTTGTCATCATGCGTCCTTAATTGTTTTGCAATAACTTCGGAAATATGCAGAAAATGTGCCGGTGGCTAAGCTATTGATCGTACTGGGCAGAACTGTTGAATTTCGTGCTTTGGTGTTTTAATTTCGGACAGATTGACACTTAGGTGTTTTATTGGAAACAGTTTGGCAGCGGCAGGTATGCCTGACTACGGTCGCATGTTAGAATCTCGTGCAAGCTGGTATTACGGCTGTTTTTTCGTCCAGTTTTTGTTGATTAATCAAGGATTTTTAAATGAGTCAAATTATTATCGAGCACAACCCAAGTGAAGAGAAATTGAAGGAACTGGGTGTGGCAAACTGGTCCATCTGGGAAAAGGAAGTGTCCAAGTTCCCGCTGGACTTCGGCATCAAGGAAACAGCATATGTGCTGGAAGGTGAAATCCTGGTAACGCCAAAGGGCGGCGAACCTGTTCGCATCGTTCCAGGCGACCTGGTTGTATTCCCTGTCGGCCTGCAAAGCAGCTGGGAAGTAGTGAAGCCACTGCGCAAGCACTACAAGCACGGTTAATTTCGCACTAACCGCACAATAAAAAAGCCCCGTCTTAATGACGGGGCTTTTTTATTGCAGCTAAATCTATATATCCTGGCAAGTTAAAGCTGCGAGCGGAGCGATTCTTCCAATGCCGTCAGGACGTCGGGGTTCAAGCCCTGTCCCGACTGGTCGGAAATCAGGAAAGTATCCTCGGCGCGGTTGCCGAGCGTATTGATTTTCGCCGTATGCAGGCGGATATGGTGTTGCTGCAGGACATGGGCGATGCGCGACAGCAGGCCCGGCCTGTCGTTGGTGGCGATGTCCAGTACGGTGTTGGGGCCTTCGGCTTCCTGCGCGATGGTGAGTTCGGGCTTGATCGGCATGTGTTTTACCTGGCGGCTAATGCGGCCTTGCACCGGTGCATCCGGCGGCGCCTGGCTGAGCAGTTTTTGCGTCAGCTCGTATTCGATGAAACTTAATAAATCACGATAAGTTATATTTTTATCTGACTGATCCAGAACCAAAAAATTATCAAGCGCATAGCCATGCTGGGTGGTGTGCACCTTGGCTTCCACGATGTTGTAGCCCAGCCGACCAAAGAAGCTGCAGATGCGGACGAATATGTCGGCCTGGTCGGGCATGTAGATCATGGTCTGGATGCCGTCGCCAGCCGGGCTGAGCCTGGCGCGTACGATCGGTGCCTGGGTATCGATGTGGGTGAGCAGCAGCCGGGTGTTCCAGGCGATCAGCTGCGCTTCGTGACGCAGGAAGTAGGCGGGACCCAGTTGCTGCCATAGCGGCTGGTAGGCTTGCTCCACCACGCCATAATAGCTGAGGATTTCCTTGGCTTGCTGCTGGCGGGCGCTGAGCTCTTCGTTCAGATTGCTTCCGCGCAGGATGCGCTGGGTGGCGCGGAACAGGTTTTCGAGCAGAGAGCCTTTCCATGCGTTCCATATCTTCGGGCTGGTGCCGCGGATATCGGCTACGGTCAGCAGGTATAGCGCAATCAGGCGGTATTCGCTGCCTACATAATGCGCAAATTTTTCCACTACTGCGGGGTCGGACAAGTCGGACTTCTGCGCCGTGCTCGACATGACCAAATGGGCCTCGACCAGCCAAGCTACCAGCTCCCCGTCTTCTGCCGGAAGGTTGTGCTGCTTACAGAAGCGGCGGGCATCGACGGCGCCGAGCGTGGAGTGGTCGCCGCCGCGGCCTTTCGCGATGTCGTGGAAAAGGGCGCCCAGGTACAGTAGGTGGGGCTTGGGAAACTCGCGCAGCAGCCGGCTGCATAATGGAAATTCGTGCGCGAACTCGGCCAGTGCAAAACGGCGCAGGTTGGCCAGCACGTTGAGGATATGCTCGTCCACGGTGTAGACATGGAACAGGTCGTGCTGCATCTGGCCCGATACGCGGCCGAAAGCGGGGATATAGCGCCCGAGCACGCCATAGCGGTTCATGAGTTTCAGCGTATGGGTAATGCCTTTGGGCTGCTGCAATATTTGCATGAACAACGCCTTGTTCTTTGCGTTGGCGCGGAACTGGGGCGTGATTTCATGTTTGGTGCGGTGCAATGCCCGCAGCAGCTCGGCGCCCATGCCCTTGAGCTCGGGGTGCTGCTGCAGGACGAGAAAGCTTTCCAGGATAGCGGAAGGCTCATCGTAGAGCAGGGTCGGGCTCTTGGTTTCCAGCAGGCCGTTGACGGCCTCAAAACGGTTGTTGAGGCTGACGACGGTATGCTGTTCTGGATAGATGCGCTCGCGCAGCACCTGGAGCAGGATTTCGTTGATCAGGCCCACGAACTTAGCGCTTTGGTAGAAGCTGTGCATCAATTGCTCGCTGGCGCGCCTGCGCTTGGTCGTGACCAGGCCGAGCTGGGATGCCAGCTCGTTCTGGAAGTCGAACAGCAGGCGGTCTTCGCGCCGGTTGGCCAGGTAGTGCAGGCGCGTGCGCAGCATCTGCAGGTTGCGTTCGTGGCGCCGCACTTGTTGCGCGGCATGCTTGGACAGGATGCGGTTCTTGACCAGCTCGCGCCAATTGCTGCCAAGATTGAGCGCGCGTGCGATCCAGATGATGTTCTGCAGGTCGCGCAGCCCGCCCGGGCTTTCCTTGATGTTGGGCTCGAGGTTGTACGCCGTATCGTTGAAGCGGGCATGGCGGCGGTGCTGCTCTTCCACCTTGGCTTCAAAAAACTTGGCGACATTCATGACGGATGCCACAGCCTGGAGGAAATCGCCATACAAGGTGGCGTGGCCGTCCAGGTAGCGAGCCTCAAGCAGGTTGGTCTGTATTGTGACGTCGCCTTGCGCCTCAACGATACACTCGGTCAAGGTGCGGACGCTGTGGCCGATGGCGAGCCCGGTATCCCACAGGACGCCGACCAATTCCTCTATCTTGCGGTTGGTCGATGCGGAAGCCTCGCTATTCAGCAGGATCAGGATGTCGACATCGGAGTAGGGAAACAGCTCGCCGCGGCCGTAACCGCCGACGGCGATCAGGCAGGCCTCGGCGTCCAGCTCGAAAGCCTGCCACAGGGCACGCAGTACGCGATCCGTCAGCGCCGCCTGGGCTTGCAGCAGGCGGCTGACATTGGGTTTGTGCAGGAATTCCTGCTTCAGCGCATGTTGCCCGGCTTGCAGTTCCTGGCGCCATTGGCGTGCAAGCGTATTGTCTGCGCGTGCGGCGGGTTGCATGCTGCTTATTTGATGAAGGCGGGGGCGGGAGGCGTGCCTGCGGAAACGGTCAGGACTTCATAACCGTCGTCGGTCACCAGCACGGTATGCTCCCATTGCGCGGACAGGCTGTGGTCCTTGGTGACGATGGTCCAGCCGTCGCCCAGTTGCTTGATATCGCGCTTGCCGGCATTGATCATGGGTTCTACGGTGAAAATCATGCCGGGCTTCAACACGGCGCCCTTGCCGGGCTGCCCGTAATGCAGCACTTGCGGGTCCTCGTGGAAATTCTTGCCGATGCCGTGGCCGCAGAATTCGCGCACGACGCTGAAGCCTTGCTTCTCAGCATAGGTCTGGATGGCATGGCCGATATCGCCCAATGTCGCGCCTGGCTTGACCTGGTCTATGCCCAGCCACATGCATTCATATGTAATGTCCGATAGGCGCTGGGCCTGGATCGAGATGTCGCCGACATGGAACATACGGCTGGTATCGCCGTAATAACCGTCCTTGATGACGGTGATGTCAATGTTGAGGATGTCGCCGTTCTTCAATACCTTGGCTCCGGGGATGCCATGGCATATCTGATGGTTGACCGAAGTGCAGATCGATTTCGGGTACGGGGTGTGGCCGTGGGGCGCGTAGTTTAAGGGGGCCGGGATGGTCTTCTGCACGTTGACCATGTAGTCGTGGCATAGCTCGTCGAGCTTGCCTGTCGTGACGCCGGCTTGAATGTGCGGTGTGATAAAATCCAGGACTTCGGCGGCCAGTTTGCAGGCCACGCGCATTTTCTCGATATCTTTTTCTGTCTTGATGTTGATTGCCATTGTATTGCAAGGCTTGCGCCCAGGTTTTCCTTGAGTTCGTACAGCTGCTTATGGTAGCATACCGCACCCATTTGGCAGGAATAATGCTTGCCGGGTGGAATCCCGCAGCCAGCCGCGACGGCAAGGCTGCAAATCTGCACATGCGCCCCGTACAGGGTGTCCGCGCGAAAACGCGGATGTTGTTGGGCGTATGGAAGCAATAACCCTTACTGGAGATTAAAATGTCCGTTACTATGCGTCAAATGCTGGAAGCCGGTGTGCACTTCGGCCACCAAACCCGCTACTGGAATCCCAAGATGTCCCAATACATCTTCGGCGACCGCAACAAGATTCATATCGTCAACCTGGAAAAAACCCTGCCGCTGTTCGAAGACGCATTGAAGTACGTGCGTCAACTGGCTGCAAACAAGGGTCGCATCCTGTTTGTCGGCACCAAGCGCCAAGCGCGTGAAATCGTCAAGGAAGAAGCACAGCGCGCCGGTTGCGCCTACGTCAACCACCGTTGGCTGGGCGGCATGCTGACCAACTTCAAGACCGTCAAGCAGTCCATCAAGCGCCTGAACGAATACGAAGCCTTGCTGCAAGACGGTGGCATCGAGAAGTTCGGCAAGAAGGAAGCCCTGGGCTACAAGCGCGAAGTCGAGAAGCTTGAGCGCTCCATCGGCGGCATCAAAGAAATGGGCGGCCTGCCAGACGCGATTTTCATTATCGACGTCGGCCACGAAAGCGGCGCTGTCACTGAGGCAGCCAAGCTGGGCATCCCTGTGATCGGCGTGGTCGATACCAACAACTCCCCGGACGGCGTAGCGTACGTCATCCCCGGCAACGACGACTCCAGCCGTGCAATCCGCCTCTATGCGCGTGGCATTGCCGATGCAGTGCTGGAAGGCCGTAACCAAAGCATCAACGAAATCGTCAAGGCAGCCTCTGAAGAGGAATTTGTCGAGGTTGAAGAAGCCGCGGCAGAGTAAGACCCTGTCAAAAGGGGGCTCTGGCCCCCTTTTTTTGTACCCGAATTTGGTTAATGAAACCTGGCTAACGCCAACAAAAAATATTCAAGGAGTAAAACAATGGCTGAAATTACCGCAAGCATGGTCAAGGAATTGCGTGAGCGCACCGATGCGCCCATGATGGATTGCAAGAAGGCGCTGACAGAAGCTGAAGGCGATATGGCGCGTGCGGAAGAAATCCTGCGTGTGCGTTTCGGCAACAAGGCCAGCAAGGCTGCCGGCCGCGTGGCCGCTGAAGGCGTCGTGGCCGTGAGCATCAAGGCCGACGGCAAGCTGGGCGCGATTGTTGAAATCAATTCTGAAACCGATTTCTGTGCCAAAAATGCGGATTTCCTCGCCTTCACCAACCAGGTGGCCGAAGCTGCCGCCACGAACAAGCCTGCCGATGTGGCTGCCTTGTCCGCACTCAATATCGAGGGCGGCAACGTGGAAGATATCCGTACGCAATTGATCGGCAAGATCGGTGAAAACATCACCGTGCGCCGTTTCGTCGTCACCGAAGCCAAGGGCAAGCTCGTGAGCTACGTGCACGGCGGCAAGATCGGCGTGCTGGTCGACCTGGTTGGCGGCGACGAAGCGCTGGGCAAGGATATTGCCATGCATATCGCCGCTGCAAAGCCGAAGTCCCTGGACGCCAGCGGCATTCCTGCCGAGCTGATCGAAGCCGAGCGCCGCGTCGCGATCGAGAAGGCGAAGGAAGCCGGCAAGCCGGAAGCCATGCTGGACAAGATCGCCGACGGCACCGTGCAGAAGTTCCTCAAGGAAGTGACCTTGCTGAGCCAGCCTTTCGTCAAGGACGACAAGCAGACCATCGAGCAGCTGCTCAAGTCCAACAATGCCAGCATCGCTTCTTTCACCATGTATGTGGTCGGTGAGGGCATTGAAAAGGTCGTCACCGATTTTGCTGCTGAAGTTGCTGCTGCAGCAAAGGTGTAAACTAATGGTCGCACCCGTTGCGGCCTGCTGGTAGTAAACGAACGTGGATCGTCTTGATATGTGGGATGATTCACGTTTTGCACAATTTGCATAACAATAAGGAGCCCCATGAGCACTCCCGCCTATAAACGCATTTTATTGAAACTCTCTGGTGAAGCCCTGATGGGCGACGACAGCTACGGTATCAACCGAGCGACCATTTCCCGGATTGTGGAAGAGATCAAGGAAGTAGTCGATCTCGGCGTGGAAGTGGCAGTGGTGATCGGCGGCGGCAATATTTTCCGCGGCGTGGCGCCGGCGGCAGAAGGCATGGATAGGGCGACGGCTGACTACATGGGCATGCTGGCAACGGTCATGAATGCCCTGGCACTGCAGGACGCGATGCGCCATGTAGGCCTGGTGAGCCGAGTGCAGTCCGCACTGAATATCGAGCAGGTGGCCGAGCCCTACATTCGCGGCAAGGCCATCCGCTATCTTGAAGAGGGCCGCGTGGTCATCTTCGGCGCAGGGACGGGCAATCCGTTCTTCACCACCGATACCGCAGCTGCCTTGCGCGGCATGGAAATCAATGCGGAGATCGTCCTCAAGGCGACCAAGGTGGACGGCGTGTATACGGATGACCCGAAACGGAATCCCGAAGCCATGCGCTACAAGACGCTGACATTCGACGAGGCGATCGTCAAGAACCTGAAAGTCATGGATGCGACGGCATTGACATTGTGCCGCGACCAGAAGTTACCAATCTCCGTTTTCAGCATTTTCCGCCAAGGAGCGCTGAAACGGGTCGTACTGGGCGAAGACGAGGGAACGCGCGTTCTGCCTTAAATCCCCGGATACATGCTTAGCAGGAGACATCATGATACAAGACGTAAAAAACACTGCAGAACAGAAAATGCAGAAGTCCATAGAGGCTTTGAAGGCCGACTTGAGCAAAGTACGCACCGGTCGTGCGCATACCGGGCTGCTCGACCATGTGCATGTCGAATATTACGGTTCCATGGTGGCAATCAACCAGGTTGCCAGCGTGAGCCTGGGCGATGCGCGCACCCTTAACGTGCAGGCATACGAAAAGAACATGACGGCCAAGGTGGAAAAGGCGATCCGCGATGCCGACCTCGGCCTCAATCCCGCCACCAACGGCGACGTGATCCGGGTTCCCATGCCGATGTTGACTGAAGAGCGCCGCCGCGACCTAGTCAAGGTGGTGCGTGGCGAGGCGGAAAATGCCAAGGTGGCGGTACGCAACGTGCGCCGCGATGCCAACGATGCGCTGAAAAAACTGGTCAAGGATAAGGAAATCAGTGAGGATGACGAACGTCGCGCGCAGGATGACGTGCAGAAGCTCACGGACAAGTTTGTGGCGGAGATCGACAAGCTGCTGCAGACCAAGGAAACCGAGTTGATGGCTGTTTAATTGCGGCAGCCAGTGGTTTTATATTGTTTTTATCCCATGGAGCATTGAGTGGCACTTTTTTCCAGCTCCACCCAGACCATCCCGGTAACGGGCGAGATTCCCCAGCACATTGCCGTGATCATGGACGGCAATGGCCGCTGGGCCAAGAAGCGCTTTCTTCCTCGAGTCGCAGGGCATAAGCGCGGCGTCGAGGTCGTGCGCGAAGTCGTGCGCCTGTGTGCGAACCATGGCGTGAAATACCTTACCCTGTTTGCATTCAGCAGTGAAAACTGGCGCCGTCCTGCGGACGAAGTCAGTTTCTTGATGGGCCTATTCATGGAAGCGCTGCAGCAAGAAGTCGGCAAGCTCGACGAAAACAATATCTGCTTGCGCATGATCGGGGATTGCTCCCGTTTCGACCCTGCCTTGGTAGCCAAGATCGCAGAGGCCGAGGCGCAGACGGCAAGCAATGACGGACTGACCCTGACGATTGCGGTCAACTATGGCGGCCGTTGGGACATCATGCAGGCAATGAAGCGCCTGCTGGCGGAAAAACCCGAACTTGCGCAAAGTTTCACGGAAGCCGATCTGGCAGCCTATCTCAGCATGCATTACGCGCCCGAGCCGGATTTGTTCATCCGTACCGGCGGAGAGCAGCGTATCAGCAACTTCCTGCTGTGGCAGCTCGCCTACAGCGAGTTGTATTTCACTGAAACCTTGTGGCCGGATTTCGACGAGGCCGAGTTCAAGCGCGCGATTGCGTCCTATCAGCAGCGCGAACGCCGCTTTGGACGCACGAGCGAGCAACTGGTCGCGGACTGATATGCTGAAGACCCGCTTGCTGACGGCAGCCATCCTGATTCCCGCATTCCTGGCAGTGCTGTTCCTGTTGCCGGAGCCTTACTGGTCCCTGTTAATGCTGATCGGCGTCCTGATCGGCCTATGGGAGTGGTCCCACATGGCCGGCTTCAAGCCCGCTGTCCGCTACCTGTATATTGCCGCCTCTGCCATCGCCGGGGTGTTCTTCGCCTTCTGGCAAGGGCCGGCAAACGCCTTCATGCAAGAGTATGCGCTTTACTGGGGTTTGCCCCTGGCGGCGGTTTTCTGGATTGCCATCGTGCCGATCTGGTTATGGCGCCGTACACAGGTAAAGAACCCTTATCTCATGATGCTTGCAGGATGGTGGATCGTGCTGCCTTTATGGCTGGCGCTCGTCAGCTTGCGCGCGATCAGCCCCTGGCTGCTGTTGGCGATCATGCTCGTGGTCTGGATTGCCGATAGTGCCGCCTATTTCGCCGGCAAGCGTTTCGGCAGGCACAAGCTGGCGGTCAGTATCAGCCCGGGCAAGACCTGGGAGGGCGTGCTCGGCGCATTGGTCGCCGTGAGCCTGTACGGATTGGCGCTATGCATGGCTTTTGACTTGAATGCATTGTTGATTGCGGGGTTCTGGCTGTTGACGGTGTTCAGCATTATGGGCGACCTGCTCGAGTCCCTGATCAAGCGCCAGGCAGGCTTCAAGGATAGCGGCAACCTGCTGCCCGGCCATGGCGGCATTCTCGACCGTGTCGATGGCCTGACTTCCAGCCTGCCGCTGGCGGCATTTTTTCTTCATTTGCCTCTTTACTACCACGCGTGGATGCATTCCGCGTCATGATGCCCATGCTACAAAACGTCACCATTCTGGGCGCCACCGGCACTATAGGCCTCAATACCCTGGACGTGATCGCCAGGCATCCTGGACGCTATCGCGTGTTTGCCCTTACGGCCAACTCCCGGGTCGACGAGCTGGCTGAACTCTGTCTGCAATATCAGCCCCGTTATGCCGTCATGCTGGATAGCGCCGCGGCGGAAAAATTGCAGCAAAGGCTGAAAGGCACGGAAACGCAGGTGCTTTCAGGCCTGGAGGCGCTGGAAGAGGTTGCGGCGCATCCCGAGGTGCATGTGGTCATGGCGGCCATTGTCGGCGCTGCGGGGCTCAAGCCTGCCATGGCGGCGGCATATGCCGGCAAACGGATACTCCTGGCCAACAAGGAAACGTTGGTGATGGCGGGCAAGCTGTTCATGCAGGCGGTGGAGGAGGGCGGCGCCACCTTGCTGCCGATCGACAGCGAGCATAACGCGATCTTCCAGGTCATGCCGCCCGCGCGTTTGGCCGCGCTTGAGGACGGCGGCGTCAGGCGTATCCTGCTCACCGCTTCAGGCGGCCCTTTCCGCAAGGCGAGTACTGCCGAGCTGATGGCGGTGACACCCGCGCAAGCACTGAACCATCCCAACTGGGTCATGGGACCCAAGATCACGATCGATTCCGCGACGCTCATGAACAAGGGGCTGGAAGTCATCGAGGCGCACTGGCTGTTCAATGCGCCGGCGGAGAAAATCGAAGTGGTGGTGCACCCGCAGAGCGTGATCCATTCCATGGTGGAATATGTAGACGGCTCAGTGCTGGCGCAACTGGGCAATCCTGACATGCGCACCCCGATTGCCTACGGCCTCGCGTATCCTGAAAGGCTGGAGGCGGGCGTCAATGCCCTGGATTTGTTCAAGATCGGTCGGCTCGACTTCGAGGCACCGGATACTGCACGCTTTCCATGCCTGCGGCTCGCCTTCGACGCCTTGCGTCACGGGGGAACCGCGCCGGCCATCCTCAATGCTGCGAACGAGGTGGCAGTGGACGCCTTCCTCAACGGCAATATCGGTTTCCTGGATATCCCGCGCCTGATCGAGGCCGTGCTGACGGCCATGAGTATCGAGGCCGTCACATCCATCTCCCAATTGGTCGAGGCCGATGCCTTGGCCCGTTCCCATGCCCTGGAATGGAGGCAGTTGGAAGCATGCTGACCTTGCTCGCCTTTCTGGTAACCCTCGGCATCCTCATCGCCGTGCACGAGTACGGCCATTTCCAGGTGGCGCGCTGGTGCAATGTCAAGGTGCTGCGTTTCTCCCTGGGTTTCGGCAGGCCTATTTTCAGGCGGCGCTTTGGCGCGGACAATACCGAGTTCGTGATCTCGGCCTTGCCGCTGGGCGGATACGTCAAGATGCTGGACGAACGCGAACTGCCGGTGCCCGGCAGCGTCAGCGAAGCCGAATTGAAACGGGCGTTCAACCGGCAATCCGTCTGGAAAAGGATTGCGATCGTGTCTGCAGGCCCGGCGGCCAATCTGCTGCTGGCGATTTTCCTCTACTGGGTATTGTTCATGCAGGGCGTGCCGGGCATGCGGCCCGTGCTTGGGGACGTGCCTGCCCAAACGCCTGCCGCTCAAGCGGGGCTGAAGAGCAACGACTTGATCACTGCCGTGGCCGGCGAGCCGGTCGCGAGCTGGACTGACGTGCGCTGGATATTATTGCAGGAGGCGATCAAGTCCCCAGCGGTGACAGTCAAGGTGAGGGACGAGGCGCAGCGCGAGCATGAAGCCGAACTGAAGCTGGATAGCATCGAAAAAGAGGATTTCGAGTCCGACTTCCTGGAAAAGCTGGGGTTGGCACCTTTCCGTCCCGCTATGCCGGCGCGCCTGGGAGACATCATGCCCGACAGCGTGGCGGCCAGGGCCGGCTTGCAGACCGGTGACGAAGTGCTCGCGGTCAATGATAAGCCGATCGCTGAGTGGGAGCAGTTTGTCACCTTGGTGCGCGAGCAGCCTGAGCAGCCGCTGACATTACGGTTGAAGCGCGGTGAGCGGGAGCTGGACGCGGTCGTCATTCCGCAGGCCGTGGATGAAAACGGCACGAAAATAGGCCGGATAGGCGCCGCCTACCAGGTGGACGAAGCGCTGGTTGAAAAGTTGAGCGTGACCGTGAGCTACGGGCCTTTGCAATCTTTTACCCGGGCGGTGGATAAAACCTGGGAAACATCTGTCTTTAGCATCAAGATGCTGGCGCGCATGGTGACCGGCGAGGCCTCGTGGAAAGGCGTGAGCGGCCCGGTGACGATTGCGAGCTATGCCGGCCAGAGCGCCCATATCGGATGGAAGTCGTTCATCGGCTTCCTGGCCTTGATCAGTATCAGCCTCGGGGTGCTTAATCTATTGCCCGTGCCAGTGTTGGACGGGGGGCATTTGCTGTATTATACGATAGAGATTTTCAAGGGCAGCCCGGTCTCTGAAGCCGCCATGGAAGTGGGCCAGCGTATAGGTTTGGCGATATTGGCTTTATTGATGGCAGTCGCTTTTTACAATGACATAACCAGGTTTATAACAGGTTGATCTTAATGAAGTTTGGCATGAAGCTTAAACATATCCCATTACTAATCCTGGCTCTTTATTCCACTTCAGCATTGGCTCAGGATCCTTTCGTGGTCAAGGACATCCGTGTAGAAGGCCTGCAACGGACTGAAGCCGGTACGGTGTTCAACTATTTGCCCGTGCGTGTGGGCGATACCATGACAGAGGAAAAAGCCACGCAGGCGATCAAGTCGCTCTACGGCACCGGCTTCTTCAAGGACGTACGGATCGAGTCCGACAACGGCGTCGTCGTCGTGATGGTGCAGGAGCGCTCGGCCATTGCCCAGCTCGTCTTCAATGGCAACAAATCCTTTCCCACGGACAAGATGAAAGAAGGCCTGAAGCAGATCGGCCTCGCAGAAGGGTTGATTTTCGACCAGTCCATGCTGGATCGCGCGGAGCAGGAAATCAAGCGCCAATACCTATCCCAGGGCAAGTATGGCGCCTCGGTGAAGACCTCGGTGACCCCGCTCGAGCGTAACCGCGTCGCCGTGCGCTTCGACATCGAAGAAGGCGCGGTGTCCAAGATCCGCAATATCAATATCGTCGGCAACAAGGATTACACCAAGGAAGAGCTGCTGGAAAAGCTGACGCTGACCACGCCCAACTGGCTCACCTGGTGGAACAAGAACGACCAGTATTCCCGCCAGAAGCTGACAGCCGACCTGGAAGCGCTGCGTTCGTTCTACATGAACCAGGGCTATCTGGAATTCAATATCGATTCGACCCAGGTATCCATCACGCCGGACAAGCGGGATATCTACATCACGATCAATGTCACCGAGGGCGAGAAGTACACCGTGACCGATGTCAAGCTGGCCGGTGAAATGCTGATTCCCGAAGCCGAGGCGCGCAGCCTGATCTCCGTTTCGTCAGGGGAGGTGTTCAACCGCCAGCGCGTCACGGAATCCAGCAAGGCGATCAATGACCGCCTGGGCAATGAGGGTTATGCCTTTTCCAACGTCAATGCGATTCCCGAAGTCGACAAGGAAAAGCATACCGTCGCATTCACTTTCTACATCGACCCGGGCCGCCGCGTTTATGTGCGCCGCATCAACCTGACCGGCAATACGCGGACCCGGGACGAAGTGTTGCGCCGCGAAATGCGCCAATTGGAGTCTGCCTGGTATGGCGCGGACAAGATCGAGCGCTCCAAGCAGCGTCTCGAGAGATTGCAGTATTTCTCTGACGTCAACGTCGAAACGCCTGCGGTTCCGGGCACTAACGACCAGGTTGACCTCAATATCAACGTGACGGAACGTTCGACCGGTAGCGTCATGTTCGGTGCCGGCCTGTCCAGCTATGAAGGCGTGGTGCTGGGCGTGACCATCAACCAGAACAACTTCCTTGGCACGGGTAACCGCGTGGCTGCGCAGGTCAATACCGGCCGCATCAACACTGTATACTCGTTGACTTACACGGACCCTTACTTCACCCCGGACGGCATCAGCCGCGGCTTCAACGTCTACCACCGCAAGGTCGATACGACTTACCTGCGTACCGGCGACTACAAGACCGCGTCTTACGGTGCAGGCGTGAACTTCGGCATGCCGTTGAATGAGCGGGATTTCGTCAGCGCCGGCTTGACCTTTGATTACACGGACGTTGAGCTGAGCAGCAATAGCCCGCCACAGTTCAGGCGTTATTGCAGCAGTTCCGAAGACGCTAACAGTTGCAGCAACAGCTCCTGGTTTGTTAACCTGGCCTGGACGCACGATACGCGCGATAACATCATGTTCCCGAATAAAGGGGTGTTGCAGCGCATCAGCTCCGAGGTTGCCTTGCCCGGCCTGGATCTCCAGTACTACAAGCTGGAATACAAGCATGCCTGGTACAAGGACATCAGCAAGAGCGTCACTTTGATGCTGAACGGTGAAATCGGCTATGGCAATACCTATGGCGACAAGGACTTCCCGTTCTTCAAGAACTTCTATGCCGGTGGTGTGAACTCGGTACGCGGTTATGAACAAAGCTCGATCGGCCCTCGTATCTATGACACGACCGGTCTGGGCTATCGTGATTTTGCCGCCGGTGGTACAAAACGCTTGCTCGCGAACGCGGAATTGTATTTCCCGATCCCGGGCATGAAGGACAACAATGCCTTGCGCTTGAGCACCTTTATCGATGCAGGCTCGATTGCCGGTGACGGCATTAATGAGTCGGGGAATAATTATTCCACCAGCCTGAGCGATGTGCGCTACTCCACAGGTGTCGGGGTCAGCTGGCTGTCGCCGTTCGGCCCGATCAAGCTGGTGCTGGCCAAGCCACTCAACAAGCAAGATGGCGATCGTACCCAGATGCTGCAATTCCAGATGGGGCAGCAGTTCTAAGCTGGTCTAGAATACTGTATGGTTAATTTGAAATTATTGAAGCAAAAGCTTGTATATCAGGAGAAAGTCAATTGAATAAGTTGTTGAAAAGTCTGTTGGTTGCCACTGCTTTGTCTTTCGCAGCCAGTACCCAGGCCGCCGAATTGAAAATCGGCTATGTGCAGGTTGACAAGATCTTGCAGGAAGCGCCGCAAACTGCCGAGAGCGGCAAGAAGCTGGAAAAGGAGTTCGGCCCGCGTACCAACGAGCTTGACCGCCTGCAAAAACAGATCCGCGATCTGGAGACTGCGCTGGAAAAGGACAGCCTGACCATGTCGGAAGCTGACCGTCGCAACAAGGAACGCGATGCCTCCAACCTCAAGATCGAGTTCCAGCGCAAGCAGCGCGAGCTGCGCGAAGATGTCAACCTGCGCAAGAACGAAGAGCTGGGCGTGCTGCAGGACAGGATCAACAAGGCGGTCACGGCTGTTTCCGAAGCCGAGGGCTATGACCTGGTGGTTTACGGTGGCGTGGCTTATGCCAACAAGAAGATCGACATTACCGACAAGGTATTGAAATCCCTGGGCAAGAAGTAAGCCCAGCCAGTAGCCATTCAATGAGTACGTCGTATTCCCTGCGGGAGATCGTATCCAGACTGGGAGGCGATGTGGTGGGGCAGGATGACATCCTGATCTCTCGCGTTGCTTCCCTTGCCAATGCCCAGGCAGGGCAGATCAGTTTCCTCACCGATTCCAAGTATAGATCCGTGCTTGCCGCCACCAAGGCAAGTGCGGTGATATTGACTCCAGACAACCGTGACCTCACGGCCTTGCCGAGGATACTCACGGACAATCCATACGCCTATTTTGCCAAGGTCTCGGATTTGCTAAATCCTAGGCCGCAATATGTGCCTGGGGTGGATGAAACTGCCGCGATTGCCCCCAGCGCGCAAGTGCCGGCCAGCTGTACCATCATGGCGAAAGCCGTGGTCGGCGCCAATGTGGTGCTGGGCGAGCATGTGGTCATCCATCCAGGCTGCGTTGTCGGCGAGGGCGTGGAAATCGGCGCGCATTCGGTATTGCACGCCAACGTCACGATTTACCACCACTGCGTGATCGGGGAACGCTGCAGTATATTCTCTGGCAGCGTCATTGGCGGGGACGGGTTTGGCTATGCCCCTGAGAATGGCCGTTGGGTGAAGATCCCGCAGGTCGGGCGCGTCGTCATCGAGAACGACGTGGATATCGGCGCCAATACTACCATCGACCGGGGCGCGATCGACGATACCATCATCCATGAAGGATGCAAGATCGACAACCTGGTGCAGATCGGCCATAACTGCCGCATCGGCGCGCATTCCGTGATTGCGGGCTGCGTCGGCATTGCGGGCAGCGCCGTATTGGGAAGGCATTGCCGTATCGGCGGGGCTGCCATGATACTGGGCCACCTTGAAATCGCCGATGGCGTGACCGTGTCGCCTGGGAGTATGATTACACGTTCGTTGACGAAGGCGGACACCTACACGGCATTGATGCCATTCCAGAGCCATGAAGACTGGCTCAGAACTGCTGCAGGTATCAGACGATTGGGAGAGCTTGCTGAGCGGGTCAAGCAATTGGAAAAGCAATTGGCGCCCTTGCAGGCATCTGGTATCCAGAGAGATAAATAATAATTTGATGTTGAGAAACGAGAAAAGCCATGACTGAACAAGCTATTACGAGCATGGATATTCATGAAATACTGAATTACCTGCCACACCGATATCCTTTTGTATTGGTGGATCGTGTGCTTTCGCTGGAACTGAACAAAGAGATCGTGGCCGTGAAGAACGTCACGATCAACGAGCCTTTCTTCCCGGGCCATTTTCCCTACCATCCAGTCATGCCAGGCGTGTTGATCGTGGAAGCGTTGGCCCAGGCTGCCGCCATCCTGTCGTTCAAGACCATGGACACCAAGCCCAACGACAAGTCCGTGTACTACTTTGCGGGCATGGATAATGTCCGTTTCAAGAAGCCGGTGTCGCCTGGCGATCAGCTTGTTCTCAAGGTCAGTATAGACCGCATATTGCGCGGTATCTGGAAATACAAGGGGGAGGCCCTGGTGGATGGCGCTGTCGTCGCTGAAGCGGAAATGATGTGTATCCTGAAAGCGATTGACTAAGCATGGCCGAACCGAGGATACATCCTACCGCGATTATTGATCCCAAGGCCGAGCTCGATTCCAGCGTCGAAGTCGGCGCATTCACCATTATCGGGCCAGGTGTCCGTATCGGCGCCGGCACCCGCGTCGCGAGCCATGTGGTGATCAAGGGGCCTACCACCATCGGCAAGGACAACCAGATATTCCAGTACTCATCCCTGGGCGAGGTGCCGCAAGACAAGAAGTTCAAGGACGAGCCAACCCTGCTGGAAATCGGCGACGGCAATACCATCCGCGAGTTCTGCACCTTCAATCGCGGCACCGTGCAGGACAAGGGCACAACCAAGATCGGCAGCCACAACTGGATCATGGCCTACGTGCATATCGCCCACGACTGCGTGGTCGGCGACCATACCATTTTTGCCAACAATTCTTCGCTGGCGGGACATGTCGACGTGCATGACCATGCTATCCTCGGTGGATTCACCCTGATCCACCAGTTCTGCAAGATCGGCTCCCATGTGATCACCGCGGTGGGCTCAGTCGTATTCAAGGATATTCCGCCTTACGTCACGGCTGCCGGCTATGATGCCAAGCCGCACGGCATCAACTCCGAGGGGCTGAAGCGCCGGGGCTTCTCTGCGGACAATATCCTGCAGATCAAGCGCGCGTACAAGACCTTGTACCGCAACGGCCTGACGCTGGAAGAAGCCAAGCAGCAATTGACGGAGCAAAGCAAGACATCGCCAGAGCTGGATCTCCTGGTTGATTTCCTCAACCAATCAACCCGCGGCATCGTCCGCTAGAAGCAGGGTGTGTCATGCCGACCATTGGTATTGTGGCCGGAGAGGCTTCTGGCGACTTGTTGGGCAGCCATCTGATCCGGGCGCTGAAAAAGCAGCGGCCTGACCTCAAGTTCGTTGGCATTGCCGGCCCCAAGATGATCGCCGAGGGGGCGGAAACCCTGTTCCCGATGGAGCGGCTTTCCGTACGCGGTTACGTCGAGGTGCTGCGCCATTTGCCTGGGCTGCTCAAGATCCGCAAGGAAGTGGCGCAATACTTCCTCGATCATCGTCCTGACGTGTTTATCGGGATTGATGCGCCGGACTTCAATTTCACGCTGGAGCGCAAGCTCAAGCGCCAGGGTATTCCCACCGTGCATTATGTCAGCCCTTCGATCTGGGCGTGGCGGCGCGGCAAGATCAAGAAAATCCAGCAGTCGGTGTCGCACATGCTGGCGCTGTTCCCGTTCGAGCCGGAAATCTACCGTCAGGCCGGGGTCCCCGTCTCGTATGTCGGCCATCCCCTGGCGGACATGCTGCCGCTGGAGCCCGATATCGAGGGCGCGCGCGAAGAGCTCAAGCTGCCGCAGGACAGCCTGGTCATCGCCATGCTGCCGGGCAGCCGCCAGAGCGAGGTGCAGCAACTAGCCGACCTTTACATCAAGACCGCCAAACTCATATTTGCCGAGCGGCCCGATGCGCGCTTCCTGGTGCCGTTGATCACCCGCGAGACGCGCGCCATCTTCGAGCGCGCCTTATATGCAAATGAAGGCTATGACTTGCCGGTCAGCATCATGTTCGGGCATGCGCACCAGGCAATGGAGGCAGCTAATGCCGTGATCGTGGCCTCCGGTACCGCGACCCTGGAAGCCGCCTTGATCAAGCGGCCCATGATCATTACCTACCGCATGCCCAATCTGAGCTGGCAGATATTGAAGCGCATGAAATACCTGCCTTACGTCGGCTTGCCGAACGTATTGGCCGGGCGCTTCATCGTGCCGGAATTGCTGCAGCATGACGCCGTGCCTGAAAAGCTGGCAGCGACCTTGCTGGAGATGCTCAACGACAAATCCCGGATTGCCGACATACAAACGGAGTTTCGCCGCATGCATGAGCTGCTGCGACAAAATACGGAGGAGAAGGCGGCGCAGGCAGTGCTGTCTTTCATCAAATGAGCAATGAACGCGTAATTATCTGTGGCGTGGATGAGGCCGGCCGGGGCCCACTGGCGGGTGCCGTCTATGCCGCAGCCGTGATCCTGGACCCGCAGCGTCCTATCCTAGGACTGGCAGACTCCAAGACGCTCAGCGAGAAAAAGCGCGATACGCTGGCAATCGAGATCAAGCAGCATGCGCTGGCCTGGGCGATTGCCTCGTGCAGCGCCGAAGAGATCGACGAGATCAACATTCTGCAGGCAAGCCTGCTGGCGATGAAGCGCGCGATCGATCAATTGACGGTAATGCCTATGCAGGTACTGGTCGACGGCCTGCATTGCCCCAAGATCACGATACCCGCCCAAGGCATCGTCAAGGGGGACAGCAAGGTGCAGGAGATTGCCGCGGCTTCCATCCTGGCGAAGACGGCGCGCGACTATGAAATGGTGGAAATGCATGCGCGTTATCCGCAGTATGACTTCGCCAAGCATAAGGGCTATCCGACAGCACACCACCTCAGGCTGCTTGCAGAGCATGGCGCCTGCGAGATCCATAGGCGCAGCTACGCGCCGGTCAAGAAAGTGCTGGGTCTGGTCTAGGTAGGTTTCTAATGCCGGGCCTAGGAATTAAGAATTCAGGCCCGGTGTTTCATGCAAGCAGCAGGAACACCGTTGGCTGCTTGTGCAGTTCCGGCAATTCCGACTTTTTCCAATCCTTGATGGGCTTGCTGACGATCAGCTCGGTCGGCAGGCTGATGTTGCGCGCGATGCACAACCTGGTTTCCGCTGCGCAATGGGCGAGCATGTCCTCCAGCAGGTGCTGGTTGCGGTAAGGCGTCTCGATGAAAATCTGCGTTTCCTGCTGTTGCCTCGATTGGCGCTCGATATCCTTGAGCTTCTGAATCCTGGCTTGCTTGTCGCTAGGCAAGTAGCCGAGAAATGCGAAACGCTGCCCGTTCAGTCCCGACCCCATCAGCGCCAGCAGGATGGAGGAGGGGCCGACCAGCGGGGCGACGCGGATGTTCTTTCTGTGGGCCAGTGCCACCAGGCGAGCGCCAGGGTCGGCAATCCCGGGGCAGCCCGCCTCAGACATCAGCCCCACGTCCTGCCCGGCGAGCAACGGCGCCAATAAGGCAGGCAGCTCTGCATCCGTCGTATGCTCGTTAAGTGTCAGCAGTGCCAGCTCCCGGACGGGTTTGGCCGTCTTGACCAGGCCGAGAAAACGCCGTGCGGTTTTCTCGTTCTCGACAATAAAGGTCTCCAGGCTTTGTGCCAGTTGAATGACTTCCTGCGGCAAGGCTTGCTGGATATTGTCCGTGCCCAGCGTCACCGGGAGCATGTATAGCGTGCCAGTGCTCAATGCTTCACCTGTACGCGGTAAGTGAGCGTGGCGCTGCCTTCCGCCGGGATATTGATATTCCAGGTGGCCGTGTTGCTGCTGGTTTTTGTGCTGGGATGGCTTTGTGCCAGCAGGCTCCAGTCGCCGGGAATCGGTTCAACGACCTTGACGCTGACAGCCTGGCTCTTGGCATTCTTGATCACGATTTCGTAAGCGCTCTCGAACTGGCTGTTGCCCTTGGCAGGATTGGGCAGCTTCTTGAAATCCGTCTGTTTCTTGTTGGCGGTGACGTCGAAGGCTTCCCCGAGCTTGAGGCGTACGGTTTCGTTCTTTGCGGTATGGTCGATACTGTCCTCGCCGACAAATTGGGCGTTGCCTTGGCTATCTTTCTTGTATACCCGCATGATGCCCTTGGGAATGGGTTTGCCGAGCTTTGCACTTTCCTTGTTATCGAACTCGACGAAAACTCCCACTTTCAGTTTCTGGCCCAGGTCTCCCTGGCTGGACTGGTAGTAGTAGGGAGAACCTCTCAATACCAGCTCCTTGCGCACAGGCACTGACTGGGCGCTAAGCAAAGCCACCTGTTTGGTCTGGTTTTCGGCGAGGGTGGTGGGGCGTTCGAGCGTATAGAGGTGATATTCGAGCAACGCTTCCTGGGCCATGGCAGGCGCGGCATCCGCCACCATCATCTCGTTCTTGCGCATCAATGCCATTGGCGCAGGCGGCGGGGCGACACGGTTGACGTCGCCAGCGACCAATTGTAGCTTGGCATCCTGGTATGTGGTGCCGCTAGTGTTGGACAATGTGACCCAGCCGGATAGGTCAAGACGGTCTTCTGCCGCATTGAGCTCGGCGACATAGTCGGCCTGCCAGCTCAAGCCATGGGTAAGGTAGCTTAGCTCGACATCCTGCGGACCGGATTGCCTGGTGTTGACCTGGGTCACCAAGGTCGGGCGGTCGCGCAGGTTTTCCGGCACGTCGGGATACACGATGCGGCCGGGAATCCCGGTTTCTATCCGGTTGCCCATCTTGAGCACCGTGCCGTTGTTGGCGGCCAGCACGTAGGCTTGCTCTACGGTTTCAGCGCCCGTGGCGGGGTTGGTGCGGATCACCTGCACCGTCTGGCCGATGTATTTCTCCAGGAGTTTCTCCGGGCTGAGCAGGTCGTAGTCGAAATTCTGCTCCAATGTCTGCAATTGCCCGCTCAAGCTGCGCAACAATGCAGTTTCAGGGCGGATCTGCGCACTGACGTCGCGCAAGGCCAATGCATTGAGGCCCGATTGCAGGTTGACCTTGCGCTGGTCTTTCACCAGGGCGAGGTCGCCGTTGTAAATCGTCACGGCGACGCTTTGCTGGTCATGCAGGGTGCTGCGGATTTCATCGGGAGCTGCAACGGCGTGGAAGGCGGCCATCAGGCTCGCGGCAATCATGGTGCGTTTCAAGATCATGGAATCTCCTCTGGGGGAACTCTGTTTATATGACGTCGACACCCTGGCTGGCCAGCATGTCGATGAGGCGTATCAAAGGCAGGCCAATCAGCGCATTAGGATCGTCGCCCTGCATGGCGGCGATCACGGCGATGCCAAGCCCTTCCGATTTTGCGCTGCCGGCGCATTGATAAGGCTGTTCTTTTCGCAGATAGTTCTCGATCTGCCGGTCGCTCAGGTCGCGGAATTTCACGGTATAGGGCACGACATCGGCCTGCATTTCCTGTGTGGCAGCATTGTAGACGCACAGGGCGCTATGAAAAACCACGCTGCGACCGCGCATCAAGGTCAATTGCCTCACGGCATTGTCATGCGTCACGGGCTTGCCGAGCTGCAGGCCGTCCAGGGTCGCCACTTGGTCGCAGCCGATGACCAATGCATCGGGAAATACTTCGGCCACCTTTCTGGCCTTGGCCTGGGCAAGGCGCAGTGCGGTATGCTCCGGAGCTTCGCCGGGCTGTGGCGTCTCGTCTATATCGGGGGATTGCACGCTGAAGGGCAATTGCAGGCGGGCGAGCAGTTCACGCCGGTAAGGTGAGGAGGAAGCAAGGATCAAGGGCGGCATACAAAGTTGAACGGTCAAAACTTTATTGTGGCACGGCGTTACTGATGAGGCAAAAATAGCAATAAAAAAAGCCGGCCTGGGCCGGCTTTTGGCAGAAAGCTCAACGCTCTCAGTCGGGCTGGATTTCCAGCAGGGCTTCATCCGGCGTGACGCTATCGCCCTTCTTGACGTTAATCGCCACGACAACACCGCTCTTGGAAGCCTGGATTTCGTTTTCCATCTTCATGGCTTCGATCACGAGAACCGCATCCCCGGCATTTACCTTGTCGCCGACGTTGACCTTGACGTCCACAATGGTGCCGGGCATGGCGGTGGTGACGCAGCCGGCATGAGTCGGACGAGGACGCCCGCTGCCGGTAGTGTTGCTTGCCTTCTTTTTCGCTTCGCCGCTGCTTTGGCCGCCGGACACCTCGATTTCATTGAGGGTTTCCACGACGACCTCTTCCGCCACGCCGTCCACCGAAACATAGAATGGGCGCTGCTCTTCGCCATGGTGGCCGCTGCCGGTCAGCTTGATATGGAAAGTCTCGCCATGCAATGTGACATTGAACTCGGTAGGCGCGAAGCGAGAATGGGATTCGCTGGAGGTGACGGCTTCTTTGTCCAGCAGTGGCTCGGGCTTGAGCGTGCCCGCATTGCGCTCTTGCAGGAAGGTTTTGGCCAGGTCAGGGAACATGGCGTAGGTGAGCACGTCCTCCTCGCTCTTGGCCAGGCCTTCCACCTCATTGCGCAGCTTTTCCATTTCCGCGGTCAGGAGGTCGGCAGGGCGGCACTCGATGACTTGCGCATTGCCGACGGCCAGGCTGCGGACGTCCGGGTTGACTGTGGAAGGCGCCTTGCCGTAATGGCCCAACAGGTAGTTCTTCACTTCGTTGGTCACGGACTTGTAGCGCGCGCCCGTCATGACGTTCAGCACCGCCTGGGTGCCGACGATCTGGGAAGTGGGAGTGACCAGCGGAGGGTAGCCGAGGTCTTCGCGTACGCGCGGGATTTCGTCCAGCACTGCGTCCATGCGATCCAGTGCACCTTGCTCTTTCAACTGGTTGGACAGGTTGGAAATCATGCCGCCCGGCACCTGGTTGACCAGCACGCGGGTATCCACGCCGGTGAATTCGCTTTCGAACTGCCAGTACTTCTTGCGCACTTCGCGGAAGTAGGCCGAGATTTCCTGCAACAGGCCGATATCAAGGCCAGTGTCGTATTCAGTGCCCTTGAGCGCCGCAACGATGCTTTCGGTAGTAGGCAGGCTGGCGCCTTCGGCAAATGAGGAAATGCAGCCATCGACGATGGCAACGCCGTTGTCTACCGCACGCTGGATCGACATGCTGGCCAGGCCGGAAGTGGCATGGGCATGCAAGTGGATAGGCAGGCTGACCGCCTCGCGCAAGGCCTTGACGAGATCCCCCGTTACCTGCGGCGTGAGCAGGCTGGCCATGTCCTTGATGGCGATGGTGTCGCAACCGAAGCTTTCCAGTTCCTTCGCCAGATTGACGAAGTAGGGGATGTCATGCACGGGGCTGGTAGTGTAGCTGATGGTGCCTTCCGCATGCTTGCCTACCGCCTTGACCGATTCGATGGATACCTTGAGGTTGCGCAGGTCGTTCATGGCGTCGAAGATACGGAACACATCGATACCGTTGTCGGCAGACTTTTGCACGAAGGCGCGAACGACATCGTCCGAGTAGTGGCGGTACCCCAGCAGGTTCTGGCCGCGCAGCAGCATCTGGATGCGGGTGTTGGGCAATGACTTGCGCAATTTCTTCAGGCGCTCCCAGGGGTCTTCGCGCAGGTAGCGCACACAGGCGTCGAACGTGGCGCCGCCCCAGGCTTCCAGCGACCAATAGCCGACTGCATCGAGTTTGGAACAGATGGGCAGCATGTCGTCTGTACGCATGCGGGTCGCGATCAGCGACTGGTGACCATCACGTAGAACTACATCGGTTACATGTACTTTTGCCATAATCTTTTCTACCACTTCAAGGTGTTAATTTTAAGCCTCAGATACCCTCGTGGGCAGCTATGGCGGCTGAAATCGCCGCAGCAATCAGTTCGCGCGGGAACTGGGTTGCATAGTTGGCAAGCTCGGGATGGGACTCGACAAAGCTGGTGTTGAACTGGGCATTGCGGAAGTCCTGGTGCTTGAGGATTTCCTGATAATAAGGAATCGTCGTCTTGACGCCATACACCACCGTGTCATTGAGGGCGCGGCGGCCGCGCTCCACCACGCTTTCCCAATTCAGCGCCCAAACGGTGAGCTTGGCGCACATGGAATCGTAGTAGGGCGGAATCACGTAACCGCTGTACATGGCGGCATCCATGCGGATACCTGGGCCGCCGGGGGCGTAGTAGCGGGTGATCTTGCCGAAGCTGGGCAGGAAGTCGTTCTTGGGGTCTTCCGCGTTGATGCGGAATTCCATGGCAAAGCCGCGGTACTGCACTTCCGACTGCTTGTACTGCAGGCGCTGGCCGTCGGCAACGCGGATCTGCTCCTGCACGATATCGATGCCGGTGATCTGCTCGGTCACGGTATGCTCCACCTGCAAGCGGGTGTTCATTTCCATGAAATAGAAGTTATTGTCGGAATCAAGGAGGAACTCGACCGTACCCGCGTTCTTGTAGCCTACGGCCTTGGCCGCCTTAACGGCCAGGTTGCCGATATACTCGCGCTGCGCCTTACTCAATTGCGGAGAAGGCGCAATCTCGATCAGCTTCTGGTTACGGCGCTGGATCGAACAGTCGCGTTCGAACAGGTGGATGACGTTGCCGTGGCTATCCGCCAGTACTTGCACTTCAATATGACGCGGATTGACCACGCACTTTTCAAGAAATACCTCAGGCTTGCCGAATGCCTTGCTGGCCTCGGAAATCACGCGGTCGTAATTGCCGAGCAGCTCCTTTTCGTCGTTACAGCGGCGAATACCCCGGCCACCACCACCGTTGGTGGCTTTCAGCATGACAGGGTAACCTATCTTGCCCGCCAGTTTGCGGGCTTCTTCCAGGTTCTCGAGGTTGCCGTCGCTGCCTGGTACGCAGGGGATGCCGGCCTTGATCATGGCGGTACGCGCCTGGATCTTGTCCCCCATCTGGCGAATCACCTTGGAGTCTGGCCCGATGAACTTGATACCGCGGCGCGCGCAGATTTCGGCGAGCTCGGGGTTCTCGGAAAGGAAGCCATAGCCAGGGTGCAATGCATCGCACCCCGACGCAACGGCAAGATTGACGATATTATGTGCATTCAGGTAGCCCAGCACCGGATCGGATCCAATGTTGTAGGCCTCGTCCGCCTTTTTGACGTGCAATGCGTGGCGGTCAGCGTCAGAATATATAGCAACAGACTTGATGCCCATTTCGGAGCAGGCGCGCACGATACGCACGGCAATTTCGCCACGATTGGCAATTAGAATTTTTTTGATCACGTAGTAAACCTAAACCTGAAAAATAGTGCTGATTTTTGACAGGGAAACCCGCAAATTATATCATGCGCGGCTTATGACTGCACAAGCAATCCACATGCCTGTTATCAACAGTCTCGACTTCTCGAGAAAAGCGCAAGAGTTTCATGATATAATCCCGCTCTTGCGATTTTCTCGCTTGGGTGAGTATCTGGCCGATACCGATGGTTCGCTGGAAATCACCTTGAATGGTAGGGCGGACAAGTCGGGCAAACCCACGCTTCATTTAGAAGTGCACGGTGCGCTCAAGCTGACTTGTCAGCGTTGCCTGGATTCATTTGAATACCCGCTGGATGTGGCTGCAGATTTTGTGATCGTCACCAGTGAAGATGCGATTCCATCGCCAGATTCAGATGAATATGACGATGAGGTGGATTACTTGGTGGCGGAAACGCAAATGCCGGTGATAGACCTGGTAGAAGACGAGATATTGCTGACTTTGCCGTTGGCACCCAAGCATGCTGAAGAGGCGTGCGGCGGCGCGGGCAAGGTCGAGTTGGAAAAACCAAGTCCTTTTGCTGTGTTAAAAGGTTTTAAAGCTGGCAAAAGCCAAAACGATTAGTTTAATTAGGAGCAAATTATGGCCGTTCAACAAAATAAAAAGTCACCATCCAAGCGTGGCATGCACCGTTCCCACGATTTCCTGACCAACCCGCCGCTGGCAGTTGAGCCAACCACTGGCGAAACCCATCTGCGTCATCACGTCAGCCCTAACGGCTACTACCGTGGCCGCAAGGTATTGCCAGCCAAGGGTGAGTAATCTCCCTGGATTTGCAGGTATATGCGCCAGCCTTTACGGCTGGCGCTTTTGTATTTAACCTCCGATTGTGAGCATGGATATAACTGTTGCTATCGACGCGATGGGAGGCGATCATGGCCCTCATGTCACCATTCCCGCCGCGCTCAACGCTATCAAGCAGGATAGCCAATTAAACATCATTCTTGTCGGTCTGAAGGATGTGATCGAGGCCGAGCTTTCTGCCAACAAGGCAGCGGCAGGCCCGCGCCTCAGAATTCACCATGCCACTGAAGTGGTGGCGATGGACGAATCTCCCCAGAGCGCGCTCAAGAACAAAAAAGATTCATCCATGCGCGTGGCCATCAACCTCGTCAAGAGCGGCGAGGCCAATGCCTGCGTCAGCGCCGGCAATACCGGAGCCCTGATGGCGACGGCGCGTTTTGTCCTCAAGACACTGCCGGGCATAGACAGGCCTGCGATCGCAGGCATACTGCCAACCCAAAAAGGCCGGGTTTACATGCTGGACCTCGGCGCCAATGCCGACTGCACTCCCGAGCATTTGCTGCAATTCGCCATCATGGGCGCCATGCTGGTGTCCTGCGTCGAGCACAAGGAGCGGCCTACCGTGGGCCTGCTCAATATTGGCTCCGAGGACATCAAGGGCAACGAGGTGGTGAAGCAGGCGAGCGAACTTCTGCGCGCGAGCCATCTCAATTTCTATGGCAATATCGAGGGAAACGACATCTACAAGGGCACGACCGATGTCGTGGTCTGCGACGGCTTCGTCGGTAATGTCGCCCTCAAGACCTCGGAAGGCCTGGCCCAGATGGTCAATCGGTTTTTGACGCAGGAATTCAAGCGCAATTGGCTGACGAAGCTGACGGCATTGATCGCCATGCCTGTGCTCAAGGCCTTCAAGCGAAGACTGGATCATCGCCGCTATAACGGCGCCACCTTCCTGGGCTTGCGCGGCGTCGTGGTGAAGAGCCACGGCGGCGCGGACAGCCTGGCGTTCCAATATGCGATCCAGGCGGCGGCGGAAGAGTCGCGCAACGGCGTCCTGAACCGTATCACCGAGCAACTCGAAATCGAGCACCTCAAGCCGCAGCCCGCTGCGCCGGGTGCCGAGAATATATAAAGAGGGCATATGACCATCTATTCGCGCATCTTGGGAACCGGCAGCTATTTGCCGGAGAAGATTCTGACCAATGCTGATCTTGAGCGCATGGTCGATACAACGGATGAGTGGATCTATACCCGTACCGGCATCCGCCAGCGCCATATTGCCGCCGAGGGCGAATTCACCAGCGACCTGTCCTTCCATGCCGCGCAGCGCGCACTGGAGGCGGCGGGCGTCACCGCGGATGCCGTGGATTTGATCATCGTCGCCACCACGACGCCCGACCGCGTGTTTCCGAGCACGGCTTGCCTGCTGCAGCACAAGCTGGGCAATACAGGCGCGCCTGCGTTCGATGTGCAGGCGGTATGCAGCGGCTTTATCTATGCGATTGCCACTGCCGATAATTTCATCCGTAGCGGCGCGGCGCGCACCGCGCTCGTGGTGGGCGCCGAGACCATGTCGCGCATCACCGACTGGACCGACCGCAGCAACTGTATCCTCTGGGGGGACGGCGCCGGCGCGGTGGTGCTGGGTGCCAGCGACCAGCAGGGCATCATCTCCACCCATCTGCACGCCGACGGCAGCTACACAAAACTGCTCAATGTGCCGACTGGCGTTTCCAACCGCGGCGAGGAAAAGACCATCCATATGGAAGGCAACGCCGTGTTCAAGATCGCGGTGAATACATTGGACGCTATCGTCGATGAAACGCTGGAGGCCAACGGCATGCAGAAATCGGACATCGATTGGCTGGTGCCGCACCAGGCCAATATCCGCATCCTGCAGTCGACCGCGCGTAAGCTGGGTATGGACATGGACCGGGTGGTGGTCACCGTGGACAAGCACGGCAACACTTCCGCCGCATCCGTACCGCTAGCCCTGGATCTCGCCGTGCGCGACGGGCGCATCAAGCGTGGCGAAACCGTGCTGATGGAAGCATTCGGCGGCGGCTTTACCTGGGGCTCCGTGCTCCTCAAGTATTAATTCATTCAAACGATTCCTTACGACCTAAAAAAAGGCCGCATTCATGAATTTCGCATTTTTCTTTCCCGGGCAAGGCTCGCAATCCGTCGGCATGATGCAGGGTTTTGGCGACCTTGCCGTGATCAAGGACACATTCGTCGAGGCATCCGATACGCTTGGCGTTGATTTCTGGCGCATGGCGACCGAGCCCAACGATGCGCTCAACCAGACCACCAATACCCAGCCGTTGATGCTGGCCGCCGGCGTTGCGACATGGTGCGCGTGGCAATCCCAGGGCGGGCCACTGCCTACCGTGTTGGCTGGCCATAGCCTGGGCGAATACACCGCGCTGGTTGCGGCCGGCATCGTGTCCTACGAAGCGGCATTGCCTCTGGTGCGTTTCCGTGCCGACGTCATGCAGCGTGCTGTGGCCGAAGGCGTCGGCGCCATGGCGGCCGTGCTCGGGCTGGACGACGATGCCGTCCGTGCGGCCTGTGCCGAGGCGGCGCAAGGAGAGGTGCTGGAAGCAGTCAATTTGAACTCCCCTGGCCAAGTCGTGATCGCCGGGCACAAGGCTGCGGTTGAGCGCGGTATCGAGGCCGCCAAGGCGAAGGGCGCCAAGCGCGCCTTGCTGCTGCCGGTCAGCGTGCCGTCCCATTGCGCCCTGATGAAGCCTGCGGCGGATGAGCTGGCCGAGTATCTCAAGGATGTGGGGTTCGCATCCGCCCAAATCCCAGTGCTGCATAATGCAGACGTGGCTTCATATGAAGATGCGGCCAAGGTCAAGGATGCCTTGGTGCGCCAGCTTTACAGCCCTGTGCGCTGGGTGGAGACCGTACAGGCGGTACATGCCTCCGGCGTGACTGCCAGCACGGAGTGCGGTCCTGGCAAGGTATTGGCCGGGCTGGTCAAGCGCACGGTGGCCGAGCTGCCATGCATCGCATTGGTCAACCAGGAAGCGCTGGCGGAAGCCCTGGCGCAATTCAATCAATAATCATCGAGGAGGAGGGCAATCATGCTGGAAGGGCAAATTGCACTTGTTACAGGCGCCAGCCGCGGTATTGGCGCCGCCATTGCGCAGGAGCTGGCAAAGCAGGGCGCCAAGGTAGTCGGCACTGCGACCAGTGAGTCCGGCGCTGCCAATATTACGCAGGCGTTGAGCGCACACGGCGGCATTGGCCTGGCGTTGGATGTCAATGACGCCGGACAGGTCGAGACCGTATTGAAGAACATTGCCGGCCAGTTTGGCGATGTCAGCATCCTAGTGAACAATGCAGGTATCACGCGCGACACCCTATTGATGCGCATGAAGGACGAAGACTGGGACGCCGTGATCGCGACCAACCTGACTTCCGTCTACCGGATGTCGCAGGCGGTGCTGCGCCCGATGATGAAGGCGAGGAGCGGCCGTATCATCAATATTTCTTCCGTGGTGGGCCATATGGGCAATCCCGGCCAGGCCAACTATGCGGCGGCCAAGGCCGGCATGGCGGGCTTCACGCGCTCGCTGGCGGCAGAGGTCGGCAGCCGGGGCATTACCGTGAACTGCGTGGCGCCAGGTTTTATCGATACCGACATGACGCGCGAACTGCCAGACAATGTACGCGAAGAACTCTTGAAGCGCGTGCCGGCCGGTCGTTTTGGCGACGTGGCCGATATTGCTGCTGCAGTCGGCTTCCTGGCGTCTCGGGCTGCGGGTTATATCACCGGCGAAACCCTGCATGTGAATGGCGGCATGTACATGGCGTAATGCCCTGTATGGCGGCCTATACCACTTAGTCATTCTGTTTTTGAATTCCTCGGGACTTTTGATAGAATAGCCCGAGCTTTTTTAAGCGACTTAAACTTGAAAGGAATAATTTAGATGTCTGACATCGAACAACGCGTTAAAAAGATCGTTTCCGAACAACTGGGTGCAAACGAGGCTGACGTTAAGAACGAATCCTCCTTTGTTGACGATCTGGGTGCTGATTCTCTCGACACCGTGGAATTGGTGATGGCGCTGGAAGAAGAATTCGACTGCGAAATTCCTGACGAAGAAGCCGAAAAGATCACGACAGTTCAGCAAGCGATTGACTACGTCAACGCAAACCTGAAGTAAGCTTTTTTCCCAATTTCCGTTTTTACTTGGAGTTGCCTTGTCCAAGCGTAGGGTAGTTGTAACTGGCCTAGGCGTTGTGTCACCAGTCGGTATCGGTGTACAAACATCCTGGGCCAATCTTGTGGCCGGTCAATCCGGTATCACCAATATCACCAAGTTCGATGCCACTCCTTTCGCCTCGCAAGTTGCGGGCGAAGTGAAGGACTTCGACGTCTCGCAATACCTCCCTGCCAAGGAAGCCCGTCGTATGGATACTTTCATCCAATACGGCATGGCGGCTGCGATCGAGGCGGTGAAGGATGCGGGTATCGAAGTGACTGAGGAAAATGCCGAACGCATTGGGGTCTCCATCGGCTCCGGCATCGGTGGCCTGCAATTGATCGAGGATACGGACAAGATTTATCATGAGTCCGGTCCGCGCAAGATCAATCCTTTCTTCATTCCCGGCACCATCATCAACATGATTTCGGGCAACCTCTCCATCATGTATGGATTCAAGGGGCCGAACGTCGCTATCGTGACGGCTTGTACTACAGGCACGCACTCGATTGGCGACGCAGCCCGCATGATTGAATATGGTGATGCCGACATCATGGTGGCCGGTGGTGCCGAGGCGCCGATTACCGAGCTTGGCGTGGGCGGCTTTGCTGCCGCGCGTGCCTTGTCAACCCGTAACGATGATCCCGCCACGGCAAGCCGTCCCTGGGACGTCGACCGCGATGGTTTCGTGATTGGCGAAGGGGCTGGCGTTCTCGTGCTGGAGGAGTATGAGTCGGCCAAGAAGCGTGGCGCCAAGATCTATGCGGAGCTGGTAGGGTACGGCATGAGCGCCGATGCTTACCATATGACGGCTCCGAGCATGGATGGTCCTCGCCGCTCCGTGGTCAATGCATTGAAGAATGCGGGCCTCAATCCCGACCAGATCCAGTTCGTGAACGCGCACGGCACCTCCACGCCGCTGGGCGACACGAATGAAACCAACGCGATCAAGGCTGCATTTGGCGACCACGCCAAGAACCTGGTGGTGAATTCCACCAAGTCGATGACGGGTCACTTGCTGGGCGGTGCGGGCGGATTGGAGTCGGTCTTCACCGTGCTCTCCATCTATCACCAGGTATCGCCGCCGACCATCAATATCTTCAACCAGGACCCTGAATGCGACCTGGATTACTGTGCCAATGAAGCCAGGGATTTGAAGATTGACGCGGCAGTGAAAAACAACTTCGGTTTTGGCGGTACGAACGGTAGCCTGGTTTTCCGCAAGATTTAATTCACGCTGTAAACGAAGTAACCTCCATAAAGGCCCGTGTGCTCCTGTCAAGAGCCACGGGCCTTTATGCACAGATTTGTGGCATATGACAATAAGATGTCGGCTTTACTGCTTGTTTATATAGACATTTTTATAAGTTATTGATTTTTAATAATAAAATTATCTGCCTAAAAACTGGGCGATTCAAAAAAACTATAATGGTAACGGTAGCTTAGCAGTGCTTTCCGAAGTCCATCCACAAAATTATCCACAGCTTTTGTGGAGAGAAAATCTTTCTAAGCCCGTGCATATGCTTTAGCATGGGCGGCTGTTGATTTTACATATCCCGATGAGCACAACGACCTTCCTGATTAACGGTGTTCCCGATGCGGCGGTATCCCCGCTGGATCGCGGCCTTGCCTACGGCGATGGCGTGTTTCGCACCATACGCGTGGTGCAGGGGCAGCCGGCAGCCTGGGCAGAGCACTATGCCAAATTGGCCGACGACAGCAGGCGCCTCCAACTGCCGTGTCCTGACGAACCTACCTGGCAAGCCGATATAGCCAGGCTGTTTGCGGACCAGGGCAATGGCGTCGCCAAGCTGATATTGACCCGCGGCATCGCCGAGCGCGGATATGCGGTTGCCGATTGCGTCAGCGTCACGCGTATCGCCATCCGAAGCCCATTGCCCAGCTATCCTGAACAGAATGTCGACGCAGGTATTCGAGCACATCTTTGCAGCACCAGGCTATCGCACCAACCACTGCTGGCCGGCATCAAGCACCTCAACCGTCTGGAAAATGTACTTGCCAGGCAGGAGTGGACCGACCCTGGCATCAGCGAAGGGGTGATGCTGGACCAGGACGGCCTGGTGATTGAGGGGGTAATGAGCAATATCCTGGCACGCTCAGGTACAATATTGGCGACGCCCGGCCTTGAGCGCTGCGGTGTCGCTGGTATTACCCGCCAACGTATTCTGGATATTGCGCCCGGCCTTGGATTGACTCCCGTGATCACCTCGTTGACGCTAACCGAGCTGATGAACGCCGACGAGGTGCTGATGTGCAATAGCCTTTACGGCGCTTGGCAGGTTGTGGATTTCAATGGTCGAACCTGGCCGGCAGGCCAACTGGCTGGCAGGTTGCGGCGAATTTTGCAGGAATAGCATGCGCATATTGAAGAGCTTGTTTGTGCTGGTGACCTTGCTGGTCATCGCATTTGCCGCATGGATGGCTTATTTTGTTACCACCCCTTTGCAGTTTCCCACCAAGACGGTCGAGTTCGATTTGCGCATGGGCAGCAGCCTGCGCACCATTTCCCAGCAGTTGGTCGACCAGGGCGTGCTCAAGGAGCCGTGGAGCTTCATCCTGCTGGTCAGGGCCATGAAAATGGCCGGCGGCATCAAGGCCGGTAACTATTTGCTGGAGTCGGGCCAGACGCCGTACGAGCTGTTCATCACCCTCAGCAACGGCAACGTAACCCAGGACAGCATTACCTTCATCGAGGGCTGGACCTTTGCTCAGATGCGCCAGGCGCTGAACAACCACGAATCGGTGCGCCACCTCACCATGGCGTATACCGATGAAGAGATCATGCGCAACATAGGCGCTGCCGGCAGTCTCCCTGAAGGATTGTTCTTTCCCGATACTTATTTCTTCAGCAAGGGCATGAGCGACCAGGACATCCTCAAGCGTGCGAACGTCGCGATGCAGAACCGCCTGAAGGCGGCATGGGAACAGCGCTCGGCAGGCTTGCCCTACAGCTCTCCGTATGAGGCCTTGATCATGGCCTCCATCGTCGAGAAGGAGACGGGCAAGGCGAGCGAGCGCGCCGTCATTGCAGGCGTATTTCTCAACCGCCTGCGCATCGGCATGCGCTTGCAGACCGATCCCACCGTCATCTATGGCATGGGCGAAGCGTTCGACGGCAACCTGCGCAAGAAGGACTTGTTGCGCGATACGCCGTTCAATACCTATACGCGGGTCGGCTTGCCTCCCACGCCTATTGCCATGCCGGGCATGGCCGCCATTACCGCGGCATTGCACCCGGCCAAGACCGATGCATTGTATTTCGTCGGCAAGGGCGATGGCAGCCATCAATTTTCCCGTACCCTGACCGAACACAATCGCGCAGTGGTGCGATATCAATTGAAAGGCGGAAATGCGCGGTAAATTCATTACGCTGGAAGGCATGGATGGCGCGGGCAAGAGTTCGCACATAGAGGGCATCATCGCAGCGCTTAAGGCCCGCGGGCTGGAAGTGGTTTCCACACGCGAGCCCGGCGGCACCCAATTGGGGGAGAAATTGCGCGAATTGCTGCTGCATGAGCGCATGCATGCGGAAACCGAAACCCTGCTGATGTTCGCGGCACGGCGCGAACATATTGCCGAAGTGATAGAACCGGCATTGGCGCGTGGTGCCTGGGTGGTGTCAGACCGCTTCACCGATGCCTCGTTCGCCTACCAATGCGGCGGGCGCGGCGTGCCGCGCGAGAAGGTCGAAGCGCTGGAGACATGGGTGCAGCAGGGCCTGCAGCCGGACCTGACCCTGTTGTTCGACGTGCCGGTGGAAATCAGCGTGGCACGGCTGGCCGCGGCCAGGACGCCAGACAAGTTCGAGCGCGAAAGCGCAGAATTCTTCCGCCGCATCCGCAATGGCTATCTTGCGCGCGCCGAGGCCCAGCCGCAACGTTTCCGGCTGGTTGACGGCAACCGCCCGCTGGATGAGGTCAGGGTGGATGTGCTCGATATCATGCAGAAGTTCGGAGCATGACAAGCCAGCGTTATCCCTGGCATGCCAGCACCTGGCAGCGTTTGCAGCAGTCGCGCGCACGCAGGCACCATGCCTTGCTGCTGAGGGGAAAACAGGGCATCGCCAAACTGGAGTTCGCCAATACATTGGCACAGTCGCTGTTGTGCCAGTCGCCCGCTGATGATGGCTATGCCTGCGGCCATTGCGTCAGTTGCAGCTGGTTCGTGCAGAACAGCCATCCCGATTACCGCCTGCTGACGCCGGAGCAGGAGGATGCTGCCGAGCCTTCGGCTGCCAGCAAGAAGCCAGCCCGCAAGAGCACGCAGATATCTGTGGCGCAGATACGCGAGCTTGCCGGCTTCCTGGAGCTTTCCAGCCACCAGAACGACGGGTTGCGCATCGTCGTGATCCATCCGGCCGACGCCTTGAACCAGACTTCAGCCAATGCCTTGCTGAAAATGCTGGAAGAGCCGCCGGCCGACGTCATTTTCATTCTCGTGACCAGCCATCCGCAACGCCTGCTGCCCACCATCATGAGCCGTTGCCAGCAACTGGAAATGCCGGCTCCCTCGGAGCGGGAGGCATTGACCTGGCTTGAGCAGCAAGGCATAAGCGATGCCCAGTACTGGCTGGCGTATAGCGGAGGGTCGCCACTCAGCGCCGCGGAGGCGGCTGCCGGCAGCGACAAGGTGCAACTAGTGCCAGCACGGCTTGCCCAGGGCCAGAAGCTCGATCCGTTCGGCTCGGCCAGCGAGTTTGCCGCCATCGGCATGGAAGAGGCGGCGACCGCCTTGCAGAAATGGCTGTACGACCTTGTCGCCGTCAACTTGGGTGCGAACCCGCGTTACCATGTGCGGGATACCGCGGCTTTGCAAGCATTGAGCAAAAGCGTAGACTTGAGCGCATTGCTGGCGTTCCAGCGCCAGGTTGACGAGGCGAGGCGTTCAGCCAGCCATCCTTTGAATAACGAACTGCAACTCGAGCATTTGTTACTGCAGTACAGCAAGCTGTTTTCCGCATAGGGGTCAACATGAGCGAGCAAGAAGGCGCAGACAAGCAGGCAACGCACAAGCCCAGCGTGCTGTCGCTTGCGATCAAGGAAAAGGCGGCCTTGTATGCGGCGTATATGCCTTTTATCCAGGGGGGAGGGCTGTTTATCCCGACCAACAAGTCGTTCCATATCGGCGACGAGGTCTTCATGCTGCTTAGCCTGCTTGACAACCCCGACAAGCTCAAAGTCGCCGGCCGCGTGGTCTGGATCAGCCCGGTTGCGCATGGCAACCGCCCGCAGGGGATAGGTGTGCAGCTGAGCGAGAAGGACGGCGGCCTGCAGGCGCGCAACCAGATCGAAGGCTTGTTGGGTAATGCGTTGAAGTCGCAGCGGCCTACACACACGATGTAATAGTTTGCTTTAATACTAATTCTTAATTTATTGATTTATTTGTTTTATGTTGGTTGATTCCCACTGTCACCTGAATTTCCCAGAGTTGCGTCAAAACCTTGAGGCCCTGCGTGGCACCATGCAGCAAGAGCGGGTCGGGCATGCGTTATGCATCTCCGTGACATTGCCTGATTTTCCCGACGTCCTCGCCGTGGCTGAAGCCTATGATAATTTCTATGCCTCTGTCGGCGTGCATCCGGATTATGAAGACGAGCCGGATTTCACCGAGGACCAACTGGTCGAACTGGCGGCGCATCCCAAGGTAGTCGCTATCGGCGAGACCGGCCTGGATTATTTCCGCCTTACCGGCGACCTGGAGTGGCAGCGGGAACGGTTCCGTACGCATATCCGGGCGGCCATCCGTGCGCAAAAGCCGCTGGTGATCCATACGCGCAATGCAGCGGAGGATACGCTGCGCATCATGCGGGAAGAGCACGCGGAGCGGGTGGGCGGCGTCATGCATTGCTTTACCGAAAGCCTGGAAGTTGCCCTGGCTGCGATAGAGCTCGGCTTCTACATCTCTTTTTCCGGCATCGTGACGTTCAAGAATGCCGTGGCATTGAAAGAGGTGGCCAAGACATTGCCGCTGGACCGTATCCTGGTCGAGACCGACTCCCCGTACCTGGCTCCGGTACCGTTTCGTGGCAAGCTCAACCAGCCTGCCTACGTGCGCTATGTCGCAGAGGAAATCGCCAATCTGCGCGGCATTAGCTATCAGGAAGTCGAGCAGGCGACCACGGAAAACTTTTTCCGCCTGTTCAAGGATGCGCGCCCGTGCGCCTGACCATGCTGGGCGTCGGCTCCAGCGCCGGTACGCCGGTGATCGGCTGCCAGTGCGCCACCTGCCTGTCAGACAACCCCAAGAACAAGCGCAGCCGCTGTTCCTCGTTAATCACCCTGGGCAATGGCAAGAACATCCTCATCGATACTGGCCCTGATATTCGCTTGCAGGCATTGCGCGAAGGCATGACCCGTGTCGATGCCGTGCTCTACACCCATACGCATGCGGATCACCTGCATGGCATTGACGACTTGCGCGCCTTTTGCCAGAAGCAGCGCCAACAGATCCCCCTATATGGCAAGCCGGACGCGATGGCGCATATCGTCAGCAAGTTCGGCTACGCGATTCGCGAACCCGGGAGTTACTGGGACTTGCCCATCCTGAGCGTGAACCCGGTCGAGCGCGCATTCGATTTGTTCGGTGCCCGGATAATCCCGGTGCCGATAATGCACGGCACCTTGGAAATGTATGGATACCGGTTTGGCAGGATGGCATACCTGACCGATGCCTCCGCCATTCCCGATACATCGATGGAACTGTTGCACGGCCTTGATGTCTTGTTGCTGGATTGCTTGCGCTACACTCCGCACTATACGCATTTCAGCCTTGAACAAAGCCTGGAACAAGCAGCCATCATCGGCGCGAAGCAAACCTACCTCATCCATATGACCCATGAAATGGAGTACGAGGCGGTCAGCAAAATGCTGCCATCCTCCGTACAGGTAGGGTATGATGGACTCAAGCTTGAAATAGCTGATTTTTAATGAAAAGGGCTTGCCGCATGACGGATGGGCCCTATATACAGAGGAAGAAGGAGTTGTTGTAATGGCATTGCACAAGAAGTGTTTACTGGTGGTTGGCGCGTTGCTCGCATCTATCATGGTGGCTGCTCCCGTGATGGCCGAGCCTAAAAAGACGACCTACACCGAAGAGGAATTCCTCAGCGCATTCGGCAACAAGACGCGCAGCGTTGTCGCCAAGCAGCTTGGCGAGCCGCTCAAGAAGGAGCAGTCCGTCAAGCCAAGCAACGCGTCCACCGTCATTGGACGCCCGACGGACAAGCAGGGCAAGCCTGACCAGGTGGAGATGTGGTACTACAAGGACTTGGTGAAATATGACCCTAAGCGGACTTATAAAACCATCGAGTTGACTTTTGTAAATGACCGATGTGTCAATATTGCATTTTTCAACAACAGATAATCAAGGCCGGGAAATCCCGGCTTTTTTGTTTTTATTCAATGAAGTAATCAGGATTTATTTTGTGTAAGGCAATTGAATAGGCCAAATGTACTATTCTCAAATTGTGGAAATCGATTGACGCTTTATTTGTCGCCAATTTAACATTTAACTATTGATTAAAGCTTCATAGCTTCGATTGCAAGCATTCAAGGCGCATGGCAATCGTTGTAAAAACAAGCGATATTTTTTTATCAAAATAACCATTTTAAAATAGTGGTTATGTGTCTTGCAGTAGTCACAATATCAATAACACCGAAAGTGATGAAATGGCGTTTTTCACGGGGAATATGAATGACGTAGGCTTTGTTGTGCGGACCGGTGCCCTGGCTGCCACTTTACAAGGCTTTAAATGTCCGCGATGGCTGAGCAGGTTGCTGCACCATTTGCTGCCAAGCATGGAACTGCGGGATCAATGTGAACTGCTGCAACACGAAGTCGCCGAGTTGAGAAAACGCCTGCTGAAGGCAGAGAGCGAACTCAGGATTACCCGCCACGCCTTTGAAAGCCAGGACGGCATTCTGGTGACGGATGCCAACAATATCATTTTGAAGGTCAATAGCGCCTTCACCCGCCTGACTGGATACCGCCAGGACGAGGTGGTGGGCATGACGCCTTCGCTACTGAAGTCCGGCCGGCAGGATGCGTTGTTTTACCGCAGGATGTGGAATGAGTTACGCGAGCATCATTACTGGCAGGGCGAAGTCTGGGACAAACGCAAGGACGGCACCATTTACCCCAAGCTGCTGACGATCAGGGCAATCACCGATGACCGCAGCCACATCATCAACTACATCGCCACTTTTTCCGATGTCAGCCAGCAGAAAGAGGCCAAGGAAAATATCTATCGCCTGGCCTTCTACGACCCTTTGACCCAGTTGCCCAACCGACGCTTGCTGATGGACCGGCTTTCGCTGGCATTGGTCAACAGCCAGCAAAATAAAACCTATGGCGCCATTTTCTTCATCGACCTGGATAACTTCAAGACGCTGAATGATACCAAGGGCCATGATTTCGGCGACCTGCTGCTGACCGAGGTTTCCTCCAGGCTGCGCAGCTCGGTGCGGCAAAACGACATGGTGGCCAGGTTCGGCGGTGACGAGTTCCTGGTGGTGCTGGAAGACATCAGCGGCGATGAGCAGCTTGCGACGCAAGGAGCCTTGCGCGTGGCGGAAAAGGTATGCCAGGCGATCAGCCATACCTACGAGCTAAAAGGCTACCGCTACCACTGCACGGCCAGTGTCGGTATCAGCATCCTGAGCGGCGAAGACAACATCCATGAAATCCTGCGCCGTGCGGATACGGCGATGTACCAGGCCAAGCAGACCGGGCGCAATACCTCTTGCCTATTCGACCCCCACATGCAGGAAATGATAGAGCGCAAGGCAGGGCTGGAGGCGGACCTGCGCATGGCAGTCAGCCAAAACCAGCTTCTGCTTTATTATCAGGTTCAGGTAGACGCGGAGCAACACGCTTACGGGGCAGAGGTGTTGCTGCGCTGGCTGCATCCAGTGCGTGGCCTTGTGCCTCCGGCTCAATTCATCTCTCTCGCCGAGGAAACCGGGCTGATCCTGCCCATCGGCCATTACGTGCTCAGCGCAGCCTGCCGGCAGCTCAAGGCGTGGGAGCGGCATGAACATACCCGCAATTTGGTGCTATCGGTCAACATCAGCATCCGCCAGCTGTGCCAGGAGGATTTCGTCAAGCAGATCAGGGATATATTGGAAGCGACCAAGATCAATCCGGCGCGCCTGAAGATCGAGCTGACAGAAAGCCTTGTCATGGAAGGAACCTCGGACAATGCGCAGAAAATGCTCGAGCTGCAGCAGCTCGGGATTCATTTTGCCATGGATGATTTCGGCACCGGCTACTCTTCATTGGTGCACCTGAAGCGCTTGCCGTTGAACCAGCTCAAGATAGACCGCAGCTTCGTCGGCAATATCGTGCACAACGCCAACGATGCCGTGATCGTGAAAGCCATTATCGCGATGGCGGCAGCGCTGGACCTGCAAGTGATTGCCGAAGGGGTGGAAACCCGTGAGCAAATGGAAATGCTGCGACAGTACGGCTGCACGGCATTCCAGGGCTACCTTTTCTCCAGACCGCTACCGCTGGAGGAATTTCAGGGCTTGCTGCATTGATGCAGGCGCAAAAACTAGCGCGATTGCGACGAGCGCGGGTCGTATACGTCGCGCAAGCCCTCGCCGAACAGGTTGTAACCCAACACGGTAATCAGGATGGCCAGCCCGGGGAACAGGGATAGCCACCAGGCAAATTGGATATATTCCTTGCCGTCGGTGAGGATGTTGCCCCATGACGCTTGCGGCGCTTGCACGCCCAGCCCCAGGAAGCTCAAGCCGGACTCGATCAGCACTGCGCTCGCCACGCCGAGCACCGAGCTAACGATCACGGGCGTCATGCTATTGGGCAGCAAGTGCCTGAAAATCAACCGGTTGTCGCTGGCCCCCAGGGTTTCCGAGGCCATGACGAACTCGCGGTTGCGCAGGCTGAGGAACTCGGCCCGCACGAGGCGGGTGACGCCCATCCAGGAAGTGAGGCCGATAATGATCATGATGTTCCAGATCGAGGGCGTCAGGAATGCGATGACCGCCAAGATCAGGAAGAAGGTGGGAATCGACAGCATCACGTCGACCGTCCGCATGATCAGCACGTCCACCCAGCCGCGGTAATAGCCGGCGATCGCGCCGAGGACGATGCCGATCGCCGTGGCGATGCCGACGGCGACCAAGCCGACAAGCAGGGAGATGCGCGCACCGTACAGCATGCGCGAGAATACGTCGCGACCCAGCGCGTCAGTGCCCATCAAGTGGCTGGACGAAGGGCTGAGCAATATCGCCTTGACGTCGATGGCATCCGGTTCGTACGGCGCGATCAACGGCGCCAGCAATGCCAGCAGGAAAATGCTGACGATGATGATGAAACCGGCCAAGGCCAGGGGATTCGAAAGCGCGCGCTTCATTGCATCACTCCACGGCGTACGCGCGGATCGGCCCAGGCGTAGGCAAGGTCGGCCAGCAGGTTGCCCAGCAACGTCAGCGCCGAGCCTATGGTGAGTATGCCCATGATGACGGGGAAGTCTCGCATCAATACGGCGTCATAGAACAGCTTGCCCATGCCGGGGATGGCGAAGATGGATTCCGCGATCACGGAGCCGCCGATGAGGCCGGGAATGGAGAGGCCGAAAATCGTGATGAGCGGCAATAACGCATTGCGCAAGGCATGGCCATAGACCACGGTGTTTTCCGGCAGGCCCTTGGCGCGCGCGGTGGTGATGTAATCCTGGTGCAATACGTCCAGCATGCCGTTGCGCACAAACAGGGAAATGCCCGCCAAGCCGCTCAATGCCGAGATGAAGACCGGCAATGCCAGGTGCTTCAACGCATCCCAGGTGTAGGCGAGCCAATGCATATGCTCGGCGCCCTGGCTGTGCAGCCCGGAAATGGGCAGCCAGTCATTGATGACGCCGGTCCAGTACATCAGCAGCAATGCCAGCCAGAAGCCCGGGATGGCAAACCCGACGAAGACGAACAGCGTGATGGCGCGGTCCGGCAGGCGATTCTGCGTCAAGGCCGAGACGACGCCTAGCGGCAGCGCGATAACGATGATCAAGCCCAGGCTCAATACATTGATCAGCAGGGTAATGGGCAGCGCTTCCTGGATCATGCCCGGTGTGACGTTGCCATCCTTGTCCTTGGTCTGCCAGAACACCGGGCGTTGATGAGAGGCGAATGAAGTGCCGAAATCCAGCTTGACCATGCGCTGCAGCCACAGGCCGTACTGCACGATCACGGGCTTGTCCAGGTTGTACAGTTCGCGCAGCTTCTGGCGCGACTCCTCGCTGGCCTTGGGGTCGAAGCCGGCCTCGGTGGTGGTGATGTCGCCAGGCGCGAGATGGATGATCAGGAAAGAAACCAGGCTGATGCCGATCAGCAGCGGCACCATCCAGAACAGGCGCTTTAATAGGTATTTCAACATGCGCAGGCCTTCCTGAAAGAAGGTCCAAGGTCAGCGAACATATTGGCAGCAATCGACATCACTGGCTGATCTCCGTGCGTCGCAATGGCCTGGGAATGTACCAGTCCTGTGAGTTGTGCCCGATCCCGGCAGGCGGGGCAGGGTTGTCTATGCCCTTGATGCGCTTGTGCATGGCTTGCAGGCCGTAGCCTGCGAACAGGTAAACGATGGGGCTATCCTCAAGCAGGATCTCCGCGAATTCGTGGTAGGTGCTCATGCGCTTGTCCGGGTTGAGCTCCATGCGTCCGCGCTCCAATAGGCGGTCAACGCGCTGGTTCTTGTAGCCGATGAAATTGAACTGGCCGGGTGCCTGCTGGGATGAGTGCCAGATGGCATACTGGTCCGGGTCGACCGCTAATTGCCAGCCGAGCAATACCACGTCGAAATCGCCGGTCTTGATGAAGCGGCCGATGAAGCTGGCCCATTCCAGCACCCTGATCTGCACATCGATGCCGATCTCCTTGAGTCGGCGCTGAATCAGCACTGCGCTCATTTCACGCTGCTTGTTCTGGTTGGTAAGAATCTCGAAGGAAAGCGGCTTGCCGTTGCGTTCCAGGATGCCGTTCCTGTTTTTCTTGAACCCGGCCTGCTCAAGCAAGGCCCTGGCTTTGGCGGGGTCGTAACTGTATGGCTTGAGGTTGGGATTGGACCAGCGAGTGCCCGGCTTGTAAGGGGAGGCGACCGGCTCCCCCATGCCCAGCAACACGCCGTCGATCAGCTCCTGCTTGTTGATGGCGTAATTGATGGCCTTGCGCACCCGGACATCGTTGAAAGGCTTGCGCTTAAGGTTGAAGCCAAGGTAGGTGTAGCTATTGCCCAGCTCCTTGTAGAGCGAGAATTTTTTCTGCAGCTCTGGCCGTGCGGGGAAGATGCGCGCGTATTGCACCGGCGACAGCGCCATGGTGTCGATATTGTTGGCCATCAACTCGAGGAACTGCGAAGCCTCGTCAGGAATGAACCTGCTCACCAGGCGCTCTATCCTCGGTGTTCCTTGCGTGGAAAGGGGGTTGCTCACGAGGGAAATCTGCTCGCCGGGACGCCATTTCTCCAGCTTGTAGTAATGGCTACCCACCGGGTTGCGGGCAAAGGACGTATTGTTGATATCCTTGCCTTCCAACAGGTGCTTGGGCAGGATGTCCAGCCCCGCCCAGGAGTTGACCGCCGGGGCGTAAGGCTCGGCATAGCTGACCCTGAACGTGCGTGCATCAGGCGTTTCGGCCTTGATGACGAGCTTGTAGTCTGAGGCGTAGGGCGTCCTGGTCTTGTCGTCGGTGATGAGCTTCCAGGTGAATAGGACGTCCGCGCTGGTGAGGGGTTTGCCGTCCGCCCATTTCAGGTTGGGCTTGAGCTTGAAGGTGATGACTTTCTGGTCCGGGGAAATCTGCCATGATTCAGCCAGCTCTCCTTCGAATTCCAGATTTCTGTCATAGCGCAGCAAGCTGCTGAAGATGTTCTGCGCCACTGCGGATGCGGCAGCCTCGCCAGCAATCATCGTAATCAAGCCGCTGGGTTCGCCGCGCGTGGCGTCGATCATCGTGCCGCCGTTTTCCGGCGGGTACTCGAGGTCATAGTTGACCGCTTGCTCGACAGGAGCGCGGCCGCAGGCTGCAAGACAGGCGGCCAGCAATACGGTCACGACGGCAGGGCAACTCAGTGCTTGGAAGAGGTCACGCATGCGGGAAAGCCATCAAGCCTCGTCGGGACGGGAAACCGTCAATTTGTTGCCTGGTGCAATGTGGGAGCCGGTCAGGTTGTTCCAGCGCTTCAAATCCTTGCTTTGCACGTCGAACTTGCGCGCAATGCTGTCCAGGGTGTCGCCGCGTTTGACGACGTAGTGGCGGCTGGCGATCTTCTTCGCTGCGGCAGATGCGGCAGGCGACCCTGTAACGGTGAGCGTCTGGCCGGGCTTCAATGTGCTGGATTTCAAGCCGTTCATGCTCATCAGCTGCTGGTTGCTGATGTTGTAGCGTTTGGCAATGCTGCTGATGGTATCGCCGCTTTTTACCGTGTGCTTGATCGTGCTGGGTAGCGTCACGCTGGCGGCGGCAATCGCGATCTGCCCATGGTCGGCGATGGCAATCGCAGCATCGCTGACTGTGTCCGCCCGTACCGGAACCAGCAGCGGCATGTTGCTGTTGAGGTTGTTCGCACTCAGGCCGTTGATGTCACGCAGCTTTGCCGGGTCGATGCCGAACTTACGCGCGATGCTGTCCATACGTTCGCCTCGCTTGGCGTGATAAGTTTGCCAGTTGACCAGCGGCTTGTCGTAGACGGCCAGGTTGTTGGTGAAAATCTCGGCCGCGCTGATCGGCAGCAGGATTTCATGCACCTGGCCGTTGGCGGTGAGTACCGGACGATTGTATTCGGGGTTGAGCGAAGCGAATTCTTCGGCGGAGATTTCGGCCAACTCTGCGGCCAGTTTCGCGTCGATCTGTTGCGGGGCGGTGACTTTGACGAAGTAGGGGCGGTTGGGAATGCTTTGTATGCTCAGGCCGTAGCGTTGCGGGTTGGTCATGATGTTCTTGACCGCCTGTAGCTTGGGCACGTAGTTTTTTGTCTCGTCGGACAGTTCCAGGCTTTGGTAGTCGGTAGGCAAGCCCAGGCTGCGGTTGCGGGCAATCGCGCGGCTCACTGTGCCTTCACCCGCGTTGTAGGCCGCCAGGGCGAGGTCCCAGGTGCCAAACATAATATACAGCTTCTGCAGGTAGTTGAGCGCGGCGTTGGTCGCGGCAGTGACGTCGCGGCGTCCGTCCGTCCACCAATCCTGCTTGAGGCCGAAATTCTTGCCGGTCGACGGGATGAATTGCCAGATGCCAGAGGCGCTGCTGCGCGAGAGCGCCTGTGGATTGAATGCGCTTTCTATCATGGGCAGCAACGCGATTTCCGTGGGCATGCCGCGTTTCTGCACTTCTTCGACGATATGGTAGAGATAGCGCTGACTGCGGTCTACCATACGCTTGACGTAGTCTGGGCGAGAAGAGTACCAGCTTTCGTGCGTGCTGGTGATCGGGGACTGCAGTTCAGGGATGCCGTAGCCGTCGCGAATCCGCTGCCACAAATCGAAGGTGGCGAGGTTTTCCTGGCCCTGCAGGCTGGCGCTGTCAGGCATGTAGCCTGCGACATCATCGCTGGGATAATCGCCGAGAATCACGATCTCGTCGCCGACCACATTGGTGACAGCGTAAGCTGCGGGAGCTGTAATGATAGGTGACGCCAGTAATACCAGCTTCAGCAGGGACTTCACAGTCATTCACACTTCTCGTGATGGCTTCGGGTGCTAGGATAGTAGCGAATGAAGGAATGCAGCGTCAAGTCTATGGCAAAAATAAACACCTGACTTGAAGTAACTTCATTATCTCAATGATTAAAAATGGTTTCTCATTTCCCGTATCGCCGCAAAAACGCTCATCGGGTCAGATGCTGTAGCGCCAGATGCCGCGATCACGCCAGGTTCGTGGCAACGCAGGAACGGGTTGGTGGCCAGCTCCAACGCCAGGCTGGAAGGCAGGCTGGGCAGGCCTTTGGCCCGTAAGATACCGGTCGCCTGCTGGCGCGCAAGCAGTGCTACATGGCCCGGCTGCAGGGAAAGGGCGAATTTGAGGTTGTGCTCGGTATATTCATGCGCGCAGTACACCTTTGTATCCGCAGGCAATGCCGCCAATTGTTGCAGCGATGCGTACATTTGCGCAGGCGTCCCTTCAAACAGGCGGCCGCAGCCCGCGCCAAACAAGGTGTCGCCGCAAAACAGCACGCCGTTGCCGCAATAGGCAACATGGCCCAGGGTGTGCCCGGGGACTTCCAGCACTGCCAGCGAAAGTGAAAGCTCGGCAAAATCCAGCCGGTCGCCGACAACGACAGGCTGGTGCGGAAACGGATATTGCTCTTTTTCGGGCGCGAATACCCGGGCTGACGTGGCGTGGATCAACGCTTCCACGCCGCCGATATGATCCATGTGGTGATGGGTGACCAGGATGGCATCCAGCTGTAAATCATTTGCGGACAATGCTTCCAGCACGGGCTGGGCGTCGCCCGGATCCACCACGACGGCATGGCCATGCTGGTGCAATAGCCAGATATAATTGTCCTGGAAGGCGGGAATCGGGATAATCTCAGGCATCTAAGTGATCGGTCAAAGCGCGATGTCTATTAATGATATGTTGGAAGCCCGATGTCAATAGAGAAACAGGAGCAATGGCTTGCCAGCCCGTTAGGACAATACTTGCAGGAGCAGGAGCAGGCACTGTTCGACCGGGTGGTCCACAATATCTTCGGCTTCAACGCCATGCAGTTCGGCATGCTGAAGATGCCATTGTTGCGGCATTGCCGCATTCCCTACCAATTCAATGCCGATGTCGCGGATGGCATGATACGCTGCGCGTCGCACCAGCTCCCGCTGCAGGCTGACAGCCTGGACTTGTTGCTGTTGCCTCATACCCTGGATTTCAGCGAGCATCCGCACCAGACCTTGCGTGAGGCCGCGCGCGTCCTGGTGCCGGAGGGGCATATCGTCATCACCGGTTTCAACCCGCTCAGCGCCTGGGGCGCACGCCGCCTGGCCAGCGACCACGACGTTTATCCCTGGGATGCGAATTTCCTCAGCCTGATGCGGGTCAAGGACTGGCTGGCGTTGCTGGATTTCGAAGTCGGCGAGGTGACGATGGCATGCCATATGCCGCCTTTCCGCAATAGCAGCGGCCACGGCCGCCTTCGGATGGCAGAACGTCTTGGGGAAAGGCTTTGGCCCTTGATGGGTGGAGTATACTTTGTGCTGGCGAAAAAACGGGTCGTCAGCATGCGCCTGATCAAACCTGCATGGAACAAGTCCAAGCTCAAGGCCGGCCTGTTGCCCACACCAACCCAAAAAACGGATATACAGAAAAAACATGAGTAGTAGCGTGATCGAAATTTATGCCGATGGTGCCTGCAAGGGCAATCCAGGCCCCGGCGGCTGGGGCGCATGGCTGTCATTTGCCGGGCATGAGAAAGAGCTTTGGGGCGGTGAGCTGGTGACGACCAATAACCGCATGGAGCTCACCGCGGTGATCCGGGCGCTTGAAGCCTTGAAGCGCCAATGCGTGGTGAAAATCTACACGGACTCAGTCTATGTGCAGAAGGGCATCACCGAGTGGGTGCATGGCTGGAAGGCAAGAAACTGGCTGACCAGCGACAAAAAACCCGTGAAGAATGTCGACCTATGGAAGACCCTGGATAGCCTGGTGCAGCAGCATCAGATCGAGTGGGTTTGGGTCAAGGGACACGCAGGCAATGTGGGCAATGAGCGTGCCGATGCGTTGGCGAACAAGGGCGTTGACCAGGTGCTGGGCCGCGAGGTGGCATAAGGATGAGCATGCGACAGATTTTTCTCGATACTGAAACCACGGGCCTCTATCACGCCCAGGGGCACCGAATTATCGAAATCGCCGGGGTGGAGCTGGTCAACCGCAGGCTGACCAACAATCACTTCCATGTCTACCTCAATCCCGACCGCGAGATCGACGAGGCGGCGCAGGAGGTGCATGGCATCACGTTGGAGTTCCTGCAGGACAAGCCGCGTTTTCACGATGTCGTGGACGAGTTCCTGCAATTCGTTTCCGGTGCCGACCTGATCATCCATAATGCTCCGTTCGATATCGGCTTCCTCAATGCCGAGCTCAATAGGATAGAGCGTCAGAATATCGAGCACAGCGTGATGGAGATCATCGATACGCTGAAAATGGCCAAGGAAATGCGCCCAGGGCAGCGTAACAACCTGGATGCCCTGTGCCGGCATTACGGCATAGACAATTCGTCACGCACGCTGCACGGCGCCTTGCTGGATGCGGAATTGCTCGCCGACGTCTACATGGCCATGACGCGCGGCCAGGAAAGCCTGATGATCGATATGCTGGACCACGGGCCGATAGAGGGCAACGGGGAAATCAGGCTGACGCGCAGCAAGCCATTGCAGGTGCTCGCTGCCAGCGAGTCTGAGCAGGCGGCGCATGAGGAATATCTGCAAGCCCTGAACAAGGGCGGCGCCTGCGTGTGGACGCAATAGCAATGGCCGGGCGGACGCCGAGGTAGGTCAGACTAGACTAAGTTAGCGCGTCGGCCCAGCTGTTGGGCGTTTCGTAGAGCCGCACCCGTTCCAGCTTGAGCTGGGTGCCGTAGGTGTCGTGGTATTGCGCCTTGAGAATGCGGAACGCTTCCGCCGCCATGTTTTCTGCGGTCGGCACGGTGCCGAAGACCACGGTCTTGTGATCGGGCAGGCTGCGCAGGAATTCCAGCACCGCGGTATCGCCCTGGTATACCAGGAAGGCATGATCCCATTGGTCCACCACGCAACGCTTGGCGATGGCCTTGACGTCGGAAAAATCCATGACCATGCCATTATCCGAGGCGCCTTCCTGCTCGATGATATTGCCCGACAGCGTGATTTCAAGGGCATAGCGGTGACCGTGCAGGTTGCGGCACTGGCTTTTGTGGCTAGGGATACGGTGTCCAGCGTCGAATTCAAGGCGGGTGGTAATTTGCATGGCGCGATTATAGCAGCAAAGCCCGCAACGGCTTCAGCATCCTGGCGTATTGCCGGCGATCAAAGCCCGGCCAGCGTGCGGATATGCGTCGTCGCCGATTCTGCCAGCGACGGAAGGTGGTAGCCGCCTTCCAGTACCGAAACGATGCGCTTTGCCGCATATCGATCCGCAACCGTCATCGCGAAATTGGTGATCCAGCGGTAATCATCGTTATTGAGCTTCAGGTGCGCCAGCGGGTCGTTTTCATGCGCATCGAACCCCGCGGATATGAAAAGCATCTGCGGACGGAAGCGTTGCAGTGCCGGTTCGAAGTTCTTCAGGACCGCTTCGCGAAATACCTGACCGTCGCTCCCCGCAGCCAGGGGCACGTTGACCATGTGCTCTGAGCGCGTGTCCGCTCCGCTATGCGGGTAGAAGGGATGCTGGAAGGTGGAGCACAACATGACGCGCGGATCGTTGCGGAATATATCCTCGGTGCCGTCGCCATGATGCACGTCGAAATCCAGAATCGCGACACGGTCCAGCTTGTAGGCAGCAAGCGCATAGGCAACGCCTGCGGAAATATGGTTGAAGATGCAGAAACCCGCCGCCCGCGTCTTGCCTGCATGGTGCCCGGGCGGGCGTATGCAGCAGAAGGCATTGGCGGCCTGCTTTTTCATCACCAGGTCGACAGCCTTGATGACGGCACCGGTGGCATGCAGGCATGCCGTCAAGGACATCGGCCCCATGGCGGTATCCGGGTCCAGCCTCACGATGCCAGCGCGGGGCGCAATGCTGCGGATATGCTCGATATAGGCGGCGTCATGCACGCGCAGCAGGGCTTCATCGTCGGCTTGCGGCGCCTCGTGGCGCTGCAGCTTGCCAAGCAGTTGCTGTGTCGAAAGCGCATCCATGATGGCTGTGATGCGCGCGGGCGACTCGGGGTGTTTGCCATCCATGACATGCAGCAGCGTATCGGGATGGGACACCAGTGCGGTCGTCATGCGATTTCCTGGCGTAGCTGCTGGTAGTAGGCGAGTCGCCGCGGCAATATCGCGCCTGCATCGGCTGCCGCCCGGATGGCGCAGTCAGGCTCCTTGAGGTGGCGACAGTTGTTGAAACGGCATTTGCCCAGGTAGGGGCGGAACTCGACGAATGCCAATTCCAATTGCTCGCCGTCGAGGTGGTGCAGGCCGAATTCCTGCAGGCCGGGAGAGTCGATCAGCTTGCTTGTCGCATCCAGGTGGTAGAGATGGGCGGCTGTGGTGGTGTGTTTCCCGCTATCGAGCACGGTCGATACCTCCTGCGTCCTGACCATCTTATCTGGCAGCAACGCATTGACGATGGTGGATTTCCCCATGCCGGACTGGCCTACCAATACGCTGGTTTCCCCAGCGAGCCATTGCCTGAGCGGGGAGATATCATCCCGTGCCGATAGCGGCTGGATGATGTAGCCCAATGCGGCATAATCCTGCAGCCGCGACATGACGTCATCGGCATTGTCGAGATCGCATTTGTTGAGCACGATCACCGCCTTGACACCTGCCGCCTCGCACGCCACCAGGCAGCGGTTCAAGAGCTCCTCGTAAAAACTCGGCTGCGTCGCCAGCACGATCAAGGCCTGGCTGACATTGGCGGCGAGCATCTTGCTGCGGAAGCTGTTGCTGCGGTAGAGCAGGCTGCTCCTGGATTCAAGCTGCTCTACCACGCCTTCGCTCGGGCCGGTCAGCTTGACCTTGACCCTGTCGCCGCAGGCAAGGTCGGTTTTCTTGCCCCTGGTGACGCAGCTCAACTCGGCGCCGTCCTCCAGCTCCACTCCGTAGCGCTTGCCGTAGGAGGCTACGACCAGGCCGTTCAACAGCGCATTCGACAAGGCTAGTGCGCTGTAAATGTGCTGAGCCGGGAAATGCGGATGCTGGCTGGCGGGTGAGAATCGTAAAACGCCGAATGCAGCGGGTCAGGCGTGAGCGTGGACGCATTGTCACGGTAAAGCTTGACCAATGCCTCGACCAGATAGCGGGCGTCGGCATTCTGCGCGGCATATTCATCCGCCTCGAATTCGTTCTTGCGCGAATAGCCGGCAAGCAGCGGACGCAACAGGAACAGAAACACCGGGCTCACCAGCAGGAACAATATCAGCGCCATATAGTCGCTGGGCTGCTGCACGCCAAGCCCGGCATAGAACCAATCCTGCTGCGCGAGCCAGCCGAGCAGGGCCAGACCGATGAAGCTGACGAAAAACATCAGGGCAATGCGCTTGATGACGTGCTTGTGCTTGAAGTGGCCGAGTTCGTGGGCCAGGACGGCTTCAATCTCATCGCCGTTCAGGCGTTCCAGCAGGGTATCGAAGAAAACGACACGCTTGCTCGCGCCAAAGCCGGTGAAATAGGCATTGCCGTGGCTGCTGCGCGTGGAGCCGTCCATGACGAACAGCCCTTGCGACTTGAAGCCGCATTTGGCCAACAAGGCCTCGATGCGGTTTTTGAGGGATTCGTCACCCAATGGGGAGAATTTGTTGAACATCGGCGCAATGAATGTGGGATAGATCGCCAGCATCAGCAGGTTGAATACGCTCCAGACCACCCAGAGGTAGAGCCACCAGTAGTCCCCGGCACCCTGCATGAGCCATAGCGCGACGAACAGCAGCGGAGCTCCCAGCAGCAGGCCGACGATGCTGTGCTTGACCATGTCCTTGAAGTACATCGCGGGCGTCATTTTGTTGAAGCCGAAATGCTGGTCGATGACGAATGTGCGGTAATAGTCGAAAGGCAAGTCCACCACGCTGCTGACGAGCAAGGCGCTCAGGATGACGGCCGCGCCGCGGATGATGTCGTGCTCCGGCAAGACGCCGCGCCAAGCGTCGTCTATCAGTTGCAAGCCGCCTCCTACGGTCAGCAGCAGGAGCAATACGGCCTGGGCCGTGGTTTCGATGAGCGCGAGGCGCGTCTTGGCAGAAGAGTAGTCCGCGGCCTTCTGGTGGGCGCCCAGGCTGATGCTGGAACTGAACGCCTCCGGCACGTTGGCGCGGTGCTGCTGGATATAGTGGACATGGCGCCGGCCGAGCCAGAGCCGGATCGTTGTGGTGAGCACCAGGAGCGAGATGAACAGGATAGTCAGATTCGTAGCCATCATTTTGCTTATTTATCAGTTAAAATATTATGTTTATTTTGAAGCAAGAATGGGGTGGAAGGTTCACCTTTCTTTGCATCCGCGCACATTTTAATGGAAATCATTATGTCACAACACAACGACAACCTCATCTGGCTGGATATGGAAATGAGCGGCTTGCAGCCAGACAGCGACCGTATTTTGGAATTGGCTGCCGTCGTGACCGACGCCGAACTGAATGTGCTGGGTGAATCCCCGGTGCTGGTGATTCATCAATCCGATGCCGTGCTGGACGGCATGGACGCCTGGAACAAGGGAACGCACGGGCGTTCCGGTCTGATCGACAAGGTGAAGGCTTCCACTCTGGACGAAGCCGCGGCTACGCAACAGATGATCGAATTCCTCAAGGAGTTTGTGCCGGCGGGGAAATCCCCGATGTGCGGCAACTCCATCTGTCAGGATAGACGCTTCATGGCGCGCTACATGCCTGAGCTGGAGGCGTACTTCCACTACCGCAACCTGGATGTCAGCGTGTTCAAGGAGCTGGCAAGGCGCTGGCGCCCGGCCCTGATTGCAGGCTTCAAGAAAAGCAGTAAGCATGAGGCGCTGGCGGATATTTACGAATCGATCGACGAGCTCAAGTATTACCGCGAACACTTCATCCGCATGGAATAACGTCAGGAATAACAGGCAAAAAAAGGGGTGCGTCAGGCGCACCCGCTAAGGGAGGAGAAGTATAGCTTTGGAGAAAGCTCGCATATAAAAGCATTGCTGCCATTTACTCTGCGTTAGGTAGCATATTAGGGCGGAAGTGTTGCTGAATTATTGCCGGGACAGGCGAAATGGTTAGCAAACTGTTAAATAGTTGTAACAGTTTGCTAATTGTGGGTATTTGCGCGGTAAATATTAAAAAGCAGGTTGGTCAGCGCGGCTGGGCAAGGCTTTGGTACAAGTCGAGGTAGAGCTTCGCGCTGCCGGCCCAGCTCAGGTCGCGGCGCATGCCGTTGCGCTGGATTCTGCGCCATGCCCTGGGATCGTGGTAATAGACGAGGGCGCGCTCCACGGCGTTCAGCAACTGCTGGGGTTCCGCAGATTCGAGCACGAATCCCGTCGCGGTGTTGTTCTTCATCGTGTTGCTGTTGCTGTCCCTGACTGAATCGGCGAGGCCGCCAGTGCGGGTCACGACCGGCGGGGTGCCGTAGCGCAGGCCATACATCTGGTTAAGCCCGCATGGCTCGAAACGCGACGGCATGATGAACATATCGGCGCCGGCCATGATCTGGTGCGACAACGGCTCCTTGTAGCCGATCGTCACGCTCACCTGGCGCGGGTGCCGTTTCGCCAGCTCCTTGAACCCGTTTTCCATCTGCGCTTCGCCGTTGCCGAGCACGGCGATCTGGCAATGTCTTGCCAGCAGTTTTTCCGCCACGGCCAGGAATATATCCAGGCCTTTCTGGTGCGTCAGCCTGCTGACGACGCCGAGCAATGGCTTGTGCGGTGCGGCTTCCAACCCCAATTGCACCTGGAGCGCTTTCTTGACGATCTTCTTGTCGGCAAGGTGTTCCAGGTTATAGGTCTTGGCCAGGTAAGGGTCGGTGGCCGGATTCCATTCCTGGGTTTCAATTCCGTTCAATATGCCGTGAATCTCGTGGCTGCGCGTTGCCAACAACCCCTGCATGCCGAAGCCGTATTGTTCGGTCTGGATTTCGCGCGCATAAGTGGGGCTGACGGTGGTGATGCTGTCGGCATAGTAGACCCCAGCCTTGAGGAAGGACATCTGGCCGTAATACTCCAGGCCGTCTACCTGGTAGCTATGGGCGGGCAAGCCTAGGCGCTGTACCCATTCGGGAGCGAAATTGCCCTGGAATGCCAGGTTGTGAATGCTGATGACGGACTTGGCATGAGGAGTGCCCGAATGGTGCAGGAATGCGGGTGTCAGGCCGCTTTGCCAGTCGTTGCAGTGCACAACGTCGGGTATCCAGTCGCGCAAAGGCGAGTGCTGGCTGCTCAATATGGCGCCCACCTTGGACAGGATGCCGAAGCGCAGGGCATTATCGTTCCAGTCGTTGCCTTGGCTGTCGTTATAAGGGCCGCCGGGCCTGTCAAACAGCTGGGCATTTTCAATCACCATGACATCGACGCCGGTGTCCGGCATCTTGCCTGCCAGCAGGTTGATGCTGCCGACTTCCGGCAGCTCATGGATTGTCGTGATCAGGCGCTTGTCTTGCAGCTTTGCCAATACGGCCGGATAGCCTGGGAGCAATATGCGGATGTCGATGCCAAGATCGCGAATGGCGGCAGGCAAAGAGCCGCTGACGTCGGCGAGGCCGCCTGTCTTGATCAAGGGGTAGGCTTCGGAACTAACAAAAAGGATGCGCAAGGTATGTGCTCTTTGCTTTTTTGAAGTTGGGAGTGGGCTGGGCTTTTTCTATCGTTCAAGCATATCAAATAACCATGGGGGCGAGAATCCGCCGCCCAGGGGGATTTGAATGCAAGATCATTAGATCGAGATGGTATCCGGGTTGCTGTTGATGGGCGCCATCAGGGCGACCCCCTGGCTCGGCAGTATCCATTCGATCAAGAAGCCCAACACGGCAATGAAGATACTGGCGAAGAATGCCGTCCAGAAGCCCGAGAGTTCGAACCCTTTGATCAGCTTGGCAACCAGCATGATCATCAAGGCGTTGACGACCAGTGCGAAAAAGCCAAATGTTACCAAGGTCAATGGAAAGGTGAGAACCAGCAGCAAAGGGCGGATGACGGCATTGACGAAACCCAGGGCCAGGGCGGATATCAGCAGCGAAAGCCGCGAGGAAAACTTGATTCCGGGGAAGATCAGGCTGGCGACCCATAAGGACAGGCTCATGATTCCCCAGTGCAGAATGAAGTCATAAATATCATTTATTATCATAATATTAAAATTTATAGTTGATGTGATTTAATAATATTTTCAGCCGCCTGGAAACCGCTCCTGACCGCGCCTTCTATCGTGGCCGGATAATCCAATAAGGGGCTTCCGGTGCCGACATAATCCCCGGCCAGCTGTATGCGCGGATGCGGAGTGGTTTGGCCCGGGCGATCCAGCCCCGTCGTGCAGGCAAAGGTCGCGCGTTTTTCCGCGACGACTTTATGCCAGAGGGGCGCTGCCTTCAGCATAGCCGGAAAAACGGCTTGCAGCTCCTGGTGTATCTTGATGGCGAGGTCGGATTGCGTCAATGCCTGGTGTTTGCCTTCGGCACTGATGACAATGGCGAGCAGGCCTGGTTGTCCATAAAGCTTTCCACGGTCAAACACCCATTGGCCGAGTTGGCCGGCTAGGCCATGCATGACTTGCGGCAATACTGTGTCGTGAGGGTATTGCAGGTAGACGGTGTAAATGGGCTGGTATTGCAACGACTGCCAGCTGGCAACGACATTTTCCATGCCTTGCAGCGAGGACAGCAAGGCGGCGACGCGAAAGGGGGAGGTGGCGATCACCGCATGGCTGAAATCCTGCACTGCGTCCTTCAGTTTCAGTCTTATTCCATCATCCAGCGTATGCAGGCTTTCTACCGGCGTATTGAGACTGATTGTACCTCCATGCGCTTCGATGAAGCTGGCCGCGGGTTCGGCAAGCAGGGCCGAGAGGTCGGCGCGCGGTAGCAGCAAGTCGCTGTCGGATTTCTTGTGCGCGAAACTGTCCCGCAGCACATTGAGGAATGTTTGCGCACTTGCCGTGACAATCGGGGTATTCAGGGCCGCAAGACAGAGCGGCTCCCACAGCATGGCGGTGAGTCGGGGAGGTTGGCTTGCCAGCAGTTGCTGCAATGGAACGTCCTTTACCAGTCGAAATCGCTTGAGCCGCAAGCCGGCCATGAAGCGCACTGCGGCCAGACGCTCCCTCAGGCTGAGGCCTTGCGCTTGCAGCAGGCCAACCAGGATATGCAATGGCGCCGGCAGGGCAGCCTGGCTTTCAAGCGAAAACTTGCCTGGTATTTCCAGCTTGAGCGGCAAGCGCAGCAAGCTGGTACCGATATCCACGCCGCATGACTGCAAAAACTGTAATGTCTGTGAGTATGCGCCAAGCAGGATATGTTGTCCGTTGTCCAGCGTGAGGCCTTGCCAGTCTATACCCCGCGCTCGCCCGCCCAGTTGGTGGCTGGAGTCGAACAAGCTGGTCCTGATGCCGGCTTGCGTGAGCCGAACGGATGTCGCCAGCCCGGCACAGCCACCGCCGATCACCGCGACATGCGGCGTTAATTGCGAACCCATGTCAGCCAGGCAAGCCAGAGTTTGCGGATAGGGGTGAGGGATACGCGCGCGTTCAGCACTACCTGGATATCGTCCGCCTTGATTTCCTTGAGCAGGGTGCGGTAGATCGCCGACATGATGAGGCCGGTGCGCTGGAACTTGCGGTCTTCCGGAGGCAGCTCGGCAAGCGCTTTGTCATAATAGCGTTCAGCGCGTTCGGCCTGGAATTCCAGCAATTGCCGCATATTGTCGGAGGACCTGCCCTGCAGGACATCCTGCTCGCTGACGCCGAAACGGGCGGCTTCGTCCAGCGGCAGGTAAATCCGGCCCCTGCGGGCATCCTCGCCGACATCGCGCGTGATGTTGGTCAACTGGAAGGCCATGCCCAGGTCCAGCGCATATTGCAGGGTTTGCGGGTTGCTGTAGCCGAAAATGGAGGCCGAGAGCAGGCCGACCACGCTGGCAACGCGGTAGCAATAAAGCTCGAGCTCGGCAAAGTCGCGGTAGCGATTTTGCTCCAGGTCCATCTGCATGCCGTCGATGATGTCCAGGAAGTGCTGCTGCTTGAGCTTGAGCTCCGTGACCGGTGCCTGCAAGGCGAGGGTGACCGGGTGCTGCGGCCTGCCCTCGAAAAGATTGATGATTTCGCCGCGCCACCAGTTGAGCTTGGTCTGCGCGACGTTGATATCCTGGACCTCATCCGCAATATCATCCACTTCCCGGCAAAAGGCATACAGGGCAGTGATGGCCTCCCGCTTGGGCTTCGGTAGGAACAGGAAACTGTAGTAAAAACTGGAGCCGCTGGCTGCGGCCTTCTTCTGGCAATATTCTTGCGGACTCATTTTTTCCTCACCGCACGGTACAGCATATAAACCCAGTCCGCCGGCTTGAGAACCGGGCGCTGGTTGAAAACATCGCCGCGTACATGATGGAGCTTTCGCAGGATGCGTTCGCCCCCCGCAATGATCATGCGCATTTCCAGACCGATGCGGCCGGGCAGGGCAAGCCCGAGCGGCGCCCCGGATTGCAGCAGCTTGCGCGTGCGGTTGACCTGGAACTCCATTAACAGGGCCCATGTGCCCTGGCTGTTTTTATCGGCAATCTGCTGCTCGGAGACCTTATATTTCTGCAATTCGTCCAGCGGCAGATAGATGCGGTCCTTGCGATAGTCGATTTCGACATCCTGCAGGAAGTTGATGAGCTGCAACGAAGTGCAGATCGCATCCGACAAGGCAATGTTGCGCGGCGTGGCGGCCTTGTATAGGTGCAGCATCAGCCGACCGACCGGGTTGGCCGAACGGCGGCAATAATCGATGACCTCGCCGAAATTGGCGTAGCGGGCCTTGACCACATCCTGGCTGAATGCGGAGAGCAAGTCGTAAAACGGCGCCAGCGGCAGGCCACGCTCCTTGATCATGGCTTGCAATGCCTGGAACAAAGGCGTGTCAGGCGTTACACCGTCCCTGATTTGATCGAGCTGCGAGCGAAAGCCGTCGAGCAATGCCAGCCGTTCCTTCGGCAACAGCTCGCCTTCGTCGGCAAAGTCGTCGGCCTGGCGGGCAAAGGCGTAGATCAAGCCAACGGGAGCGCGCAAATCCTTGGGAAGGAGAACAGAGGCAACAGGAAAATTTTCATAATGGGCTTTGGCAAGCGCCATGCTCTGCTGGATAGTGGCTTGGTCTGATGTGGTCATAAGCGGCATAAAGTATGCCATAAAACGCCAGTTATCGCGCTTTGTGGCAAGTGAAGATTGTTGCGCTACAATGTGCCAATCCTTCATTGTGGAGTTTTCATGCTAGGTATTATTGGTGGTACAGGGCTGACCAAGCTGGCCAATCTCAAGATCAAGCGCAGGCAGATTGTACGCACGCCTTATGGCGAACCTTCCGGCCCCTTAACTTACGGGGATATTTGCGGGTATGAAGTGATCTTTCTGCCCCGGCATGGCCATGGGCACACCATTCCGCCCCATATCGTCAATTATCGCGCCAATATCTGGGCGCTGCATGCCGAAGGCGTGCGCGACATTGTCTCCGTCGCCAGCGTCGGCGGCATCCATGAAAGCCTCAATCCGGGCGTGATTGCTTTGCCAGACCAGATCATCGATTACACCCATGCACGCAAGAACACCTATTATGACGGCGGCGACCTGCCGGTGAAGCATATCGACTTCACAGTGCCTTACAGCGACAGGCTGCGCAGCTTGTGCCTGGAGGCTGCGGCCAATATTGATGAATCAGTTGTCGATGGCGGTGTCTACGCATGTGTGCAAGGCCCTCGCCTGGAAACCGCAGCAGAAATCAACCGCCTGGAAAGGGATGGCGCCACCATGGTCGGCATGACCGGCATGCCGGAAGCCGCTCTCGCGCGTGAGCTGGATCTGCATTACGCGGCCATCTGCCCTGTGGCCAATCATGCAGCAGGGCGGGGCAGTAGCGTGAACGGCATTCAATACGAAAACATGGGCGATGTCCTCAATGCAACCATGCAACGCGTCCGAAACCTGATAGAAAGGGTAGTGGTAGGCCATGCCTGTTAAACCTGTGTTGAAAATGGGAGAGCCTCTGCTGCTGCAAAAGGCAGAGCCTGTCCAGCAATTCGATACTCCGGAACTCCATGCCCTGATCAAGGATATGGAGGACACCATGGCGCATTTGAACGGCGCCGGTATAGCCGCACCGCAAATCGGCGTCAGCCTCCGGGTCGTGATTTTTGGCGTTGGCCATAACCCGCGTTACCCGGATGCCGAACAAGTGCCGTATACGGTATTGATCAATCCCACGCTGACACCGATAGGCGAAGATCTGGAGGATGGCTGGGAAGGGTGCCTTTCCGTCCCTGGCATGCGCGGCGTGGTACCGCGATACCAACGGCTGCACTACACCGGCTATGACCAATACGGGAAGCCGATTGATCGCTTGGTAAGCGGCTTTCATGCAAGAGTGGTACAGCACGAATGTGATCACCTGGACGGCATCCTCTATCCGATGCGGATCCGCGACCTTGCCCAGTTTGGCTTTACCGACGTGCTTTTCCCCGGGATGGTGGTGGAAGACGATTAATCTTGTGATAGAATGGCGGCCTTTCTTCAGTCACCACTATGACTGATGTCAAAACGGAAGTGTGGCCGAGTGGTTGAAGGCACCGGTCTTGAAAACCGGCGACCCGCAAGGGTTCGTGAGTTCGAATCTCACCGCTTCCGCCAGTTCCCTCATATTTTCCCTATATACAAAGTCAAAAAACAGGATCAACCTGGGATTAAATCCCGATTTTGTGGTGAGAAAGTTTCAGTGTTGGCAAATACAGTATGATGGCCGTGAATTTCGCAAGCCATTCATATGTTTGACTATCCTAAACGCCTCTATTACCCGGTTTACAAAGCCTCTGGGGACTACCCATCGGTCATGGTATATAGGACGGAACAAGAAGTCATCATGCGCTATGCCGGCTATATGGATATGGATGAGGCACAGCACCACAGCATGAATGCGAGCATCGTCTGGTTTATCAAGCGGGATTTATCCACCCACTGGTATTGGTGGTTCTCAATCGTTTTCATTCCAGCAATCACAGCGTTGATCATCCTTTTATTTTCGTAATCTCGTCCCGGTGCACTGAGGCGTTTTTCCGCGTGAATTGATACCTGAGCACCAAGCCGACCGTTTAAACGCGCCCTGTAGACAAGTAAAACTGCAGTTCACCGAAAACAATCGGGAAACAAACCACCGCGTCGCCATATTCTAGTTGAGAGCTCATCCGAGCTCTTGATAATTATTTAGGAGTAAGAAAATGGCTAGTTTTAAAAATGGAGATTTTGTTTCCTTAAAAAGTGATTCCTTTCGAATGACTGTATCGGCAGTTGATATACAAGAGAATGGAACCATTGAAATTACTTGTTGCTGGAGAGATCGTAAAACAGGAGAAATTAAATATGAAACGTTCCCCAGTCATGTTTTAAAGCATTGGGAAGATCCTAACGCTTGAAAGATAAAAAACCTCCATGGGATCCCACGGAGGTTTTTGTGTTTTTGCGGCCGCAAGATCTCGCCGCCGGATCCTACAGAAACTTTACGTGCCAGTTACACGTAAAGTATCGGACAAAAATGTCCTTTTTCAGCCTTGAGAGGAGACGCCGGATACGTATCCTTAACTTCGTATAATGGGAATTTAAGTAAATAAAAATAGGGGCCTAAATGGCCCCTTAAGGCCCCAATGTTTTAAACTCTGTGAAATAAATAAACCCACACAAACTTTGAATCATTATTGAAGTTCAGATTCAACATCATCAATTCTCACACTTAGCGGCAACTCTCCAGATAATAGTCGAATAACGTCTTTGCGAATTGTTAATAAATCCGACTCTAGATCAGTATGAGCTTGAGGACTATAAATAGCTCGCTTCAAATGCACTCGATCAAAATAAAAACCCAAATCATTAGCCATAAAAGCTAAAAGGTTTGTCATAAGTTCTATCCTTGTATCATTCCAATTTAATGGTTGTATCTTGCCTTCGGCTGGGGGAGCAAGATGATCTAAATACTCTTTCCATGCATCGAGAACACATTGTTCCTTGCGAGTTCTATGATGGTATAACCCAAACACTTTTTTCCCATGAAATGCAAAATCAATTGAATTCAATGCTCTGACGTGTTCTATTGATATATTTGTTGCTCTTGTCGACATTAACGTAGTGAAAACATAAATTTTACCCGCTCTGTGTGACCTTATTTCTTCAATATATTTTTGTGCTCTAACTGCCAAAATTGGTCCCATTAAAGTAGCAAATATAATCGCCCAATTTCCAGCTCCCAAACTTCCTAAAAACTCCCACATATAACCTCCCTTGCAAATTAAAGTTTTAATCAGCGTCATAAGTTAAAACATTATCTAACACCAGCACCTACATTATAGGTACTCGCGGAAACCATGAGAACAAATAAGCATCAAGGGGCGGCATAAAGCCGTTCCGCTTTGCTCCACTTTTTATACGCCCAGCTACGCCGGTTTCACCCTTGATGCTTATTTGTTCTCATGTTGCTGGTCGGCCATGCCGTATGGCGAGGGCTGCATCCTTCGGACGCTGCCTTCACCACACGGCAGACCTTCAACGCGAAAAGGATTAATGCAATGGCAAAGCAGCTTGTAGATGTTTCAACCAGGGAGATGGCACTGGATGCGGATTGGCCCAGCATGGATAAGGTGGAGAGCAAACTACTCGATGTGTCGGAGAGGATCAGGCAACGGCGCGATGAGTGGAACCGGGTGCAGGCGCAGTTGCTGGCCCTTAAAAAGCAGGGCCTCACCTACGCTGGCACAACCTGGAAGAACGGCAAATATTTGTACCTGGTCTATCCGAGCAAAAACGGGGAGCCGAGGAAGCGGGTGTATATCGGCCAGGACGATGAGAAGGTACGCGAGGCGTTGGCCGGGATCGAGAGGGGAGAGCAGTACCTGAAGCTGGAGGAGCGGGCGGAGTGGTTGCAGCGGCAATCGCAGCTTGCGGGGTATCACTGCATGAACCTGCTGGATTATCTCGGGAATGGGGTACAGTATTCTCCTGGACAGCGCTGAGTTGACACCAATTGGTGACAGTTGGTGATGCACCAGGTAATTATTTGTCACCAATTTATATATAATTGATGACAGTATGAGGAGTTGAGATGCCAACGATTTTATTGACGCAGGGCTTCCGGTTCTTCTTTTTCAGCATGGAGGGCAATGAGCCTCCCCACATTCATGTGGAGCATGGCGACAAGGTGGCTAAATACTGGTTGATCCCGGTGGAGCTCGCCAGCTCGGAGGGGTTCCGTAGCCATGAGATGAAGCGGCTGCGGATGCTTGTGATTGAACACCGGGAACTGTTTTTGGAGAGATGGAATGAGTACTTTAGCAATTAGGCTTGATGCTCACGCTGTTGAGGTCAGTTTTGCGAATGATGCGCTGCATATGGTGCTGGCTGACGGCCGCGAGATTTCCGCGCCGCTGGAGTGGTTCCCCAGGCTGCGCGATGCAAACGAGGCACAGCGCCATAACTGGCGGCTGATTGGGAAGGGCATTGGGGTGCATTGGCCGGAGATTGATGAAGATATCGCGGTCAGTACGTTGATGCGCAACAGCTAGAACAAAGCCCTCGCAATGAGGGCTTTTTTATTGGTGTCAGATCTTGCCGATCGAGGATCCTGGTTTGACACCAGCTATGGCATCGATAGTGCTTAGGGTCCAGAGATTTGAAATTATCTTTGGTAACTGAGTAGTTTGTTAACAATCTCATTAACAATGTCTGTTTTCAAAGCAACAGGGTCAATTGCTACGCTTAATACTGACTGACAGAATGGGCAGTTGTAGCTTATTCCGCGCCATTTTGACTGCAAGCCAGCTTTGATATCCATATCTCCCAGATTAACGTGACTTATTAGCTTTTCACACTTAGGACATTTGTTTACGGAAAACATATCAATCCTTATGAGTAAATTAATAAAGCAAGGCTTATGAGTAGCTCTGCAGTTGTGAAAATACTCGAATGCTAGTAAATGTCAAAAATTAATGGATATACACCTGTTATTCTGCGTTTTAAATGCAGCGACCAAGGTAAGGTATCAAGCAACAAGAAAAAATCGTTCCTATAGATGAGTTATTCACCAAAGCAAACGCAGTATGTTGATGTCCCTGATTGGGCGACTAAATTAAGACATTTGTACTGAGTAATTCGTATCGAGCGACATTCCAAGGTGAAGCGCCGTCGATATTACAGGTATGTATTCAAGGAAAAGCTGAGGCTGGTAGAAATGGGATATGAAAAGGAACTAGTAAATGCGATATGCAGGTACTACTGTGAACTGAGCGTCGTTAGCGGCAGGCGTTTGGAGCAGCTCATGGCTAATCCGAGTCCTCAACAAAGTCTCGATTTGGGCTACCGAGCCAACCATAATAATTTGCCCGTTGATTTTACATAATATACATTATACGAAATTAGACGAAGATCTAAAAATCGTCATGGTTGTAAAAATCAAGCCCCAACTGCACTACCGGCGCATCCATCAATTCAATCATTCTCCTGCCTGCAACGACGCTATAGCTGCTTAAGTACCTGCAAGTCACCTCGATCAACTTTTGATTGATCCCCATTTCTGCTAATCTCAGTTTTTCCTTTTATAGAGTTTTCTACGCTTGGCAGCTTTGGGCTTTTCCACGCGCAGCATGAAATACCACAGGTGCAGTTCGTAACTTACCCAGTCTGGACGGCGGTTAACGCCTTGATGATGAAATCCGTATAAATGCGCCATGCAGGAACGATTTTTTTCTTGTTGCCTATACCTTACCCTTAGGTAGGCATTTTTATCGCGTGATTAAAACGGCTAAAACAGGTTGATTCCGAATTTCTTGAGGATCAATGCTGTTACCAGCACTGAAATGACAGCTCCAATCAACGAGATCATTAAGGCAGGCCAAAAATCAAAACGCTGATACAGCCATGGGAATAATATGAACAAAGGCAGCGATGGCAGCACGAACCAGAATGTATAGAACGCGTGATTACTGATTTTTTCTGATGACTGGCCTTCGACATAGAGCCAAATGAGGGTTAAGACTGTCACTAAAGGCAACGATGCTATCAAAGCTCCAAGCTGATCACTTCTTTTGGCAAACTCAGACACAGCAACAACAATTGCAGCAGTAATCAGGTATTTAGCGATGATGTATAGCATTATTGAATGATAATCTTTTTCTATAAATCATCCAATGAAGAGGCAAATGACAGCGGGCATTAGGCATCCGAGGACTTTGCACCGGCAGGTCTAGCATGTGGTTGATCCAGTGCTCATCCGCACCGTTGATGCTCCTAGCGGACTCCGTCAGCTTACCTGCCTCAATCAGCTTTCAGCATGTGTCGAAGATATCGACCCTTAGGAGCTTAACTCGCGGGTGCGGTCCGCGTCCGCCCTATGCGCTTATGGTAAAAACCTCATGCAAGAAGTGGCTATAAACAGCCTATGGCATGGCTATATGAAACCGATTGCGATTGACCTGGGAATTTTTCCCGGTCAGAATTGCATTTGAACATCCACGGTGTATGAAGGTACATCTCCAATTATCTGATGCTGGATGTTCCCTCAAATCTCCTAAATGTTCCTTATTTAGGAGATTTTTTTCTATTAATATTCAACTCCTTGCTTCTATAGGAAAGCATCCCGGCTCCATGACAAGGTATGCTGTGATTCCAATCTCTGATTGGCTTTCTAATAAAACCGGCACGTAGACTCAGCACACTTCGTTAAACAATGGCAATGCAGTGTAGAGATGCCTTATAGCAAGATTAGAAGGTTGGAGATTTCATCGAGCTTGCTTTTCCTACATTCATATCAGCGTTTTCTTCTTCAACGATATTGGAACGCATCCCTATCATGAGACTGGAATTTTATTTCTTAGAAGGGAAACATATGAACGCTAGTTTTTTCGATAAGATCGTGATCAATCAGGAAGTGCATTTTAAAGCGTTGGAAGATGGTAATACATACCATTTCATTTTATCCGAGCCAGCGTTGAAAACCTGTGCAGCCTTGCTCAAAATCGATATCAAGGAAGACCTCAAGAAGCTCGAAGTATTTGAGGAGTTTGAAGAGGAGATTCACGCCAAGGTAAGCGAAATCCTGGCAAGCCAGGATTCGCACAAGAAGACTAGCGAAAGCAATCCTATCAGTATCAAGCAGCTTTAGTCGTTAACCGCTTCCACGCCCTATTTTTCTTTCTCATTCAAGCTGCTGCGGCCTCCAGGCTTCGGATATGCATGTTGGTCGTTGGCAATGCAAAATCAACGCCCAGCTTCTTGAATTCGTTGATCATGTATAGGTTGATGGCCTGTTGCGTGTCCATGTACAAGTTGAAGTCGCTGGAATCCACAAAGTAGACCACTTCAAAATCCAGGGAGCTTGTGCCAAACCCTTTGAAGTGAGCCCGGTCAAACCGGGTACGATCAGATGTTTCTATTGCAGATTTCACTACGCCAGGAATCTTGGCGAGGATGGTGGCTGGCGTGTCGTACGTCACGCCGAACTTGAATTCCACCCGGCGCTGCGACATGCGCTTGTAATTATGGATAATGTTTTTCAGGAGTTCGGTATTGCTGCACACGATTTGCTCGCCGCTGATGCTCCTGATATGCGTGGTTTTCAGCCCTATTCTTTCAATGCTGCCTGCCACTTCGCCGAATACTACGAAGTCTCCGATGACGAAAGGTTTGTCCAGGCCGATGGCCAGCGAGGCGAATAAATCGCTCAGAATGTTCTGCACCGCCAGCGCAACCGCAACGCCGCCTACGCCCAAGCTGGCGATGAATGCAGTGATGTTGACGCCCACGTTGGAAAGGATGGCCAATATCACGATCGACCAGACGGTGACTTTCAATATCCAGCCGAGCATGGAGGTAATCACTGGATTAGGCACTTGGCCTTCCTTCTCCGTCAGTTGCATGCTTGACCAGATAGTAATGCTCTTGCTTATCCATAATGCGATCTGGATGCCGATCACGAAAAAGGTCAAATGGCTCAGGCGAGTCTCCCATTTTTCCGGGAGCTCTAGGAATTGCAGTGCGATCAGCAATGCAAACAATGCCAGGGTAATCTTTTGCGTACTGCCAAGCACTTCAGCAACCGTATTGTTGAATTTATGCTGGGTTCCGGCGGAAACTCTCGACAATTTATTGATGGCGACGCGCCATATGGTGTGCAGTATGAGATAGGCTGATATTGCAATGATGCTCACTGTAATCCATTGATATAAAGACAGTCCCATAAAGCTAGTAACTTCCAAAAACTCCTGCATCCAATTCCCTCCATCGCTTTATTTTTAACAAAGGAAATCCAAGGGCAGAGGCCTCTACCCTGCCCTTGGATTCTCACTGCAATACACAAGCCTAGGGGATTTTTCAGCTGGTTCAATCAGAGAATTCTAATTTCTCTGTCGGAGATCATTAACGGTAGAAATTGAATTAGCTGCAATTTAGCGGTATCAACCGCGTTCAACATTTTTACCTCAATCCTGCATCCATTACAAAAAATTACAGACGATATTTTTTTGAAATATTTTTTGAAACTTAATGACTGTAATTTATACCAACAGGGAAAACTTCCTGTGATGATCGAGCAGCCAGCCATCTTTCATCTCCATATAAATTCGCTAAAAGGAACTATCGAGTGGATAGCTACAGAGATTTTTTCCTTTATCCAGGGTTGTTGTTGATCTGCTTTTTAACAGCCTCCTGTAGTCAAGATAGCGCGCCGTCGGACCCTGTTGCACCTACTCCTGAGGTGACTCAGGAAAATGGCCTCCATAACAAATCAACATCGCCCGCCTGGTTGGACTCTGAAGAGGACGGCCAATGGACCATGCCGGCAAAAAACTACGCCAGCACCCGCTATAGTGGGCTCGAGCAAATCAACCGCGACAACGTGAAAGACTTGAAGCTGGCTTGGACATTCTCCACCGGCCTCACGCCCGGGCATGAGGCGGCGCCGGTTTTTGTCGACGATACCCTGTACGTGGTCACGCCTTACCCCAATACGGTGTATGCCTTGGCATTGGACGGCAGCAAGAAATGGGAATACAAGCCTGACACGCATCAGGAATCGCAAGGCATGGCATGTTGCGACGTGGTGAACCGCGGCCTGGTCCATGCGGACGGCAAGCTGTTCTTCAATACGCTGGACAATCATGCCATCGCGCTGGAGGCGGCTACCGGCAAGGAGCTGTGGAAGACCAGGGTCGGCGACCTCAAGCGCGGGGAAACCATGACGATGGCGCCGTTGGTGGTCAAGGGGAAAATGCTGGTCGGCAACAGCGGCGGCGAGATGGGCGTGCGCGGCTGGCTGAAGGCACTGGACACCCAAACGGGCGAGCTGCTGTGGACCGCCTACAGCACCGGGCCGGACAAGGAGGTATTGATCGGCGAGGATTTCAGGCCGTTTTACCCGCAGGACCAAGGCAAGGACCTCGGCGCGAGCAGCTGGCCGCCGGAAATGTGGAAGATCGGCGGCGGGACAGTATGGGGCTGGCTCTCTTACGACCCGGAGCTGGACCTGGTCTATTACGGCACGGGCAATCCCGGCCCTTGGAACCCGGATTTCCGGCCTGGCGACAACAAGTGGACATTGACGGTGTTCGCTCGCCGCCCGGACGATGGCAGCGCGATCTGGGCCTATCAGATCGAGCCGCACGATCTCTACGACTACGACGGCGTCAACGAAAGCCTGCTGCTCGACCTGCCCATCAACGGCGAGCAGCGCAAGGTGCTGGTCAGGCCGGAGCGCAACGGCCATGTCTACGTGATGGACCGCGCCAGCGGCGAGGTGTTGTCCGCCAATACTTATGTGCCGGTCAACGTCACTGAGGGCGTCGATCTCAAGACCGGGCAGTTGCGCAAGGTGAAGGACAAGCGGCCCGGCACCAACAAGACCGTGCACAACATCTGCCCCGCCGCCCCGGGCGGCAAGGATTGGCAGCCTTCGGCCTATTCACCCAGGACCGGGCTTATTTATATGCCGCATAACAACCTCTGCATGGATATGCACGGCACCCAGGCCAACTATATCGCCGGAACGCCCTATGTCGGCTCCGACGTGAAGATGTTCGCCGGGCCGGGCGGTCACCGCGGCGTCTATACCGCCTGGGACCCAGTCGCCGGCGGCAAGGTATGGAGCATCAAGGAAGACTTCCCTGTCTGGAGCGGCACAGTGGCGACCGCGGGAGACATCGTGTTCTACGGCACCATGGACCGCTGGTTCAAGGCGGTGGATGCCAAGACCGGCGAGCTGTTGTGGAAATTCCGCGTCGGCTCCGGCATCGTCGGCCAGCCCGTCACTTTCCAGGACAAGGACGGCAAGCAATACGTCGCCATTTTCTCGGGCGTGGGCGGCTGGTCCGGCGCCATCGTTTCCGGCGGGCTGGACGCGCGCGACGGCACAGCGGCGCTGGGCTTCGCCAACGCCATGAAGGACCTGCCGCAACATACCGACAAGGGAGGACAATTGTATGTTTTCTCCCTCTAACAAGCTAACAGCAGCGCTTGCCGTACTGTTGCTGAGCGGCTGCGAGGACCAGGCCGCCCTGCGCAATGCGGAAAACCCGCCCTCGCCTCCTGCGGCCAGGATGACGGAGTTCGGCCCCGGCACCGAGGATGCGGCCGTCAAGCAACATCCCTACATGGACAACCGCCATGCGATCAACGAGGGCAAGCGGCTTTACAGCTGGTTCAACTGCGCCGGCTGCCATGCCAACGGCGGTGGCGGCATGGGCCCGCCGCTCATCGACAAGCACTGGATATACGGCAGCGAGCCCGCGCAGATATTCGCCTCCATCATGGAAGGGCGCCCCAACGGCATGCCGGCGTTTCACGGCAAAATCCCCGAGCAGGAAGCCTGGAAGATCGTCGCCTATGTCCGCTCGCTAGGCGGACTCGACAAGGATCTGCCCGCCGGCGCCAGCAGCAAGCCGTTGCAGGAACAGGCAGATTCAAACCTGCACGAGGGCGAAACCCCATGAGTCCGCCGCAGGAGAAATGCTTACGACAAAAATTTATGCTGCCTGGCATTGCCGCGGCCAACGTCTGGTTCATATGTGTCTGTTTGCCAGCATATGCGAGCCAATCCGCCCTGCAGCCCGGAGGCCCGCTGGCCAAGGCAATCGCCGACCTGTTCTGGGGCATGGTGGCGATCGGCGGCATCATCCTGTTCATCGTGTTGGCCATGCTGACCGTGGCGTTGCTGAGGGCCAGGAATAAAGCCGAACCCAGGCCCTTGACCTTCACGCAAAGCCGCAACCTGGTCTTCGTCTCGGGCGTGGTAATTCCGGCCCTGATATTGACCGTCTTCGTGATTTCCAGCGCCGCGGTCAACCGCGAAATCGTCGCGCCCATGCCCGAGCGCGCCTTGACCATCAAGGTCACGGGCCACCAGTGGTGGTGGGAAGTGGACTATCTCGATACGGAAGGCAAGCATGTCGCCAAGACGGCCAACGAGATACGCATCCCGGTCGGCAAGCCTGTGCGCATCGCGCTCGAGGCCAGCGACGTCATCCATAGTTTCTGGATTCCGCAATTGAATGGCAAGACGGACATGGTGCCGGGCAAGCGCAACCTGACCTGGGTCAAGGCCGATAGGCCCGGCAGCTACCGCGGCCAGTGCACCGAGTTCTGCGGCAAGCAGCACGCCAAGATGGCTTTCACCGTGGATGCGGTGCCGGAAGAGGATTTCGAGGCATGGCTGCAGCGGCAGGCGCAGCCGGCACGCGAGCCAGCCACTGAAAACGAAGCCAGGGGCAGGCAGGTGTTCCTGCGCTCGAGCTGCGCCATGTGCCATGCGATCCGCGGCACCACTGCCCTCGCCAGCGTGGCGCCGGACTTGACGCATATCGGCTCGCGCAAGACGCTGGCGGCGGGCACGCTGGAGAACATGCCCGGCACATTGTCTTCGTGGATACTCTCGCCGCAGAGCTTCAAGCCCGGCAGCCACATGCCGGCGACGGTGCTGGCGGGAGAGGACCTTGGCAACCTTGTCGAATACTTGCTCAGCCTGGAGTAGCGGAATGACCGATTCAGCATCCATCCACCACGACGAGGAAACCCGGCAACTGGAGCGCACCTGGGCGTCTCCGCCCGGCTTCTTCGCCTGGTTCACCCATGTCAACCAGACCAATATCGGCATGCGCTTCATCGTCACCGGGTTTATCTTCTTTATCCTGGGCGTGATATTGGCGCTGCTGATGCGCCTGCAGCTCGCTGTGCCCGAGAACGATTTCATGGACCCGGAAACCTATAACCAGGTGTTTACGATGCATGGCATCACCATGATGTTCCTGTTCGCGATCCCGGTCATGGAAGGCTTCGCGGTCTACATCATCCCGCTCATGCTCGGCACGCGCGACATGACGTTCCCGCGTCTCAACGCCTTCGGCTACTACATCTACCTCATCGCCGGCGTCATGATGTACGCCGCGCTGCTGCTGAAGATCGCGCCCGACGCGGGCTGGTTCAGCTACCCGCCGCTGGCGGGCGCCGGCTTTTCGCCTGGCCTGGGGCTGGATTTCTACACCACGGTGATCACCTTCATGGAAATCTCGGCGTTGGTGGCCGCGATCGAGCTCATCGCCACCATCTTCAAGTGCAAGGTGCCCGGCATGTCGCTCAACCGCATGCCGATCTTCGTCTGGGCCATGCTGGTGATGTCGTTCATGATCGTGTTCGCCCTGCCGCCGCTGGTGATCGCGAGCCTGATGCTCGCGCTGGACCGCATGGCCGGCATGCATTTCTTCACCGCGGCCTCGGGCGACCCTATCCTGTGGCAGCACCTGTTCTGGTTCTTCGGCCATCCCGAGGTCTACATCATCTTCATCCCGGCCCTGGGCATGGTGTCCAGCATCATCATCACCTTCACGCAGCGGCCCATCTTCGGCTATATCCCCATCGTGCTCTCTATCGTCGCCATCGGCTTCATCGGTTTCGGGCTGTGGGTACACCATATGTTCACGGCGGGACTGCCCCAGCTCGGCTCCAATTTCTTTACGGCTTCCAGCGCCATGATCGCCATCCCGAGCGGCGTGCAGATATTCTGCTGGATCGCCACATTGTGGGGCAGCAAGCCCAAGCTTGCCACGCCCTTGCTGCACGTGCTGGGCTTTTTCCTCATCTTCATCATCGGCGGCCTCAGCGGCGTGATGGTAGCCTCGGTGCCGTTCGACATGCAGGCGCACGACACCTATTTCGTCGTCGCCCACTTCCATTACGTGCTGATCGGCGGCGCGGTGTTCCCGCTGCTGGGCGGGCTGTATTACTGGTATCCCAAGTTCACCGGCCGCATGATGAGCGAGCGCCTCGGCAAGATCGCGTTCTGGGTGACTTTCGCCGGCTTCAACCTCACCTTCTTCCCGATGCACAAGCTCGGGCTGGAAGGCATGCCCAGGCGCGTCTACACCTATCTCGACGGCCTCGGCTGGAACGAGGCCAATCTCTTCATCAGCATCAGCTCGGTCGTATTCGCGCTGGGCCTGCTGCTGACCTTGGTCAATGCGCTGGTCAGCCTCAAGCGCGGCAACATCGCCGGCGACAACCCATGGAATGCGGACACGCTCGAATGGGCCACCAGCTCCCCTCCACCTTCCTACAATTTCCGCCACATCCGGACCGTGGACAGCCGCTACCCCTTATGGTCCGGCACCGGCGGGCTGGAGCAGAACCCGGTGGTCACCGGCATCCGCAGCGACCGGCGCGAGATCCTGCTCACCTCCATCCTCGAATCGCACCCGGAAGCGAGGCAGCCGCTGCCCGGCCCGTCGCCGTGGCCTTTCTGGCTCGCGGTCGCCACCGCGGTCACCTTCGCCGGCCTGATGGCGCACATTGCCATCCCGCTGCTGGGCTTTCTACTTTGCTTTATCGCCATCACGGGCTGGGTATGGCCTAAACAACTGGGAGCGGCAAAATGAGCCTGCATGCCGACATCGACGCCAGCAAGCTGCCGGATTACAGCTATGAGTTCAGGTCGCCCCTGTGGTGGGGCATCGTCGGGCTCATGACGGTGGAAGGCACGGTGGTCGCCACCTTGATTGCGAGCTTCTTCTACTTGCAAGGCAACCATACCGCCTGGCCGCCCGCGGGCACCAGCCCGCCGGAATTGCTGCTGCCTACCCTGTCCACCGTGGTCCTGCTTGTCAGCATGGTGCCGGTCTACCTCACGGACAAGGCCTTCAAACGCGGCAACCCCAAGCCGCTGGCCTGGATGCCGCTGGTCAGCATCGCCCTGGCGCTGGTGTTCCTCGGCATCAAGGCCTACGAATATGCCAGCCACGTCGATTTTCGCTGGGACACTCATGCCTACGGCTCGGTGGTCTGGCTCATGATCGGCTTTCATAGCGCCCACGTCATCGCGGTGATTCTAAAGACGCTGGTGGTGGTCTACCTTGCCCGCAGGCGTTACTTCACGCCGGAAAAAAGGATAGCCGTCACCGTGAACGGGCTGTATTGGTATTTCGTCGCGGCGGCCTGGATACCGCTTTACCTGACCATCTACCTGGGCTCGCGTATCTGGAGCTGAGGTTTTGACTGAGTAAAGGAACAATATGCGCGACCCGATCAAAATCGCGGAACACAATCCCAGCTTTGCGCTCGCATTGCTCTGGATATGCATTCTGGCGGGCCCGGTCAGCTGGAGTCTGCAGTTGAGCGTGGCTTATCCGGTCCTCGACTGGTCATGCCGGGAAGAGCAATTGATCCCGGTGCATGCGGCGACCGTGCTTGCCTTCCTGTTCAGCGCCGCCAGCGCCTATCTGAGCTGGCACAACCTGCAGCTGCACAAGACCCTGGCCCGCATCAACGAAAACCCGCAATCGCACAAGCGCGGCAGCGAGAGTGAAAGCGAGATGCCGCCGCGGCAGTTCATGGCGCTGGCAGGCTTCATGCTCAGCCTGTTCTTCCTGCTGGTGATCGTGATCCAGTGGCTGCCCGTCCTGGTGCTGGACCCATGCATATGAAGCGGCTTGTCGCCTTCATTCTCTACCTCTATGGCTCACAGGCGTGGGCGCACCCGATCGGCGGCCACCAGCACGCCAGCCCCTGGCTGCAGTTGCTGCAAGATTACTGGGTGGCGCTTCCGGTCGGGCTGGCGCTTGTCCTCTACCTTGCCGGGCTCTACCGCATGACGCGCAAGGCAGGCAGGCCAACCCGCTATGCGCCCATGCGCGTCAAGGCTTTCCTGCTCGCCTGGGTTACGCTTGTGGCGGCGCTGTTTTCGCCGGTGGATACGCTGGGCAATGCCTATTTCTCCATGCATATGGTGCAGCACGAGCTGTTGATGATCATCGCGGCGCCGCTGTTCGTCATTGCCCGCCCCCTGCCGATATGGGCATGGGCTTTTCCCGATGCGGCGGTCAAGGTCGGCAAGACGACGTCGAGTGCCGGCTTCTCTCGCTTCTGGCGCCTGCTCACCAACCCGCTCTCCGCCTGGACCATACATGCAGGCGTGCTGTGGGGATGGCACGTGCCGGAATTGTTCGAAACCGCGCTGCATTACCCGGTGGTGCATGACCTGCAGCACCTCAGCTTCTTTTTCTCCGCGCTGCTGTTCTGGTGGTCGCTCATGCGCCTGAGCAATACGCGCAGCCCTGCCGTCTCCGGCCTGGTGTCATTGTTCACCACCGCGCTGCACACTGCCTTGCTCGGCGCGCTGCTGACCTTCTCGAGCCGGGTCTGGTACCACAGCTACATCATTCCCGCAGGCAGCCTGGAACTGGCCTTGCAGGACCAGCAGCTGGGCGGGCTCATCATGTGGATACCGGGTGGCATGGCTTACCTGATTGTCGCTTTGGCAATCTGCTACCGCCTGCTCAATACGGGAAGCCAAGAGAGGCCGCTGGCAAGACGGACGGGCTAACGATCGGCAACCTGGATAAACGAATCAACCCGCACGACCCTTTCTTCATCAACCGCAAAGGAGAAGCACCATGCATGTCACGATAGACCAAGCCAAAACCATTATTGAACAAGCCACGCGCAAGGCCGAGGCCATCGGCGTGAAAAGCTGTATCGCCGTGCTGGACTCGGGCGCCAACCTCAAGGCGTTCTCGCGTATGGACGATGCCTGGGTGGGCAGCATAGACGTCGCCATCAAGAAGGCCAAGACCGCCTGCTTTTTCGCCATGCCTTCCGGCGAAATCGGCAAATTGTCGCAGCCAGGCCAGCCCTTGTACGGCATAGAACATTCCAACGAAGGACTCATCACCTTTCCGGGCGGATTGCCCATCGTGGATGAAGAAGGGATATTGGTGGGCGCGATAGGCGTCAGCGGCGATACGGTGGAGAACGACCACATCGTGGCCAAGGCCGGCGCCGAGGCGGCGGGCAGCTGCGACCTGCCCAAGCATCCTTGGCGTACATAAACCAAATGCCCGCAGGCTCTTTATTTAGGAGGGAGCCTGCGGGCATTCACGCGTGATTGGATTCAATCCACTGAACGGAATTAGCGGCGTTCCTGCTTGCTGCGCGGCTGCTCTGTCGAGCCATGGTTGCGCTGGTCATGACCGGAAGGTTTTACATTCGGATCCGCCTGTTGATCGGTGGCGTTTTCAATAGCCTTCTGTTTGCCGTCTTTCGATGCTTTTTCATCCTGGTTGCGAGGCGTATTGGCATCGTCCAGCGCGCGCGGATTGATTTCTTCCGCCGCATAGGCGCTGGATAGGCCAAGGCTGAGGCTAAGTGCGGCAATGCATAATATGGATTTCACGGCCTGCTCCTTTCGTATGAATGAAGTTCCAGCATAAACGGGCAAGGTGGCAGGCAATGTAGTCCGGGCACTGAAACAGCGCTGGAAAACCTCATGGACGCTTGTCTGAAAAGCCAACGCCAGTGCGGTTTCAGGAGTTCATGCGGAACAATGCATACGGTAGCCTGGGTCAGGGTTTGACGAGCATGGACCTGGCTTTTTCCGTGATGCGGTGATGCTGCTCCATATCCGGCAAGATCAATTCTGCCTTGATCAGGAAATCGCGCAGGCCGTCGGCAATTTCTGCCGCGCGGCCCTCCTGTTCGGCTTGCCATACTTTATTCAATGCTTTCCACTGCAATGGCGTCAGCTCATGGGCTTGCATGTTGTTTCTCCAGATAGCGAGGCGTGATGGCAGGCTGGATAATGAAGCCGCTTTCCGGCGATGCCGGAATCCTGCCAAGGTCCAGCCTCAAGTCTTGGTCAGGGACGGTGTATTCCAGTTCGTGCACCAGCACCTGGGTGATGGCCTTCATGAGCGCGATCGTGATCCATTCCCCCGGGCAACGGTGATGGTATTCATAGGTTGCGCCGCCATTGGCGATCAGGCCGAAACTGTTGCCGTCCCAATCCTTGAAGCGCTCAGGCATGAATTGAGCCGGGTCCTGCCACAATGCCGGGTCGCGGTGGGTGCCGTAGATATCCAGCAGCACGCGCTGACCCCGCCTGAACTCCAATCCTTGCCAATGAAAGTCTTCGCGCACCATGGCGGCCAGGAAAGGGAAAAAGGGGTAGAAGCGCCTGACCTCGAGCACGAACCAATCCAGGTAATGTTCGTCGCCCTGCTGCAGCTTTTGCCGGCAAGCCGGGAACGAGTGCAATGCCAGCGCGCTGAATACGGCAAGCTGCGCTACCGCCACGGTAGGACGCAATATGTTGATCAGCTCCACAGCCGCCACATGCAGTGGCAATAGTTGTCCCTGCTCGTCACGGTGCCAGGCGACCGCCTGCAATATGCTGGCCGGTTGTTCCGGCTTGCCGTAATGGCGGATATCCTCGACCAGTTGCCCGATCCAGCGCGCGCATGACTTGCGCGCCATCCTGCCGCGCCAGTGATGCAGGCCCAGCCCCGCGCCGCTATCTATCATGTTGCCGAATTCCCTTGCGCGCCGGCCCAGCTCCTGGCTGGCCAGGGGTATGCCCGCCCAGGCGCATACGCTCTTGCACAGGAGCTTCTGGGCCTCGCTGAACAACACGATTTCACTGCCGGGTTTCCATTTCTGCATGGCTTCGCGCCAATGGTCCTGATGCAGGCGCACAAGCTGCTCGATACGCTCGTGCGTCATGAGTTCGCGGATGAATAACTGCTTGCGGTGGCGGTGGGCATGGCCGTCCATCCCCTGCACCCCGCCTACGCCGACAAGCGTCTTCTGCGCACGTGAAGGCATGGCGCCTGAGCGTATGAATTTTTCGTTATCGTAAAAAAGCCTGGCGGCGGCTTCGTCCTGCATGCAGATAGTGGGATGCAGCAGCAAGCGAGTCTTGAACGCCTTGACTCCCAGCACGTGGCAAGTGCTGTCGATGAAGACATATCCTTTTTTCCATAGCGCATAGGTACTTTCAAGCGGAGGGCTGGTCATGGAGCTCCTCTTGAGCGAATCAAAAGCATTGAAGGAAAACAAAAGCGGCAACCTGCCGCTACGTCAAATGCTGCAAGGCAGTGCTAGACCTTGGTAGGCGCCATTGTCGGATTCTCGTGTCAGCGGATATTACCGAACCCATTTTGCTCTGCTGGATGCATCGGCAAAGGAATGGAATTCTTACAGCGCTTTCAGCAAAGCGCGGATGATCGGGCTGCGCGCGCTTGGCTAGCATCACATCAAGTTTTGCTGCCGGGCCTGACTGCCCTTCCGGCCACCTGAATATGGCGGCTGGCAGCTGCGCTACTGTTTTCACTTTTCATGCAAAGGAGCACTACATGCGCGCATTGACATACCACGGCAGTAAAGATGTCCGTATCGAAACGGTTCCAGACCCCATCCTGCAGGCCTCCGACGATGTCATTATCCGCGTCACCTCCACCGCCATCTGCGGGTCCGACCTGCATCTTTACCGCGGCAAGATTCCCGAGCTGCACGACGGCGACATCCTGGGGCACGAATTCATGGGCATCGTCGAGGATGCGGGCCACGGCGTTACCCAGGTTAAAAAAGGCGACCGCGTGATCATCCCGTTCGTGATTGCCTGCGGGCACTGCTATTTTTGCGACCAGCAGCAATTCGCCGCATGCGAAACCACCAACCCCGGACGTGGCGCCAGCCTGAACAAGAAAAACGCCACGCCGCCCGCCGCCCTGTTCGGCTACAGCCACTTGTACGGCGGCATTCCCGGCGGGCAGGCCGAGCTGGTGCGCGTGCCGCAAGGCAACGTGGGCCCGTTCAAGGTCAACGGCAGCCTGGCGGACGAGCAGGTGCTGTTTCTGACCGACATCCTGCCTACCGGCTACCAGGCGGTGCTCAACGCCGAAGTGGGCGAAGGCGACAGCCTGGCCATTTTCGGCGCGGGTCCTGTCGGCCTGATGGCGGCGGCCTGTGCCCGCATGCTGGGCGTGGAGAAGATTTTCATGATCGACGACCTGCAATACCGGCTCGATTTTGCCCAGGCGCAATACAACACCATCAGCATCAACCTGGACGACGTCGAGGATCCGGCTGAATATATCCTGCAGCATACCGCGCACCGCGGCGTGGACGCTTCAATCGACGCGGTTGGCTTCGAGGCCAAAGGCAGCGTGGTGGAAACCGCCCTCACCGCGTTGAAGCTGGAAACCAGCAGCGGCAAGGTGATCCGTCAATGCATTGCCGCCACCAGGCGCGGCGGCACGGTCAGCATCCCCGGCGTGTATGCAGGCTTCATCCACGGCTTCCTGCTCGGGGATGCCTTCGACAAAGGACTGACATTCAAGATGGGCCAGACCCACGTGCACCGCTTCCTGCCAGAACTGCTGGAATTCATAGAAAACGGCGACCTGCACCCGGCCGACATCATCACCCACCGCATGTCGCTGGAGGATGCGCCGTTGGGCTACCGCATCTTCAACGACGCGGAGGAAAACTGCCGCAAGGTCGTGCTGACCCCGGGCTTGCATTAGCAGGAACGCCTCGACAATGGCGTGCGACCTCATTCAGATAGAGAAAGAACCATCATGGCAAGAGTAGATGAATTCAAGGTGTCTTCCCCGCTGCATCTCGCAGAAAACATGCCGGAAGGCCATGGTTTCGTGATCAAGCCCGTCGACGATTCTTTCGACGCCCTGGAGGGTTTCCAGAAGATCGTCATGGCGGTCTTCGGCAGCATAGGCAGCGATTACGGTATCGAAACCAACCGCCTGCCCAACGGGATGATAGACAAGATCGTGTGCCGGCAGATCACTTACTGAGCTGGCGTGTACTGAGCTGGCGTGCCGGATGACGATTTTTGCGGGTTTGTAGACGGTGCCTGGCCAGCTTCTGCCGGGCAAGCCCGAAAGCAAATGCGGCATACACTACGAGCAGCGACAGGCGCGAGAGACGCATTTCATAGCCTGGCCTCAGTCGGCGCGGTGTCAGGTGGTAGTCGACGTAGCATGCCAAGGCTGCAATGACGGCGGCATCGGCATAGAGCTGCAAGGCATTGCCTTCTTGCCTCTCCTTGGTCACCTGCTCGTAGATAAGGGCCCAGAAAGTGGCGGAGGCATGGTGGATCGTATAGCCCAGCATGGTGTGCCTGACATCCACGCCGTCGTGCCGGGCCGCATCGTCACCCCATACCCAATGACTGATTGCATTGATAGGAGCCACATATGACCCGTTCTCCAGCTTTCCACCGATGGCCAACGCCAATGCCGAACTCACACTGGCATATGTTCCGGTACTCAACCCGCGCCTGCATAATCCTGTTGGCATGATGCGTCCCCGTCTTTGGTTGAAGAAACTCGCAGCCAGCGTCTCCGGCTCCCTTCATAGAGCCATGGCATGGAGCGCAAGTTCAACGGCGGCATCGCCATTGCCTGAGGAGTTGGCGAAGCCTAGGACCGTGCTGGTGCTGGGGGCAAACGGTTTTCTCGGCAGGCACATCGTGGCGGCGTTGAAGGAGCAAGGCCACAGCATCATCGCCGGGGTGCGCAAGCTGCCGGCAGCCAGCCACCCAGATATCACCTATATCGAAACGGATTTCGCCAAGGGCCTCGAAACTCAGGAATGGCTGCCCGTGCTCGAGGGCGTGGATGTCGTCATCAATGCGGTCGGGCTGTTGCGCGAACACGGCGGGCAGACATTCCACACCCTGCATGAGCAGGCACCTGCGGCATTGTTCAGGGCCTGTCAGCAATCCCAGGTGGGACTGGTCATCCAGATATCCGCATTAGGGGCCGATGAAGAGGCTGCCAGCGCCTACCACCTGAGCAAGAAGTCGGCCGACGACGTACTCAGGACATTGGATATTCCCACGTTCATCCTGCAACCCTCGCTGGTCTTCGGAGAGGACGGCTCGAGCGCGCGCCTGTTCGCCGTGCTGGCCAGCATGCCGGTACTGCCGTTGCCGGGAGGGGGATGCCAGCTTTTGCAGCCTGTGCATATCCGTGACGTGACGGAATTGATACAGGCCCTGGTGCCGCTCAACCCCGCAGGCGCCATTACCATTGCGGTAGCTGGCCCGCAGGCGCTCACCCTGCATGAATATTGCGATGCCTTGCGGCGGCAGATGAGCCTTGGACGGCTCAGGACGTTCAGCCTGCACCGCATAGTCGCCAAGCTGGCAGCCCAGGCCGGGCGATGGACGCCTTCCAGCCTGCTGACCCCCGAGACGCTGGCAATGCTGGAACGCGGCAATGCCGCGGAGATTGAGGATATGCGTTTCTTCCTGGGCCGCGACCCGACGCCAGCCGAATCCTTCATCAAGCCGGCGGAGGCCGACGGATGGCGTTCGCTTGCGCTGCTCGGCTGGCTGATGCCCTTGCTCAGGTTCAGCATTGCCGTGGTATGGATAGTCACCGGCTTGCTGTCGCTCGGTATCTACCCGGTGGAGGAAAGCTATGCGTTGCTTGCCGAGGTCGGCCTGGAAGGAACGATGGCGAGCGTGGCCTTGTACGGTGCGGCCTCGCTCGATATCGGCTTCGGCATCGCCACGCTTTTGTTGCGCAAGCGGCGCTTGCTCTGGCAATTGCAGATTGCCGTGATCGTGGGCTATACCTTGATCCTGAGCTGGTTCATCCCGGCATTCTGGCTGCATCCTTTCGGCCCCCTGCTCAAGAACCTGCCCATGTTGGCACTGATCTACACGTTGATGACACTGGAACGCCAGGATGGATTACCTCGTCGTTAAGTGGCTGCATATCGTCTCGTCCACCATATTGTTCGGCACCGGCATCGGCTCCGCCTTCTACATGCTGTCTACCAGCCTGAAAGCCGATGCCAGGGAGGTTGCCGGCGTTGCGCGCCTGGTCGTGCTTGCGGACTGGGTATTCACCACGCCCGCCATCATCGTGCAGCCCGTCACCGGCTTCTACCTCGTGCACCATGCCGGCTACTCCGTCATGCAGGGCTGGATCATATGGTCCGTCGCGCTTTACCTGTTGGCTGGCGCTTGCTGGCTGCCGGTGGTGTGGCTACAGATACGCATGCACAAGATAGCGGTGCTCGCCGCCCATGTGCGCGAGCCCTTGCCCCCGCTTTACCAGCGGTACCTGCGTTACTGGGTGCTGCTGGGCATCCCTGCATTCGTCGCCTTGTTGTGCGTGTTTTACCTGATGACGGCAAAACCGCTTTGAAGCTGCGCTTTCCGATACCTCCCACCCTTGCGCGAGCCGTTGCCTGACAAGGAACCGCCGGCAATTCATCCATGCTTTCTAAATGGATATTGTTGGTTTTTCTGACAAGGCTTTAGGAAAACTGAGTACTGCACCGCTATAGATTCACCTCTACATTCATTGTGGTTATTCCTTTCCTCTACAGGAGTCCGAATGCTTGCCAATTCGTTTGCGATCATCCTGCTCAGCCTTGTAGTGGGTATCCCGCCGCTGGTGTTCTTGTTTCTCGCCATCGCCCATGGTCAATTCGACAATATAGGGGCAACCGCGGATTCGATTTTCGAGGTGGAAGAGCTGCGCTATTCCCGTCCCTGGGAAACGCGCAAGCAGGCTGAGGAGCGCATGCAGCAACACGGCGGCCTGCTCCCCAATCCCCAACGCGAATGGGAGCGCTGGCTATGACGGAAGCAGTCGCCTCGCCCCGTACCCAGCAAGACAGCACGCTGGATCACAGCAAGCTCAGGATAAGCGCCGATGAAGTCGCGGCTTACGACCACTCCGGCAGTCAGCCGGTGCTGCTCGGTTTTTTCATTGCCGTGGTGTGGCTGCTCGCAGGCACCGTCCTGGGCGACATCAGCAGCTTCAAGTTCGACCGCCCCGACCTCCTGACCGAGCAGGCCTACCTGACCTTTGGCCGCATCCGGCCGGCGCACCTCAACGTCATGGTCTATGGCTGGGCCAGCACCGCCATGTTCTCGGTTTCCCTTTGGCTGATGCCCAGGCTATGCCGTACCCAGCTGCGCTGGGCCAAGGCCGCCATTGCCGGCATCCTGATCTGGACCGTGGGGCTGGGCGTGGGCGTGGCCCTGCTCCTGGCCGGCCATAGCGACGGCCTGGAATGGCTGGAACTGGACCGCACCTGGGCCGATCCGCTCTTGGTGCTGGGCGCCGCCCTGGTAGGCGCGTCGATCTGGAAGACGCTTTCAGTGCGCAACGTGCATCACCTGTATGTGTCGGTATGGTATGTCGCGGCATCCTACCCCTGGTTCCTGATTATCTTCATCGCAGGCAACCTGCCCATCTTTCAAGGCGTGGAGTCGGCGGCGGTCAACTGGTTCTATGCGCATAACGCCCTGGGCTTGTGGCTCACCACCGTCAACCTTGGCCTTATCTACTACCTGCTGCCCAAGATCATCGGCAGGCCGATCTATTCCTACTGGCTTTCCCTGATCGGGTTCTGGGGACTGGCATTGTTCTACGCCCTCAACGGCATGCACCACCTGATTGGCGGGCCCTTGCCTTCCTGGATGATTGCCACCTCGATCACTGCCAGCATCATGATGGTGGTGCCGGTGGTCGCGGTCGGCATCAACCAGCATATGACCGTAGTCGGGCGCTTCGGCGCCATGCGCTATTCGCCAGCGCTGACCCTGGCCGTCATCGCGGCGATGTCGTATACCGCGGTGTCGCTGCAAGGCATCCTGACGGCATTGGTCAGCGTCAACCGCATCACCCACTTCACGCATTGGACCATCGCCCATTCCCACCTCGGGCTTTATATGTTCGTGACCTTGTCTTTGTTCGGCGGCATGTACTACATCTTGCCGCGCGTGCTCAAGAAGGAATGGCCGAGCACACGGCTGATCCGTGCGCATATTCTGCTGGTGGGCGGCGGCATGGTGCTCTACGTGGTGGCGCTGGGCATAGGCGGCGTATTGCAAGGCCTGAGCTTGCTGGCGCCCGGCCAGGGTTTCGAGGCCTCCGTGGAAAGCACCCGCCCATGGCTGCTCATGCGCAGCGTGGCCGCCGTGATCATTTCCGCCGGGCATATCGTGTTTGCCTACCATGCCTACCTGCTGGCGTTTACCCGACATGGCAGCATCAGGCGGCATCCGCCCTTCTTTGAGATCAAGCCGGTGCTGGTGAGAAAGAAGGCGCCATGACCAGGTTGCTGGTATTGATCATGGGGGCGATGGCGACAGTCATGTTCGCCCTGGTTATCCTGGTAGTGCTGCCCAAGAGCATGCTTTCTGGGCTGCAGGCGCCGCCCGAACTCAAGGAGCCGACTACGCAGCAGTTGGCCGGGCGCCAGCTCTATATCAGCAATGGCTGCATCTACTGCCATACCCAGCAGGTGCGCGACCCCAGCTTTACCGCCGACATCAGCAAGGGCATGGGGACCAGGCCTTCCGTGCCCGAGGATTACGTCCACGACAATCCCCACCTGCTCGGCACCATGCGCACCGGACCGGACCTGTTCAATGTAGGCTCGCGCCTGCCCGACCGCAATTGGCAGCTGCTGCACCTCTACCAGCCGCGTGCATTGGTGCCATGGTCCATCATGCCCGCCTTTCCGTTCCTGTTCCGGCATAAAGCCGCGGCAGAGCCCGGAGACAAGGTGCTGGACGTGCCCAAACCCCATGCGCCAGCGGATGGCGTGATTGTCGTGACTGAAGAGGCTGAAGCCCTTGTGGCTTACCTGCTCAGCCTGAAGCATGACTACCCGGCCCCCAACGACCCGTTGAAGCCTGCCAACGACACCCCAGAGAACGACAATTCACGGAATGAAAGCCCCGAGGAGGCGCAGCCATGATTGATGAAAACCGTCACCATGACCACCCTATCCAGTCGGAGAACAACGAAGTATCCACCCTGGCCCTGCACGACGATGTCATGCATGAAACCGCCGAGCCTTTTGAGGATACGATCAAGGGCCCCGTCTGGTTTTACCTGTTCGTCGTATTCTCCATGGTCGTCGGCGCATTCTACCTGGGGCGGCATATGGGCAGGATGGATACGGCGGCGCATATCGGCTTTTTGCATGATGGCGGCAACCAAGGCGGCCAGGCGCAGGAGAGCGCCCCTGCGTCCACCGTGTCCGGCGCTTCTATCTTCAGCAGCCGCTGCGCTACCTGCCACCAAGCCAACGGCCAGGGCGTGCCAGGGGCGTTTCCGCCGCTGGTGGGAGCAAAATACGTGCTTGAAAGCCCTGAGGTGCTGGTGAACATCATCCTGCATGGGCTGCAGGGCGAGATCGAGGTGGCAGGCAAAACCTATAACGGCATCATGCCGCCATGGGGTTCGCAGCTGGGAGACGAGGAAGTGGCGGCGGTCGCCAGCTATATCCGCAGCGAGCTCGGGGACAACAAGGCGGACAAGGTCAACGCTGCGCTTGTGAAGAAGATACGCGAGCAGACCAAGGACAGGCAGACCCCATGGACGGCAGCCGAGCTGGAGGCCTTGTAGAGATGAAGCCGCATGCCAGACTCAAGGAATCCTTTACCGTATCCGGCTTCTTCAAGCAACAAGGCCAGGTGGACAGCGTATTGACGGAATGCCTGCGGCTCGGCATTCCGCGCGACCTCATCGACGTCGCGCTCTCGGAAGATGCGGCGGCGAGGTTTCCTTCCCTGCGCGCCAAAAAGAACACCGACAGCTGGTTCGCCTGGACCGGCCGGGGGGCGCTGGCAGGCCTGCTGATCAGCTCTGCCCTCACCCTGGCGATTATCCTGCTGGCCGGATATGAGGTGACGGAAAAAATGGCGCTCGTGCAACTGCTGGGACCCGACATCGGCATCATCGTCGGTGCAGCCTTGGGGGCGTTATACGGCTGGCTGCGCGACAGCGATACCAATGTGGTAATGCAGCGCGCCTTGCAGCGGAATGACGCCATGCTGTTGCTGGTATATCTGCAGCCGCCTGAAGAGGCTGCGCGTATCGAGCAGATATTCAGCCGTCACGGCGGCGAAGAAGTGAACTCGCAGCCGACGGCATCTAACCCGGCGCAAGCTGCGTCAGCAACGCAGTGAACAGCACCAGCACCAGCGCGAAGAAGAACTCCAAAGTCAGTCCATTATCGAACCCATTATCTGAAATTCGCCCGGTATCGTAAGCCGCCGTGGCGGATCCCGGTTGTCGCAGCAAGCGCCTCAATTTCCATGCACAGGCCGCAATTGCCGCCACCGCCGCCAGCTTCAGCCCCAGCATGACGACGTAGGTCCAGGCCAGCCCGTCCTCCTCTACATACTGCAGCAATAGCCTCAACATGCCGCTGGCAATCGTCAGCAGGAACAACGGCAGCGCCAGGCGGGAGAAAAAGCTGAGTTCGTGCGCTGTGATCCATGAATCACCGGCAAGCCTGAGCACGAGCATGAGGCTCATCCCTCCCAGCCAGAACAACGCGCCACCCATATGCACCAAGTCTATCCAGTATAGCCAGTGCCACATTCCGAGTTCGCCCGCATGCGACGCCAATGCCAGTGCCGCAGACATTGTCAGGAGGGCGATACGAACCATCCAGTCTTTCCAGGAGCAAATGGCGACTAATAGAAAAAGCCAGAACCCCAGCCACGCCTGGCCGAAGGAACTGAACCGCATCAGCTCAAGCATCTCTCCTGGGCTGGCGAGGGACATCGCCGCCGCATCGGAAGCCTGCTCGCCGCTCAAGGCCGCACTGTTCAATGCCAGCAGCAAGGCCGCACTGCCAAGCGCGAATGCGGTCCAGCTGAAATATTGCCGCCATGCCAACGGGCGACGGAGGCGCCATTCCCATAATTGCATGCCGGCAAGCATGGCCACTGCCATATAGGCACAAGCCCGGGCGAGCGCGCCGTCAAGCAAATGGGCATGGTCTAAGATGGATGGCATGCTTATTTGACGAGGAAGCGCAATATTCCTTGTTGGCGATGACCGTCATGCGACATCACGCTCCAGCGGATGCGGTACTCGGCCTTGGCGGTGGCACTGTCCAGCCTGATGACCAGTTTTTCCGGTTCCGCCTCCGAAGTCAGGGAAACCCATTTTCCGCCTTGCCATAATTCGGCACGGTTGAATCGCGATTCAATCGGTTTGTTGAAGCGCAGCGTGACGATGGATGGCGGCTGTGAGAGGACAGCACCCTCCTCCGGGTCGGAGGAAACCAGTTTGCTGTGGCCTAGCGCCGAGAAAGGAAGCAGCAGCAACCAACACAACATGAAGTACCGGCTCGTCAAGGCAATAATCTCCCGTGCGATGTCATCCCTGGCGCATATGCGGCCTGGGCTTGTTTGACTTAGGCTCGAAACCGCCCACTTGCTCCGACACGCCTATTCCGTGCCGGAATGTCATTTCGCCTCCCAGCCATCCCGAGACGCCGAGCAAGGCGCCGGTCACTACCGACAATCCCAGGCCGAGCGGCAGGATGTCCAGCATATCATCCATACGCAGGTAAAAGTTGACGGATGCCAGCCCAAGGACAACAAGGTTGATGCTGCCATGCAGCCAGGCCATGGGAAGCCGCCGTGCACGCCTCACGCCCAGCAACTCGACCAGGCCCGATACGCCGGCAAGCGCCCCGCCGGCCAGGCCGGCCGCCAACAGCCAGAACGAGGCCTCTGCCCAGAACGTATTCTCTAAAACCGCAAATGCGATATCGCTCAGCAACGCCCCCATCAGGAACGCGATCGGGAGGGAAACCAGCATCGGGTGGATGGGGTGGCGCCTGACGGCGGCTTTTGTACCGCTACCTGCAGGATAAACGGGATCCATCTCTATTCTCCTTGTGTTTGGCATTTGCCGGGTTGGAAACAGGGTGAAGCCAGCCAGATAAACAACGGTCAAGGTGATGACGCCGACTCTATCCTCCGCAAATCCAACTCCGTGAGCGGACAAGCCTGAATCTCTTGACGGAAAGCGCTGACAACCTCATCCATGAAGCTCTTCCTGAGCCTTGACTCCACTGCAAAGCCTGAGTTGGCGCGCTGTTGCAGATTCTCACAATCGAATAGGACGCATGACGATGACCGCCCTTGTCTGAGTGTTCTAGCATGGATTCACCTTTCATCGGATGCTTTCTTTGAAAGGGAATATCAACGTGTTACTTAGTCAGGCCGGGCGAGCGCAAGCCGCTGCTCCCCTATCTTTTATATATTCCCGACGGAGGACAAAATGACGCTAGATTACGATGCAGACAAGGACCATCGCGATATTGACCAGCCAGCCCAGCACCAGGACCGGCAGCCGGGCGTGGAAGCGGAAATGGAGCCGCGCCCGCAATATATAGACCCGTCTTACCGCGGCAGCGGCAAGCTTGAAGGCAAGACTGCCCTCATCACCGGCGGCGACAGCGGCATCGGCAGGGCCGTCGCTATCCATTTCGCAATCGAGGGAGCCGATGTCGCGATCAATTACCTGAGCGACGATGAAACCGAGGATGCGGAAAAAACACTTTCATTGATTCGCGAGCAAGGGCGGAAGGCCATAGTCGTCAAAGGCGATGTAGGCAACCCGAAATTTTGCGAGGAACTGGTAGCAAGGACAGTGAAGGAATTGGGCCAGATCGACATCCTGGTCAACAATGCGGCCCAACAATATCCGCAACCCAGCATCGAGCAGATTTCTGCCGAGCAGCTGGAGCATACTTTCCGCACCAACATCTTTTCGATGTTCTACCTGACCAAGGCTGTATTGCCGCTGCTGGGCAAGGGAGGCAGGATTATCAATACTGCCTCCGTCACCGCATACAAGGGCCATCCTATCCTGATCGATTATGCCGCAACCAAGGGGGCGATCGTCGCATTTACGCGTTCGCTCGCAATCGAGCTGGGAGAGCGCGGCATCACGGTGAACGCGGTGGCGCCAGGCCCGATCTGGACGCCGCTGATTCCGGCAAGCTTCAGTGCCGAACAGGTGGAAAAATTCGGCCATAACACCGTGCTGCAACGGCCTGGACAGCCTAGCGAAGTCGCGCCGGCATATGTGTTGTTTGCCTCCAATGACGGCTCATATCTGACCGGGCAGATCATCCACCCCAATGGCGGCTCTATCGTCAATGGCTAAAGAGGATGCTGCGCCGATGACGTACAGCGCCTTGCCTGCCCGGCTTGCTGCCGGGCGTATGGCTTGGCTGCTTGCACGTTGGAATCCGTCTCAACGTCTTTCTTCTATTGAGTTCTTGTAGTTGGGTTCTTGGCAGCATTAACCCGGCCGTTGCACGGTAAGCACGACGGCTGCCAGCCTGTCGGCATTGGAATAAACCGGGTTGCCCAGCTCTTCCCCGAAAATATCCGGATCCATTTCCTGGTATTCGTAATGCCAGCCGCTCTTCTCCAGCCTGGCTTCCACTTCCTTTTTAAACGGGTCCCGGCCATCCATTATCGCCACCCCGGTATAAAGCAACAGCGTGCCTTGCGGCGCCAGCCTGTCGAGCGCCGTGTCGACGATTTTCACTGACAGTCCGGCGCCCAGCGGGCCGCCGCCATGGCGGTAGGCGCGTTCGGCCGCATCCACCAGGAACGGGGGATTGGAGACGATAAGGTCGAACTCGCCGTCCAGCGCCTGCAAGAGATCGCTATGGTGCCAATGCAGGTTGCTCAAGCCTGCGGCAATGCCGTTGGCGGCTGCCAAGGCCAGGGCCCTGTCGTTGATGTCTACGCCGTGCACTTCCGCTTGCGGCAGATGCTGTGCGAGCAGGATGGCCCCTGCCCCGCTACCGCTGCCTATGTCCACGGCACGCTGGATTTGAGAGAGTGACTGCGGTGGCAATAACGCCAGATGCCGCTCAATGGCACGGGCGAAGCGGTAGGTATCCGGCCCGAAGAAGATCGCGTCGTTTTCGGCGGTAGGAAATGCCGAGTGCAGGAACAACTGCCCAGCCAGGCTGGAGACACGGAATTTGCTGCGCCACAGGCTGCCGTCTTGCTTCAAGGCATGGGCCTGCTCCAGCAAGGCGAACAACCGTTCACCGACCGCTTCTGGCGCAAACGGCCTGCTCCAGCCGAGCGCGCCAATCATATCCTTCGCGGTTTCATTGCCCGGGCGCCCGTTGACCAGCGCATGGCTGGCCGGGGAAATGGTGGTGAACGCATATGATTGCTGTCGCAACCACTCAATCAAGGCAACCAGGGCGGCATTTGCCTGGCCCGGTCTAGGCATTGATTCGGGGGCAATGGTCATCAGGTGAGGTCCTTATGCATATCACTGTTCGGCAGCTTGGAAGCCTAGCAGCTTAACAAAATAACCTAGTCTTGCCTGTCGTCTCAGTCTGACACGAGATTAATCCTATGACCGATAACCGGCTGTGCATATGGAAAAGAGAATGTGGCTATCTAAAGCTTTCGAGACACCCATCCTATGTTGAGTACAGCGCCTTCCACCTCGTTGCATGATGCTGAAAAGCCAGGGATATTGCCGCGCGAGTTGTATTTCGGCTTGTTGAGCCACGGCGGGGCGCATGGCCCGTCGCCGGAAAGCTATCATGCCGACGCGCTCGAATTCCTGCATCAGCAGCTGGAAGCCTGTGCCGACGATTCTGCCCCTTTTCCGTCCGATATCGAGCAATTGGTGGATTGGATGTTGCAAGGCAGCCTGGAGACAGGCCAGCGATACCAGCAATACCTGCAGGAACGCCAGGACGGCGCTCCCCGCCGTTATTTCGGCAGCAAGGCGCATGCCCTCAACTTCATCAAGTCGGTCGCTCCCACCAAGATGGTGGACGGGTCTTGGCTGTATGGCCTGGTTCGGCGCTGGAAAGACCCTGGATTCAGCGCCTTGCTCGATATTTACCTCGAGGAGCTCGGCGACGGCGTCGAGGAAGACAATCATGTCGCCATCTACCGCAAACTGATCCATGCCCACGGATGCGAGCAATGGAAGACGCTGGAAGACGAATACTTCGTACAGGGCGCCACCCAGTTAGCCTTGTCCGTGCATGCGGACCAGTTCCTGCCGGAGGTCATCGGCTTCAACCTGGCCTACGAGCAATTGCCGCTGCACTTGCTGATCACGGCTGCGGAACTGGACGAACTCAATATAGACCCGTATTACTTCACCCTGCATATCACCATAGACAATGCTCTGTCCGGGCATGCGGTCAAGTCGGTCGATGCTGTACGCGAACTGCTTCCGCATTTCGCCCATCAGCAGAATTTCATGCAACGCGTGGTCAACGGCGCCAAGCTCAACAATGCCGGGCTCGGCTCGGTCGACATCATCAAGTCCTTCAATCTGGAGGACGAGTTGGCGGAGATATTCCGGCAGAAAGCCACGATCGGCCAGTTCATGCACCACCACCATTGCCGCATCGCCGGGCGCAACCTCAGGGAGTGGCTGTCCGACGGCAGCCAGATGCCTTCACTGCTGAAAGCGCTTGAAGAGCAAGGCTGGATCAACCGGCACCAAGACCCGAAAAACTCCAGGTTCTGGAAGCTGATCGACGGCGGCCAGGGCCAGATGTTCGGCGTATTCAGCCCCTACGAGAAGCAGGTGCTTTACGATTGGATTGCAGGCGACGCCCTCGAGCAACTGCCCAAGCGCGAACGCCTTGGCGAACCCTGGCGCATCCAGAAACGGCAGGCCAAACGACAGCAGGTTCCCGGAGCCGGCAGTAAATCTTCCAACATCATCCACTTGGCAAAACCAGAGCCTGTGCCTGAGATTGACGAGCAGCACTTGTTCAACCAGCAGCTGGCGTCGCTCAGGGACAAGGATGCATTGATGCAGTTCCTGGGTTCATGGATGTCGCCCGCCCTGCATCACCACCCCGTAGGGCTTGCCGCCACGCGCATGTTCAAGGCGCAATGGCTTAATTGAGCAAACCTGCCGGACGGCACGGTCAGCGTGCCTGGGCATCTCGTGACGGTATCTCTGCTTCTTGGTCTGGAGGCGCGTTCTTGCATACGCCGCGGATATTCATGACCGCCAACCCGAACTGAAGGACGATCAGGGCATACGCATGCGCATGCCAGCCCCAGGCGATCCATAACAGGTTGCTCAGGATGAACGCCCAGAAGCCCCAGTTGCGCCGGTACTTGGACGTCGAGCCCACCAGCCAGGCTGCCGCAATCGTGACCACCATTGCGGGCCATTGCAGCCAATCTAGATAATCCATGCCAACTCCTTGCTTTTATATTCCTGATACGTGAGGGCCCTGCCTGCCTCTCCTGCGCTCAATACTCAAGCTCAACCACCAAAGGCAAGTGGTCGGACAATTTCCTAATGCCTTTCCCCGGCAACCGGTGGGCGGTAACCTTGATTCCGGGCGCGTCGTGCCATACGCGATCCAGGCGGAATACCGGGCATACCGAAGGGAATGTGGGCTTGCAGTGCAACGGAGTGAGATGCCGATTGAGATAGCGCAGCAGCGAAGACGGCACCTGCCATTCGTTGATGTCGCCCATGAGCAGGATGGGGCTGCGCTCCTCCTCTTCTACCGCCTGCATCAGCCGCAACAAGTTCTTCGCCTCGGATCGGCGCTCGAAAATGGAAAGTGAGAGATGCGTGCCGATCACCCTTAGCCTCCCCCATGGAAGCTGCACCAGGGCATCTGCCGCATGGCGCGGCTCCAGGCTGGGGTGCGTTTCCAGGTTATGCAGCAATCCGCGGACGATTGGGTAGCGGCTGACGATCAGGTTGCCGTACCAGCCCGCCCCTTCTTCCATGCTGGGGCAGATCAAATGGTGCGGACGCTCCGGTCCGGCCAGCGTCTGTAGGTCGCCTGACAAACCTCCGCGCGACGGGCGGGTTTCCATTTCCTGGAAGACGCCGATATCGATATCCAGCCGTTGCATCAGGCCGTGCACCCGGCCCAGGTCGCGCGTGCCATCCAGGCTGCGTCCGCCATGAATGTTGAAACAGAGCAGTCTTATTCTTTGCATGCATGATCGCTTTGAAACAAGAAAAGTGTATTAAGATCGGGCGAACAAAACTCTCCTTGAGTTGTTGCTCTGGCTTGCCGTACCACGTCACGTGTACTGCCTGCGGCAGAGCGCCTAGCCAGGATTGCTCCGCTGACATTTGTTAGCTGCCCTAATTCGTTTGTAGCTTGCGCTGCCAATGCCGTGAAAGAAAATGCGTGCTGACGATCACCAGCACCCACAGCAACAGGCCTGCGCCGACCAGCACGGCATTATGCGGATCGGGGTTCTTGAACAAGGCCAATGCGGACTGGCCGATGAACACCGAGACCAGGGTACCGGGCAATAAGCCCAGTACCGTGGCGATCAGCAGCGTGACGAAAGGCACTTTCATCATGCCCAGCGCCAGGTTGACCACGGTGAACGGCGCGATCGGCAGCAAGCGCAACAGGGTCAGGCCCATGACGCCGCCGTTACGGGCATATTGCGAAATTTTCTCCGCATGCCTGCCCAGCATGGCCTGCAGCGATTTCTTTCCTAAGCCCAGCCCCGCCATCCAGCCGACGCTTACGCTGATGAGCGAACCCAGCATCGCGATCAGGAAGGCTTCCAGGGGCGCGAAGACGACCACGACCGTCCCGGTCATGACCATGTGGGGCAGGAAGACCAGCGTACCCAGCACATAGGCAGCCAGCCCGGCAGGAAAGGCCCAGGCGGTGTTCTGCACCTGCTCGAGCAGCGGGACGATCTTTTCCGGCGTGGCATACTCGGCGAGCGGCGTGACTTTCCATGACAACGCAATCGCGGCTACCAGCAGGATGCTGGCGATAAGGCGGAAAGGCATACGGCGCTTCCTTGCCCCAAATACCCGGCGCGAAGTGAAGAGGTCGGGCAGTATGGGACGCGAAGGGTCGGCAAAACGCCGTGCCAGGCGGGTGAAGCGTTCGTTGCGGTAGCGGTCGTCGTTTATCCTGCGCAGATGCTGGCGGCTGTGCTCCAGCTCGACGAGAAACGCTTCGACGGGCGCGTCTTCCTGGTTTGCGATGCGCTCGATCTCCTCCAGCTCAAGGCCGGTATGCTCGCGAATCAGGTCGTTGCGCATGGCGGCGACCTGCTTGTGGTGCACTTCGTCCCTTGCCTCAATGACGAGGTCGCACTCGCTGTCCAGCGTCATGGAGCGGTTGTTGATATTGCTCGAGCCTATGCGGATATAGCGGTCATCCACCACCATGACCTTGGAATGGATGCGTACCGGCGTTTCCTCGCCGTGCTCGCGGCTGAGGGGATAAGCCAGGGCAACCCGGTCGGCCACGCCGTGCGACTCGACGATCTTGCGGAATATCAACCTGGCATGGAACATGGATTTCCGCTCCATTACCCCTTGAGCGTTGTAGCAGCTCACCAGCAATACCTTCAGCCTGGGATTTTCCCTCAGCCTTTGGTTCAAGGCCTGCGCGACGGCGCGGCGCGTGAAAAACTGGTTTTCCATGTAGATGAAGCGTTCCGCCTTGGCGATCATGTCGACGTACAGGCGCTCGATCTGCTGGATCTGGGGCTGCCGGTGAAAGCGCGGCATGGTCAACGAGATGCCCACGCCTACCCGCTCCATGACCGGCTTGACGCTGTCCGGCCAGCTGGGCGGCAAGTCGTGGTGGCGGGTTTGGCGCAACGTCAAGGCCCTCTTTCCGCCGCCGAAATGCCAGCGGTAGCGCACCAGGCGGGCCAGCACGGCGGCGACCGGCCCCGCCACCAGTACCTGGACGTCGTGGTAAGGGTCGAACCGTTTTTCCAGCCCCATCTTCATGCTGCCGTCCGGATCCAGCCGGTCTGGATTGCGGGGATGGTGATGGCGGTTATCCCAGCGCGCGATCGCCACGTCCATGCCGCCGCAGAACGCCAACTCGTCGTCGATCACGACCACCTTCTGGTGGTGGCTGGCTCCCAGCGGCAATTGCCCGTCAAAGATGAAATGCAGGTTATCCGCCCCGCTCAGCTTCCATTTCGCCTCGGAAAAGCTTTCCCTCTCCGCAGACAGGAAAACGGAGTAGTTCCAGCGGTTGAGGTAAATCTGGATTGCTGGCGTCTGCCGCGCCTTCCACTGCAGCAGCTCGAACAACGCCGTCGGGCAAGCCTGCGCTTCCGCTTCGGCCCCGCGGATCAGGTCGATGCGGCTGTCTATATCCCAGCCGAGGATGAAAATGGAATGCTGCGCCCGGCAGATGGCCTCATGCAGGGCGCGATAGTAATTGGCGCAGTCGACCACCGGCGCCATGTAGCTGGCATGCGAATATTTCCAGCAGTTGTGCCCCAGGCGGAACAATGCGTCGGCGGGGGAAGAATCTAGGGCTGGATTACTTTGCATGGCTTGCCCCTGAGGCACGGCAATAAATTATTGGCATTGATGGCATGATCACTTGTTCCGGATATTTCTCTCGTCGATGTCCGGGTTACGGGTAGGCGGATCGTTGGGCAATCCCTCTGCCGGCACTTCGGGCGGGACGATCACGCTGTCGCGCTCGCCCGGGACCGGAGGCGGGACCTTGAGGCTGTCGGAATCCATATTGCAATCCGGCTTGTTCGTCGCGGCATTGTGGTCGCAAGGCGGCACGGCATTGTCTATCGGCGCGGGGTCTGCCTGCACGCCGACGACCATGACGCTCGCCAGCAGGAAGGCAGCAAGGCATATCGGACCATGTTTCATTTCCTAATCCTCCAGTACTTGTCGTTACCGTCAAAGTAGAAACCATGCTAGCCGCTATACGGACTGACTAACTTTATGCCTATGAAACCGCTTATTTCGATTGCTTGCAACACGGCAAAGTAGACATAAAAACCAATTAATTTATTGATTTATAAAAATAAAATATCAGCTCATAAAAGAAATCCTACAAACAAATCAGTAGTGCACTGATCGGTAGCAGCTCACTCCCATTCTTATGATGAATCCCACTGCCTGGCGTTTTTCATGCCTGAGGCAATGTTCTGCACCACCTTCCTTTTAACCGATTCACGCAGGAAATCATCGACTATGGCGAGATCAGCCCGGCGTTCCGATGCCCAAACAAAGCCTACCGGCGCACAAGGCGCCGTCAGCCTCGATCTGGAGTATTTGACCTTGCTGGAAGCCCCCAGGGTTGTAGTGGAGCAGGTCAGCCCTGCTATTGACGAGGGAAGGTTCGCGGTCAAGAGATGCGTCGACCGGCCCGTTGTAGTCGAAGCCGATATTTTCATGGACACGCATGACAAGCTGGGAGCCCAGCTCCTATGGCGGAAAAGCGATATCGATACCTGGCACGCGGTGCCAATGCAACTGGTGGACAACCACCGCTGGAGCGCATGCTTCACGCCTTCCGCTCCCGGCTTTTACCAATTCGCGGTCGAAGCCTGGCAGGACGAATTCGCCACCTACCGCGACGGTTTGCTGAAAAAAGTCCGCGCTGGAACAGATGTCGCGCTTGAAATACAGGAAGGCCTTCTCTTGCTGGCGCGGCTACAGGCCTATCCAGGTCATGAACAGGATCAGGAGTTCCTGGCCGAGGCCGTCAAGGCGCTGGAAGCGCCAAAGAGTGCAAAAAAATTTGCATCCAAGCTGAAGTCTTCGCAGCCTTCCGACCTTGCCCCTTTGCTGCCGGCCTATGCAGAAAGCCAGCAAGACCAGCTGCGCATACTGCTTTCGAGCGAACTGGGCCGCTACGTCCATACCCGGGAGTTCGTAGTGCGCAGCCGTGATTTCCCGTTGCGCATCGACCGCAAGGCAGCGGCATTTTCCAGCTGGTACGAAATGTTCCCCCGCTCGCAAAGCGGAGACGCCTCCCGCCATGGCACTTTCGATGACGTGATCGAGCGCCTGCCAGCGATTCGCGCCATGGGGTTCGATACCTTGTACTTTCCCCCTATCCACCCTATCGGTCGCCTCAACCGCAAGGGCCGCAACAACAGCTTGCAGGCCCAGCCTGGGGACCCGGGCAGCCCGTATGCGATCGGCTCCGAGGAAGGAGGCCATGACGCGATACATCCCGAGCTGGGCGACTGGGAAGCTTTTCGCCGCTTGAGGAAACAAGCCACTGCGATGGGGATGAACCTGGCCCTGGACTTCGCGATCCAGTGCGCGCCCGACCATCCCTGGCTCACCCAGCATCCTGAATGGTTCGATTGGCGGCCGGACGGCAGCATCCGCTATGCCGAGAACCCGCCCAAGAAGTACGAGGACATCGTCAATATCGACTTCTATGCGCCGCAGGCCGTGCCGGATTTATGGCTGGCCTTGCGCGACGTGCTCATGCTGTGGGCGGAGGAAGGCGTCCATACCTTCAGGGTCGACAACCCCCATACCAAGCCGCTGCCGTTCTGGGAATGGGTCATCCGCGAGGTCCAGGACGAATACCCTGACGTGATTTTCCTGTCCGAGGCGTTTACCCATCCCAAGATGATGAATCGCCTGGCGAAGATAGGCTTCACCCAGTCCTATACCTATTTCACCTGGCGCAACACCAAGCAGGAGCTGACCGACTACCTGCTGACATTGAACGACCCTGCCCAGGTCGAGTTCTTCCGGCCGAATTTCTTCGTCAATACTCCCGATATCAATCCCCGCTACCTGCAGCACTCCGGCAGGCCGGGGTTTCTCGTCAGGGCGGCGTTGGCGGCGACATTGTCCGGGCTATGGGGCATATCCAGCGGCTTCGAGCTGTGCGAGGCGGAAGCCATGCCAAACAGCGAGGAGTTCCTCAACTCGGAAAAATACGAAATTCGCGCCTGGGATTGGCAGCGCTCGGGCAACATCATCGAGGACATCACCACGCTCAACCGGCTGCGCAGCCAGTACCCGGCCTTGCAGACCCACCTGGGGGTGGCCTTCCATCCTTTCCATAACGACCAGGTCATCTTCTACTCCAAGCACGAGCCGGGCTCCGCCTTGCCCCATGAGCGGCTGATCGTCGTTGCCGTCAACCTCGATCCGCACCACGTTCAGGAAGGCACCATGGAATTGCCGCTACACCTGCTCGGGCTGCAGGACCACGACACGGTTGCGGTGGATGACCTGGCGCGCGGCTACCGCTTCGACTGGCATGGCAAATGGCAGCAGTTGCGCATGGACCCGCACGAAATGCCCTATGCCATCTGGCAAATCCAGAGGAAGGGGCCGGTGCAATGAACAAGCGGCAACTGCAGAGAAAGCTCAAGACGGAAAAAGACCTGCGCTTCAACGACGACCCTTTGTGGTACAAGGATGCCGTCATCTACCAGGTACACGTCAAGTCGTTTTTCGATGCCAATAACGACGGGATCGGCGATTTCGCCGGCCTGATCCTCAAGCTCGACTATATCGTCGAGCTCGGCGTCAACACCATCTGGCTGCTGCCGTTCTACCCTTCGCCGCGCCGCGACGACGGTTACGATATTGCCGAGTACAAGGGCGTCCATCCAGACTACGGCACGCTGTTCGACGTCAAGCGCTTCATTGTCGAGGCCCACAAGCGCAACCTGCGGGTCATCACGGAACTCATCATCAACCACACTTCCGACCAGCACCCTTGGTTCCAGCGGGCGCGGCAGGCCAAGCCCAGCTCCGCGGCACGCGACTTCTACGTCTGGTCGGATACGGATACCGCCTACAGCCAGACACGCATCATCTTCACCGACACGGAAAAATCGAACTGGACCTGGGACCCGGTGGCGGGCGCCTATTACTGGCACCGATTCTTCTCGCACCAGCCCGACCTCAATTTCGACAACCCGCGCGTGCTCAAAGCCGTGATCAACGTCATGCGCTTCTGGCTGGACCTCGGCGTGGACGGCCTCAGGCTCGATGCCGTGCCCTACCTGATCGAGCGCGAAGGCACCTCCAACGAGAACCTGCCGGAAACCCATGAAATCCTCAAGTTCATCCGCAGCGAGATAGATCAGAACTACCCGGACCGCATGTTGCTGGCCGAAGCCAATATGTGGCCCGAGGACGTGCAGGAATATTTCGGCGACGGCAGTAACGAATGCCACATGGCGTTCCATTTCCCGCTGATGCCGCGCATGTACCTGGCGCTGGCGCAGGAGGACAGGTTCCCGATCAGCGACATCCTGCGGCAGACGCCGGAAATCCCCTCCACCTGCCAATGGGCCATCTTCCTGCGCAACCACGACGAATTGACGCTGGAAATGGTTACCGACAAGGAGCGGGCCTATATGCTCAACTTCTACGCCACGGAAAGCCGCGCCCGCCTCAATGTCGGCATCCGCCGCCGGCTTGCGCCGCTGCTGCAGCGCGACAGGCGGCGCCTGGAACTGCTCAATAGCCTGCTGCTGTCGATGCCGGGCACCCCGGTCATTTATTATGGCGACGAAATCGGCATGGGCGACAACATCCACCTGGGCGACCGCGACGGCGTGCGCACCCCGATGCAATGGAGCCCGGACCGCAACGGCGGCTTTTCCCATGCCGACCCGGCGCGGCTGGTACTGCCCCCGATCATGGATACCCAATACGGCTACCACGCCATCAACGTGGAGGCCCAAAGCAGCGACCCGCACTCCCTGCTCAACTGGATGCGGCGCCTGCTGGCGATACGCAAGCAGTACCATGCTTTCGGACGCGGCAGCATGCGTCTGCTCTACCCCAACAACCGCAAGATATTGAGCTATCTGCGCACCCATACCCCTGGCGGCGAGAGCGCCGATGAAGAGCAGATCATCCTCTGCGTGGCGAATATCTCGAGCACTGCGCAGGCGGTGGAGCTCGATCTTGCCGAGTTCTCCGGCTACGACCCGATGGAAATGATGGGAGGCTCGGTATTCCCCCGCATCGGGCAGCAGCCTTACGTATTGACCCTGGGCGCCTACGACTTTTATTGGTTCCGCCTGACCAAGAACAAGCAACCGCTCAATGGCGCAGGCGAGCAGGACGGCAGCCTGCCGGAATACCTCACCCTGGTGCTGAACCAGCAACTGACCAGCCTGTTTGCGCCGCAATTGCGCAGGACCATGGAACAGGACATTCTCCCGGCCTACCTCCCCTGCCAGCGCTGGTACGCAGGCAAACAGAAAGATACCCTGGCGGCAATCCAGCTTACCTTGCTGGGTGTGTTGGACGCCATCGACCCTGCTGAACCTCCATTCCTGCTAGCGCAGGTCGAAACGTCCACCGCCACAGGAACCGACCAGTATTTCCTGCCCATGGGCGTAGTGTCCGACGAGCAGGAAATGCCAGCCTTGGTGCGCAGGCTGGCACTGGCCCACGTACGGAGGGGTCCGCGTGTAGGCACCCTCACCGACGCTTTCGCGCTCGATGGCTTCGTGCGGGCAATGCTCCACCACCTGAGGAATGACAGCACGCTGGACAGCGAACAAGGCAGCATCTATTTCAACAGCACGGCATCGCTGCATCAGGTCGACTTCAAAACCGAGCTTGAAATCAGGCGTACGGACCAGGAGCAGTCCAACAGCTCCCTGATCATCAACGACCTGGCCGTCATGAAGCTGCTGCGGCGCGTGCAACCCGGAATCAATCCGGAACTTGAGGTGGCCCGCCACCTGGCCAAGGTCGGCTATGCCAACACCCCGCCCCTGCTGGGCGATGTTACCTTCATCGATGCCGACGGCATGCCGCATACCCAGGTGATCATGCAGGCATTCGTGCACAACCAGGGCAACGCATGGCAGTGGACGCTGGACAGGCTCAATCGCCTATTGCACGACAACCTCTCCGCCGACCTCATGAAACAGGCGCTGGCCGTGGACGACGCCAGCCCGCTCAAGGAGCTGACCAATTTCGCCGCCATGCTTGGGCAGCGCCTGGCTGAGCTGCATATTGCGCTGACAAAGGATACGGACAACCCTAGCTTCAGCCCTGAGATATTTTCCGCCGCGCAGGTCGAGACTTGGCGCGATAAGCTGCATGAGCAGGCGGATGATGTGTTGGCATTGCTTGACCGCGGACCATGGTCCGGCGATGCGGATGCCCAGCATGCATCGGCGATATGTTCGCGCAGGGAGCAGTTGTTCCACGCAATCGATGAGTTGGTGCAGCATGTGGTTAGTCAACCCCGCATCCGCATCCACAGTGATTTCCATTTGGGCCAGGTACTGATGATTTCCGGCGACGTGATGATCATCGACTTCGAGGGCGAGCCGGCCCGCAGCCTGGAGCAGCGGCGCCAGAAAGACCATCCGTTCCGCGACGTGGCAGGCCTGTTGCGCTCCTTTTCCTATGCGGCCGCCCATGTGGAGAAGAGCGACATGGACAAGCCTGCCGGCGAGGATGCGGAGCGGCGCCAGGGGCTGTTGCGCGATTATGAGGGATGCTCGAAGCGCGCCTTCATGCAGGCTTACTTTGCACATTCCCAGTTGCCACCGACATCTCAAGCGCCTGATTCCGCTCCAGTCTTAGCTGAAGAATTGCCTGCCGGGGATCAGGCCATCCTGAACCTGTGCCTGCTGGAAAAAGTGATCTATGAAATCGCCTACGAGGCTGCAAACCGGCCTGCCTGGATCGGCATACCCATGCGCGGCCTGCTCGGCCTCCTGGATGAAATACGGGCCTATGGCAATCCGGAACAACCTTGAGCCACTACCCTCCCCCTCACTTCACCCTTAAGGATACGAGACAATGACCTTGCAACTGCACATTGATGACAAGCAGGACGCCAAGCCGCGTGCGCCTGAGGGAGAGAATACGCATTCCCGCTCGCTGCCTGCCGGTGCGCATATCGTGCAGCCTGGCAAGGTCAGGTTCAGGATATGGGCGCCGAATGCGGAAAAAGTGTGGGTCGTTCTATCTGGGTTGCAGTCGGACGACGAACCGCGCGAGCAGCAAGAACATGAAATGGTGGCCGACTCCAAGGCAGGCTGGTTCAGCAGTGAAATCGCCGCGAATGCGGGCAGCCGCTACCGCTACCGTATCCTCAACAAGCAAGGCCACGAGCTCACCGTGCCCGACCCCTGGTCGCGCGCCCAGGCCGAGAGCGTGCACGGCGACAGCATCGTGGTAGACCCGCGGGCTTACACCTGGCGTCATCCCAGATGGGCAGGCAGGCCATGGCACGAGTCTATCGTGTATGAGGCCCACGTCGGCTGCCTGGGAGGATTCGAGGGCTTGCGCGCGCAATTGCCGCAATTGGCCGCCATGGGGTTCACCGCTATCGAGCTGATGCCGATTGCCAGCTTCCCCGGCGAGCGCAATTGGGGATACGACGGGGTGCTGCAGTTCGCCCCGCAGTTCAGCTATGGCTCGCCCGACCAGCTCAAGGCACTGGTGGATGAGGCGCACGGCCTGGGTCTCAGTGTCTACCTCGACGTGGTGTACAACCATTTCGGCCCGGAGGGCAATTACCTTGCCCACTACGCGCCCCAGTTCTTTTGCCACGAGCACCAGACGCCATGGGGGGACGCCATCGATTTCGCCCAGCAGGAGGTCATCGAGTTCTATGGCGAGAACGCGCTCTATTGGCTGGAGGAGTTCCAGTTCGACGGGCTGCGCTTCGATGCCTGCCATGCCATCTGGGACCCGGCGTTCCTGGTGAGTATTGCCGGACGCATACGCACCGAGTTCCACGGCAAGCGCCATATCCACCTGATAGCGGAAAACGACCACAATTCGGTCACACTGCTGCAGAACGGCTATGACGCCCAGTGGAACGACGACGGCCACCATGCCCTGCATGTATTGCTGACTGGCGAAACCGGCGGCTATTACTCCGACTACGCGGACAACACCATCGAGCAACTGGCGCGCTGCCTGGGGGAAGGCTTCATCTACCAGGGAGAAATCTCGGCGCATCGCCACAACTCGCCGCGCGGCGAGCCCAGCAGCGGGATGCTGCCATCCAGTTTCGTCATGTTCCTGCAAAACCACGACCAGATCGGCAACCGCGCCTTCGGCGAGCGGCTGGTCACGCTGGCCCCGGAACCCGCGCTCAAGGTGGCCACCGCTCTGTTGCTGCTGAGCCCACAGGTGCCGCTGCTGTTCATGGGGGAGGAGTTCGGCGCGACGGAACCCTTCCTCTACTTTACCAGCCATGGCGACCCCGGTCTGGCCACTGCCGTGCGGGAAGGACGCAGGGCCGAATTTGCCAGCTTTCCCCAGTTCCAGGACACCTCGCTTGCCGACCGCATTCCCGACCCCAATGCGGAATCCAGCTTCGAGCAATCGATTCCCCGTGACGGCCAGACCAAGGCGCAAACCGCATGGCGCGAATGGGTGACTCATTTGTTGCAACTACGTCACCAGTACCTGCTGCCGCACTTGCGCTTGTGCCGCGCGCTGCGATATGCCGCTTTCGGGCCTTATGCCGTCAATGCCCAATGGCAGCTGGAAAATGGCGACATGCTGACCGTCGTCGCCAACCTGGGCGCGGAGCCTGCCGCCCAGCACCTCGACCAGCTGGTATCCGGACCGGCGCAGATATTGCTGGACCACGGCAATGCGCATGCCGCCCTGAAGACGGGGGAAATGCCTGCCTTCAGCATTTTCGCCTGCCTGGAGCATCCGCAAGGATAGGCGCATCATGCCCAGAACCGACATCACAGCCACCATCCGCCTGCAGTTCCACCAGGGCTTCACCTTCGAGGACGCGTTGGAACGAATCCCCTACTTCACCAAGCTGGGCGTCAGCCATATTTACGCATCTCCTATCCTGAGCGCCCGCAGCGGCTCCACCCACGGTTACGATATTGTCGACCCGACCCAGATCGATGCAAAGCTGGGGGGAGAACCAGGGTTCAGGCGCTTGGTCGAGGGCCTGCGCAATGCGGGCATGGGCTTGATCATGGATATCGTGCCCAACCACATGGGGGTGGGCGGCGCGGAAAATCCATGGTGGCAGCACGTATTCGAATGGGGCCAGGCCAGCCCCTACGCTTCCTGGTTCGACATCGACTGGCACTCCCCCGACCCCGCCCTGCATAACAAGGTGCTGGCCCCCTTCCTTGGAGAACCTTATGGCGACGTGCTGAACAAGGGGGAGCTGAAACTGACCTACCTCCAGGATACGGGGCAAATCGTGGTGGCCTATTTCGACAACCAATTCCCGGTTTCGCCGTTCGACTATGCAGGCATCCTGCAACGTGCCGACAACAAGCTGCTGGAGCCGTTGATAGAACACTTGGATACGCTGGAAAGACAGCAGCCCTACCAAGTATTGGAGAAGAAGGCTGCGCAAGCCAGGCAAATGCTGCAGGAGCTGGCAGGCACGCCTGCTGGCAACACCGAGCTCGAGTCTGCCTTGGCCTACTATAACCGGGACAACAGCGAGCGCCGCATGCAGCTCCATGCATTGCTGGAACGGCAGCATTACCGCCTCACGTGGTGGGTCAATGCGGCGGATGAGATCAATTGGCGCCGGTTCTTCGAAATCAGCGAACTGGCCGGGATCCGCGTCGAACTGGACGAAGTGTTCGAGGCCACCCACTCGCTCCTGTTCAGCCTGTACCGCGAAGGGTTGGTCGATGGCGTGCGGCTTGACCATATAGACGGCCTGGCCTATCCGCAGGATTATTGCAACAAGCTGCGGCAACGCCTGCAGCGCTTGTCCAAGCACAGGCCCAAACACTTGCAGCAAACGCCCTACATCATCGCCGAGAAAATCCTCGCACCGGGGGAATGGCTGCGCAGCGGCTGGCACCTTGACGGCACGACCGGCTACGAATTCATGGACCAGGTCAGCGCCGTCCTGCACGACCCGCGCGGCGCGAGGCCGCTGACTGACTGCTGGCAGAAATATACCGGCGACCAATACGACTTTGCCCGCCATGTGCGCAGCGCCCGCTACCAGCTGCTCTCGGAAAACCTGGTCGGCGAGTTCAATGCCACGGCCATCGCTATCCACCGCATTGCGCGTGCCGAGATCCGCACGCGGGATTATTCACTGGCGGCCATCAAGCGGGTGCTCACGGAAATCCTGGTGCACTTTCCCGTCTATCGCAGCTACGTGGGCAAAAACGGGCCGGACCAGGTTGACCGCGAGCTGTTCGAGCAGACCGCCTACCAGGCACGCCGCACGCTCGGCCTGGTCGACAAGCCATTGGTGGACATCGTGCTGGGTTGGCTGAGCGCCGACCTGGTCGTCGCCGAACCTGACAGCCCGCTTTCCGACCTGTCGCAACGTGCGATTACCCGCTTCCAGCAACTCATGCCTGCGTTATGCGCGAAATCCATGGAAGATACCGCGTTCTACCGTTTCGGACGCTTGTTGTCGCGCAACGAAGTCGGCAGCAACCCGGATATGTTCTCGCTATCAACCGAGGAATTTCACCAGGCCTGCATCCAGCGTCGCGAGCGCTTCCCGGCTACGATGCTCGCCACGGCCACGCACGACCACAAGCGCGGCGAGGATACGCGCATGCGCATTGCCGCCCTGAGCCAGGTGCCGCAGCGGTGGGAGTCGCTACTGCAGGAATGGCTCGTCATGAACGCCCGCTTCCACCAGAACATCTTTCCAGAGGAAAATCTTGCCGTCAGCTACAGCGCGCCCCGCCCCCAGCACGAAATCATGCTCTACCAGATTCTCGTCGGCGCCTGGCCCTATCACCTGCAGGCTGATGACCGTGAAGGGCTGAAAGCCTATGCCGAACGCCTGAACCAATGGCTAATCAAGAGCATACGCGAAGCCAAGCGCCTCTCGGGCTGGATGCAGGCGAACGAGGAATACGAGAATGCGTGCAGCAACCTGCTGTTCAATATCCTCGACCCAGAGCAAAGCCAGCCCTTCCTGCACTCCGCGTATTCTTTCGTGCAGGAAATCTCAGCTGTCGGCGCCGCCAACAGCTTGTCCCAGACAATACTGCGCATGACCACGCCAGGCATTCCCGACCTTTATCAGGGGACGGATATCTGGGATTTCAGCCTGCTGGACCCTGACAACCGCTCCGCGGTGGAATATGGGCAGAGGGAACAGCTTTTGGCGGCCCAGACGAACTTGGACGAGAAAATGGCCAATTGGCAGAGCGGCGGCATCAAACAGCACTTCATCCAGCAGTTGCTGCAGTTGCGCAGGCAACACCCAGCCTTATTCAACTGCGGAGACTACCAACCATTGGAGGTAAGCGGTTCGCGGGCCGCGCATATTCTCGCCTTCATGCGGACCAACGGCCATCAGTCGCTGATCGTGGTGGTACCGCGACTGACGGCCACGCTGATGAAAGAGCGGAAACAATTGGCCATTCCTGCTGAGATTTGGCAAGACACCGTTGTCCATCTGCCGGCAAAACTCAATACCGAAGCCTACAACATCGTTTCCGGCCTTTCGTACCACATTTATGCCGGGCAGATCGTCGTCCGCGACTTGTTCTCCAAGCTGTCCTGGGCAACGCTGGCTGTCGACCTGCAGCCTGAATAAGCTCGTTGTATCAGTTTCTTACAACAGTATGCGTGCTTGGCTGATGTTGTCCATGACACGGCCCAGCCTATAGTGCATTCATCGCAGTCATGAATAGGGGCAATCTTATGAAAAGCCATATCCACCACCTGATGAATGCCGTAGAGGACGACCATCATCATGCCGGCAACAAGCTGCAAAACTCCGAGGAAAAAGGCAATGAGAAGGAAGCGATCCAGTCTTTGAAAGAAGCTTCCAATCCGCATGATAACGGCAGGCCCGTCAAACCCGACCCCGAGAAGCCTTATACCCCGGTGGAGCCTGACGAGCCTGATGTCCAGCCTGAAATCATCGACGAAAATGAAACCGAAGATGGCCAGCGCGAGAAGATAGCGCCACCGCCTGAAGGATTCTTCCTGAAGCAAAACAACTAGGTTGGCAGTCAAGTGCGCCACTCTCTACGTAAGGAGTGGCTTCTTGTTTTTCGTAGACAATGTCAGATATCGCCGACAGCGGTTTAGGTAGGAATCGGATAATCACCATGACCGTAGAGTTTTACATTAACGACAGCCTGCTGGCTTATGGGCTGATAGAAAGCGGTCGCAGACCGTCCTCAATAATGTATTAAATCAACCGGAGGAGAATATATGCCTGTTTCTACCATATTGTTGGTTATTTTGGTTCTGCTGCTTATCGGGGCCCTGCCCAGTTGGGGATACAGCAAGAGTTGGGGCTATGGCCCGAGCGGCGGTTTGGGACTGATCGTCCTGATCCTGATCATCTTGCTGCTGACAGGCCGTATATGACGGTCAATTGATATTATAAAAAAAGCCCCTGACGGGGCTTTTTCATTTTCGGTCCGTATGAAGGCCGTATTAAGGATTGACTTGGTCGGAGTTGAGCAGCTGGCTATTGATCGTCACCTTGCTTTTTTGCTTCAAGGAGCTGATATAGGCATGCCTGTACTCTGCCGCAAGCGCCGACTGTAACTGCGCTTTGGCGACGCGTTGGTCCTCGTCGCTTTCCACCGCGAACTTGACGGAAGTGACCTTGGTAAGGAGATAGCCGTTGCGGTCCGCCACGCCGTTATAGGCCGGCAGCTTGGCAGCATCCGCCTTGAACGCTGTCGACACCGACAAATCGGTCAGGCTTTGCGGGTTGCGGCGGTCCACGGTAACCGGCTCAGTCCAGTTAAGCGCAGCGGCCTTGCCCGTACGCAAGTCGGCAAGCGCAGCCTCGCCCTTCTCGCGGGCCAGTTTGGCGGCTTTTTCCTGCTTCAAGAAGTCTTCGATACCAGCCTTCACTTCCTCAAAAGAGCGGGCGGCTGCAGGCTTGTGCTCTACAACCCTGGCTGAAATCAGGTTGTTGGGCGAAATCTCGACGGCCTCGGTATTGCGCTTGTCCTTCAATACTTCGTCGCTGAACACGAGGTTCATCAGCTTGTCGTTCTTGAAGAACTTTGCGCCGTCATCACGGCTCAGCCAGCCGCTGCTCTGCACTTGCAAGCCGAATTCCTTGGCAACAGGCTCCAGGCTATCCGCCTGCTCGTATACCATGTTGCTGAAGTTCTCGGCTTGTTCGGAGAACTTGGCCAGGGCTTTCTGGTACATCAGCTCCGCGCGGATCTGGCCTTGCGCGTTTTCAAACGACTGGCCGCTGCCGTGGATTTCGGTCAGCTTGATGATATGGTAGCCAAAATCGGTTTCGACCAGGTCGCTGATGGTGCCCGGCTTCATCGAGAATACCGCATCCTCGAAAGGCTTGACCATGGCGCCAGGGCCGAACAGGCCGAGGTCACCGCCCTTGTCTTTGGAGCCTGGGTCTTGCGAATATTGATGGGCCAACTGTTCAAACTGTTCCGGGTCTTTTTTCACCAGGGCCAGCACTTCCTGTGCCTTTTCTTTGGCCTTCTGCTTTGCCTCCGGAGTGGGGCTCACGCCAAAGCCGATCAGAATGTGGCTGGCGCGACGCTGTTCATCGCCCTGGAACTGGGTCGCATTCTGGGCGTAATATTCACGCGCTTCCTCTTCTGTCACCTGCTGGCTCGGAATCAATGCGTTAGCGGACAGCAACACGAACTCAAGCTTGACCTGCTCGGGCACCTTGAACTTGTCCTGGTGCTCCTTGTAATAGGCGTTGATTTCCTCTTCTGTCACCTTGACCTGGGAAATGTAGTCCGCGGTCTTGAATTCGGCAATGCTGACTTCCCGCGACTGGTGCTCGATCTTGATCGCATTGTTGGCAACGCCGTTGGGCACGAAAGCCAGGGCGGACAGGCCTTCACGCGCTTGCATCGTCAGCAGGTCGCCGCGCACTTCGTTTTCAAACTGCGAAGGTGTACGGCGGCGCTCCGCCAGGAACTGGTCGTATAACTCTTGCGAGAATTTGCCGTCCTGGTGGAACGACTCTTCCCGTGTAATGTAGTTGGAAAGCTGATCATCGCTGACGACAAACTTGGCCCGCTTGATTTCATTGTTCAGCAGCTTGCCTTCGACGAGGTGGTCGATCACGGCTTGCTTCAGCTCAGGGCCGTCGATCACGGACTGGTCGACCTTGCCCTCGCTTTGCAGGCGGTTACGCAGGTTTTGCAAGGCATTGCTGTATTCCTGTGCGGTAATGGACTCCCCTCCCACCTTGGCCACAGCGACGCTTGAACCGGCATCGCGCAGATAACTATCGACGCCGACCAATGCAAACGGGATGGTAATGGCAGCTAGGATGGCTTTGGCCAGCCACCCTTTGGAACGATCACGAATTGCTTCCAACATAACAATATGCCTTCTTTGTTTTCAATCTTTTGAAATGATCAGCCTGAACCAAGACTGACTTGTAAACCTAACTCTTGAATATACCACACATGCCGGACGCACGACATGCCCAGTAAGGCAATGAGGGATTGGAAGGAAGATTTGGCTAGCCGGGAAAAGCCGATGCTGGAAACAAAAAAAGCGAACCATGCGGTTCGCTTTTTTCTTGGCGGAGCGGACGGGGCTCGAACCCGCGACCCCCGGCGTGACAGGCCGGTATTCTAACCAACTGAACTACCGCTCCTTGACTTCGCGTTGCTTTCTCCAAAACCAACGACTTTTACGATGATTGATGGTGGGTGCTGACGGGGTCGAACCGCCGACATTCGCCTTGTAAGGGCGACGCTCTACCAACTGAGCTAAGCACCCGTCTCAACCAACGAAGACCGCTAGTTTACAGCATCTTTGAGCGCTTTGCCAGCCCTAAATTTGGGAGAATTGGCAGCCTTGATCTTGATTGTGGCGCCAGTACGGGGATTACGACCATTGCGTGCAGCACGTTTACCAACATAAAAGGTACCGAAGCCGATCAGGGTAACAAGTTCCCCCTTTTTCAAAGACTTGGTAATTGCAGCAGTTGTAGCATCTAAAGCACGACCAGCAGCAGCTTTGGATAGACCAGCAGATTTAGCGATTTGCTCAATCAGTTCAGACTTGTTTGCCATGTAAATCCCCTTTCGACATTGTTTAAGAACAGGTGCGAAAAGACCCTGTGCCCTGCTTTATATCAAGCGGAAAAAGGCTGTGTCAAGCCTTTCCCGCGCTAAGGGCCTGTTTACAATCTTTTTTCATAGGATACGCTGTCCCGGCAGAGTAGTTGAGGTAAGGCGCGAACCGCTGCAGCCTTCACCGCCCGACGAGGAGTAGCAACGCAGCTGCGGCTGTGTATCCGGGGCAATCCTAAAGAAATAGCTCCAACACAGCCCCGCTGCAGTCCAGCAAGGCAATTTGCATTACCTGCGGACTGCGCGTTGATGGGACACGCGTTGGAGCTATACAGAGGCTCCCAACAACCTCGACCTTAATGTTTGGTCACAGGGGATGGTTTGCTGGTTTTTCCCTTGGGGTTGACGTCTGCCACTGCCACCTCGGCATCCGCCGATTCCGGCATGCGCTCAAGCGCCAGTTGCAGCACCTCGTCGATCCATTTCACCGGGTGAATATCAAGGTGGTTCTTGATGTTGGCGGGAATATCGCTCAAGTCCTTGACGTTCTGCTCCGGGATCAGCACGGTCTTGATGCCGCCGCGGTGTGCAGCCAACAGCTTTTCCTTCAAGCCGCCAATCGGCAACACCTCGCCGCGCAACGTGATTTCCCCCGTCATCGCCACATCGGAGCGCACCGGTATGTTGCTCAATACCGATACGAGCGCTGTCGAAATCGCGATACCGGCGCTCGGGCCGTCTTTGGGCGTGGCGCCTTCCGGCAAGTGGATGTGGATGTCGTTCTTCTCATGAAAATCCTCAGGGAAGCCCAAACGCTTGGCCCGGCTACGCACAACGCTCATCGCCGCCTGGATGGACTCCTGCATCACCTCGCCCAGCTTGCCGGTGGTAATCACCTTGCCCTTGCCTGGAAGCAGGACGGATTCGATCGTCAGCAACTCCCCTCCTACCTCGGTCCAGGCCAGGCCTGTCACCTGTCCGACCTGGTTTTCCTTCGCTGCCACGCCATAGTCGAAGCGTTGCACGCCCAGGTATTTCTCCAGGTTCTTCGGCGTGACGGTCACCTTGCGGGCGGTTGTGCCAGCCTTCGGCTTGGAAGTCAGGATTTCCTTGACCACCTTGCGGCAAATCTTGGATATCTCGCGGTCGAGGCTACGCACCCCGGCTTCGCGGGTGTAGAACCTGACGACATCGCGAATCGTCGCTTCGGAGATGCTGATTTCGCTTTCCTCAAGGCCGTGCGTCTTCAATTGCTTGGGCAATAGGTAGCGCATGGCGATATTGACCTTCTCATCCTCGGTATAACCAGCCACGCGGATGACTTCCATACGGTCAAGCAACGGACCAGGGATGTTCAGGGAGTTCGCCGTCGCGACGAACATGACGTCCGACAGATCGTATTCCACCTCGACGTAATGGTCGACGAAAGTATGGTTCTGTTCCGGGTCCAGCACTTCCAGCAGCGCGGAAGACGGATCGCCGCGGAAATCCTGCCCCATCTTGTCGACTTCGTCGAGCAGGAACAGCGGGTTTTTGACGCCGACCTTGGTCATGCTTTGCAGAATCTTGCCGGGCATAGAGCCGATATAAGTACGGCGGTGGCCGCGGATTTCGGATTCGTCGCGCACGCCGCCCAGCGCCACCCGCACGAACTTGCGGTTCACCGCCTTGGCAATGCTTTGGCCCAAGGAGGTCTTGCCCACGCCGGGAGGCCCGACCAGGCACAAGATAGGCGCCTTCAGCTTGTCCACGCGCTGTTGCACCGCAAGGTACTCGACAATGCGCTCCTTGACCTTTTCCAGGCCGTAGTGGTCTGCGTCCAGGATATCCTCGGCAATGCCGAGGTCGCGGCTGATCTTGGTTTTCTTCTTCCACGGCAGGCCGACCAGGGTTTCGATGTAGTTGCGCACTACAGTCGCTTCAGCCGACATGGGCGACATCATCTTGAGCTTCTTGAGCTCGGAATTGGCCTTGGTCAGCGCATCCTTGGGCATACGCGCATCGGCGATTCGCTTTTCCAGCTCTTCGATGTCGGCATTCTCGTCCTGTTCGCCCAGTTCCTTCTGGATGGCCTTCACCTGTTCATTCAGATAGTACTCGCGCTGGCTCTTTTCCATCTGGCGCTTCACGCGGCCGCGGATGCGCTTTTCCACCTGCAGGATGTCGATTTCGGACTCGAGCAGGCTCAGCAAATGTTCGAGGCGCTCGGAAACGCTAAACATTTCCAGTATCTTCTGCTTTTCCTCGAGCTTCAGCGTCAGGTGGGCGGTAATGGTATCGGCCAGGCGACCTGCGTCGTCGATGGTGGCAAGCGAAGTCAGGATCTCAGGCGGAATCTTCTTGTTCAGCTTGACGTACTGGTCAAACTGCGTGAACACGGTGCGCATCAGGGCCTGGGTCTGGCTGTCGTCGCCTGCCGGACTCTCGATCTTCTCCGTACGTGCGGCAAAGCATTCCTGGGTTTCGACGAACTCCAGTACCTTCACCCTGTGCAGGCCTTCTACCAACACCTTCACAGTGCCGTCAGGCAGCTTGAGCATTTGCAGCACGGTCGCGACCGTGCCGACCTCGTACAGATCCTCGGCATCGGGCTCGTCCTTGTTGGGGGACTTCTGCGCCACCAACAGGATTTGCTTGTCCTGCTCGGAGGCAAGCTCCAGCGCCTTCACCGATTTCTCGCGGCCAACAAACAATGGAATGACAAGATGCGGGTATACCACCACATCGCGCAGCGGCAGTAATGGTAGCAAGCCAGATTCTGGGGAGAAAACCGGTAATGTTTGTTCTGTCATGAGGAAACTTTCAATGTTGTCAGCAGCAAGGCAACATGCCGACCGCTTTATACATCAATGGGGACAAGCACCGTCACTTCAAGTGCCCGTGCTTGGATTTTCACATAAAAAAGGCTGCAGAGCAGCCTTTTGATCCGAGTTTAACTTGCAGTCTCGAGCCTGGGCTCGTCTGCATAAATCAGGATAGGCGGCGAATCACCCTTGATCACGCCTTCGTCCACGACCACCTTGCGCAGGTTGGGGATGGAGGGCAGATCGTACATGATTTCCAGCAAGGAATGCTCCATGATAGAACGTAGACCACGAGCACCCGTCTTGCGTTCCAGCGCTTTTTTAGCAATCAGGTGGAGCGCGGCTTCACGGAACTCGAGATCGACGCCTTCCATCTTGAAGAGCTTGGTGTATTGCTTGGTCAACGCGTTTTTGGGTTCGACCAGGATCGTGACCAAGGCGGCCTCGTCCAGGGACTCCAGCGTGGCGACGGCAGGCAGACGGCCAACGAATTCAGGGATCAGGCCAAATTTGATCAGGTCCTCGGGCTCGACATCCCTCAATACCTCGCCGATCGCGCGCGCGTCTTCCTTGCTCTTCACCTCGGCACCGAAGCCGATGCCGCCCTTCTCGGAACGGCGGCGGATGACCTTGTCTAGGCCGTCGAACGCCCCGCCGCAGATAAACAGGATGTTGGTGGTGTCGAGCTGGACGAACTCCTGGTTGGGATGCTTGCGACCGCCTTGTGGCGGTACCGAGGCCACCGTGCCCTCGATCAGTTTGAGCAAGGCTTGCTGCACGCCCTCGCCCGATACGTCGCGGGTAATGGACGGATTGTCGGACTTGCGCGAGATCTTGTCGATTTCATCGATATATACGATGCCGCGCTGTGCCTTCTCGACGTCGTAGTCGCACTTCTGCAGCAGCTTCTGCATGATGTTCTCAACATCCTCGCCGACATAGCCGGCCTCTGTAAGCGTGGTGGCATCGGCCATGACGAAAGGCACGTCCAGCAGGCGCGCCAAGGTTTGCGCCAGCAAGGTCTTGCCTGAGCCCGTGGGGCCAATCACCAGGATATTGCTCTTGGCGATCTCGACGTCATCCTTCTGGCCGCCCTGCTCCAGGCGCTTGTAGTGGTTGTAGACGGCAACCGCCAGGTTCTTCTTGGCCTGCGTCTGCCCAATCACGTACTGGTCGAGAATGGCGCAAATTTCCTTAGGAGTCGGCAATTTGCCGCTCTTGGGCTTGAGGCCGTCTTCGTCCTGGATTTCTTCGCGAATGATATCGTTGCACAAGTCAACGCACTCATCGCAGATAAACACGGACGGGCCGGCGATCAGCTTGCGCACTTCATGCTGGCTTTTGCCGCAAAACGAGCAATAGAGTAGCTTTTCGCCCTCGGCTTTTGTCGTCATCAAACTATCCTAAAAATAAACTAAAGTCTGCCTACTATGTTATGCAGCATCTGCTCGGCTGGCAATCAACTTATCCACCAAGCCGTAAGCCACCGATTGCTCGGCGCTCATGAAATTGTCGCGGTCGGTATCCTGGGCGATTTTCTCGACAGGCTGGCCGGTGTGGCTGGCCAGGATGTAGTTGAGCTTCTCGCGCAGGAACAGGATTTCCTTGGCATGGATCTCGATATCGGAGGCCTGGCCTTGGAAACCGCCCAGCGGCTGGTGGATCATGACGCGCGAATTGGGCAGGCAGAAGCGCTTGCCCTGCGCGCCTGCCGCAAGCAGCAAGGCGCCCATGCTGGCAGCCTGGCCTACGCACAAGGTGCTGACGTCAGGCTTGATGAACTGCATGGTATCGTAAATGCCCATACCTGCAGTGACCGAGCCGCCTGGGGAATTGATATAGAAGTAGATGTCCTTGTCAGGATTTTCCGCTTCCAGGAACAACAGCTGGGCGACCACCAGATTGGCGGTGGCGTCATTGACCGGGCCAACCAGGAAAATGATGCGCTCCTTGAGCAGGCGGGAATAAATGTCATAGGAGCGCTCGCCGCGGCCGCTCTGCTCGATGACCATGGGGATATACCCCAGGCCTTGTGCCTCAAACTGGCTCTGCGCAGTTGCAGGATAATGGATCATTAGCTATTTCCCATCAGGTCGTCGAACTTGACTTTCTTGTCTGTGACTTTGGCGGACTTCAATACCCACTCCACCACGTTGTCTTCGGTAGCCAGCGCTGCGGGCTCGTCCAGGCGCTTGGTGTCGGCGTAGTACCAGGTCACCACGTCGTCAGGACGCTCGAAGCTTTGCGCGAAGACATTCACCATATTGCGAACCTGCTCGGCATTCGCCTGCAGGTTCTCGCTGTTGACCAGCTCGGAAAGAATGAGGCGCAGGCTTGCGTTGCGCTTTGCCTGCTCTTCGAACAATGCAGGCTCAAGGTTGACGTTGGCGAGGTCGACGCCGCGCTGCTTGAGGTTGTTTTGCGTGCTCTGGATCAGACGGCCGATTTCCGCATTGACGAATGCCTTGGGCACTTCCAGCGCAGTGCTCTCCAGCAGGGCCTGGAATGCCTGTTCCTTGAGCTTGGTGCGCACGCGCTTTTCTACTTCCTGCTTCAGGCTGGCAGTGATTTCCTCGCGCATCTTTTCCACGTCGCCATCTTCCACGCCCAGGCTGCGGGCGAAGTCGGCATCGAATTCGGGCAATTTCGCCTGCTCAACCGAGTTGAAGGTGACATCGTAACTGACAGTTTTTCCTGCAAGTTGTTCCGGCCTGTGGTCTTCAGGATAAGTAATCTCGAACACCTTGTTGCTGCCTGCCTTGTTGCCGGACAGCTCGCTCTCGAATGCTGGGAAGCGACCGCCTTCGCCGATGACCAGGTCGAGGCCGTTCTCATCGGTACGCTCTACTTCCTGGCCGTCAATAGAGGCGATCAGGCTGATGTTGATCTTGTCGCCTTTTTTGGAGGCGCGTTTGACTGGCTCGAATGTGGCGCGCTGGCGCAGCAATACGTCTATGGTTTTCTTGACTTCGGCTTCGCCGACTTCGAGCGCTGGACGCTCGATCTTCACCTTGGAGAGGTCGCCTATCTTCACTTCGGGGAAAATTTCAAAAGTCGCGATGTACTCGATCTGTTGATCGGCCTCGGCATAAGGCTTGTGCTCGATATTGGGATATCCAGCCACGCGCAGCTTGTTTTGCTCGACAGCATCATTGAAGCTACGCTCCACCGCATCGGAGAGCACTTCGTTACGCACTTGCGCACCGTATTGTTGACGCACGATATTCAATGGCACCTTGCCTGGGCGGAAGCCGGGCAACTTGGCAGTACGGGCCAGGCGGTTGATACGCTCGGTTACTTCTGATTCCAGCGGCTGTACTGGTACGGAAACCGTCATCCTGCGCTCAAGATTGCTGATGGTCTCAACGGTTGCTTGCATTGCTGTGTTCCTTAAATCGAGTTATTTGACCTAGCGCACCATGCCGGCAATGCAGCATTCGCGCGAGTCAACTTATTGAAAATTAAAAAATCGCAAAACCCTAACTCCAGTTTCACGCCAGCATTCGCTGCAATCTTACCCATTGCTGGGTAAGAATTGGACATGAATATTAACTAGAGATTCTAGCATAGGTGACTATAAAACATAACGCCGGGGAAAAAGCAGGCAAATCGGGGATAAGCCAGGGCAAGCGTGGCCTATCCGGGGATGGGGTGGAGCTTGAGAGTGTAGGAATAAAACAAAAGGCCGATCTCATATCGGCCCTTTGGTAGGTGTCTGGATTGTCAGGCCTTTTGAATATTGGAGGCCTGCTTACCTTTCGCTGTCTGAGTCACTTCGAATTGTACCCTGTCGTTTTCCTTCAGGCTCTTGTAGCCATTTGCCTGAATTTCGGAAAAATGCGCAAACAAATCATCGCCGCCCTCGTCCGGGGAAATAAACCCGAAACCCTTTGCATCATTGAACCATTTAACCGTACCAAGTGCCATATCATTCTCCCAAATAGAAACTAACTGACTGCAATTGCATGCTAAAACAACAATGCAGGCGGGCGGATAAGCAATAGCTGATTATGATGTAGGCTTTTTCCTACAGTTCGAAACGCCAAGGGCCGCATAAGCGGCCCTTGAAAATTGCGGCAAGCAATCCTTGGGGTTATCTACGCTTGGACTGTATCTCTTCGATCAGGCGCGCTGCCCTGTCCTTCCCCCCCAGGCCGAACGCAATGGCAAGCGCCAGAAAGATGGCGCCGAATACGATCACGAATAATGCAGTCAGCAACTGCGTGCCGATATCCAGCTGCTCCAAGGCAACGAACAGCGCGAAAATCTGAATGCCGTACTCGACAGTGGTGCTGATTTTGAGCGCGCCGTCATATTTCATGCCATGCAGCCATGCGAATACCAGGCGGTTGACGAAGCGTGCCAGCAAGGTGCCGAAAATCAACACCAGGATGGCGACAATGATCTTGGGCAGGTAATTTGCCAAGTTGTTCAGCATATGGGCGACTTCGGTGAGCCCTAGCGTATTGGCGCCGGTGATGACGAACAGCAGGATTACAAGCCAATAGATCACCTGGCTGATGACGCCGCTCAAGGTGAGGTCGAAATCCCCGTGCTTGAGAAAAGCCTCGAGGCCGGAGCGGTCGGCAAACTTGTCGAACTGTGCCAGTTCGAGAATGCGCTTGACGCCCAGACATGCCACCTTGGCGCATACCCAGCCGAACGCCAGGATGACGATCACGGCCAGCAGCTTGGGAAAGAAATAGGCTACCTGACTCCAGAATTCATTGAGTGATGTGAGAAAAATGTCAATCTGCTGTTGCATAAGCACACTCCTTTTTATTTATTGATGACCCCAGAACCTGTTCAAGGCCTTTTTATAAGATACGTTGACCTGTCAAGGCAGTCGAAGCAAGGCGCAAACCACAGACGTGCTCATTGCACGGCGAGGATTTGCAACGCAGCAGCGGCTGCCTTGATAGGCCAACCCGAAGGGCATGGCTCCAAGATGCGCCCGTTCCGCGTTGCAGTCCTTGGCAAGGCAATGAGCATTACCTGCGGACTGCGTCTTGATCAGACGCATCTTGAAGCCATGCGTACTTATAAAAAGGCCTTGAACAGGTTCTCTATGAGCAAGGCCTTTTGAACCAGAGCGGTAATGCCCGGCCGTCCAGGATAGGTCGGGTATTTTCTCGTAAATGCGGATTGGCCGCAAACAAATAACCCTTTTATATTAACATTTAAGATTAGATTAATTACTTAGTTAATTGATTATTAATCAATTTAAATTTATTTCTCAGTCTATAAATTATCCGGATTGATAACAGGCCCAGCAAAATCAACGCATACATCACAGGCTGTGAAATATCCTGCTTGACCAGCCAAAGGTAATGCAATACCGCCAGGATAGCGACCGGATAACTGAGGGTATGCAATGTCTTCCAGCGCTTTCCGAGCTTGCGCATCATGGCGTCGCTGGATGTCGCGGCAAGCGGAACGCTCAATATCAAGGCGAGGAAACCGACCAGCACATAGGGATGCTTGAGGATATCCTGGGCTATCTCCGGCCAATCGAACCAATGGTCCAGCCACAGATAAGCCATGAAATGCAGGCAGGCGTAGAAGAACATGAATAGGCCGAGCATGCGACGCACCGGGAGCAGCCAGCCCCAGCCCAGCAATAGCCGCAACGGGGTGATCGCCAGGCTGAGCAGCAAACTGACCAGGGCCCATGTTCCCGTGGAGTGCTCGATGAACTCAACCGGGTTTGCACCCAACTGGTCCGTGAAGCCCAGCCATAACAACCTCGCCAGCGGCAGCAATCCCAGGATGAATATGCTGCGCTTAATCCAGGCGACTGCAATTTTGCCAGGAGCCATACTTAAACGGACACCATACCTAGTGAACTGTCTCGCCAATAACGTGCATCGTCTCCTTGCAGGCGTTGTAATCCGAGCGATAGCAACCGCTATCGCTGTGATATGTGCCTTGCCAGGAGAACGAATGCATCGCTTTTATTTCATGCAAGTATTGACGGGACAGCACACTAGAAGTGTTTGCGCAGGTCCATACCGCCGTACAGGTGGGCAACCTGGTCGGCGTAGCCGTTGAACATCTGCGTTGGCATCCGTTTCGTGAACAGGCTGCTGCCGATACGGCGCTCACTAGCCTGCGACCATCGAGGGTGGTCTACAGTAGGGTTCACGTTGGCGTAGAAGCCGTACTCTCTTGGCGCCGCGCGCATCCAGGTGGTTTGCGGCATTCTCTCCACGAAGCGGATGCGCACGATGGACTTGCCTCCCTTGAAACCGTATTTCCACGGCACGACGAGGCGCACTGGCGCGCCGTTTTGCGCGGGAAGCATCTCTCCGTACAACCCGACCGCGAGAATGGCAAGCTCATGCATGGCTTCGTCCAGGCGCAAGGCTTCGAGATAAGGCCAATCCAGGATAGGCGCTCGCACGCCGGGCATGACGGCCTCATCGGCTGCGGAAATAAACTCGATAAATTTCGCATTGCCGGTAGGCTGCGCCAGGCTGACCAGGCGCGCCAGCGGTATGCCCACCCAGGGGATCACCATCGACCAGCCTTCCACGCAGCGCATGCGGTAGATACGCTCCTCAAGGGGAGCAAGCTTCATGAGCTCCTCCATCCCCAGCTTGCGCGGCTTGAGGACCTCCCCTTCGATGGAAATGGTCCAGGGCGAAGTCTTGAGCTTGCCGGCATTTTCCGCCGGTTGCTCCTTGCTGGTGCCGAATTCGTAAAAATTGTTGTACGTAGTGATGTCGCGGTAGGAAGTCGGCTTTTCTCCCTGGCCGTAGGCGGTCTTCTTGTAGCCCTTGATGGCGGGTTGATGTGTTTCCTCGGTCTGGGCTGCAAGGCTTAGGCTGCTCCAGCCGCCCAATGCCATCATGGTGCCCAGGCCCGCGGCCTTGATGAGTTCGCGCCTCTGCCTGAACAAGTGGGCTGGGGTGATGTCGGAAGCGACGATATCGGACGACTTGCCTATCAGCATGGGCTACCTTTCGCGCGGATGCGCCATTGCGCCTGGAACAGGCAAGCTGGCATTAACGCTGTGATAGGTTTTGCAACTGCAAGTTCACTTCCGCCGTCAACTTTTCTGCGCCTATCGCCTCGCCGATTTCCAGCCCCTGGCTCAATGCTTCCCTCGCCTTGCCGGATTGCCCGGCAGCGATGAAATTCAGTCCCAGGTAATAGTAGCCCTTGGCCGCCCAGTAACCGTCGCCGGCTTCTTTTGCCTTGGCGATGATCCTGTTGAGGTTTTTCTCGGCATTATTGAAATCCTTGGCATTGATGTAAATCGAGCCGAGCTCCAGCCCGGCATTCGCATAGGCGTCGAAACTACCGTCGCTCGCCTGCATGACCAGGGCCTTGACCTGGTATGCGATGGCATCGTCATAAAGCCCCTGCCTGGATTTGAGCTGGGCAAGATGCTCGTTGGCATCGGCGCGCTCGTTGTTGTTGCCTGCAAGCTGGAGGGCGGATTCATAATGCTGCTGCGCCTGGGGCAACAATGCCTGCTGCACCTGTGCCTCGCCTGCCAGCAAGTGCGAAATGACCTGGAATTTCTGGTTTTTCTCCTGCTTGGCGAGCGCCAGCGCCGCTTCATAACTGGATTGGGCTTGCGCATATTGCTGCAATGTATTGTAGGCGTTGCCCTTGAACAAATGGGTCACCAGGCGCTCATGCGCCGTGACTGCCTGCGCCTCGGCGGCCGTAAAGCTCTTGACGGCATTTTCGCCGCGCCCCAGGGCCAGTTCCGCCCTGCCCTTGCACAGCAACAGTTCGCGCTGCCCTTGTTGTTTTGCCAGGCCCTGCTCCGCCTGTGCCAAGGCTGCGTCGGCATCGTCTTCATCCAGCGCTCGGAGACAGTTCTCGGCCGGGTTGGCGCCGGCATGCGCAAGGTTGCCTGTCAGCATGCAGATGAGAAGGATTCTAAAAAACGGCATGGTTACTCCAGGTATTGGTTCCAATCGTGCGCTGTCGCGCCACGGGCAAAAAATTCCGGGTTGAGGATAGTGTCCTTGCGGTTGTATTGCAGGGCAAGGCCATGCCGGTCGACCAATTGGCCGCCTGCGCATTCGAGCACGCATTGCCCGGCCGCGGTGTCCCATTCCGATGTTAGGCCCAGGCGCGGGTAGACATCGGCCTTTCCTTCGGCCACCAGGCATATCTTGAGCGAGCTGCCCATATGCACAATATGCGGCTCGCTATGCCGGATGCCGATATTTCGCAACATGGCCTGGATTTTCTTGCCAGGATGGGAGCGGCTGGCGGCGACGGTAATACGGCCAGGGTCAAGCGCGCGAGCATGGATGCGCTGCGCCGCCTGGCCGTCCAGCTGCTTGTAGGCCGCCTGGCCGTCGGCATAATAGCTGAGACCAAGGGCCGGCGCATGGACGACGCCGAGCACGGGCCGGCCATCATCGATCAAGGCGATGTTGACGCTGAATTCGTCATTGCGCTTGACGAATTCACGGGTCCCGTCGAGCGGATCGACCAGCCAGTATCGCTGCCATTGCTGGCGCTCTGCAAACGGCGCAAGCTCATACTCCTCGGAGATCAAGGGCATGTCCGGCGCCAAGCGCTGCAGGCCGTCCTTGATGACGCGATGGGCGGCCAGATCCGCCTCGGTCAAAGGCGAATGGTCCTCCTTGTGCTGCACTGCGAAATCGCCACGATAGACCTGCATGACGGCCTCGCCGGCCTCGTGCGCCAGCCTGATCAGCGCAGGTAGCAGGCTATTGCTCATTCAGCGAGCAGGTCCAACAGCCCCGCCTCGTCCAGTATCGCCAGCCCCAGCTCCTGCGCCTTGGCCAGCTTGCTGCCGGCCTCGCTGCCTGCTACGACATAGCTGGTCTTCTTGGACACGCTGCCGCTGACCTTGCCGCCAGCCGCCTCTATGCGCTCCTTGGCTTCTTCCCGCGACAGGGTCGGCAACGTACCGGTCAATACGAAGGTCTTGCCTTCGAGCGTACCGGAACTGGCTGGCTGCCCTTCGCTTTCTTCCCAGTGGATGCCGGCGTCGGTGAGTTTCCTGATCACTTCCCGGTTGTGCTCCTCGGCAAAGAACTCGGCGATCGAGCGCGCCACCACCGGCCCGACGTCCGGCACTTGCTGCAACGCTTCGGCATCCGCGGCCTGCAGTGCGTCCAGCTTGCCGAAATAACGCGCCAGGTCCTTGGCCGTGGCCTCCCCCACATTGCGGATGCCCAGCGCGTAGATAAACCTGTTCAATGTCGCACGCTTGCTTTTCTGCAGGGCGTCCAGCAGATTGCGGGCCGATTTCTCGGCCATGCGGTCCAGGTTGGACAATATCTCCAGATTAATTTTCTCCGGGTCATACAAGTCGGCCAGGGTTTCGACCTTGTTCTGGTCGATCAACTGGTCGACCAGCTTTTCCCCCAGGCCCTCGATATCCATGGCGCGGCGGGAGGCGAAATGCAGAATGGCCTGCTTGCGTTGCGCCGGGCAGAACAGGCCGCCCGTACAGCGCACGGCAGCCTCGTCCGGCAACCTGGCGGCATGGGAGCCGCATATCGGGCACAAGTGGCCTATCGCATCGAGCAGGACGTAGGGCTGGGAGCCTTCGGGACGCCTCTCCTTGATGACGGACACCACTTCAGGGATGACATCGCCGGCGCGGCGCACCACCACGGTATCGCCGATGCGCACGTCCTTGCGGTCGATTTCGTCCTGGTTGTGCAATGTGGCATTGGTGACGGTCACCCCGCCCACGAATACCGGCTTCAGACGCGCCACGGGAGTGATGGCGCCGGTGCGCCCCACCTGCACGTCGATATGCTCGAGCACGGTCATTTCTTCCTGCGCCGGGAATTTGTGAGCCACCGCCCAGTTCGGCTCGCGGGAGCGGAAACCAAGCTCGCGCTGCAGGTCCAGCCGGTTCACCTTGTAGACCACGCCATCGATGTCGTATGACAACTGGTCGCGCTTGGCGGCTATGGACTGGTGAAAAGCCGCCAATGCCTCCGCGCCCATGCCTACGGTGCGCTCGCTGCATACAGGAAAGCCGAGCGCCTTGAGCGCGTCCAGCACCTGGGCGTGGGTGGGCGGCACTTTCCAGCCCTTGGTCTCCCCAAGGCCGTAAGCGAATAACGACAAAGGCCGCTGTGCGGCAAGGCGCGGATCGAGCTGGCGGATGCTGCCTGCCGCGCCGTTGCGCGGATTGACCAAGGTAGGCTTGCCGTGCTCGCGCTGGCGCGCGTTGTAGCGTTCGAAATCCGGGCGGCTCATGTACACCTCGCCACGGACTTCAAGCACCTCCGGCACTTCGCCGTGCAATTGCAGCGGGATCTGGCGGATGGTGCGGATATTGTGCGTCACGTCTTCGCCGACCTCGCCGTCGCCGCGCGTGGCGGCTTGCACCAGCAGCCCATGTTCGTAGCGCAAGCTCAAGGCCAGGCCATCGAATTTCAGTTCCGCAGCATATTCAATCGGCGCATCGTCGGGCAACAGCCCCAGCTTCTTGCGCACGCGTGTGTCGAAGTTGCAGGCTCCCTGTGGAGTAATGTCGGTTTCGGTCTCGATCGACAGCATGGGAATACGGTGCCGCACCGGCACGAGCTCCGTCATGGCGGCGCCACCGACGCGCTGTGTGGGCGAGTCCGGCGTGACCAGCTCAGGGTGCGCCTCTTCCAATGCCTTGAGCTCGCGGAACACGCGGTCGTATTCGCTATCCGGCACGCTGGGCGCGTCCAGCACGTAATATTCGTGATCGTAGCGCCGTATCGTGGCGCGCAAGGCTTCCGCCTTGTCAGTCAAGCCGGAAGGCGTCGCTGGTGTGGGCTCAGGAAACAGGCCCGCTTGCACGTCCGCCATCTCAGGAGAACAGGCGCAAGGCGTAAGCCTGGCCGGGCACAATGCCGTGCGCGATCATCTTGTCGTGGATCAGCTTGATCTGCTGGCGAATCTTGTCGATCTGCGCATCGCTCAATTCGCGCTGCTTGTCATCCACCAGGTGGGCGCCCAGGCCATGCTCCATCTGCCTGGCCAGCAGCACCATATGGTGATAGGCATCGGTGTAGTTCTGCACCCTCGGGATATCGAGCTGGAAAGTGAGCCCGCGGATTACCGATGTGCGCAGCATCTCGGCGCTGAATGGCAATTTATCGTGGTTGACCACCGAGAACAATGCATGCGGATTACCGCTGCCATCCTCGACGATGTAGTGATACGCGCCGTCCTCGCCCAACGTCAGGCCGCCCGCTTCCGCCAACCCGCGGAACTTGGTGCCGGTGAACGGGCCGCTGGTGCCCTGCGTGAGGTGGAAACCGACCATCTGGTCGACTTCGATGCAGAACTGGTCAAGCTCGGCAGCTTGCTGCAATGGGTTGTCCGTGTTCAGCCATTCAATCGACGCACCCAGGGAGCGGGCCAGCTCCTCGACTGCCAGGTGGAAGCGCGACAAGGTGCCGGTCGAGACCGCGCCAGCGCGGTCGGCTAGCTGCAAAGTACAGATGGCGGCGCTGAAATGCGCCGATTCCTGCTCTCTCGTCAACAGATGCCAGCGCTGATCTCCACCCAATCCGTAGGCATACACCGGCTTGTCGATATCCGTGATCGAAAGCAGGAACTCACGCAGCGCCTGGCCGCTGGCTGGCGCTGCCAGCGAAAGCACACCGACAAAATCGATCTCGGGATTCACCTCGGGAGGAATCGTCAGGACGGGCCGGGCAGCCGCTTCCGGAGCATATTCAGGCTCTGGCGCCTGCTCGGGAACAGCCGCTTGCAGTGCCTCGAGCTTCTCTAAGTTTTCCTCTTCGATGGCATCTTCCCATGGCGGCAGCTCTGCCTCTTCCGGGATATTGGCAACTATCGTTTCCTCTAGAGCATCTTGCTTTATAGCATCTTCCTTGGCTTCATACGTTGCCGCAAAGGATGCGCCCTCCCCGGCTGGCTCGTATTCAGACTCGTACTGGGGTTCATCATCCAGGCTATTCGCCGGTTGGGCGGATGTATCGGTGCGCTCAACATATTCAGCGTCGGAAGCGTCCTCGTCATCCTGTACGGCATGAGGGTCAATATGGAATTCCTCATTGCGGATGGTGCGCGCCTCTTCCATCAAGGCATCGTACTTGGGCTCGTCGAAACGCTTGAAGGCCTCCTGCTTGAACTTGCGCTCCTGCCACCAGTTGAAGGCCAGCACAGCGCCGATGATAAGGGCGCCCAGTCCCAATAAGGCCCAATGTAGATCAGTCATTATTTTAATACTCCATGCTTCTTGATCTGATAAATGATCCTGGTTTATTCAAGGGTGTTGCCTATGCGCCATGAATGCCAATGGCGCCAGGGGCGGAATCTTTTTTACGCTGCTTCATGCATCTGCAATGCCGCCGCAATATCCACCTCCACAATACGGGAGACGCCGGATTCCTGCATGGTGACTCCTATGAGCTGCTGAGCCATTTCCATGGTTATTTTATTATGGCTGACAAATAAAAATTGTGTGCGCTCGGACATTTTTTTCACCAAGGCGCAAAAACGCTCGGTATTGCTGTCGTCCAATGGCGCATCCACTTCGTCCATGAGGCAGAACGGGGCCGGATTGAGGCGGAACAAGGCGAACACCAGCGCCAATGCCGTCAGCGCCTTCTCGCCGCCGGATAACAGGTGGATGGTGCTATTCTTCTTGCCCGGCGGCTGGGCGAATACCTGCATGCCGGTATCGAGGATTTCATCTCCCAGCATTTCCAGCTTGGCCTGCCCGCCCCCGAACAATTCCGCGAACAATTCGGCAAAGTTGCGGTTGGCCTCGTCATAGGTGTGCTGCAGGCGGCTGCGCGTCTCGCGGTCTATGCGCCGTATCGCGTCTTCGAGCGTGGCGACGGCCTGCTCCAGGTCTGCCGACTGGCTATCCAGGTATTGCTTGCGCTCGCGCTCGCTTTCCAATTCCTGTAATGCGGCGAGGTTCACCGGCCCGAGACTCTCGATTTCCGCAGCCAATGCCGTAATCCTGCGTTCCAGGTCGCCGGTTTTTGTATTCACGGTCAGCCCCTGGGCCAGCGCGCCTTCCTCCAGCCCGCATTCCTGCAGGTTCTGCTGGCATTGCTCAAAGTGCAGGCGCGCCTGCTGCTCATTGAGCCGCGACTGCTCCAGCTTGTCGCGCAGGGGATGCAGACCCTGCTCGTATTGCATGCGGCTGCGCTCTTGCTGCTGCAAGGCATTGTCGGCCTCTGCCAACGCATCGCGTGCGGCGGCCAATGCGGCCTCCTGCTGCTGCTTGCGGACGATCGCGGCTTCCAGATTGGCCTTGAGGTTTTCCATTGCCGCAGCCTCGAGCAGCGCCTGCGCTTCCTGGCGGCGGATGACGAGGCTTTGCTGTTCTTCTTGGATGGCGTTCAACCTGCTCTGGCTATCCGCGATGGTGGTCGCCAGCAGCTTGTGGTTGAAGGTTTTTTCCTGTGCGGCACGCTCGGCTTTTTGCCAAGCGACCCGCACCGCATTCAGCTCGTTTTCAGCGGTATGGCGCCTGGCCTGGGTTTCCTGTCGCTCGGATTGCAGTTGGCCGAGGGATGCCTGCAACTGACCGAGCTTTTGCTGCTGCTGTTGACGGGCCTGCTGCAATTCTTCGTGCTGCTTGCCAAGGACGGCAATGTCTTTCTCCAGGCCTTGGCGGCGCTGGGCGATATGCTGCCTTTCCTGGGTGAGTTGCTGGATTTGCAAGCTGCGCTGGTGTTGCGCCTGTGTCGTGCCGCGTAATTGCTGCTGCAATTGCTGTTGCTGCTGGCGCAACTCCTGCTGCTTGAGTTCTGCCTGCTGCAAGGCATGCTTGGCATCATGGAGCGTCTGCTGCATTTGCGGCAGGCCCGCCTCCAGCATCTCCAGTTCGCGCTGGCGTTCCAGCACGCCGTGCAATTCCGAGTTCTGCGCATGCAGGCTGATGCTATGGCGGTCGTAGATGTCGCCCGCCGCAGTGACCACGCTCTGCCCGTTTTCCAATGACAAGCGCAGCTTCTCTGCTTCGTCCGCCGTTTGTGCGACCAAGACGTTGCCCAGCCAGTTTTCCAGCAGCCCCTGCAATCCCGGCTCCTGCACCTCTACCATGACGCTCAATTGCTGCGCATGAGCGGGAGCCGACACCGGGTTGCCTGGAAATACAAGCACCAGCGCTGCGGGAGGGCGATCTACCACGACACGTGCCATGTCCTGCTCCGGCAGGCCGACAATCGCATTGAGGCGGGCACCAAGCACCGCCTCGACCGCGGTTTCCCACCCCGGGGTGATCCTGATCTTTTGCCAGAGGCGCTCGCTGTCATGCAGGCCATGCGCGCGCAGCCACCCCTCCAATTGTCCCTGTTTGCCCAGGCCTGCCTGTATCTTGCGCAGGGAGGCAGCCTCGGCTTCCGCTTGTGCCAACCAGCGTTCATGTTGCAGCAGTTGATCGCGCAATGCACGGATCTGCTCGGCCTGTTGCTGCTCATGCTCCCGCAGTTGCTGCAAGTCTTGTTCAAGCCCGGCTTGCTGGCCAACCGCCTGCTTGAATTCGGCTTCAAGCCCATGCAGCTTACCCTCATCTGGCATCTTCAGATTGCCCGCGTCCTGCTGCATGCGCTGCAGGCGCAACTTGGCATCCTCCAGGCTGCGCTCGGCATGCTTGAGGTTGGTCTCTTCCAGACGTATGGCCTGCTCCGCCTCATGCAATGCCCGTTGCGCGGCGGAGTGGATATGCAGCGCGGACTGGAAGGCGCGCTCCATTTCCGGCAGTTTCTGTTTCAATGCCTGCAGTTGTTCGCCGACCTCGGTTTCCTCGGCGCTGGCTACCTGCTGCTGGCCTTGCAGTGCCTGCAGTTTGGCGCTGAATTCCTCGTGCTGCTGGTCGAGCTTGTGCGATTGCGACTCTATCTGTTGCAGTTGCGCCTGCAGGCGCGAGCGCGCCTCCTGCGTGTGGCGCAACTGCTGCTCCTGGTTGGAGACTTCCGCGTTGGCTTCGTAATAAGCCGCCTGCGCTGCCTGCAGTTGCGCCGAGGCTGACTGGTGTTGCTGGCGCAAGGCCTCGAGGCCGCTCTCGGCCTGCCGCAGCGCCGCCATCTGCGCCTCGAGCTCGATGCCAAGCCGGTTCATGGCGGCCTTCGACTTCTCCCACTGGTTGCCGGCATCACGCTTCTTCAACAGCCAGAGCTGCCCTTGCGCCAGTTGCAGGCTGTTTTGCAGGCCCTGGTATTGCAAGGTGACTGCAGCCTGAGCTTCCAGGCGCATGATCTGCTTGTCCATTTCCTGGCGGATATCCTCTACCCGCACCAGGTTGTCGCGCGTGTCCCGCAGGCGGTTCTCGGTTTCGCGGCGGCGCTCCTTGTACTTGGAAATGCCGGCGGCCTCTTCCAGGAATACGCGCATTTCCTCGGGCCTTGCCTCGACAATCCTGGAAATTGTGTTCTGGCCGATAATGGCATAGGCGCGGCCGCCCAATCCTGTGCCCAGGAACAAGTCGGCCACGTCGCGGCGGCGCACGGCCGCATTGTTGATGAAGTAACTCGAGCCTTTTTCGCGCTCGATCACGCGCTTGACGGAGATTTCGGCATATTGCGACCACTCCCCTGCCGCGCCGCCCAGGCTGTTGTCGAAGATAAGTTCCACGCTGGCGCGGGAAGCCAGCTTGCGGTTGCCTGAGCCGTTGAAGATGACATCCGCCATCGATTCGCTGCGCATTTCCTTCGCGCTGGACTCGCCCAGTACCCAGCGTATCGATTCCATGACGTTGGACTTGCCGCAGCCGTTGGGGCCCACCACGCCTACGCGCTGGCCATGGATGTGCAATGTAGTGGGGTCGACGAAGGATTTAAAACCAGCGAGCTTTAGATGAGTCAGGCGCAATTGATGGAGGTCTTGGCTATAATGACACTTTTTTGATAATCCGATTTATACGGTAGCCCTTATGTCTAGTCAACCCAGCAAAGCTTTGGAAACCTTCGACAACCCCAATCCCGGCCGCGATTTCCACATCCATATGGAGATCCCCGAATTCACCTGCCTCTGCCCGAAAACCGGCCAGCCGGATTTCGCCGTGCTCTATCTGGATTACATTCCCGACCAGAAATGCGTCGAGTTGAAGAGCCTCAAGCTTTATATCTGGTCTTTCCGCGACGAAGGCTGCTTCCATGAGGCCGTGACCAACCAAATCCTCGATGACCTGGTAGCGGCGACCGATCCCAAGTTCATGCGCCTTACCGCCAAGTTCTACGTGCGCGGCGGCATCTTTACCAACGTGGTTGCCGAACACCGCAAGCCGGGCTGGCAGCCGCAGCCTCGCGTCGAACTGGCCGAATTTGCGCCACAATCGAATATCCGCGGTTAAACATTCCATCAATTAACGAAAGTCGTCATCACATGGTCGGTTTGTTGGAACGTAGCCGCAGCTCACTCTGGACACTGGCTGGTAGATTTGGCCCCTATGCGCCGCTGCTGGTCATGACATTGGTCAGCTTCATCATCTTCAGCCTCTCCCGGGCAGGCTTGGTCGCTTGGCAATATGACCGGGTTGCAGCCGTCTCCAGCTGGCAGGAAGTCATGCTGAACGGCTTGCGCGTGGACAGCATCCAGATCGGCTTGATGTGGCTGCCTGCGCTATTGCTGGCGCCTTTGCTCGCCATCGGCAAGTTTTGGCGCCTGTGGCGCGGCTTTACCTATTCCTGGGTGGTGCTCTGCGTCAGCCTAGTGATACTGCTGGAGCTCGCAACGCCCGGCTTCCTCGGGGAATACGATGCACGCCCCAACCGGCTTTTCGTGGAATACCTCAAATACCCGAACGAAGTGTGGTCCATGCTGTGGAATGGTTTCAGGGTGCATTTGTTCGCCGGCGTCCTCGGCACGTTCCTGGCGGCCTTGGCCATGGGATGGCTCATGCACCCCTGGCTCAGGCAGCAGCAACACTGGAAGAACTGGACCGTATGGCTGAGCTGGCCCCTCGTTTTCATCGTTGCGGCATTGGTGGTGCGCGGCACGATCAGCCACCGCCCGGCCAATCCGGCCATGTTTTCGCGCACGACGGACTCCATGGTCAACAGTGTGATCCTGGACTCCTCCTGGTCGCTCATCCATGCGGTATACAGCCTCAAGCATGAAAACAAGTCGAGCGAGATGTACGGCATCCTTCCGGATGAGGAAATCTACCGTATCGTGAGGGAAACCCGCGCCAGGTTCGATGAGAGCTTTGCGCCCGTGGACCATCCCGGCTTGCCCACCCTGTCGCAGCTGACGCCATCACGCACGCGTGAGCGCCCGCTCAACCTGGTCATCATCCTTGAGGAAAGTCTGGGCGCGACCTTCGTCGAATCGCTGGGCGGAACGCCCGTGACCCCCAACCTAGAGAAGCTCAAGGAGCAAGGCTGGTGGTTCGAGCAGATGTATGCGACGGGCACGCGCTCCGTACGCGGCATCGAGGCCGTCGTCACGGGTTTCCAGCCGACGCCGGCGCAAAGCGTCGTCAAGCTGTCCCTGTCGCAGCGCAACTTTTTCACCATCGCATCCTTACTGGAGCAGCAAGGCTACAGCACCGAGTTCATCTACGGCGGCGAATCCCACTTCGACAATATGGTGGGATTCTTCATGGGCAACGGCTTCCAGCGCGAGCAGGATTTCGACAGCTATGAAAAGCCCGTGTTCGTCGGCAGCTGGGGCGTCTCGGATGAGGACCTGTTCAACAAGGCGCATGACGAAATCATGGCCAGCCATGCCAGCGGCAAGCCCTTTTTCACCTTGGTCTTCACCTCGTCCAACCATGCGCCGTTTGAGTTTCCCGACGGCCGCATAGATCTCTACGACCCGGTCAAGGCGACCGACAATAACGCGGTGAAATATGCCGACTACGCGCTCGGACAATTCTTTGCCAAGGCGCAGAAGAGTGATTACTGGAAAGACACCTTGTTCATCGTGGTTGCCGACCACGACATCCGCGTCCATGGGCACGACATGGTGCCCATCAACCACTTCCATATCCCGGCGCTGATCCTGGGTGCGGATATCGAGCCGCGCCGCATACAGACCGTGGCAAGCCAGATCGACTTGCCGGTGACCGCGCTTTCCCTCATGGGCATCAAGGCGCAACACCCGATGACGGGACGGGACTTGAGCCATGGCAACGGCGACCAGCCCGGCCGCGCCATGATGCAGTTCGAGAACAACTTCGCCTGGATGGAAGGAAACCAGGTAGTGGTGCTGCGCCCCGGCAAGGAGCCTGCGCACGGCACCTGGGACGTCAAGCAAAAGAAGTTCAGCCAGGCGCAGCCTGCCGCGGACCGGACAGAGTTCGAGGCGCGCGCATTGGCGAACTCCCTGCTGCCGTCGTTGCTGTACCGTGAACGCCTCTATCACGTCCTGCCTCAAGAAAGCCAACCTCAGTAAAGCGTTATGGACACGATCGAGAAAACGCCTATTCAGGGATACGTCCCACCATCCGGATCCAAGACGCAATTGCACCAGCCGTCCATGCTGACCTGGGAGATCATACGCAAAGGGCTGGCGTACATTCTTAAGGGCAAGATGATGGTGCCAGACAGCCACCTCCCCCCTGCCGCCCATGACGTGCCTATGGATTTTGCCGGTGTAGGGGTCGCCACTTCAGGCAACCCCGAGGTGGATGACTACGTGATTGCCCGCCTTGACGAGTTAGGCCTGCGCCAAGTCAGGCTGGACTTCGGCTATGGAGATATTGACCATGATGCCGCCCGCTTGCTCGAGACATTGCTCGACAAGGGGTTCAGCGTCATGCTGCACCTGGTGCAGCCGTTCGAGGCTGCCATCGCCATGGAGCAAGCGCCAGCGCAGCAAGCCTGGCTGGCATTCCTGCAACAGGTGCTGGAACGCTATGGCAGCCGCATCTCCATGGTCGAGATTGGCTCGACAGTCAATCGCAAACGCTGGGCCGGCTATACGCCGCAAGGGTTCCTCAAGGCCTGGGAAATTGCCTATCACGAAGTCAAGCAACGCAACATTACCCTTGCCGGGCCAAATATCAGCGATTTTGAACCGCTATACAATATCGGCCTGCTGGAAATCTTCCAGCAGCGCGGCCAATTGCCGGACATCCATACGAACAACCTGTTCAGCGAACGCTCGACCGAACCGGAGCGCTTCGACCACCGCATCCTGAAATACCGACAAGCCACCGCGCTCAAGTTCAACCTGGTGAAGAAGGCGCGCCTGCTGCACAAGATCACAGCCGATTACGGCGTGCGCGAAGTCATGTCGCCCTCTGCTTTCTGGACCTTGCCACGCATCCTGCGCCTGCTGCCGGATGGCGAGCAGAAACAGGCGGACTATCTTGCCCGCTACATGATCCTGTGCGCGGCATCCGGGGCATTGCGCCAGGCATTTTGGGGCCCATTGATCTGCCATCGCGAGGGCTTGATCGATGACGGCAGCGACAGCTATCCGGCACTGGAGCGCATCACCCACTATGCCAGCGTCACGGGCGATATCAAGCTGTTTCGGCCACGGCCGAGCTTCTACACCATGCAGGCTTTCGCACGCTTGATTCCCGGACGGCATTACCTGGGGGCGCTGCGCAGCAGTCACGGTGTGGAGGTTCACGCCTTCAAGAACAGCCAGACCTTGGTGCATGCGGTCTGGACCACCAATGGCAAGGGCGCCGTGCTGGCCGACCATTACCAGCTGGATGACTTGCAGCATGCCAGCTACACCAGCCGCGAGGGAGTGCAGCTGGCGACAAGCCCCGGCCTCGCCAGCGAGTCGCCGATCTATATCACATGGCCAGCAGGAAGGAACATCATCTTGAAAACGGAAAAAGGCCTGTTTGCGAACCTGTCGATCCAACGGCACGGGGAACAGGGTGAAGACAAACACCACCACGCCTACCAGGATGATGAATGGCGCGGCATCCTGGTCGCCGGCAGCGACGAGGAGGCTGCCCTGCTCAGCCAGGCGCTCCACCCATCCCGGCTGGGCAAGCCGCCCAAGGACGCCATCCTGCGCAAGGCGCGCAATGCGATCTGGACCATAGAAGACCCGCGCGATCCTGCCCGCAAGCTTGTGGTAAAGCAGCCGGTCAAGATGCATGTGCACAAGAAAATGCTCGACCAGTTCAAGCTCTCGAAAGCCAAGCGCAGCTGGAACGGCACCAACGAACTGCTGCGCCGTGGTGTTGAGGCGGCAGCGCCGATTGCCTATTTCGAGAAGCACGGCGACCGCTCCCTGCTGCAGAATTACTATATCTGCGAATTCGTCCGCACCGACTTTTCCATCCGCGACATTTTTGCGGCGTTCTACAACGGCGAGACTTCATACGAAGGCGTCACCGCCGAGCAAATCTACCCGCAGCTGACACGCTACCTGCTCAATATGCACGATAGGGGCGTATTCTTCCGCGACCTATCCGGCGGCAATATCCTGGTCACCAAACTTGAAGACGGCCAGCTCGCATTCTCGCTCATCGATACCAACCGCGCCCATTTCTTCAACCACGGCATCCCGTTGTCCAAGCGGCTTTCAGACCTCACGCGCGTATGCGTCAAGCTGCCCTGGCATAGCCGCGAGCAGCTGGTCGGGATGTACCTCAAAGCCATGAAGCAGGAGTTCGGCTGGCGCCAGCGCCTGCCCTTTCACCTGTACGATTTCAAGGTCGGCATGAAAAAACGCGTAGGCCGCAAAGCCATCAAGCGCCTGTTCAAGAGGAAATAGCGGATTATTTGAATTAATTGCGCTCCAAGCGTTGACAGGCGCGGCCTGGATCATTAATATAGCGGCTCTTTTTCGGGGGTATAGCTCAGCTGGGAGAGCGCTTGCATGGCATGCAAGAGGTCAGCGGTTCGATCCCGCTTATCTCCACCAAAAATAGATGCCCGGATGGTTCCGGGCATCTGACGATGAAGTCCCCATCGTCTAGAGGCCTAGGACATCGCCCTTTCACGGCGGTAACCGGGGTTCGAATCCCCGTGGGGACGCCAATATAAAAAACCCAGCATCCGCTGGGTTTTTTATTGCCTGTACCCTACCGCGTCACGGAAATCCCCAACCTGATCTGGGTATCCCTGTCCTTGTCGTAATCAAGCAAGGTCTCGCCGTACCCGGAGAAAATCTGCAGATGTGCAAAGGTGCCGGTGCGCGACAGGATACGGTCGCTCAAGGGATAGGAAATGTCCAGCTGGCCCGTCGCATAGCCTTTCGTCCCCTGCCGGTAAAGCCCGGTGACCATCAGGCCGTCCTCCCGGCCGTAGCGCAACTGCCAGTCCGCATAGCCGCGGTAATGCTGGATATCGGAATTCTCATCCTTGTCGATATAGGCGTAGATTTTTGGGGAGAACGTCAACCGGCGGCCGTTGGCAAAATCAAGATGCCAGCTCGGGCGCACATAGGCGGTATTGAGCGAGCGCGAATCCACCCCGCCCTGCCCGTTCGACTCATGCTCTATGCCGATACGCCAGCTGTCGGAGAACAATCCCTTGGAGCTGCCCGCCCAGCGGTAGAACAACCCGGGGCGGTAACTGGTATCGCGGAACGGGCTGGAATCGCCGCCGATGTCCCACAAGGTGGTCTGCGTGTAGCTGAAGTAGAGGTTGCTCAGGAACGGCGCATATTGCGCCACGGAACCCTTGGGCTCGAACGGCCTGTACTTGAAGCTGATCTGGAAGCGCGCATCTGCGCCATGATCATCGCCGTTGCCGAACAAGAAGTAGATGGGCTCCTCGGGGCTCAATGCCGGTTCGTCGTCAGGCGCAGCGATGACAACCTGCGGCGCCGCATTGCTGCTTGCCGCGGGCTCCGCCGCCACCTGCGGCTCAACCGCTGCCGCCACATTTTCATTACTGGCGACCAGAAGCACCGTATTGGAGGATTGCTCGATCAGGGACGCGCGCACTACGCCGACGAAATCCTGCCGCGGGGTGCCGCTATACACCTTGCTCACTTGGTTGCTATTGCCGTCCTGCGCCGTCAGCTCGATTTCATCGCTGACGCCGGCGCCTGAAAGCTTCAAGCGCATGCTGGCAGGCCATGCAGGGATGTTCTGCGGCTTGACCACCTGGAATGACACCGGCTGGCCGATGCTGATCGTTTCGCCCTGTGCGACAACCAGCCACTGCTCTTCAGCCCATGCCTGGGATGATAGCAACAGCATGACGGGCGCCATGATGATGGCACGAGAGTATGGAAAAAAAGGCATGTTCGTCCTGACCGTGGATTAATACAGATAGCCATATATTAAACATGGATGGCTCAAGTTGGACAGTTCAGGCGTGAATTGGTGCCGCGTCGTGCTCGGCTACATGATGCTCGATGTAGCTTAGCGCAGGCTGGAAAAAGGCGACTTCCTCAGGCTGCCAGCCGCTTTCGCTTCCCCGCAACATCGTGGTAACAGCGACAATATAGCCGTCAGGGTTCCTGACAGGCGCAGACAAGTATTGTCGTTTGTATATGTCGCATCCCTGCTTCAACGCCTCATGCACGGAGACGGAATAAGAAAGGGCCGCGTATTGCAAAGAATCTTCAAGCGATATGCCTAAGCGCGCGCGGAGAAATACGTAGTCTTGGTCAATGACGTGCGTAAAGATAGCCGATGCCGAGAAAATATGCTGGATGCTGCACAGGAGCCGATAGCTTTTGAAGGTTGGCGGCGTATTAATTAATTGCAATCGCTCAATTAATAAAACAAAACCATGCATCCCCATATGTGGGTTACATATGGGTCCATCAAGAGTATGATAATCAGTTGACACTGTTCGCCTGGCTGCTGGCTTGGCGCGACAATACGCCGCTTGAGCTATCGGGAAAATGACGATGCTTTCAACGCAACTTTGACAACGATTTTATAGTAAATAAGTAATTATCAATTGTCAATAATTAAATCAATATTTATTTATGAAGACCCCTACTCCCCCTGAAGTCGAGAACGAATCCCTGTATTTTTCATGTAAAGAACTGGCTGAACTGCGCCTGCCAGGCAAGCCAGGAACCCGCCAAGGCTGGGACGTCGTCGTCAATGCGGAAAAATGGCCTTACATCGAAGTGGCAAGCCGAGGCAGGAAAGGCCGCACGAAGAAATACCATCCTCCGGCGGAACTGCTGCAATTAATCAATAAGCAATATCCCAATGGCCGTCCAGCGCCTCACCGCTACAGTACCGGCTCGGGCGCCAAGGCGCACGTGGCGAATGATTACGTCGTTTCCTCCAGCAGGGTCGCGCGCTACGACAAACCCAACTACCGCTACGAGTCTCTGGAAGAGTACTTGGTGGAAAGTATCGACTTCAACCCGGCCAGCAGCCAGCTGGATACGCCCTACCAGCACCTGAAGATATTCACGGTCAGGGGTACCAGCCTCGAGCCTTCCATGCATGACGGGGACGAGGTGCTGGTGGATATACGCTGCCGCTCATTCGACGACAATGCCGTGTTCGTGATCGGCCAGAACGACTTCATCCGCATCAAGCGGGTGCAGCTGCGCCTCGATGGCACGGTGGTGGTCAGGAACGATAACGACGGCGACCTGCCGCCAGAGGTTTATACCGCGGAAGAAGCCAAACGCTTCAAGGTCATCGGCAAGGTGATCCCGTTCAAGTTCGGCCGCTTCAAGCTGTAGCGCCGCAAACTATCGTGCGACTGCCACCAGGCGCTGCAATACCGCAGGGTTGGGCGGCGGTTGCAACAACCCTTCCTCGTAAGCCGCTATCCTCAGCAGCGGTTTGAATGTATCGGCCAGCTCGTTGCTTCTCAGGAGAAAATCGGGATTGCTCGGCCGGCCGTATTGCTCATGTCCCTGCATGAAGGTTTCATAGATCAACACTCCCCCAGGTACCAGGCTGCTCGCCAATGCAGGCAGCAACGGCCGGTGCAGGTAGCGGCAGACCACGACGGCATTGAAATGTTCATCGACATAAGGCCAAACGCCTTGCTCGAGGTCGCGTATCTGCACCTCAACGTTTGGTGCCAGGCTTTTCAACGTAGCCAAGGCCTTGGCATCACGATCCACGGCAGTTACCCTGAAGCCCTGCCGCGCAAGCCAGATGGCGTTGCGTCCGGCGCCGGAGGCCACATCCAACACCCGTCCTCCGGGTTTGATGTAATGGCTATGTTCTACCAGCCATGCCGAAGGGCATGGCGCTTGCATCGCTGAAACGTTCACGCAGCTAGGCCTCGAGAATGTGGAGTTGCTCGGTACGCACTGCCAGCCGGACCGGTTGCTGGATGGCAAGAGGAATCGTAGCCGGACATTGCAATTCCAGTATATCGCTTGTCCCAGGCAAGCTGACGCTGACCAGCCAATGCTCGCCCAGGCGAACCAGGTGGCTGATATTACCGGCAAGGTTACCTGGATCTTCCACCGATGCCGCTAAGCGTATCGCGTCTTGCGGCAGGCACCAATGCAAGGTTGTACCGGATGGAAGAGCGCGTTGCAAATCCAGCTCCTGATCACCCACCGCCAGCACGCTGCGGTCGCTTGAAGTGCGTGCTATCGTGCCGAAGAATATATTGCGCACACCTACCAATGCAGCCACCGCGCGGTTCAATGGCTGCTTCACCACGGACTCCGGCACACCTTCTTGCAGGATGCTGCCCTGACCCATCACGGCGATCCTGTCCGCCAGGAGCCGGGCCTCGGTGAGGTTGTGCGTGACCAGGATGATGGGGATGTTGAGCTGCGGCTTGAGCAGCGCCAGGATGCGGTACAGGCCTTCCCGGGTGATGCTGTCGAGCGCTGAAAAAGGCTCGTCCAGCAGCAGGATGCTGGGCTGGGCAGCCAGGGCGCGCGCCAAGGCAACGCGCTGCTGCTGTCCGCCGGAAAGCTCGGCCGGCTTGCGCTGCGCAAATGCGGCCAGCTGCACCTTCTCCAACCATGCCTTGGCGCGCACCGACTGCTCCTGCCTGGGCAAGCCGTGCAAGGCTGCCGCCACATTCTGCAGCGCCGTCATGTGGGGAAACAGGCCGTAATGCTGCGGTACGTAGCCGATACGGCGTTGCTGAGGTTTCAGCCTGACTTGATCGCTGAACCAGGTATCGCCGTTAAGGCTGATGGTGCCAGACTCGGCATGCTGCAGGCCTGCGATCATGCGCAGCAAGGTGGACTTGCCACAGCCCGACGGCCCGAGCAAGGCCAGCAGCTCGCCGGCCCGGCAATGCAATACGGCATCGAGGGCGAAAGGCCGCTGTTGCCGGATGTCCAGCCGCAGTTCAGATTTCATGGTAGTTCCCGCGGCGGCCAAAGCGCTTGGAAAGGCTATTGGCCAGCGCGAGCACGATGATGGAGAACAGCAGCAGCATCAAGGACATGCTGCCTGCCGCATCGAAATCCAGCGCCTGCACCCGGTCGTAGATGCTGATCGCGATGGTCTTGGTTTCGCCAGGCAAGCTGCCGCCCACCATGAGGACGACGCCGAATTCGCCCAGCGTGTGCGCAAACGTCAGCACCATGGCGGTGACGATGCCGGGCCAGGCCAAGGGCAGCTCCACGGTCAGCAAGGTGCGCAGCGGCGACATGCCGCAGCACGCCGCGGCATCGCGCACTTCCTGCGGAATGGATTCAAACCCGCGCTGGATCGGCTGCACGGCAAACGGAATATTGACGATGATGGAGGCGATCAACAAGCCGGAAAAATGGAACACCAGCAGGTGGCCGGTCCATTGCATCAACCATTGCCCGAGCCATGACTGGCTGCCGAGGCCGACCAGCAGGTAATAGCCCACCACCGTGGGCGGCAGGACCAAGGGCACGGCCAGCAAGGCCTCTACCACAGGCTTTCCCGTGAACTGGCGGTAGGCCAGCCAGCGTGCGGCCAGTAACGCCAGCGGCACCAGCACGATAATGGTCATGACGCCCAGCTTGAGCGACAGCCCGAGGGCGATCCAATCCATCAGCGTTTATTCGCCGGGCAGGACGAAGCCGTAGCGGCCGAATACTTGCCGTGCCGCAGGTTGTTGCAGGAAGTCATAGAATGCCTCGGCATTGCTGCCGGAGTTCTTGAGCAATACCATGCGCTGGCGTTGCGGGCTGTGCCAGCTTTCAGGGATTTCTGCATATTTCACGGTATTGACCAGTTGAGGTGATTTCACGAGCGATAGCGCCACAATGCCGCCGTCCGTAGAGCCGCTGGTGGCAAACTGGGCTGCCTGGGCGACGTTCTCCCCCAGCACCAGCTTGGGCTGGATCTGTTCCCAGATGCCCGCATGCTTCAGCACTTCGACCGCGCGGCGGCCGTAAGGCGCATGCTCGGGGTTGGCAATGGCAAAGCGTTGCAGTTTGCCAGCCTTCAAGGCCGCCTGTAAACCCTTGAGTTCGGGGTCGACTTCCAATGCGGCCTGCTTGAGAGTCACGATGACCAGGTGGCCGGTAGCGTACAATACGCCCTCGTCCCGGGTGAAGCCGCCGCTATTGAGCTTGGCCACATACTCCTCATCCGCGGAAAGGAAAAGTTCGAAGGGCGCGCCGTTGCTGATCTGCGTCGTGATGGCGCCGGAGGAGCCGTAGGTGACGGCAGGCTTTTCCCCGCCTTGTTTTTCGAATGCCTGGGTAAGCTCCTCGAGGACGAACTTGAGATCGGCTGCCGCCGCGACGCGCGCCGGATCCGCATGCGCGGCCAGGCTGAATACCAGGCCCAGGGATAAGGCCAGGCGCAAGGCGATTGATTTCATGGTGATATGCTTTCTTTGAAAAATGGCGGGTTGATGAATGACTGCATTATTTTCTTTGGAATATAACGAAATATTATAATAAAGCCGGTCAAAAAAGAACATGTCTATACAAGCTCCCCACCAGGTATTGCTGGAATGGCACGATGGCCAGCCCTATTCTGCGCATTTCGGCGACGTGTATTTCTCGCGCGAAAGCGGGCTGGAGGAAACGCGCCACGTATTCCTTCGCCACAACCAGCTTGCGGAACGCTGGCAGGCCATGCAGCAGGGCGCATTCACCATCGTCGAGACCGGTTTCGGCACTGGGCTCAACTTCCTCTGCGCCTGGCAATTATGGGAGCTTACTGCGCCTTCCCATGCAAGGCTGCATTTCGTCAGCATCGAGAAATTTCCACTCAGCCATGCCGACCTCGCCCGCGCATTAGACTTATGGCCTGAATTAAGGCATTACAGCGCGGCTTTGCTCTCCGAATACAGTCAGATCGTCCCCGGCTGGCAAAGGCTGGTGTTTTGCCAGGGACGGGTGCAGCTGACACTATTGATTGGCGATGTGCTCGCATTGCTGCCGCAATTGAGCAGCCGCGCCGACGCCTGGTTCCTGGACGGCTTCGCACCTTCGCGCAACCCGGAAATGTGGCAGGAGGCGCTGTTCGCCACCATGGCTGCCTTCTCGCACAAGCAGACTACCTTTGCCACGTTCACCAGCGCAGGCATCGTCAAGCGCGGCCTGCAGGACGCCGGTTTCGAGGTGCGCAAGGTCGACGGTTACGGGCGCAAGCGCGAAATGCTGTGCGGCCGCTTCACGCGGGGCGAACGCCCCGCCAGGCAAGCCGGGCGCGCCATCGTCATCGGCGGCGGCATTGCCGGCACCGCCAGCGGCCATGCGCTTGCCGAGCGCGGCTGGCAGGTCAATCTGGTCGAGCAGGAGCCGGCGCTGGCGCAACATGCCTCAGGCAACCCGGTGGGCGTGCTCTACCCCAAGCTCGCGCGCAAGGACGTGCCATTGGGCCGTCTTTCGCTTGCAGGGTACTTGCATAGCCTGCGCCTATTACAACAACTTGGCCTGGATTCCGACGCCCATGCGCGCTGCGGCATGCTGCAGCTGGCTTTCGACCAACGCGAGCTGCAGCGTTGCCGGACCATCGCCGAGCAAGGCTTTTCCCCCGAACTGCTGCACTGGGTCGACCGGGAGCAGGCCGGCAATCTTGCGGGCATAGCGCTGCCATACGGCGCCCTGCACTTTCCCGAGGCCGGCTGGGTCAGGCCGCAGGCTTATTGCGAAGCGCTTGCTGGGCATGCCAACATCACACGCACGCTTGCCACGCGCGTCACTGAGCTCAGGCAACACGGCAACGGCTGGCGAATATGGGCCGACGGGCAATTCTTTGACGAGGCGGATATCGTCGTCATTGCCAATGCCGCGCAGGCTGCCAGCTTTGCCCAAACCCGCCATTTGCCGCTGGAACAGGTACGCGGGCAGATCAGCCGGCTTCAGCATATCGACGGGGCACCGGTATTGCATACCCTGCTGTGCACGGACGGCTATATCAGCCCCTTGATCGATGGCGGCTATTGCCTCGGAGCGACTTTCGTCCCGGGAGACAGTTCGACCTCGGTGCGCGATGAAGAGCACGAGCAGAACCTGGAAATGCTCAAGCACATGGCGCCCTCGCTATACGACGCCCTGATGCCGCAAGCGCCGACAGGACGCGCCGCCGTCCGCTGTACCAGTCCGGACTACCTGCCATTGGTGGGCCCTGTACTGGATGCCGCCCTGTTGGAGTCCAAGCCGCCGCGTTACACCGCCGACCCGGCCTCCAGCCTGCCATGGCTGCCGGGGCTGTACGTCAATACCGGCCATGGCTCCAAGGGGCTCACCACCGCCCCGATCGCGGCGGAAATGCTGGCTTGCGCCATCCATCACGAGCCCGCCCCGGTCGATAGCGAGCTGCTTGCCGCGCTCGACCCCAACCGCTTCGTATTGCGCAAACTGGGCCTGAAGCGCCTGGTGCGCGGCCTGGCCTGCTATCCGCTGCGTTAATTGCCGTTAGAGCCTGACCACACGCTAATATGGTTTAATGCAGGGCATGAATCCAGACCAGCTATTCCATGCGGCCCTTGATGCGCACCGTCAGGGCCAACTGAAACAGGCAGAACAACTCTACCGGCAGCTGCTGGCCAGCACTCCCCGGCATGCCCACGGTTTGCATTACTACGGCGTGCTCTGCCACCAGTCCGGCAGGCACCAGCAGGCGATCGAACTGATCGGCAATGCCATCCGCGCCAACCCAGGCGATGCGGACCAGCACAACAACCTCGGGCTGGCATTGCGCGCCGATGGCCAGCTTGATGCCGCCATTCACCAATTCCGCCAAGGCCTGGCATTGGCGCCTGCCGATGGCGACCTCTGGCAGAACCTGGGAGCGGCGCAACATGCGGCAGGCGACCTCGTCGCTGCACGAACTGCGTACATTGAGGCCAGGCAGCGCTCGCCGCAGGATGTCGATATCCATGCCGCGCTAGGCAATGTGTTGCAGGCCCTGGGCAACCAGGCGCAGCAAGCGGGCCATTTCGCCGAGGCGGAGCGGCATTTCCGCGACCTCGTCGCGCTGCAGCCAGGCAACGCCGCATGGCATTACAACTTGGGCAACGCCTTGCGCGAACAGGGACAAGCCGCCCAGGCCGCGGAAAGCTACCGCCGCATGCTGGCAATCGCCCCGGACGATGCGGATGCGCACAACAACCTCGGCAACGTATTGCGCGAGCTGCGGCAACTACCTGAGGCCGTCGCCTGCTATGAGCGGGCATTGGCGATCAACCCCAAGCTCTACCACGCCCGCGTGCACCTGGTGCACCAACGGCAGCACTTATGCGACTGGCGGAACCTCGATGCCGATATTGCCGAGATCCGGCGCTGGGTCAGCGATGTTCCCGAAGCCCAGGTATCCCCGTTTGCCTTTCTTGCCATGTCGGGCACCACGCCCGCGGAACAGCTCAAGTGCGCGCGGAACTGGACAAACAACCGGCACGGTCAATTGCTATCCGCAACGCCGCTAACTCAAGCAAAATCCTCACAAACAAAATCTTCACAAGCGAAGTCCCGGATCAGCGAAAAGCTGCATATCGGCTACCTGTCCTGCGATTTCCGCCTGCATCCGCTTGCCTCGCTTGTCACCGAAATGCTGGAGCTGCACGACAGGGAGCGTTTCAAGGTCAGCGCTTATTCCTATGGGGCGGATGACAGGACGCCGGCACGATTGCGCCTGCAGCAGGCCGTGGACCATTTCGTCGATATCCGCCCTCTTTCGCTGCAAGCCGCCGCAGAGAGGATACATGCCGACGAGGTGGACATCCTGGTCGATCTCACCGGCTATACCCAGTCCAGCCGCAGCGGCATATTGGCGCTCCGCCCTGCGCCGATACAGGCATCCTGGCTGGGGTTCCCCGGCACCATGGGCGCGCCCTTCGTCGACTACCTGATCAGCGATGCGGTCATTACGCCCGAGTCCGAGCAAGATCATTATTCGGAGCGGCTGGCATTGCTGCCGCATGCTTACCAGCCCAACGACCGCAAGCGGCCGGTGGCTCCGGCGCCCAGCCGCGACTCCTGCGGCCTTCCTGAAAACGCGTTTGTGTATTGCTGCTTCAATCAGGGTTTCAAGATCACGCCCGAGGTGTTTTCCTGCTGGATGCGGCTGTTGAAGGCAACCCCCGGCAGCGTACTCTGGCTGTTGCAAGGCCACTCCGAGGCCAGCCGGAATCTGCGGCAGGCGGCAGAAAGCCATGGCGTTGCGGCCTCTCGCCTGGTCTTCGCTCCACGGGTGCCGATGGACCAGCACCTTGCCCGGCATATCCACGCTGACCTGTTCCTCGATACAGCCCCCTACAACGCCCATACCACGGCAAGCGACGCCTTGTGGATGGGTGTGCCGCTGATCACGTGCCGCGGCGGCACTTTTGCCAGCCGCGTAGCTGCCAGCCTCCTAAAGGCTGTTGGGCTGGGCGAGCTCGTGACCACGGACCTGGCCGCCTACGAGGCGCTGGCATTGAAGCTTGCCCATACGCCTACACTATTGCAGCAGTACCGGGACAAGTTGCTGAGCGCGCGCGAACATTCGGTCCTTTTTGACACTACGCGCTTCACCCGCGACCTCGAAGCGCTCTACCTCAAGCTATCGCGGCCGGCGCAAGGCTAGCCCCCTCGGGTTCGGCTGGCAGGCTGCTCAGCATTGCCATGGCCGCAATGTTGATATCGGCCACCAGGATGCTGTCCAAGCCACCATCGGTATCGAACAAGGGCAAGGATACCGTGAGGCAGAAATCCTCGGTCGCGGTGGACAGGTAGATGCTCGAGATATAGGGGCTCATGGAATCGCGCACTGCAGTGTAGTATGCCTGCAGGCTGCGGTCGGCCCCCGCCCCGCCCGCCTTGATCTTGCCGTACATATTGGGGTTGATCCAGTTCGCGAAACGCTGGCTGCCGTCCGGGTTGAGCTCGAACACCACTTCGAAGAACGGATAGTCGGAGAAGCAGCTGTCCAGGCAGTGCGCATCGGCGTTGCGCGGCAAGGTCTGCAATATCTTGAGCGCGTTGAGCGCGCGCGATTGCCAGTTGATGTATTCGTCGCTGCGGGGAATAACGAGACGCGGCGGATCGGATTCAACGACAATGATACTACCGATATTGGACTTGCCGATTTTCTTGAGCGATGCGGCGCGCTCCGCTGCCGCCACGCTGTTGGAAATGCGCCCCTGGTTGCCGTTGACCACGGCGATGGAGACGCTGGCGACCGGGTGGTCCTTGCCGTCCTCGGTGGTGAAGAATCCGCGCTCCAGGTCGCTGCCGTCGTAAAGGTGCACCGCCAATGCCTGGAAGTGGCTCACCACCTTCAACAGCAGGTTGACCAGGCCTGGGTCGTCATGGTCCAGGATCAGGACGAAATCGTCGCCGCCGATATGGCCGACCAGCACGCCCGCGCGGTTGTGGAATTCCTGCCGCACAATCTCGGATAGTAGGCGGATCATGGCATCGCCGCGAATGAAGCCGTAGCGGTCGTTGTAGGCCTTGAAGTGGTCGAGGTCGATATAGACCAGCTGCGTGGTCGGGTTGTTGCGCAAGCTCACATCCAGGGACTGGCGCAATGTCGGCCCCGTGGTGAGGTGGCTCAAGGGATGCAGGTTGCCCGAGCTGGTCTTGCGGCTGATGATCTGCGACATGATTTCCAGCGGGTGCACAATGCCGATATAGACGCCATCTTCGCTGACCATGATCCAGGGCTCGATTTCGCCGCGCTCCAGGTAAAGACCCCGCGCCAGCGTGGAAGAAGGCATGCGCGAGGTGATCATGCGCGGCAAAGGATCGCAGTAATTGCCAAGCGCGTCGTTGCGGTGGGTGAAGACCTTGCCGCGCTTCAGCAAGCCGATCGGCCGCAGGCTGTCCAGCACCACCGCACAGGCCACGTCGGGGTTTTCAATGAACGTCTTCCTGGCCTGGTCTATTGGGGTATTGACCTCGATGGTGATGCCGCGGCTGACGAACTCGTTGATGCGGAACTCATCCGGGATCGAGGAGCGATGCGACTCATCCCGCGCAGGCAATGCCGTCACCATTTGCGCTGGCACGGCTTCGGGCTTGGCGAAATAGAAGCCTTGCGCGTACACCAGGCCGAGGTCCTGGCAATAGGTGATATCCTCCACGCGCTCCAGCCCCTCGGCGACGATGGTGCATCCCAGGCGCTGCGCCATGGAGATGATCGCCTCCAGCAGCACGGTGCGCACGCGGCTGCCTTGCGCCTCGTGCACGATGGCCCTGTCGATCTTGATGAAATCAGCCTTGACCACCGCCAGCGTGCTGAGGCCGTTGAAGCCCGAGCCCATGTCGTCGAGCGCGATGCGCAGGCCCTGGGTACGGATCACGTCGCAATGCTTGGCGAGTAGGTCGGGCGACACTTCTTCGCTCTCCACGATTTCAATCACCACGTCGCGGTGCTCCATGCCGTGGCGGTCCAACGCATCCAGCATCACCGACAGCCAGTCCCCGCGCATGATGGTTTGCGGCAGGACATTGATGAACAAAGGCGTGCCGTTGGGAATCGCCTTGGCCTTGCCTGCCAGGGCAAGGTTCTGGCATACCATGTCGAGCTCGACGGCGCGGTTCACCTGCCTGGCAAGGCGGAATGCATCCTCGCCGTTCAATGTCCGGCCATCGGGGTCGCGCAAGCGGCACAAGGCCTCGTAACCGAAAATCTTGCCGTTCTGGGTGAAATCCACGATGGGCTGGAAGTGCATTTCCACGTGCCGGCTCAAGTCTTCCAGCAGCCATGGGTGCCGCATGCGGGCGTAAAAGGTATTGAACGGCATGACGCCGGTCATCAACTCCTCGATATCCTGGCTGCCGTCCGGCCCGTACCAGACGTAGGCCTCTTCGAGCACCTGCTCCGTATATTCGAGCGATACCTTGTCGAGGATATTCAAGAGCTCCTGGTCGTGTTCGCACGGGAACGCCAGCACCACAGGCGAGGCCCCTTGGGCGGCATGTGCTTCGGAGGCTGATTGCAGGGAGCTGTTCAGGAGTTTTATATAGAGCTGCATGGCCTGTTCATACGCAAAAGTGGGGAAATTCTGCATGAGGCAATGCAATCCTTATGCCAACGACATGACGTGACGATGCTTTTGCCTATTTTGTGCAGAACCGCCCTGCCATTCATGGAAAAGCAGGCTGCAATCCGGTTTTGCCATGCCGGCTTCCAGTTCAATCTCCCACGCATGCCAGGAGCGGCGCCTGGAATTGGTGCGGACGCCGGCCTGCGGTGCAATGCGCGCACCAGCATGGAGCCTGCGCCTTGTGATACAGTAGGCACAAACAAAAATCAGGAAGGCAACATGGCGGCAATTGACATCACCCCCATACTCAAGTTCATGGTCGATAAAAACGGCTCCGACCTATTCTTCAGTACCGGCACCGCCATCCATATCGACATCGAAGGCCAGACCATCCCGATCAATGCCCAGGCCATGGTGCCGGGCATGGTGAAGGAAATTGCCTATGCCCTGATGTCGCCAGCCCAGCAAAAGGAATTCGAGCAGACGCTGGAGATGAATTTTGCCCTGAGCCTGCATGGCCTCGGGCGCTTCCGCATCAACGTCTTCCGCCAGCGCGGCGAGGTGGCGATGGTGGTCCGCTATATCAAGCACGTCATTCCCAGCCTACAAAGCCTGGGGCTGCCGCCTGTACTGAACGAACTCATCATGCGCCAGCGCGGGCTGATCCTGGTGGTGGGGGCGACCGGTTCCGGCAAGTCAACGACGCTTGCCTCCATGATCGACCACCGCAACGCCAGCCGCGACGGCCATATCCTGACCCTGGAAGACCCGATCGAGTTTATCCACGACCACAAGAAATCCGTTGTCGACCAGCGCGAAATCGGCATCGATACCCTGAGCTTCGAGAACGGGCTCAAGAATGCCATGCGGCAAGCGCCCGACGTCATCCTCATCGGCGAAATCCGCGACATGGAAACCATGAAGCACGCGATCGCCTATTCCGAAACCGGCCACCTCTGCCTGGCCACGCTGCATGCCAACAACGCCAACCAGGCGTTGGAGCGCATCCTGTCGTTCTTCCCGCCGGATGGGAAGCAAGGCATACAGCTCAGCCTCTCGCTCAACCTGGCGGCGATCATCTCGCAGCGCCTGGTTCCCGGCATCAAGGCCAAGCGCGTCGTCGCCACTGAAGTGCTCATCAATACGCCCTACATTGCCGAACTGATCCTCAAGTCCAAGCTGGAAGAAGTGAAGGAAGTCATGGCCAACAACCAGGACATCGGCATGCGCACCTTCGACCAGTCGCTGTTCGAACTCTTCAGCCAAGGGGCCATCTCGGAAGACAATGCGCTGGCAAGCGCCGATTCGCGCAACGACTTGTCGCTCAAGATCAGGTTCGCCAACGAAAGCGCGAAAGGCGGATTCGGCGCCTAGCGCCCGAGCGCAACTATTGCCAAAAGGCGGCAGGGTTTATAATGCTGCCTATGAATCCTGATCTCTACAAACTGCAGCCCTATCCTTTCCAGCGCCTGCGCGACCTGTTCGCAGGCACGGTGCCCAACCCGGAATACCAGCCCATCAATTTATCAATTGGCGAACCCAAGCATGCCACGCCGGCCTTGATTTCCTCGGCGCTGGCCGACAATCTGGCCGGGCTTGCCACCTACCCTACCACGCTTGGCATTGCCAAGCTGCGCGAAACGATTTCCAGCTGGATCGCGAAACGTTACCAGATCCCTGCACTAAACCCGGATACCGAGATCATCCCGGTCAACGGCAACCGCGAGGCCCTATTCGCATTCGCGCAAACCGTGATCGACAGCAGCCTGCCGCAGCCTGTGGTGATCAGCCCCAACCCTTTCTACCAGATATACGAAGGCGCGGCATTGCTGGCAGGCGCCGAACCCTATTTCCTCAACACCCTGCCTGGCAATGATTTCGGCATGGCGTTTGAAACCGTGCCGGAAAGCGTCCTGCAACGTACTCAGCTGGTCTATGTCTGTTCGCCCGGCAACCCGTCCGGCAAGGTATTGAGCCTGGAGCAATGGAAAGAGATATTCGCCCTCTCCGATCGCTACGGCTTTGTCATTGCCGCGGACGAGTGTTACTCGGAAATCTATTTCGACGAAACCGAGCCGCCCTTGGGCGCCTTGCAGGCCGCACGTCTGCTCGGGCGCGACTACAGCCGCCTGGTGGTGTTCAGCTCGCTGTCGAAGCGCTCCAACGTGCCGGGCATGCGCTCGGGCTTTGTCGCGGGCGACGCGAAAATCCTCGAGAAATTCCTGCTCTACCGCACCTATCACGGCTGCGCCATGAATCCGGCTGTGCAGGCCGCGAGCGTCGCAGCCTGGCAGGACGAAGTACATGTGGTGGAGAACCGCCGCCTGTATGCGGAAAAATTCGCCGCCGTCACGCCGGTATTGCAGGAGGTATTGGATGTGGAACTGCCGGATGCCGCCTTCTACCTCTGGGCCTATACCGGCCAATCGGATACGGACTTCGCGTTGCGGCTATACCGCGACTACAACGTCACGGTGCTGCCAGGCAGCTTCCTCGCACGCGAGGTGCACGGCGTCAATCCCGGCCAAGGTTTCATCCGCATTGCGCTGGTTGCGTCACTGGCTGAATGCATGGAAGCCGCCGAGCGCATCCGCCAGCTGGCCGGATCTTATTAGGTTGCCGACAAGAACCCGCTGATGGCGCGCTGCGCTTGGCCATACAACCCTTGCTCCAAGCAATCCAGCACCAGGGTGTCGTCCATGCCGCGCAGCCAGGTGAGCTGGCGCTTGGCGAGCTGGCGTGTGGCGGCGATGCCTTGCGCCTTCCATTCCTCGTAGCCAATATTGTCCGCAATATATTCCAGCGTCTGCCGGTAGCCCACGCAGCGCATGGAGGTCATGTCCGGATGCAGGCCGGGATATTTTTCCAGCAGCCCCTGCACCTCTTCTAATAATCCGCCCTCCATCATGGCGATGAAGCGCTCGGCGATCCGCGCATGCAGCGCGGAGCGGTCCGAGGGTTGCAGCGCGATCTTGAGCAGGCGGTAAGGCAGGGTTTCGGCAGCCTGCTGCCGGTGCAGGGCCGTCATGGTCTGCCCTGTCAGCCGGTACACTTCCAGCGCGCGCTGTATGCGTTGCGAATCCGCAGGCTGCAAGCGCGCGGCGGTTTCCGGGTCGATGGCGGCAAGCTTCGCATGCATGCCAGGCCAGCCGATTTGCTCCGCTTCCCTGTCCAGTTCGGCGCGTATGTCAGCATCCGCCTCCGGCAAACCACCCAGACCCTGCTGCAAGGCGCGGAAGTACAGCATGGTGCCGCCGACCAGCAACGGCACTCTGCCCTTGGCGGTGATCTCCGCCATCAGACGCAAGGCATCAGTGCGGAACTGCGCGGCCGAATACACCTGCATCGGGTCGATCACGTCGATCAGGTGATGAGGCGCGCGCCGCAATATCTCTTGCTCGGGCTTGGCCGTGCCTATGTCCATGTCCCGGTAGACCAGGGCCGAGTCGACGCTGATGATTTCCAGCGGCATGGCCTGCACCAGTTCCACCGCAAGCCCGGTTTTGCCGCTGGCAGTCGGCCCCATGAGGAAAATGGCGGGAGGATGGGAAACGGACATGTTCGATTCGGTACTTACTAAACTTACCAATGCCACTCGCTACTTGCCGCGCATGAACATCTTGTCCAGCTCGCCCATGGTCATCTGGAACCAGGTCGGCCGGCCATGGTTGCACTGCCCGGAGCGCTCGGTAGCCTCCATGTCACGCAACAGCGCGTTCATTTCGGGAATGGTGAGTATGCGGTTGGCCCTTACCGCGGCATGGCAGGCCATGGTGCCAAGCAGTTCATTGCGGCGTTCGGTGAATGCGCGGCTGGCGCCGTATTGCCGCAAGTCCGCCAGCACGTCCCTCGCGAGGGCGACTGCATCGGCATCCTTGAGCATGATCGGGATGGCGCGCACTGCCAGCGTCGCCGGCGACAGCACGGCAATGTCGAATCCAAGCTGGGCCAGGCCATTGTCAGCAAGCGACTGCTGCTCCTGTACGGTCGCAACTTCCAGCCGATCGGCATGGAAACTCACGGGCAGCAGTAAAGGCTGCATGGCGACACGGCTGGCATCCAGCGCGTTCTTGAGCTTTTCGTACATGATGCGCTCATGCGCGGCATGCATGTCGACGACGATCAGCCCCAGCTTGTTCTGGGCCAGGATGTAAACGCCGTGGATCTGCGCCACGGCGAATCCCAGCGGGAAATCTTCCGCTTCAGACCCGGCTTGGACCGTAGCGGCCCAAGGAGAAGGCTGCGACGCGCCGTCGCCATCAACGGCCGTCTCCGCAACGGGCGTTGCCTGTTGCTGCAAATTGCCGAACAGGGTTTGGTAAAAATGGCTGGAAGCCTCGTTGGCACGGAGGTCGATATTGCTCTGGAAGCGCGGATAGCTGGCGACGGAAACCGGCTCAGTCATTTGCCCGTCCAGGGCAACGGCAGGCGCAATACCAAGGACCAGGGAGCCGGGAAGCCCCACAGGAGTTGCCAGTGACTTATTGAGCGCGTGGAAAATGAACCGGTGCACCGACTGTCCGTCGCGGAAGCGCACCTCGGTCTTGCTCGGGTGGACATTGACGTCCACCAGGGCCGGATCGAGCTCGAGGAAGAGGACGAATGCCGGATGGCGGTCGTGATGCAGCACATCCTGGTAGGCCTGGCGTATGGCATGGCTGATCAATTTGTCGCGCACGAAACGTCCGTTGACATAGACGTACTGCGTATCACGCGCATGGCGCGAGAAAGTCGGCTTGGCGGCCATACCCCAAAGCCTGAGGCCAGCGGCCGATTCGTCGAGGTAAAACGCCTCGGAGGCAAAATCCCGGCCCAGGATGTCCTCGAACCGCTTTTCCGCACTGCCTGCGGCAATCCGGGCGACGGCACGGCCGTTATGCTGCAGGAGCATATTCACATCCGGACGCGACAGCGCCACGCGGCGGAACGCCTCCTCGCAATGGCCGAACTCGGTGTTTTCAGTCTTAAGGAATTTGCGCCGCGCGGGCGTATTGAAATACAAGTCCTGAATATCGACGATGGTGCCGGCGTCCAGTGCCGCAGGCTCGATATCGGTCAGGAAAGAGCCTTCGGAAGCAATGCGCCAGGCATGCTTTTCAGCCGGGTGGCAACTGGTGATCTGGGTACGGGAAATCGCGGCGATACTCGCCAGGGCCTCGCCGCGGAAGCCCAGGCTGGCAACGCATTCCAGGTCTTCCAGGCTGGCAATCTTGCTGGTGGCGTGACGAGTCAATGCCAGGCGCAGCTCGTCGCGCGCGATGCCCCCACCGTTGTCGGTGACCTTGATCTGCTTGATGCCGCCCGCCTGCAATGCCACGGCAATATCGGTGCTGCCTGCATCCAGGCTGTTTTCCAGGATTTCCTTGAGCGCGGACGCTGGCCTCTCGACCACTTCGCCCGCGGCGATCTGGCTGATTAACTGATCTGGTAATAGCTTGATGGATGGCATACTGGGGCGCGGCAGGCTTCAAGGACAATCAAGCTGCCTATTCTACCCCGGCACGCCATGCCAGGCTAATATCCCGGCTGTTTATAGGCCGTCGATGAAGCGCAGGCCGTATTTCTTGACGTCGATATCGCCCACCACTTCCGTCTCCAGGCCGACCTTCTGCGCTAGCAGGTCGACCGGCACGAACTCGGGAGGACGCACCAGCAGGTCATCCGACACCTGGTGCAACGCCTCCACCGCCTTGCCCTGCAAATGGGCGTCGCGGCCGTACTGGCTGCTGAAGGTGTCGAAAATCACGTAGATATTCTCTGCCGCCTTGAAGGCATACCAGGTCTTGGTTTCGTCCTCTTCCTTGACCACGGGCAAGGTTTTTTTCAGAAAAATTTCAAGCTCTTGCCGCTTTTCCGGGCGTGCTTCCAACTTGATGTACAGCGCATATTTACTCATTGCATTGTTCCTCGGTTACCGCATTCACGTACTTTTGGTACGCACCTTTTGTGCCAGCCTGGGTTTGCCGGCTAGGGCCTGTCGTGCCGCTGGTCGGTGGACCTGGCAGTAAAGCCCCTATTTGCCATTGAGTTCCACGGTTTGCAAATACTCGGGAACCATGACATTCCATTGCTTTTCCTCTTCTATCCTGTGTCTGAGTGCATCCGCGGCAACAGGTTCACCATGCACGATAAAGGTCTGCTTCGGCGGGCGCGGGCATTGCGACAGCCATTGCATGATCTCCTGGTAGTCGGCATGCGCGGACAGGTTGTCTATAGAGGCGATCTCGGCGCGCATTGGCACGTACTCGCCATGGATCTTGACGCTTTCCGCTCCGTCAAGCAGCGCCGCCCCCCTGGTCCCGGCTGCCTGGAACCCGGCGAACAGAACGGTGTTGCGCGGGTCGGGACCGAGCGCTTTGAGGTGGTGCACCACGCGCCCGCCTGATGCCATGCCGCTCGCGGCCAGGATGATGGCAGGTTCCCGCAATTCGTTCAATGACATCGACTCCTCGATGGTGTTCACCACCTTGGCGACCTTCGCCAGCTCCCGGCACTGCGCCGCATTGAGCTTGTGCTGGGCATGGTGGGTAAGGAAGATCAGCGTAGCATCCACCGCCATCGGGCTGTTCAAGTAAACCGGGAGGTCGGGGATCAGCCCCTCCTGCTTGATCTTGTGTATGTAGTACAGCACTTCCTGCGCCCGCCCGACGGCAAACACGGGCACCAGCACAATGCCGCCGCGCTTGGCGGTACGGTTGATGACCTCTGCCAGCTGGGTTTCGGGCGCGGCTTTCTCGTGCAGCCGGTTGCCATAGGTGGATTCCACCACGAGGTAGTCTGCCGCCTCGGGCGGCGTGGGCGCATAAAACAATGGGTCTTCCATGCGCCCGAGGTCGCCCGAGAACAGGACGGAAGTCTGCTCGTCCTTTAACAGCACCGTGCACGCGCCTAGGATATGCCCCGCAAGCTGCAGTTTGATGGTGATGCCGTTCAGGATTTCGGTATCTTGCCCCAGGGGTATGGCAACCAGGTGCTCCAATGCCGCCTCGGCATCTTCCTTGGTGTAGAGCGGCAAAGCCGGCTTGTGCTTGGAATAGCCGCGCTTGTTGGCGTAGCGCGCCTCCTCCTCCTGCAAGTGGGCCGAGTCGCGCAGCAACAGCTGGCACAGCGATAAGGTGACTTCGCTGCAATAGACCTTGCCGCGGAAGCCTTGCTTGACCAACAACGGCAGGTATCCCGTATGGTCGATGTGCGCATGGGTCAGCACCACCGCGTCTATCGTCGCCGGGTCGACCGGCAGCCTGGCCCAGTTCTTCAGGCGCAGCACCTTCAATCCCTGGAACAATCCGCAATCGACCAGAATGCGGCGGTTGCCGCTGGTCACGAGGTGCTTGGAGCCTGTCACTGTCCCGGCGGCGCCAAGAAAACTGATTTGCATGTTTATTTTTCTACCATTCTGGTTTTGGCCAAGGGCGGATTCGCCGCGAAATACTTCTTGATTCCCGAGAGGATGGAGCTCACCAGCTTGTCCTGGTGCGCGCTGTCGTTGAGCTTGCGCTCCTCCTCGGGGTTGGTGATGAAGGCGGTTTCAACCAGGATGGAGGGAATGTCCGGAGACTTCAGCACCGCGAACCCGGCCTGCTCGACATGGCGCTTGTGCAGGGTGTTGATAGTGCCCATATGGTCCAGCACCAGCTTGCCGAGCTTGAGGCTGTCGTTGATGGTGGCGGTCTGAGAGAGATCGAGCAAGGTGCGGGCCAGGTTGGGGTCCTTGACGCCCAGGCTCACCCCGCCGATCAGGTCGGATTCGTTCTCGCGCTGCGCTAGCAGCCGTGCCATGGCACTAGTGGCGCCTGTCTCCGACAATGCGAACACCGAGGAACCACGTGCCTGCGCGCTCAATGCCGCATCGGCGTGGATGGAGACGAACAAGTCCGCCTGCATCTTCCTCGCCTTGACGACGCGGCCGTGCAAGGGAATAAAGTAATCGCCGTCGCGCGTCAGCACGCCGCGCATATTGGGCTCGGCATCGATCGCGGCTTTCAGTTTCTTCGCAATCGCCAACGTCACGTTTTTCTCGTAAGAGCCTTTGGCGCCCTTGGCGCCCGGGTCTTCGCCGCCATGGCCAGCATCGATGGCAATCGTGATCATGCGCGCATCGGGCTTTTTATTGCTTGATGGCGCAACCACCGCGGCAGGCTTGTCAGCAGAAGGCGAGCCGGGCGCGACGTCAGGAGTGACGTCGGCGATAGCCGGGGATTCAGGGGCCACCTGCAGTTCGGGCAAGGGCGCCTGCGCATTTTCCGGTTTGCCCCGCTGTTCCAGCATGGCCATCAAGGGGTCCTGGGCCGGGTAAATGTCCAGCACCAGCCTGTCCTTGTATTCGCCAGCGGGAGGCAGGGTGAAGACCTGCGGCTTGATTTCCGCCTTGAGGTCAACCACGATGCGGACCGTGCCAGGCTTGAAGTTGCCCACGCGCACCTGGCGGATATAGGGGTCGTTCGGGTTGATTTTCTCGCCCAGGCTCTTGAGCACGGCGCCAAGCTCGACATTATCAAGATCCAGCACCAGGCGTTCGGGGTCCTTGAGCATGACCATGCCGTGGCTGACCGGCTTGCTGGTTTCCAGCGTGATGCGCGTGTAGTCCTCGGCAGGCCAGACCCGTGCCGCAGAAACTTGGATGACGTCGGCAGCGTAGACAGGCAACAGGCCCAGGGCGAACATCGACCCCAGCAGGCAAGCTAGGAAATAAGATCGAGTTTTGTGAGGCATTGCTTTCCTGAATCAGTATTGGCGCTTGCTATTACCCGCCTGCCCTGCCCTTCGGGCTGGAGGCGGATATCGATGTCAGGCGCAGGCAACAGCTCCTGGGCCTTCTCCGGCCATTCGACCAGGCATAGGGACTCTGGGTTGAAATAATCTCTGAATCCGGCAGCGTCCCACTCTTCCGGATCAACAAATCTGTACAAATCAAAGTGATATAAGTTTAATCTAGAAACCGTGTAAGGTTCAACCAAAGTATAGGTCGGGCTCTTGACCTTGCCTTCGTGGCCGAGAGCGCGCAATATGCCGCGCACCAGCGTGGTCTTGCCTGCACCCAGGTCGCCATGCAGGTAGATATTGATCCCGGGCGTCAGCACCTCGGCGAGCTTGGCACCCAATGCCAGCGTCGCTGCCTCATCGGCCAAGGCCAGTGTAAAATTCTCACTCATATGTCTCAAACTTTAAACAACTGGGAATCCCTCGCGGCGGATATCAAGCGCTGGGGGCTGGATCTGGGGTTCGGACAGGTCGGCATTACCGATACCGATCTGTCGGCCGCCGAGCCGCGCCACAGGGAATGGATCGCCCAAGGTTTCCATGGTGCCATGGATTATATGGCAAAACATAGAGAGAAACGCACCCGGCCCGCGGAATTGGTACCGGGCACCATCCGCATCATTTCCGCCCGCATGGATTACATGCCGCCAAAAGCGCGCGACAGCGAAGAAGTCATGCAGGACTCCGGCCTGGCTTTCATTTCACGCTACACGCTGGGGCGCGACTATCATAAAGTGCTGCGCAACCGCCTGCAAAAGCTCAGCGACATGATCGCGCAACAGGTGGGCGAGTTCGGCTACCGCGTGTTCACCGACAGCGCGCCGGTGTTGGAGGTCGAGCTGGCGCAGAAGGCCGGCCTCGGCTGGCGTGGCAAGCACACCCTGTTGCTGTCGAGGAATGCCGGCTCGTGGTTCTTTCTCGGCGAAATCTACACCGACCTGCCTTTGCCCGTAGACGAGCCCATATCCGGCCATTGCGGCAAGTGCACCGCCTGCATCGATGTCTGCCCGACGCAGGCGATCGTCGCGCCTTACCAGGTGGACGCGAGGCGCTGCATCTCATACCTCACCATCGAGCTCAAGGACAGCATTCCCGAAAATTTGCGGCCGCTGATCGGCAATCGCGTGTACGGCTGCGACGATTGTCAACTGACTTGTCCCTGGAATCGTTTTGCACAGGTGACGCAGCAAGCTGATTTCCAGGTCCGCCACGGCCTGGACAACATCAGCCTGGTAGAACTGTTCAAATGGGACGAAGCCACTTTCAAGGAGAAGATGGCCGGCAGTGCCATCTACCGCATCGGCCATGTCCAATGGCTGCGCAATATCGCGGTGGGGCTGGGCAATGCCGCTACGACGCCCGAGGTGGTCGAGGCGCTGGAGCAACGGCGCGACGACCCCTCTGAACTGGTCCGTGAACACGTGGCCTGGGCGTTGAACCGGCATGGAAACCAGCGATAAAACCAAGACTGAAATTTATTTATCCGACCGTAATAAAAAAATCCGGCCCGATTGTATAATCGCCGCTCCAAAATCCGATAAAGACCGGCACATGTTCACGCCTCTCGTGTTTCGCCGCTTGAGCCTAGCGCTGTTTGCAGCCCTGGGCCTTTTTATTGCCTTCACTTTCTTCCAGTACGGCATCAGCAACGACGAAGAGGTTCAGCATATCTATGGCCGCCTGCTGCTTGACTTCTATAGCTCCGGCTTCACCGACAGGTCCGCGTTCGAATACCGCAACCTCTTTCTCTACGGCGGCCTGTTCGACCTAATCGCCGCCTTGCTCGAGCGCATCCTGCCGATCTGGGTATGGGACATGCGGCACCTGCTGTCCGCCCTGTTCGGCCTCGCCGGGATTGTCGCAGCCTATAAGATCGCGCGGCGTCTGGGCGGCGAGCGCGCGGGCTTTTTCACGGTATTGCTGCTTGCCATCACGGGCGCCTGGTCCGGCGCGATGTTCACCCATACCAAAGACGTGCCTTTCGCCACCTGCATGGCCTGGGCCCTGTATTACACCATGCTGGTCATGGAAAAGCTGCCGCGCCCGCCGCTCAAGCTGTCGGTCAAGCTCGGCATCGCGGTCGGTTGCGCGCTGGGGCTACGCATCGGTGGCGCATTTGCCGTGATCTACCTGCTTTTGCTGCTGGGCCTGGCCGGGCTGGTCAATGTGACGGGCTGGAAAGCCCGCCTGCGCTACTGGCTGGATAGCATGATCCGCCTGGTGCCCGCGGGAATCACCGCCTTTATCCTCATGGCGATTTTCTGGCCTTGGGGCGTGATGTCGCCAGACCACCCCCTGCTGGCGGCCAAGTCGTTCTCGCATTTCGCATTCAATATGCTCACCATCATGGACGGCAGGGTGATGCCGATAGGCGACGTGCCGCGCTATTACCTGCCCGCCTACCTGCTGGTGCGCCTGCCTGAAGTCTTCCTGCTCGGGCTGGTTGGCCTGGCGGCGGTCGCGGCACTGCACCTGAACAAGCTGTCCGCCCATCGCGGCAAGCTCCTCCCTTGGCTGGCGGTGCTCATCGCCGCGTTGTTTCCGATCGCGTTCAATGTCATCGACAAGCCTGCGCTCTATAACGGCATCCGGCATTTCACCTTCGTCGTGCCGCCGATCGCGGTATTGGCAGGCTTGGGGCTCTCCTTGAGCTGGGATGCACTGCACAGATGGCCGCGCGTACGCCGGGGGCTAGGCATTGCCTGCGCCGCGCTATGCCTGTTGACGGTAACTACGCTGTGGCGCCTGCACCCTTATGAATATATCTACTACAACAACCTGGCCGGCACCATGGCCGAGGCAGAAGAGGAATGGGAAGGCGATTACTGGTCCAGCAGCCTGCGCGAGGCGGCCGACATATTGGAAGAGGAAATATCGTCCAAGCCCAAGCGCGACGCCGACGGCAATATCGTGCCCTACCTGGTCGCAGTCTGCGCCGAGAATATCCAGGGAACCGCCTACCTGGACCAACGCTTCAGCGTCACCAAGAGCTGGGAAGCGGCTGACTTCTATCTTTCCACAACCAACATGGGATGCGACGATGTCATGAAAGGCAGCATCATCGGCGAAGTGGAGCGGATGGGCGTAGTCCTCGCCGTGGTGAAGGATAGGCGCCAGCTCCTGGCACACCAGCGCAAGCCCCGCATCCCGGGCAGCGCACATTGAACCCAACTGCCGTTGAAACGCGAGGGCGTATTGATGACAACAGACCGTAACCAATCCAATCCCCATATCAGCGTGATCGTGCCCGCCTTCAATGAAGCCGCGGCGATCACCTCGACTGTCGAGAACATTGCCAACCAGCTCGCCACCCTGAACCCACATTGGGACATCGTCGTCATCGACGACGGCAGCCGCGACAAGACCGCCGACATTGTGCGTGGCCTGCCTGCGTATTTGCGCACCACGCTGGTACGCTTCTCGCGCAATTTCGGCAAGGAATACGCGATTACCGCCGGACTGGAATATGCCAGCGGCGATATCGTGATCTGCATGGATGCAGACGGCCAGCATTCCTCCTCCCTGATCGGCGAGATGCTGGAAAAATGGCGCGAAGGCTATGACATGGTCTATGCCGTACGCCAGGACCGGCATGTCGAATCGGGCTTCAAGCGCTGGGGTTCCAAGGTGTTCTATGAAATCATGACCCTGGGCGAGCGCATCACCATCCCGCGCGATGCCGGGGATTTCCGCCTCATGAACCGCAATGTGGTGGACGCGCTGCGCAACCTGCCCGAGCGCAACCGCTTCATGAAGGGGATGTACGCCTGGGTCGGCTACAAATCCATCGGCATTCCCTACACCCCGCTCCCGCGCAGCCACGGCGTCAGCACCTTTTCCCGCCTCAAGCTCATGCAGCTGGCCTGGACTGGCATCACCAGCTTCTCGGTCATCCCGTTGCGCCTGGCGAGCGCGGTCGGCGGATTGCTGGCCTTGCTGGCATTTATTTACGGCATCTGGGTGATCCTGGAAAAAATGTTCTTCCACGAATCCATCCCGGGCTGGCCCACCGTGGTGGCCAGCCTGATGTTCTTCTCCGGGGTGCAATTGCTGTTCATCGGCATCCTCGGCGAATACATCGCGCGCATTTACGACGAAGTGAAGGGGCGCCCTCCCTATATCGTTGCCGAAGTCTCCGCCGCTTACCAGAGCGAGCCGCCGCAGCCATGAGCGCTCGCGCGGACGCCAGGTCGGTCTCGTGGTTCACCATTGTCGGCGCCGCCGCCGCGCTGGTGCACTACCTCAGCGCCATTGTTCTCGAAGGCTGGCTTGGGTTCAGTCCCGGCCTGGCAAACTTCCTCGCCTTCCTGCTGGCTTTCCCGGTAAGTTATATCGGCCATCATGCCTTGTCGTTTGCCGGCAGCGGCAATACACACGGATACGCCCTGCCCCGCTTCCTGCTGGTGGCCTGCGCTGGGTTTGCCGCAAACCAACTCCTGCTGCTGAGCCTGCTGCGCTTCAGCCAGCTTCCCTTCTGGCTGGCCTTGGCGGCCGTGATGGTGGTCGTGGCTGCATCGACGTACCTGCTGAGCCGTTTCTGGGCGTTCAAGAAAGGAGCTTGAAATAGCCATCCCGTTGATCATCAGTGCGGACGATTATGCCCAGGGGCCGGCCATCGACCATGGCATCCTGGACCTTATCCGCATGGGGCGCCTGACCGCCACCTCATGCCTGAGCCTCAGCCCGTGCTGGCGCGAAGCAGCCGCAGCCATCACCCCTGAGATCAGGCAACAGGCGGACATCGGCCTGCACCTGGATTTCACCACCTATTCCCGGCCCGTGCGGCACTCGCATCCGCAATTGGTCATGCGCAGCTTGCTGAGAAGTCTGGACCCTCAGCAGCTAAAGGCCACGATCGCGAATCAATTGAACGCTTTCGAGCAGGAAATGAACAGCGCCCCGGATTATGTCGACGGCCATCAGCATGTGCATCAGCTGCCGCAGGTGCGCGATATACTGCTGGCAGAGCTGCAATCTCGCTATGCCGGGAAATTGCCCTGGATCAGGATTTCGCATCCCGCATATGACGGCGTGAAAGGCAGGGTGATCTCGGCACTGGGAAGCCGGGCGATGCGCAGGCAGGCATTGAGCCGCGGGTTTGCCGTTACCGACACCTTGTTGGGCGTCTATGCGTTTGATAGCAGCGTGGCCACCTACCAAAAGCAGCTGAGGACATGGCTTGCCATGGCGGGCAAGGAAATCGGGGCGGGACGCCTGTGCGCCCTGATGTGCCATCCCGGACTGGCGGGCACCGACGGCACAGACCCGATCCGGCAGGCCCGTCCTGTTGAATACGAGGTGTTTTCCGGCCCCGGCTTTGCCGGAATGCTGCAGGAGCTGGACATTCGGCCGGCAAAAGCCAGCCAATTGTTCGCTCGCTGATATCGCATGCCCTGATAATGAAACAGGCCCTTTCGGGCCTGTTTCATTATTGTGGCTTGCTGCTGCGCGGCGCTGTCGCTGCGGGCTTGGGAGGCGTTTTTTCCTGGCTTTTCTTCTCCAGGGCTTCCTTTTCCTCAGGGGTCAGCACCTTCATGACGCACTCTTCAGTACCGTAGCTGCCGCCGCTGTCATCGGGCTCGAAGTATTCCTTGCGGAAGCTCCACCTGTCCTTGCCTACCTTCTTGATCGAGGCGAGGCCAGTGCTATGGTCCACGTTGTTCTTCTTGTCGCGGATATTGAAACTGATCGCCATGCGATTGCCGACGACCACTGCCTGACCGTGGTAGACCGTGGAGTTCACGGTTTCGGTTTCATAGTAATAGGCGCCGAACTTGCCATGGCTGCTCACGCGGTTGAGGCGCAATGCAACAACGAGATCGTAAGCGCCAATGGAGGAGTTTTCCCCCTTGCACTCGTAAAGGCCGGTGTAGTTGACGCCGGTAAACGCAGGTTTTGCTTGAGCCAGGCCGGAAAAAGCCAGCATGGCCGAAACGATTATTACTTTTTTCATCCGAAGGACTCTGATTCTTGTGGCAATAGCGGGCTATTGTAACGCGTATATATGTCATCTCTGCAAGCCGGGGCAAATATTTCCTGCCAGGCCGATGCAACCAATCCCATGCTGGGCAGGTCCCAAACAGGCTGCCTTTTTGTATTTGCTGGCGAGGTGCTTTAATATAGTCCGTCGCAAAATCGCTGACCGAACGCTGCTTTCGCGACTCTCCAACAATACCAACATAAATTCATACCAAAACATGATAAAAACTGCTGCCTTGTGGCGATACAGTATCTTCAACCTCCTGTTAATTGTATTCTTGGCGCACTGGTTCTGGCAGCAAAACCAGCCGGTTGCATTGCCTGACCCTGAACTGCCGGCCAACGGCAAGCTCAACTGCGTTTCCTACGCGCCTTATTACGGCAAGGGCGAAACTCCTTTCATCGCCACCACGGTGGCTGACAAGTCCAGGATAGAGCGCGACCTGCGCCTGCTTTCGGAACGCTTCGACTGCGTACGCACCTATTCCGTCAAGCAGGGCCTGGACTATGTCCCCGAAGCCGCGTCCAAGCTCGGCATGAAGGTATTGCTGGGCGCATGGATAGGCTACGTCAAGCTCGAGAACGACAAGGAAGTCGAGCTGGCGATCGAGTTGGCGAACCGTTATCCCGACACGGTCAAAGGACTGATCATCGGCAACGAGGTGCTGCTGCGCAAGGAACAGACCGAGGATGTGATGATCGCCTACCTGCAGCAGGCCCAGGCAAGCACCGAGGTCCCTGTCACCTATGCCGATGTCTGGGAGTTCTGGCTCAAGCATCCCCGCCTGGAACAGGCCGTGGACTACATCACCGTGCACGTCCTGCCCTACTGGGAGGACGACCCGCAGAGCATAGACAATGCGATCCCTCATGCAGAATTCGTCATGGAGACCATGGGCAAGACTTTCTCCAAACCTTTGTTCATTGGCGAGACCGGCTGGCCGTCGGTCGGCAAGCACCGCAACGCCTCGGTGCCCAGCCTGGTCAACCAGGCATCCTACCTGCGCCAATTCGTGCAGACTGCGCACGACAAGAACTGGAACTACAACCTGATCGAGGCCATCGACCAGCCATGGAAACGCGACCTTGAAGGCACCGTCGGCGGCTATTGGGGGCTTTACGATACCGACCTGGAGAGCAAGTTCGAATTCAAGGGGCCGGTGGCGGAGCGACGCGACGGCACCCAGCCGTTCATCTGGGCGTTGGCCGGCCTGGCGGTGTTCATCCTCCTGACGCTGGCGCGCAAGGAGCACAGGCTGCCCGCCCTGCTGGCGATGGGCTCGCTCGGCATTCTGACGGGCGCCACCGCCTACGTGCAGTGGGGCTACCTGCTTGCCGCCAGCCGTGACACGACGGAGTGGATCGTGCTGGCCGGCATCAGCCTGGCCGGCATCGTTGCCCTGCTCAACCTGCCGTCCCTGATCGCGCGCGGGCCAAACAAGCTGGCGCATAGCCTGTTGTTCGTGCTCGTGCTTGCCGGCATGGTCACCAGCTTCCTGCTGATCCCGAAAATGAGCTTCATCCCGCGCGATATCGAACTGCACCCGATGATCGGCTACGTCATCTATACGATAGACGGCCGTTACCGTAACTTCCCGCTGGCGCTTTACGCCCTGCCGGCATTGCAATACGCCATTGGCCTGACCTTGCTAGGCTTGCTGCATCGCACCACGTTCGGCCGCTATCGCAAGCTCAACATCATTGCGCTGGCGACAGCATTGATTTGCCTGATTTTGGAACCGTTGAACACGCACGCACTCTTATGGCTAGGCGTGGTCGCCTTGCTCGCATATGCAAGCTGGCCGCGCAAGGGAGCCAGGGTTTGAGGGGGCGTCTGGCGTCAATAGTAAAAAACCAAAGACAACGATATGAAATTCATCAATAAATACAGCAAAGCCCTGATCATTGCATTGGCAGTCACCCTGCTGCATTTCGGCATATGGGAGATCATCAACCGGGCGTTGCCGCTGATTGACGCGCCGCCCATCGTGAACGGCTTCGCCTACAGCGGCTACCAAATCGGGCAAAGCCCCCAGGAACGTAAATATCCCAGCACCACGGAGATATTGAAAGACCTGGAGCTCATGAAGAAGTACACCAACCGCATCCGTATCTATGGCGCGCTGGAGAATCCGGAAACCACGGCGCTTGCCGCTCGGCTCGGACTCAAGGTGACAGCCGGCGCCTGGCTGGGGCCCGAGCACGAGGACAACAGCCGCGAACTGGAAGCCTTGCTGGCAAGGACGGCGGTATATCCCAATATTGAACGCATCATCGTCGGCAACGAGGCCATCCTGCGCGCCGACCTCACGGTGGACGAAATGATCGCCTACCTGGAAGAAGCGCGCCGCACCTCGCGCGTGCCGGTCTCTACAGCGGAGCCGTGGCACGTCTGGCTGCGCTACCCCCAGCTGGTCAAGCACGTCGACTTCATCACGGTGCACCTGCTGCCCTACCATGAGGGCCTGCCTGCCGAGAAAGCCGTGGATTATGCACTGGAACGGTATCAGGAGCTGATCGACAAATATCCGCGCAAGAAGATCGTCATCGGTGAAATCGGCTGGCCGAGCAAGGGCCCCACCATCGATGCCTCCGTCGCCTCCAACGTCAACCAAGCACGCTTCGTACGAGAGTTTCTCGCCAAGACTGCGTATGAACAATACGACTATTACCTGATGGAAGCCATCGACCAGCCCTGGAAGGTGAAAATCGAAGGCTGGGCAGGCCCTTACTGGGGCATGTTCGATGCCGAACGGCAGGAGAAATACTCCCTGCACGGCGCCGTGCCCAAGGACTTGCGCTGGGTCTCCAAGGCATTATGGGGCTCGCTGCTTGCCTTCATTCCCATCCTCATCATTGCAGTGCGGTTCCGCACTTGGGGCACAGGGGCGCAGATTTCCCTGGCAATCCTGCTTCAGGCTTGCATCACCGTGCTCGTGGTCACTTGGAACCTGCCGGGAGATTATTACTATTCGCTGCGCGACATGATCATCCTGGTCGCCTTGATTCTTGCGCTGCTCATGACAACAGCGGTGCTGATGACCTATGCCGTGGAGTTCAGCGAAGTCATGTTCAAGGGCTACTGGATCAGGGGCTACAAGCCCGCCGTCCCGGTGCCTGCGGAGCAGGAAGCCTTTGTTTCCATCCACCTCGCCTGCTACAACGAACCGCCCGAGATGGTAATCGCCACCATTGAAAGCCTAGCGCAGCTCGATTACACCAATTACGAAGTCCTCGTGATTGACAACAACACCAAGGACGAGAGCAAGTGGAAGCCGGTCGAGGAGTATATGTCCAGGCTGCCGGACAACTTCAAGTTCTACCACTTGCCGCAATGGCCCGGCTTCAAGGCCGGCGCGCTCAACTTCGCGCTGCAGGAGACCGACCCGCGTGCTGAGGTGGTGGGCGTGGTGGATGCCGATTACGTCGTCACCCGCGACTGGCTGGCGGTGCTGATCCCGCATTTCTCGGATCAGGGCGTGGCCGTCGTGCAGGCGCCTCAGGCGCACCGCGAATTCGAGAACAACTTCTTCCGCCGCATGAGCAACTGGGAGTTCGAGGGTTTCTTCCGTATCGGCATGCACCATCGCCATGAGCGCAACGCCCTCATCCAGCACGGCACCATGACGCTGGTGCGTCGCAAGGCACTGGTCGATCTTGGCGGCTGGTCCGAGTGGTGCATCTGCGAGGATACGGAACTTGGCCTGCGCCTGCTGGAAGGCGGCTATGAGCTGCGCTACATCGACCGCGTGTTCGGCCGCGGCCTCACACCTGCCAACTTCGAGGCCTTGAAGTCGCAGCGTTTCCGCTGGGCCTTCGGCGCGATGCAGATACTCAAGCACCACCTGCCCAAGCTGCTGGGCAGGTCCACGCTCAGCTTCGGCCAACGCTACCACTTCCTGACCGGCTGGCTGGGCTGGCTGGGCGATGGCCTGCAACTGATCTTTACCATGAGCTCGATCGGCTGGACCCTGGCAATGCTGGCCTTCCCCAAGTCGTTCAGCCTGCCGGTCTCCATCATGCTGACGCCAGTGCTGTGCTTCCTGGTGGTCAAGGGCGCGCTGGGCCCCATCCTCTACCGCAAGACCATGGACTGCAAATGGTCCGACATCTTCGGCGCGTCGCTGGCTGGCCTCGGCCTGTCCCATACGATCGCGCGCGGCATCATGATGGGCCTGATCCAGAAGCGGGGCGTGTTCAAGACCACCAACAAGGGCAAGGCCGTCAAGGGCAGCATCTTCGGGCTGCTCACGCCGATCCGCGAGGAGGTCCTGCTATTGCTGGCATTGATCGTTTCCGCTGGCGCGATGCTCTATGCCCGCGGCTTCAGCAACCTCGATGCGCAGTTGTGGGTCACCATGCTGACCTTGCAATCCCTGCCCTACTGGAGCACGCTGGCTTGCCAGATCATTGCGCAACTGCCTGACAGCAAGCCCAAAGCGTAATTCCGCAACGCGTCAGTCACAGGCAAACAAAAACGGCTATGGAATCCATAGCCGTTTTTTATTGGTACAACCTAACTAGATAAGTTGCATCAGAAATCCACGGTAGCCGACATCAGCAGCATGCGCGGCGTGCCTATGCTCAATCCCATGGAGCCGGAAGCGGCGGCAGCCGATGCCCAATACTGGCGATCAAACAGATTCTCGATGTTCGCCCGCAGGGTCAATGGCTGGCCATAGGCGGTGGTGGCATAACGCGCGCCGATATCAAAGCGCGTCCACGCCGGGATTTTGCGCGTATTGGTCGCGTCGTAATACTGCGAGCTGCTGTAGATGGTCCGTGCAACCAGCGTCAACCCCTCCGCGAACGGCGTATCCCACTCCCAGTTCAGGTTGAAGTTTGCCCTGGAAGTGCCGAAAATGCGGTTGCCGTCGTTGGCGCCGCCTATGCTCCTGACCATTTCACTATCCAGCAGCATCAGGCCGCCGAGCAGACGGTGGTGCGCAACCGGCTCGCCGAAGATATTCAACTCCAGGCCCCGATTGCGCTGCTTGCCATTGATGCCGTATACCTGCCCGATTGCATAGGCGGTCGGCTGCTCCAGCTGGAAGATGCTGACGGTGCCGGCGAAGCTGCCGAAATCGAGCTTGGTGCCGATTTCAAGCTGCTTGGACTTCACCGGCTCCAACAAACCACCTGCATTGAGGCAGGCCTGTCCATTACATGTGTTGCCTGTCGGGATGGCATCGCCCTGGCGTAAACTTTCGATATAGCTGCCGAACAGCGATAGCTGCCTGGTCGGACGGACGACAAAGGCTGCGACTGGCGTGACGGTTTTCTCGTTGTAGCGGCGATCGGTATCGAAGTTGTGCGAGTTGATATGCTGGGAGCGTGCGCCAATCACCAACTGCAGCTTGTCATCCCACAAGCTCAAGTTGTCCACTAACGCGATGCTGCCGAGATCGCTGGTATTGGTCTTGCTGATGTCGTCAGACAAGCCACTGGTATCCGGCTTGGGCACGGCTGCCGGGAAATAGATGTTGGACACGACGCGGGGCAGTCTGTGATCGAGGTTGCCGTACTCCATGCGATAACGGTTTCCGCTTAGTGTGACGGCATGCTTGACCGGGCCGGTTTCGAAGGTGCCGCGCACACCGACCTCCAGCGAGCGTACGCGCTCGTAGCGGCTGAACAGGCGCGCCTCCACATTGGTATTGAAATCACCATTGCTGGTCACGGAAGGATTGACGCGAAGGAACTCGTAATCACCCTGGCGCGCGCCGGCGGCCGCATAGACCGTCCACCGGGAACTGATGTCGTATTCGCCGCGCACCGCGCTGTAATTGTCCTTGGTGTTGGTGTAGGTCCAGGCCGGCTCGAAATTCCTGTCGATGCGCTTGGCGTCTGGAACGGCCGCAGTACCAGTCAGCGTCACGCGCTCAGGAGGCGCGTTGATATTCAGCCGCTGGCGCCCGATATCCAGCGACAGCCGCAAGGCATCGCCGCGGTAATCCAAGGCAAGCGCGCCGGTCGACTGCTCGCGCGCCTGGTGGTCGAAAGCCATCTCCCCCGGGTTCTGGTACACGCCGTTGAAACGGATGCCAAACGCATTGTCCGGGCCGAAACGCCTCGCCATGTCCATATGCCCGCCGAATTGGGATTCGCTCGCATAGGTGCCGGTGAACTGGGTGACGTCCTTGTCCCCTGCCCGCTTGGGAACGATATTGATCATGCCGCCGGCACCGCCGCCGCTGGGAATCATGCCGTTGAGCATGCCGCTTGCGCCCTTGAGCACTTCCACGCGTTCCGCGGTCTCCGCCGCCACTGCGTAGGTCGGCAGGATACCGAACAGGCCATTGAACGCCACATCGCTGTTCATGAAGGTCACGCCGCGGATGGAGAACTGGTCAAAGCGCCCGCCGCGTGGGTTGCCGTTGCGCACCGAGGGGTCGTTATCGATCACGTCGGAGATCGTCGCCGCCTGCTTGTTCTGGATCATGCTGCTGGTATACGCCGTGATATTGAACGGCGTATCCATGAAGTCGCGGTTGCCCAGTATGCCGACCCTGCCGCCGGTAGCCACTTGTCCGCCGCTGTATGCGGGTAGCAACGCATCCGCGGATTCATTCTGCCTTGCCGCGTTGACCTTGACCTCGGGCAAGCTGCCTCCTTGCTGCAGCTGCGCGTTCGGCAATCTTCTCAGCCCCCATGCGCCATTGTCGCGCGCGACGTGGTCGAGGCCAGTGCCTTGCAGCAGCTTGCTCAGCGCCTGCTTGACCGTATAGCTCCCTTGCAAGCCGCTGCTTTGCTTGCCTGCGACGAGTTCGGGCTCGAATGAAAGCAATATGCCCGCTTGCTGGGCGAATTCGGCCAGGGCATTTTCCAGGGTGCCTGCCGACACTTGGTACTGCTGCTGGCTTTCGGCCGCTGGCGTTTGCGCATTGGCTGCCTGCAGGGGCAATACAGCGCCGAGCGACAATGCCACAAAGGCACCGCAGACGGCCTGCCTGAGCTTGCTGGAGGGAAATGAAGCGGGTGCTTGATCCCGCATTGGGTATGTCATGGTCAGGTCCTTGTCAAAATGGAGTGATTCACCTGACATACCGAAGCAGGAATCAAAAACTACAATCTTCGACGAAAATTTTTCAGCTTGAAGGCGGTACTGCGGGTCCGACATATGTCCAATAGAACCATGAGCGCCTGACGGCAAGCCCCAGCGTGTCTGAAACGGCTTCCAGCGCCTTGTCGATGTCATTCAGCGGGAATACGCCGGAAATACGCACTTCAGCAACCTCGGGAGCGCACTTGATCGCGCCGTGACGGTACCGCTCCAGCTCTTTCAGCAATGCGCCCAACGGCATATTGCGCGCAACGACCACGCCATTGATCCAGGCGATGCTGTCCGCATTGACCGCTTGCGCAACGCCCAAGTATTGGCGCGTAAAGAATAAAGCCTGGCCTGCCGGCACGGTCGCCTTCCCGCCTGCGGCCGCAACCTCGACCGCCCCTTCGAATACGCTGACCATGATGCCGTCTTCCTGCTCCCGCAGCAGGAAACGCGTACCGAGGGCGCGCACGCGGCCATGCCCGGTATCGACGATGAAGGGACGATCGGACGAGCCATGCGCATGCCCGGTAGTGAACAGAATTTCACCGCGATAGAAGCGTAGCAAACGCAGATTGGCGTCATAATCGACGTCCAGCGCGCTGGCGGTATTCAGGCGGATGTCGCTGCCGTCGCTCAGTGCCAATTGCCTGGTTTCTCCCACGCCGGTAGCGTAATCCGCCAGCAGCGGGCGCCAAGGCAGCTTCTGGTAGCCGAGGCCGAACAAGCCGGCCGTCCCGCCTACCAGCACGACAAGCTTGAGCGCCTGGCGGCGCTGCATCATGGCCTTGATGCGCTGCTGGGTTCCGCCTTCGTCATGTAGCGTGACATGCGCGACCTTGGGCGGGATCTGCTGCACCTGCTGGTTGACCGCGCCCAGCCGGTCCCAGGCCGTCTGATGCTGCGCATCTGCCTGGCGCCAGCGCATGCAGGCATCGTAATCCTCGGCGCTGGCCTGGCCGGATTGCAGCAGCACCATCCAGCGGATGGCTTCTTCGACGACATGCGGGGTGGGATTCATGGCCTAGGCGGGATAAGCCGCGGCATAGCAGGCAGCGTAGGCCCGCAACATGTATTGCTGCACGGAACTGACGGATACCTCGAGCCGCTCGGCGATTTCTGCATAACTCAAGCCATCTATCCTGGAAAGCAGGAAAGCCTTGCGCACATTGCCTGGCAATTCAGCCAGCATGCGATCCACGGCCAGCACCGCCTCCAATGCCAACGCCTGCGCCTCGGGCGACGGCGCCGATGCTTCCGGCAAGCAGGCCAATGCATCATGGAACGCCTGCTCGAGCGCAGACCTGCGGTAGTGGTCCACCACCAGGCCCTTGGCGATCAGGGTCAGCAATGCCTTGGCCTCATCGACGTAGAGCTTTTCACGCGCAGTCAATACGCGCGTGAAGGTATCCTGAGCAAGGTCAGCCGCATTGTGCGGGCAGCCGAGATGCCGGTATAGCCATTTCACCAGCCAAGGATGGTGTTCGGCATACAGCTGGCCGATCACGGCCAGGCTCAATGCCTCTGGGTTTTTCATGTGCGGGATCGGGTTAAAAAATGCGAATTATTATTATTCTAAGATAGTTCTGCCCGGCAAGATAGGGCGACGGAATATCAGCCCTGCACGAGGTGCGCGGCACCGACAATCCCTGCCTGGTCGCTGCTGCCGGAGACCTTGATGTCGATCTTGCCCTTGAGCACCGGGATCGAGTCCTGGTCGAGCTGGGCGTACAACGCAGGGGCAAAATACGGCCAAGCCTGGCTCATGCCGCCCCCGATCAGTACCAGCTGCGGGTCCAGGATCTTGGCGATATGGGCGATCGCCCTTCCCAGGTGCAGCCCTGCCACGGCGTAAGCCTCCAGGGCGGCGGCATCGCCCTGGGCCGCCCTCTCAGCAACGTCGCGGGCAGAAAGCGCCTCTCCCGTCGCCAGCGCATAGCTGGCAATGACCCCTGGCGCGGCGGCATATTGCTCCAGGCAGCCGTGGTTGCCGCAACCGCATTGCCGCCCGCCGGGCTCCGTGATCATGTGCCCGACTTCCATGGCGATGCCATGGTCGCCTGGATAAGGCCTGGCGGCATGGATCAAGCCGCCGCCCACCCCGGTGCCGAGGCCGATATAGACCATGCTGCGGGGTGCGGCATCGAGCAACATGAACTCGCCCAACGCAGCCACCAGCGCATCGTTTTCCATTTTCACCGGGAGCCCCACTAGCCGGGATAACTCGCCGGCGATATCCACGTTGCGCAAGCCGGGTAGGTTAGGCGACTGCATGACGTAGCCCGTCTGCGGATCGATGAAGCCGGGAAAACCCATGCCGACCGCGCCAATGCCGGGATACAGCCTGATGGCCTGTTGCAATGCGGAAAGGCTGATCCGGAGGATTTCCTGCAAGGCAATCGCCGGCGCATGCTGCTTGCAAATGGATGAGAAGTCCGCAGGAACCCTTTGTTCATGAATGACTTTCCTGGCTTGCACCACCCCTACCCTGAGGTTGGTGCCGCCGATGTCCACACCCAAGCTCAATTTAGCCATGGCAGCTTGATCTCAATCCAATAATTAAGATTAATAAAAACCAATAACTAATTGTTTTTAATTATTTCAATACTCAAATCAATGCCGGAAACAACTTGGTCCAATTGCCACTCCAGCACGATTGTCACCGCCTGCATGATCTTTTCAAACCCGGCTTCCGACTGGGAGACGGAAAAATGCGGATAGCTGAAATAGCTGGCCGGAGCGCTGCTGTGCAGGCGCACGGTGCCGCCGAGCACGTCATCGTCCAGGAACAATTCCTGCCAGTCGTCTAAACTGAGCGGCTGTCCGAAGCCGCCCAGGATATGCCCCTGGCGGAAACGTCCTGCGGGTCCGTCGCAACTTGGCATGGCCAGGTTGATTTCGACCCGCAGCCTGCCCGACACCCCAGCCGCATCCAAGGCCTGGTACGCTACGCGCAACGTATTGCGCTCGAGCTTGTACTGCTTGCGCAGGAAGGCCGCATTGCCGCCTGGCAACCAGCCGGAAAACCCGGCCTTGGCAGCACTGTCCTGCCGGTACTGAAGTGGGATGTTGGCACCGCTGTCCAGCCAGCTGTCGTGGAACAAGGCCTTGCGATAGGCATCGGTCTCGAGGTCGCCAGGCAGGATTTCATGCTTGGCGCCCATTTGCTCGTGCGGGTTGGCAATCCCCTCGCCTTGCTGGTGCTGCTCGGGGGCTGAATGGATCTTGCGGTGGTAGTGTTCCGCCTGCCGGGTCAGCGTATCGCCGAAATTATGATTGAGCGCATAGCTGTCCAGCTCGACGATCGCCGCCGTTTCATCCAGTTTGACCACCGCTTGCAGCGTGCCATTCTGGACGAAAAGCTCGTCACGGCCGTCGAGGTCGATATCCAGCACCTGCGCCGCCTGGCGCTTCTCGACCTGGTCCAGCAAGGCCTCCAGCCTGATCAGCGCATGGTAGACCGCGCGCCGCAAGTGCGGCAGATACAAGCCGCCGAACAGGCCGTGCCAATAGGCATCGTTCGCCTGTGCCTCATACAGGACCTTCAGCATCTCGGCGGTCTGCAAGGCAGGCTCCAGGCTGTGGTAGCGCCGTGAGAGGCCCAGCATGCGCTTGTGCATCCAGTTGGACTCGGGATAGCGCATGAGGAAATTGCGCCAGATGCCGCCGCGCACGAACGGCTTGGTGATATCGTAGCGCTGGTGCTCCCGCTCCTGCGCCACCAAGTCGGCGTAATGGTGCGCGGCCGGCACGGGCAAAGTCCACTCGTTCATTTCGATGTAGGAGGTGGTCGGCAGGTAGACAACGCCCTTCGTCCGCGCCTGCTTGTGGTAGTCGGCGTAGCGCATGGGCTTGATCACTTCTGAATTGAGCACGCCCTCGACAAACTGGCGCAGCCATCCGCGCTCGTATACCCATTGATAGGTTTCCGGCCAGATACCGAATTTCTCGATATCGTCGAAATACACCGCGGCAGGCTGCCCTTCTTGTTCCTCCTGGCCGGCCAGGCTTTCAATGTAGCGCACCACCTCGTCTGCGGGAGAAAACGGCACGCGGTAGCGCAACGCTTCGGAAATGGGGAACAGGTCGACATGGCGGCTATCCTCCTCCGTCGTGTAAAACCCGTTCAATACGCCGGCTTCCTTGCCCGTGCACATGAAATGGTAGTCATCCACGGTGACGTACTTGATGTCGGCATCCGCAAGCGCCGGCACGACGCCGGACTCCCAAACCCGTTCCGTCAGCCATGCGCCTTGCGGCGCCTCGCCCAGCTCGCGCTGGAGGAAATGCGACAAGGTGTTGATCTGTCCGATCCGGTCCTGCACCGGGATGGAAGCCAGCACGGGCTCGGTAAAGCCGGCGCCGAACAATTCCGCTTGCCCGCGCTCCACCATCTCGCGCAACAACGCCATGTCCTCGGGAAATTGCTTGAGCATGTATTCCAGCAGCCACCCGCTGAGATGGATGGAGAAATGGAATGCCGGATATTCGTGCATCACCCTGAGGAACGGCCCATAGCACCTCGCATGGGCGTCTTCCAGCACGCTCTCGAAATTGCCTACCGGCTGGTGGGCATGCACGCCAAGCAACAACGCAACAGTTCTAGCCAATTCCTGCTCCCGTTCTATGGGTTAAATTGAGTGTTAAATCGACGATTCCACGGCCTGGCCGCGGCGCATGGTGCCGGCATTGGCTGCCGTGGCGTCTTCCGAGCCGCTGCTGATGGCCTGACCCACGCTCTCCGGCACCTCCAGCTTGAGCAAGCTGTAGAGGTTGGCAAGGTTGCGGCGGAACAATTGGTCGAAGCTGCTCACGCTCAATGCCGAGTTGTAGTCTCCGAACCACCAGAACCAGTCCGACCCCTCGCAGATCGCCAGCTGCCGGCTTGCGGCTTCTATCTCGGCATTGTTCAAGCTGCCTTCCTGCATCACGGTATCGAATGCTTCCTTGGCTTCGCATAGCAGGTCCCAGCCCCGGTTCTTGTCGGTGCTGCCTATCCAGGTGCTGAAGCTGCCGTAGACCCAGCTGCCCGCGGCGACTGCCGGCAATTCGCCCATGGGCAGGCCGGAACCGGACTTGAGGGATTGCGCGGCCAGCTCGCTCGGCGTGACCATGATGATGTTCTCGTGGCGGCTCAATGCCGCATACAACTGGCTCAGGAAGTAATAACCATTGTAGGGATAGTATTCCCAGGCGTTTTCACCATCGAGAATGATGCTGACCACGGGCGACTGGTCGCTATTGTTCTGGGCATGGATGTACTCAAGGCTGCCGATGAAATCCGCCACGGCGTTATCCGCATGCTGGTTGGCATATTCGAAGCCGATCTTGTCCGACAAATGGTCGTCGCGGAAAAAGCAGATGATGTGGTCCTTGCCGTTGCTGACGCGGTAAGGCTTGTAGAGGTACTCATGGCGCGGCGGCAGCTCGCCGGCGTCGAATGACTTGTATAGGCTATTGGCCAGCACCCCTTCGCCCGTCGCCGCCCACTGCACGCCGTGCTCGGCCAGCAAGGTCAGGGCCTCGTGTGACACTGCGCCTTCCGCGGGCCACATGCCGACAGGCGGTTTGCCGAACCGGCGCCGGTGCGAAGTCTGCGCCTCCTCGATATGGATCTGGGCACGCTGCTTGCCGTTCGGGTATTGCTGGCTGTGCGGCAATGGCGCATACGGCATGGCGTCGCGCGTGGAGCGGAAATCCAGCAGCAACGGCAGGATGGGATGGTAATGCGGGGTGGTGGAGATCTCCACTTGCCCTGTCGATTCAAGCGCGCGATAGCGCGGGACCAGGTCGCGGATCAGGTCGGAGATCACATTGAACAGGGTTTGCCTGTCCTCCAGGGTGAACTGGCTGCCCTTGTTCATGAGCGCCTGCACTTCCGGGTGGTTGCGCCTCACGCTCTCCCCGGTCCAGGCCAGGTGATACCAGACGATCAGGTCGGCCATGTATTGGCCCGACAGGTAGTTGAACATGCTCTTGCCATGCGGCTCGAGCTTGACGTACATATTATAGAGGCACTGGTAATGCTCGAACGGCGCGAGCATTTTTTCGTGGTGGCCCTTGAAGCAGCTGTGCAGGATCAGGCAGCGCTCATCCTGCGTCAGCGATTTCATGTCCTGCTTGGCCAGCAGCGCCAGCAACGGGTCGCGGATATCGCCGCTGTCGAACTGTTCGACATAATCCTCCAGCTGGTCCAGCAGCACCGGCACGAAATTGAAGCTAACCCGCGCATCCGGATTGTTTTCCAGGTGGTAAGCCATGTCGGTGTAATCCTTGATGGCGTGCAGGTAAGTCCAGGGCAGCACGTATTCGCCGCTGAGAATGTCGCGGTAGTCCGGCTGGTGCATGTGCCAATACAAATTGAGGTACAGCTTCGGAAGCGATGCAGTCATATCTACCTTTACTTGAAATAAAGCATGGATAATGCTGCCCGATCTGCGCCGGGTTCAAATGTCAGCGTATATAGTGCAGGTTCTGCCCCAGCATGTCGGGCGTCACCAGCACCACGCCTTGCTCGGTAACATGGAAGCGCTTGCGGTCCAGTTCCAGGTTGACCCCAATCTCCATGCCGTCCGGGATGCGCGCACCGTTATCAACCACGACGCGCCGCAATGTCACATGCCGGCCTATATCGACCTTGGGCAGGATCACGGATTGCTCGATGGTGCTGTAGCTATTGACCCTGACATCGGAAAACAGCACAGAGTTTCTGACGCTGGCGCCGCTGACGATGCAACCGCCCGAAATCAGCGAGTCCGTCGCCTGCCCGCGCCGCTCTTCATTGTCGAACACGAACTTCGCCGGCGGCAATTGCTCCTGGTAGGTCCAGATCGGCCATTGCCTGTCATACAGGTTCAGTTCGGGGACGACCTTGGTCAGCTCCATGTTCGCTTCCCAATAAGCATCTACCGTACCAACATCGCGCCAGTAATAGTTGCCGTCGGCCGCGCCCACGCAACTGTCGGTGAAGCGGTGGGCATACACGCGGTACTTCTTGATCAGGTAGGGGATGATGTCATGCCCGAAATCGTGCGAGGACTTCGGGTCGTCCGCATCGCGGATCAACTGCTCGTAAAGAAAGGCCGCGTTGAATACGTATATCCCCATGCTCGCCAGCGCATGGCTGGGGTCGTCCGGCAGGCTGGTCGGGTTGGCGGGCTTTTCCTCGAAATCCACCACCCTGTCGTTCTCGTCCACGCCCATGACGCCGAAGGCGCTGGCCTCCTTGAGCGGGACGTTGATGCAGGCAACGGTCATGTCCGCCTTGTTGCGCACATGCGCTGCCAGCATCTGGCCGTAATCCATCTTGTAGACATGGTCGCCGGCGAGAATCAGGACGAATTCGGCGCTGGTCTGTCGCAGAATATCCAGATTCTGGAACACGGCGTCGGCCGTTCCCTTGTACCACTCCTCCTGTATGCGTTGCTGCGCCGGCAGCAGCTCGACGAACTCGTTGAACTCGCCGCGCAGGAAGCCCCAGCCGCGCTGGATGTGCTGGATCAGCGTATGCGCCTTGTACTGGGTGACGACCCCGATGCGGCGTACGCCAGAATTGATGCAGTTGGATAACGGGAAATCAATGATGCGGAACTTGCCGCCGAACGGTACTGCCGGCTTGGCTGTCCAGTTGGTCAAGTCCCTGAGGCGGCTGCCTTTGCCTCCGGCGAGGATGAGGGCTACCGTATTCTTGGTCAAGGTGCTGACAAAACGAGAAGAACTCAATTCATGCTGCTGCATTTTTGCCCCTCCTGATTTATAGTTTGGTCATATATCTTGTAACAACAGAGTGCGAACCGGGCCTATTCGCAATAGTCTTACTCTGTAGAACCATTATAGGCACGAAGTTTCCTACTAAGCTATAGGCAATTGACTGGAAAAGCGCTTCCCACCTAGTTATTCGGGAAATTATTATCTACAGGACACCGGGAACTTATTTTGACAAAGCCGAAGCACGACCCTCAGCTCACCCATATCCTCAATGCCCGCCATCATGATCCTTTCGCGTATCTTGGCCTGCACCAGGACGGCAAGCAGTACGTCCTTCGCGTATTCCTGCCGTTCGCAGAGCATGTCTGGCTGCAGACCGCATCGGGCTGGGAGCCGCTGCAGCGCAACCATGAGGCCGGCCTGTTCGAATGGAAAGGCGGCACGCCGCCGCCCGTGCCTTGCCGCATCAGGCTGGAAGAGCAAGGCAATAGCTGGGAAACCCATGACGCCTATACCTTCTGGACCGCGCTGTCGCCCGACGAGCTGTACCTGTTCGGCGAAGGCAGGCTGAAACAGGCCTATCGCACCTTCGGCGCCCATCTTTGCGAGCAGCAAGGAGTGCACGGGGTGCGTTTCGTGGTGTGGGCGCCCAACGCGGAACGCGTCAGCGTCGTCGGCAGCTTCAACCATTGGGACGGCCGCATACATCAGATGCGCGTGCATGGCAGCAGCGGCGTATGGGAAATCTTCATCCCGGGGCTGACCAGCAGCGATCTTTACAAGTTCGAGATCCGCAACCGCCACAGCGGCCAGGTGTTCGCCAAGACCGACCCCTACGGCTTCAGTTTCGAACAACGGCCCGGCACCGCGGCCAAGGTCACGGCAAACGGCCATTACGCCTGGCAGGATACCCAATGGCTGGACAAGCGCGCCCGCGCCGACTGGCTGCATGCGCCTTTCAACTGTTACGAAGTCCACCTTGGCTCATGGCGCCGCAATGCCAAAGGCGAATTTCTGACCTATCGCGAGCTCGCGCACGAACTCGTGCCCTACGTGCAGGAAATGGGCTATACCCATGTCGAGCTGCTGCCCATTTCCGAGCACCCCCTCAATGAATCATGGGGCTACCAGACCACAGGATATTTTGCCGTCACCAACCGCTTCGGCAGCCCGGACGACCTGCGCTACTTCATCGACCATTGCCACCAGGCCGGCATCGGCGTCCTCCTGGACTGGGTTCCAGGCCACTTTCCCAAGGACGATTGGGCATTGGCGCGCTTCGACGGTTCGGCGTTGTTCGAGCACGAGGACCCGCGGCTGGGCGAGCACCAGGACTGGGGCACCTACATCTTCAACTACGGCCGCAACGAGGTGCGCAACTTCCTTCTGGCCAGCGCGCATTACTGGCTCGCGGAATTCCATATCGACGGGCTGCGGGTGGACGCCGTGGCCTCAATGCTCTACCTCGACTATTCCCGTAAAGAAGGCGAATGGCTGCCAAACCGGCATGGCGGACGCGAGAACCTCGAGGCCATCGATTTTCTCAAGCAGCTCAACATCATGGTGCACGAGGATTTCCCCGGCGCATTGACAGTCGCGGAGGAATCGACCTCCTGGCCCATGATTTCGCGCCCTGTCTACCTTGGCGGACTCGGCTTCTCCATGAAATGGAACATGGGATGGATGAACGACACGCTTTCCTACATCGAGCACGACCCTATCCACCGGCGCTTCCACCACGACAAACTGACTTTCGGCCAGCTCTATGCCTATAGCGAAAACTTCGTCCTGCCTTTCTCGCATGACGAAGTCGTGCATGGCAAGCACTCCCTGCTCGACAAAATGCCCGGCGACGCCTGGCAGAAATTCGCCAACCTGCGCCTGCTCTTCACCTACCAGATGACGATCTCGGGCAAGAAGCTCAACTTCATGGGCAACGAACTGGCACAAGGCCGCGAATGGAACGTCAACAGCAGCCTCGATTGGCAGCTGCTTGACCTGCACTGGCACCAGGGCGTGCAGCGCCTGCACCGGGACTTATCCCACCTGTACCGCCAGGTGCCCGCGCTGCATGACCTCGATTTCGACCCTCACGGGTTCGAATGGATAGATTGCAATGATAGCGACCAATCCATCATCAACTACCTGCGCCGGGCGCGGGACGGTAGTTTTGTGCTAGTGCTGCTCAACTTCACCCCGATCCTGCGCAGCGGCTACCGTGTCGGCGTACCCCAGGCCGGCCATTACAGCGAAATCTTCAATAGCGATGCCGAATATTACGGCGGGGGCAACCAGGGCAACGGCAACGGGTTGCAAACCGAGGCACAGCCCTGGATGGGTCACGAACAGTCCCTCGTCGTGACCATCCCGCCGCTGGGAGGCGTGATCATCCAGCCAGGCTAGTGCTACATTTGATGGCAAAGCGATCCTTGGCTGGTGCGCTGCGCAATCAGCAAACTCTACATCAAGGTAAAGGAACAGCGTGGGAGTTCTACTTGCGCGCTTAATGCCGAGCTGAAATATCTCTCCAGAGTGCGCCCGTAAACGTCTTCGAGGTGATATATTCACGCATTGCCGTTTGTTTACCTCCCCCCCCAGATGAGTGAATACAGTGCCCTGGCCAGGCGATATGTTTATTCAAGCTTCTTCGTGTTGCTTGTCGGCTATGCTTTTCCCTTGACTGCCTTATTCATGACGGATATTGCCGATGACCCGTACGTGTTTTTCATCGGGCTTGGATTCATGATCCTGTGCACCGCGGTTTCCATGGGCATGAATTTCATCACCGACCGCTACATCTTCGACATCAAGTCATTGAAGAAGGAAGACAAAACCCAATTTCGTCGGCGCTTCCTCAAGCGCTACCATCACCTGTTGCGCTTGCACCAGGCAACCGATTTCCTGAGCATCATGAACCTGCTGCTCAGCCCCGTCCTCTTCTATTACGTATCGCATCTCCATGGCCTCTAGAGCCGTTCACGATCCTAGCTGGCCAGGATAGGATAAATCGACGCCAGTAAAAGCAATGCGGTAGCCCAGTTGAATAACCGCATCCTGCCCGGCTCGGAAAGGATGCGGCGCAGCCCCACGCCGAACCCTGCCCATGCGCCAACACAAGGCAGGCTCACCAGCATGAACACCGCGCTCAACACCGCCACGTCCGCCATGCCGAACGGCTGAGGCAAGTATGCCGTCAATGCGGCTACCGCCATGACCCATGCCTTGGGGTTGACCCACTGGAAAGCGGCGGCCTGCAGAAAACTGAAAGGCTTGCCCAGCGTGCTCGTCGTGCCGTTCATCCCAGCCGCTGGAGCCGTCGCAATCTTGAGCGCAAGCCAGCCGAGATAAGCGGCACCCACGTACTTCATCAGCGCATGCAAGAACGGATAGCGCTCGAACAGGCTTTGCGCGCCCAAGCCGATAAGCAAGACCATGACACCGAAGCCGATGCTGATTCCCAGCAAGTGCGGCAGCGAACGCCTGAAGCCGTAGTTCAAGCCCGACGACATGATCATCAGGTTATTCGGTCCTGGCGTAATCGAAGATACCGCCGCAAACACGATCAAGCCCACCATCAATTCCAACGAAAAATTAAACATGTTCAATACCTGCGCCATACATCACTGTTGTATTTATGTCAGTATGGTTGCATTTTTCACAAAAAACTTCACCTTTCGGCCACACCATTAGCACTGCTTTACTACATTTATAAGTAGCATGGATGAAATATCCATGACATCACCGATAAAGCTACTTATGCCATATCGCAAGCGTGCCGCTACTCCCGAACTGGATTTCGAATCTCTCTGGAACTATGCTGGAGAATGGTTCGAGGCGCCCAACCAACACCGCCAGGGATGGAGCGGCGTCAGCCGCATCCCGTTCAGCAATGCGGATGGAAACGCGCCGTTTTACGCCTTCCTCAAGCGTCAGCATAACTTCATGCGCAGGACATGGCGCCACCCGTGGCATGGCGTATCCACCTTTTACTGCGAATACCAGAACCTGCTCCAGCTTTCCCGGCGAGGCGTTCCGGTGCCGGCACCGCTGTTTTTCTCCGAGAAAAAGGAGGGAAACGACGTCGATGCCGTGCTGCTCACCGCCGAACTGGTCGGCTTTTCTCCATTGGACCGGTTCGCTGCCGGGATTTTCAATGCAAACGTCAGCATCGTAAAGCAGCGCAAACTCGTGGCATCGGTCGCGCATACGGTAGCAAAGCTGCATTCTGCACGCTTCCAGCACCGTGCCCTCTACCCCAAGCATATTTTCGTCAAGGAAACTCTGGACGGCGATTTCGAAAGCGTGCTGATCGATCTGGAGAAAGCGCGCATCAAACTGTTGCCGCCGTTACGCACCTTGCAGGATCTCGCCACCCTCAACCGCGACCTCATGCACCTGAGCCGCACCACCCGCCTGTATTTTCTCAAGCAATATTACGGCGCCGGCAAGCTCAATGCGCCGATGAAATGGATCGCCAGGCAGATCCAGGCCCGTTCCGAGCGCAAGAAGAAAAGCTAAAGCTGTTGAATTCAAGCGCCATCCACGCCAGCCCCAGATTGGTCTGGGCAACGCGTATCTAAGTTATCACTCAATGTTATCACTCAATCCTGGCCGGCATCTCACAGGTTAAGTTCATGCGCCGCATATAAACCTGAGCAAAAGCCCGTAAGACTTCATCAGCATGGACGATTTATAGTAAAATACGCCTATCTTTAGGGAGTAGCCTGCTTCTTTCCGAAGCGCCCGCATCAACATAATCGGCTTCTGTCGTGGTGCGGGTAGCCATTCTGGTTGGCGAGACTAATGGATGCCAGTACGTTCCGGTTGGGCGGTCTGGCGACCATTTGATCACGCCCAACCCCACGCATTGAATCCATGAATATCGTTTCTATCCTGTTCCTTGCATTGGCCATGTCGGCCGATGCGTTTGCCGCTGCAATTGGCAAGGGTGCGATGCTGCACCGGCCGCGCCTGCTGGAGGCTTTACGTACCGGCCTGATTTTTGGCGCCGTCGAGGCGATTACCCCGCTGGTTGGCTGGAGCCTGGGACGCGTGGCCGCCGACTACGTCACGGCCTGGGATCACTGGATCGCCTTCAGCATCCTTTCCATCCTGGGTATACGCATGATCTGGTCGGGCCTGAAGCCCGAGGGCGAGGTGATCGAGAAGCCCCGCAGCCACTCCTTCATACTGCTGGCGATGACAGCGCTGGGCACGAGCATCGATGCGATGAGCGTGGGCGTCAGCCTGGCCTTCCTGGATGTCGACATCGTGCCGGTGGCGTTCGCCATCGGCATCGTGACCTGCATCATGGTGAGCGCGGGCGTCATGCTGGGCCGTGTGCTCGGCTCGGCCTCAAAGCATACGGTGGAGATCCTCGGCGGACTGATCCTGATCGGGATCGGCAGCCTGATTCTTTACAAGCACCTGTACGGCACAGGTTAGGCCGCAGACTTCTTGCGCAGCTCCGGCGCCGTCTTGAAAGCGACAAAACCGGCGCGGTAAAGCGCCTCTGCCACTTGCCAGCGATCCTGCTTGACGCGGTTGGCCCAGAACAAGGTACTGTAGATGCCGTCGAACAGAGAGAACAGATAGAGGTTGGCAAGATTGACGTCGATGTCCTCGGGCAATTCGCCGCTGGCAACCGCTTCGCGGATCAATTTCTCCGTCTCCGAACGGCAGTGTATCTCCCACCGGTCGCGGATTTCCAGCAGAGGCAGGTTGTCCTCGTTGGTATCGCACTGCACGTAGAGAATCTGCAACACGCGCTGTACCGAGCCCGGCTCGCCGCAGAGCTTGAGGAAATACATCCCTTCCTCGTACAGGGTTTCCAACGCGGAAAGCGCCGGCTTGCGTTCCGGCGTGGCAGCCAAGGCCAATGCCCGCTCGCACATGGCGATCGCCAGTTCGATCTTGTTCTCGAAATGCCCGTACACCGCGCCGCGCGATACGCCCGCCGCATCGGCAATATCGGACATGGTGGCGTAACTGATGCCGCGCTCGAGAATGACGCGCTCGGCGGCATCCAGAATGCTGGAGCGTGTCCGCAGGGAGTCTTCCTTAGTTTTTCTAGCCACGGCTTGTCACCATTCTGATCAAAAAGTAAAGCAATTATACCCAAAAAATATTTAATCATACATGTTTGATTAAATAAAATTCCATGTTAAATTGCTAAGTCTTAAATTACCTTCCTTGAAATTAGGCGCAATCACCATGCTTCACTATCGCTCATACCTAGGCACCGGCTCCCTTATCGCCATCGCATTGCTTCTGAATGGCTGCGGAAAAGAAGCGCCGCAGCAAGAGGCCGAGACTGTCCCTGAAGTGTCGGTGATGACTACCGAGCTTACCTCGGTTGCCAATACCGTCACCCTTCCCGGAAGGCTCGAAGCCTATCGCCAGGCTGAAGTACGCGCACGCGTCGCCGGGATCGTGACTGAGCGCTTGTATAAAGAAGGCCAGGACGTCAAGAAAGGCACCCCGCTCTTCTTGATCAATCCCGAATTGCTGAATGCCGCCCGCGACCAGGCAGCGGGGACTTTGGCAGCTGCTGAAGCGCAGTACGCCAATGCACAAGACAAACTGGAACGCTATAAGGATCTCGCCACTGATCAGTCGATCAGTGATCGTGATTACAAGGCAGCGATTGCGGAAGAAATGCAGGCCAAGGCGCAACTCCTGACAGCAAAAGCCCAATTGGATCGCGCCAAGCTTGACCTCAGCTATTCGCGTGTGACGTCACCAATCGATGGTCGCGCCCGCAGGGCACTGGTGACGGAAGGCGCACTGGTAGGCCAGGATGCGCCCACGCCACTGACTACGGTAGAGCAGCTTGATCCGATTTACGTCAATTTCTCGCAGCCTGCATCCGAGGTGATGGCGTTGCAACGCGCCATCAAGGAAGGCCGTATGCAAAGCGTGGCAAAAGACACCATTCAGGTCGAGCTGGTGTTTCCTGATGGCAGCGTATACAAGAATCCTGGCAAGTTGTTCTTCTCGGATATGGCGGTGGACAGCAATACCGACACTGTGGCCATGCGAGCTTTATTTGCCAATCCAAACTACGAGCTGCTGCCCGGGGCATACGTGCAAATACGCCTGGAGCAAGCCGTAAACAAGAACACCGTATTGGTACCCAGGGATGCGCTGGTGCGAACTTCCGCCGGTTCCAGTGTGATGATCATCGGCCAGGACAGCAAGGTAGAAGCCAGGCAGGTCAATGCTGACGCCATGCAAGGCCCTAACTGGATCGTGACCGAAGGGCTCAATGGTGGTGAAACCATTATCTTGACCAATCCCGGCATGCTGGCGCCAGGCACTAAAGTAAAGCCCAAGTCTGAAAAAAACCAGGGCGAAGCCGAGTCTGCGCCAGAAGCTAATCACTAAATCTTAGTTAGAAGACAATCTCATGGCACGTTTCTTTATTGATAGACCCGTCTTTGCCTGGGTCATCTCGCTGCTGATCATATTGGCAGGGATTATCGCCATCCGCGGATTACCGGTGGCGCAATACCCGGACATCGCGCCTCCCGTGGTCAACATTACCGCAAGCTACCCAGGCGCCTCGGCCCGTGTAGTCGAGGAAACCGTTACCGCCGTTATTGAGCGGGAGATGAATGGTGCGCCCAGGTTGATGTATACCTCGGCTAGCAGCAGTCCAGGGGCGGCATCGTTGAGCCTGACGTTCAAGCAAGGCACGAACCCGGATTTGGCGGCGGTTGAAGTGCAGAACCGCCTAAAGACGGTTGAGGCGAGGTTGCCAGAAGTCGTGCGCCGCAATGGCATCTCGATCGAGAAGTCTGCCGACACCATTCAACTGGTCGTTTCGATCACTTCGGAGAACAACCGCCTCACCGAGATTGAGCTTGGCGAGATCATGTCTGCCAACATCACGCAGGCGCTGCGTCGCGTGGAGGGTGTTGGCAAGGTGCAGAACTTCAGTCCCGAATATGCGATGCGCATATGGCCGGACCCTGCCAAGCTGACCTCCCTCAACCTGTCCACTTCGGATATCAGCAGCGCCATCCGTAGCCACAATGCCCGCATCACCGTAGGCCAAATGGGCAACCTGGGGGTGCCGGACAACGCCCCCATCAGCGCCAACATCATGGCGGATGGTTCACTCACCACCCCGGAGGATTTTGAAAACATTCCCCTGCGCACCAAAGCCGATGGTGGTGCAATCCTTCTCAAGGATGTAGCGCGGGTTGAGTACGGCGGCAGCGATTATTCCGTGATGTCGCGGGTCAATGGCAAGAATGCTGCGGGCCTTGCCGTCAAGATGGCCCCCGGCTCCAATGCTGTCGCAACCGTGAAGCGCATCACCGAAACCATGGATGAACTGAAGAAGTTCTTCCCGGCCGGAGTGGATTACCAGATCCCTTACGACACCTCCGCGTTTGTCCAAATCTCTATCGAAAAAGTGGTGCATACGCTGCTAGAAGCGATATTGCTGGTCTTCCTGGTCATGTACCTCTTCATGCAGAATGTCCGGGCGACGCTGATCCCGACCATCGTGGTGCCAATTGCCTTGCTGGGCACCTTTGGCGTCATGTACGCACTCGGCTTCTCGATCAACGTGCTGACGATGTTCGGCATGGTGTTGGCGATTGGTATCGTGGTGGATGATGCCATCGTGGTGGTCGAGAACGTCGAGCGTCTCATGGTAGAGGAAGGCTTGACGCCTTATCAGGCCACGGTCAAAGCCATGAAGCAGATTAGCGGCGCCATCGTTGGCATTACCGTGGTGCTGACCTCGGTGTTCCTGCCCATGGCCTTCTTTAGCGGTGCCGTAGGCAATATCTACCGCCAATTCTCGCTGTCGCTGTCGGTATCGATTGCCTTCTCGGCATTTCTCGCGCTGTCGCTGACCCCTGCGCTATGCGCAACCTTGCTCAAAAAACCTGATGCAGGCCACCATGAGAAGCGCGGTTTCTTTGGCTGGTTCAACCGTATGTTCCTGTCGTTGAGCAGCCGATACGAAGGTCGGATCGGCAAGATTCTGAAAAAGCCGATTCGCTGGCTCATTGTTTATGGGGCGATTGTGGCAGCGGTGGCGATCATGTTCGTGCGCCTACCGACCGCATTCCTGCCGGACGAAGACCAAGGCAACTTTATGGTCATGGTGATGCTGCCCCAGGGCGCCACCATGAGCGAAACCATGAAAACGCTCGGCGAGGTCAGCCACTACCTGACCACGGAAGAGCCAGTGGAATTTTCCTATGAAGTCGGTGGCTTCAGTATTTACGGCAGCTCCTCCAGCAGCGGCATGATTTTCGCCACCCTCAAGGACTGGAAGGAGCGGACCGGAGAAGGCCAGAGCGTTCAGGCGATTATCGATAGGATCAACGGCCGCTTCTACGGTCGCGACAACCTGACCGTCTTTGCGCTCAATACGCCGGCATTGCCGGAACTGGGTTCATCCAACGGCTTTGACTTGCGGTTGCAAGATCGCGGCAATGTCGGCATCGACAAGCTGGTCGAGGCGCGCGACAAGTTGTTGGCGGATGGCTATCAAAGCCCTGTGCTGACCAACCTGATGTTCGCCGGCCTGGCCGAGACGCCGATTGTCCAGTTGGACATTGACCGGCGCAAAGCGCAGGCGATGGGCGTAAGCATGGACGAGATCAATGCCACGCTGGCCACGATGTTCGGCTCGGAATACATCGGCGATTTCATGCACGGCAGCCAGATCCGCCGCGTCATCATCCAGGCCGACGGCAAGGACCGCCTTGATCTTGAGGATGTCAGGAAACTGCGCGTGCGCACCACTGCCGGGAACCTGGTGCCGATGTCCTCCTTTGTGAAGATGGAGTGGACGATGGGGCAACCACAGCTTTCCCGCTTCAACGGCTACCCTTCCTTCACGATCAATGGCAATGCTGGAGAAGGCTACAGTAGCGGTGACGCCATGGCCGAGATCAGCCGAATTGCGCAATCGCTGGGTAACGGCATTGGCTTCTCCTGGTCAGGCCAATCCTACGAAGAAGTCTTGTCAGGCTCACAAGCCAATGTACTGTTTGGTTTGTCCATCCTGATCGTATTCCTGGCGCTGGCCGCCCTATATGAGAGCTGGCTGATTCCCTTCTCCGTCATCCTGGTCGTGCCTTTGGGCGTATTGGGAGCCTTGCTGGGCGTGATGTTGCGCGATATGCCCAACGATATCTACTTCAAAGTCGGCTTGATCGCCACCATTGGCTTATCTGCGAAGAACGCCATTCTGATCGTGGAGTTCGCCAAGGACCTCTATGCGGACGGCAAAGGCATTATCGAGGCAACGCTGGAAGCTGCAAGATTGCGTCTCCGCCCCATCATCATGACCTCGCTGGCATTCGGCGTGGGCGTCCTGCCCCTGGCCTTGGCGACTGGCGCCGCTTCTGGCGCCCAGGTGGCGATCGGCACCGGCGTGCTGGGCGGCATCATCACCGCAACTGCGCTGGCCGTGTTCCTGGTGCCTTTATTTTTTGCAGTGATAGGCCGTTTCATCAAGCGGCCGCAGCATCATGAGTTGGAGGAATCTGTATGAACATACGTCAACTGAGTCTCGGTGGGCTCATTGCCGCTGCGCTTTCAGCATGCTCGTTGGCGCCGCAATACGCACGGCCTGAAGGCCCTATTCCTTCGGAATATCATTACAGCCAGCCCGATATTGCCTCCCCTGCCCCGACCAGCTGGGAACAGTACTTCACCGACGAGGACCTGCGGGTGCTGATTGATTTTGCGCTCAGAAACAACCGTGACCTGAGGGTAACTGCGCTCAGGATTGAAGAGGCCCGGGCGCAGTACGGTGTGCAACGCGCAGATCGCTTGCCGACGATCAACGTCACAGGCAGTTATGATCGCAGCAAGCAGATTTTTGCTCAAGGGACATCTTTTGATGTTGACCTGTACCGGGTCGGCGTGGGCATCAGCAACTTCGAGCTGGATTTCTTCGGGCGCGTCAAGAACCTGTCGCGCGCAGCGCTTGAGACCTACCTGGCGACAGAGGAAGCGCAACAGACGGCACGCACCAGCCTGATTACCGAGGTTGCCGTCGCCTACCTGAATGTCCGCGCCATGTTGGAAAGACAGGCGCTTGCCCAGGAAACGCTGGCGTCCCGGGAAGTCAGTTACGCCCGCACCAAGCGGCGGCTGGACGCAGGTATAGACACTGCGCTTGAATTCAAGACCGCCGAGCTGCAACTGGAAACTGCGCGGGCCGCGCTGGCTTCCATCAACCGGGAACACGTCCAGGCCCTCAATACGCTGTTGCTGTTATTGGGCGATCAACGCTATGAGGTGCTGTTGAAAAAGGACCCCCTCAATCCCAACAGTTTTGCCACCCTACCGGCAGGCATTCCCTCCGAGCTGCTTGAGCGCCGACCAGACATCCGGGCGGCGGAGCACCGTCTGAAAGCCGCCAATGCCAATATCGGCGCTGCTCGGGCTGCGTTCTTTCCCAGCATCGCCCTGACGACCAATGCCGGGCTGGTGAACGAGCATTTCTTCAAACTGTTCGGCGGCAGCAGCGACAAGGCTTGGTCATTCAGCCCCCAGCTCACCCTGCCCATCTTTGATTTTGGCCGCAACCAGGCCAACCTGGACCTTGCCAACGTACGCAAGAATATCCAGGTAGCCGAGTATGAGAAAACCATCCAGACCGCCTTCAGCGAAGTGAACGATGTCTTGGGCCAAAAACAGCAAATTGACGAGCAAATCGCAGCTCAAAGCAAGGTGACCGAAGCAGAGCGCGAACGGTTGCGCCTGGCCACCCGCCGTTTTGACAAAGGGGTGTCCAACTATCTTGAGCTCCTCGATGCCCAGCGCAGCTTGTTCGATGCCGAACAGACGTTGGTTCAGCTCAAGCAATTGTCGCTCACCAACAGCATCAATCTGTTCAAGGTATTGGGTGGAGAATGGAAGGTCTGATCAGGCCTGGGTGACAAGCGGGAGGAATGACAGTATCGATGCATCACCATACTTCCGCTGTTGATGCTTGGCGTCTCCGCTATTGGTCGATCTTCGTGGGGCAGGCGCTATCACTGATCGGCTCCGCGCTGACGCAATTTGTATTGCTATGGTGGATCACGGACACCACTGGCAGCGTATCGGCACTGGGCATGGCAGGCTTGGTGGCGCTGCTCCCCCAGGCTGTGCTTGGCCCGCTGGGCGGCGCTTTTGCCGACCGCTACAACCGGCGCCTGATCATGATCGTCTCCGACCTGATCAGCGCGGCCTGCATGCTGGTGCTCATCGGGCTATTCCTCACCGACAGCGTCAGCCTTTGGCATATCTACACCATGATGGCGGTCCGCAGCGCGATGCAGGCTTTCCAGCAGCCGGCTACCGCCGCCAGTACCGCAATGCTGGTACCGGCAGCGTTTCTCTCGCGGGCTGCAGGGCTCAATCAGACATTGTTCGGGATCATGACCATTGGCGCCGCCCCGCTAGGCGCGCTGGCAATCAGCCTCATGCCGATCGGCTGGGCGCTGGGGATCGATGTCTTGACCGCTATGTTAGGCATCGTGCCGTTGCTCCTATTCACGATACCTCAGCCAGAACGGGATATGGGCAGGCAAACAAGCCTATGGGCAGAATTCCGGGAAGGCATCGAAACAATCTGGCACAACCCTGCACTACGCCAGCTATATGCCTTGCTGACGTTGGCGGTGCTGATCGTGATGCCGCTGTTCACCTTGATTCCCCTGCTGGTCAAGGTGAATTTTGCCGGAGGCGCCAGCCAAGTCGCCATCATTGAAAGCATAGGCGGAATCGGCATGATCATCGGCGGGATAGCGATTGCCATACTCGCACCCAGGCAGCGAACCAGGTGGGTGCTGTGGGGATTTGGCCTATCCTGCCTTTCCTTCGCCCTGACGGCCATCCCCTCATCCGGGCATTTCTGGATTGCCATTCTTTTCTGGTCCTTGGGCGCATGTGCGTACGCAATGGGCAATGCGCCTTTCATGGCGATTGTGCAAAGCACTGTTCCTAACCAGCTGCATGGCCGGGTGCTTGCGTTGCTCACGACATTGATGGCCTTGGCCGCACCAGTCGGGCTGGCTGTCGCCACGCCATTGGGCGAGCTTATCGGGGTGCGCTGGCTGTTCATATTACTGGGATTGCTCGGGGGCGCTGTCATGCTGCTAGGCCTGCTCTCGCCTACCATTCGTCGCGCCGATGCATAAAAGAGGGACAATGCATCAGTACTTTCACTGAGGAGAGCCAATGGATTTCCCTCACAGCCTCTGCCAGCAATCACCTGCCCAAAATCAAGTTGCATACACTTGCTTATAGGCAAGCATGCATTCCTCACCTTGCTTTTTCATCAGCAAGTTATTACTTTAATATTTCAATTCAAAATATTGAAAATTAATAACATTTAAACCAGGCATACTAAATGCCTATACACCCTGTGACGCAGGCCTAACCTTTGTTAGCCCTGCCGAATCTTCCATCTATCTTTCAGGGTGTATACAACATGAAAACGACGAGTTTCCAATACCGACCGAGGGTATTACCAGCCCTGCTCAGCCTGGGCGTGCTCTCCACGCCGGCCTATGCAGACCCGACTTTTGCCCGCAATGACGACCAGTTCATCAATATCGGTGTCGCGGCCCGCGCCAGCTATCGTTCCGAGCAGGACGCCGCCCCCAACGGCAAGGACAGGTCGAACGACTTCGATATCGAAAGCGCGCGTCTCTATACCAACGGCAAACTGCATAAATACGTTTCCTTCGAACTCAATACCGAAAAGGACGCCAACGACGACATCAAGCTGCTGGACGGACGCATCGGGCTGGAGCTGAACGAGCACTTCAATATCTTTGTCGGCCGCTTCCTGCCGCCGGCCAGCCGCGCTTCCGCATCTGCGCCCTACTATCCTCCCACATTCGATTACCCATTCTCGGAGCAGGCGCCAAGCAAGTTTGCAGGCCGCGACAACGGCGCCTCCGTCTGGGGCGTGCTGCTGAACCAGAAACTCAAGTACCATGTCGGCGCCTTCGAAGGCCGCAGCGGCTCCAACACCTCCAACCAATCGGATAATTTATCTTTTGCTGGCAGGCTTTCCTACAACTTCTGGGACCCAGAGCCTGGCTTCTACAATATCGCCATGTACGACGGCGCCAAGGACATACTCGCGATTGGCGCTTCCTACCGCTATCAGAAGGATGGCGCGGGCACGCAGGCCAACCCAGGCGATTACCGCTACTGGAACATCGACGGCCGCCTGGAAAAAGCCATTTCCGGCGGCGCCGTGATCGGCGCGGAAGGTTCGTACTACCGTTATGACAACGACAATACCCTGGACCCCGAAATTGCCAAGGGCAAGGGCTTCTTCTTCACAGGCAGCTATATGTTCCCCCAGGAGATCGGTATTGGGAAAATCCAGCCCAAGTTCGTCTATGAACGCTTCGAGAACGACGACACCAACGCCGTGGCCCTGGCCGGGCTGGAACGCAAGCGCTATGACCTGGGATTCAGCTACCTCATCAACGGCAGCAATGTGCGTATCGACACCTACTATTACAGGGAAACCCGCAACCAGGGCCAGCCCGATTTCAACGGCATTGCCGTGCGCTTCCATATTGCGCACTTTTTCTAAAAGCAAAAAAACCATGGGTGAGAAACCACTCATGGTTTATGTCGCTGTGTAGCGGCCCGGTGTTTGACTTATGTAGATATAAGTATGAGCTGCTAGTTCGGCTGTTCTTAACGGCTTTCGACCCTCAATGCTTATGCGGCTTGTGTAGCACCAGCCTTGAGCATGACACCTTCGCATCTGCAATGACGAGATTATAGACTTAACGGTGGAGTGAATTTTCGACCCACCACGTACTATAAACTCGCTGATGGTGCTCTCGTACTCTTTATATGTTCCTGCTACTCCTAAGAGCTAACCAGCGCTGCGAGGCTTTTGCGCGGTGTTCAGCGATGAATGGAGCGAGGTTGAGCGTTAGGCATTGCTCTTGTCATCGATGAGCCGCCCTCTAAGGAACTTGCTACCAACCCCATTTAGTTCGCTTCTGTCAAAAAGTTTACCTTGGAACTGGAAATCACGATCAATGCGGACGATGAGCAATTGCTCGAAGTTTCCTTGACTCTTAACGAGTACAAGGTCGCTGGCTTTCTCAGGTGATATGGTCTTTACCTCAACAAGCTTTCCGGCAATTATGCCGTCAGAACCAGGCGTATGTGTTCCGTGGCGGCGAAGTCCAAACTTGATCTCAGCGTAGATCTCCCCCAGCTCTCCCCAGACTTGTAAATACCTACCCGTGTTCTTAAAGTGTCGTGCAGCACAATCAACTAGATTGTGAAAAATCTCTGCCTGCTCTAGCGTGCTGAAGGGAAATCCATCTCTACTCTGAAAGGATGTCCTTAGCTCATCTTCAAGCTGAGAATCAATCCACTCTCTTTCTATGTATTCCCATTCCCAAGGCGCAGCGCCGGAACTAGCAGCATCAGCTATTTCCTGTGCGCTAAAGCCGCGCTCGTTCATTTCGTAAAGAAAATCCCAGTCACTCATGACATTTTGCCTAACTAAATTTAGATAGCTGCATCGTATTTGATGAGGTTGAGCTCAGTCAACGCACGAACACATCATGATTGAGGCTGTCTACAATTTTACCGATGACATACACACTAGAATTGATGAAGCAAAATGACGATTTTGCTTTGACCAACAGACGAAACAGGCCTCCCTTCTTGAGGGAGGCTGTTTGATTAGAGACTAGGATTCCTTGCTGCAATCGCGCGGCGTGATGCCCTTCTCCTTGGCATACTTATGCGACGATTCCTCAATAATCGGGCGCAGCAATTTGCGGTCGGCCTGCACCCAATCCGAGATCACCTTCCATTGCTTGCCGTCCCATTGCTGGAAGCGTACAGCGCCGCCGCCTTCGTGGTCAGAGCAAGATAGTTTTAGCGGTTGCACCAGGCCGTAGGCGCCCAGCTGCTTGAGCCGCGCATCGTCCAGCCGGATGTTTTCGAAGCCCCAACGCACTTCTTCGCCGGTCAAGGGGCGCTTACCGAACTTGGCCTGCGCGACGCGTACTGCTTCGACATTAAGGATGCCGTTCACCACGCCCAGGTTGTAGTAGACAGTACCGAAGCGCTTGGGGTCTTGCAGATTGCCCTTGCCCGCCTTGATCACGGTCTTGTCGATGTCTTGCAGCACCGGGAAGTTGGTACCGGACGGATGGGTCGTGATGGAGATGAAGCCCTTGGCGGCTGCGCCAGCCGGTGCGGAATCCTCCTCGGAATTGCTCCAGATGTTGCCGATAATGTGGTCGGCCGGGAAGCCGGTCTTCTGTGCGGTCTTAAGCGCCACCGGATTCATTACGCCCCAGCCGCGCAGAATCACCCAATCCGGCTTGATGCGGCGGATGTTGAGCCATTGCGATTGCTGTTCGTTGCCTGGGTGCGGCACTTCAAGCAAAGTCAGCTCAAAGCCGTATTTCTTCGCGAGCAGTTCGAGGATGGGGTTGGTCTCCTTGCCGTAGGGCGAGCCGTGGAACAGGGTCACGATCTTCTTGCCCTTGAGCTTGTCCAGGCCGCCGGATTTGTCGCCGATGTAGTTGATGATGGCCGACACTTCGCTGTAGGGGTTGAGCTGCAGCGGGAACACATAGGGGAACACGCTGCCGTCGGTGGAATCGGTGCGACCGTGATTGATGGTGATCAGCGGCAGCTTGTCGGCGGTAGAGCGTTCCAGTGTCGCATAGGCGATGCCCACGGATAATGGATTGGTCGCCGCGGCAGGCGCGCCATTGAGGCCTTTCTTCAGGCGCTCGTAGCACTCCACGCCCTTTTCCACCACATATTCAGTTTCGCACTCGCTCCAGGTGAACTTCACGCCGTTGACGCCGCCCTCCTTGAGGTTCACATATTGCAGGTAGTCGATGAACCCGCCGAAAAAGCCAGTGCCGCCCGCGGCGTAAGGCCCGACGCGGTAGCTCTGCAAGGGGAAATACTGCTCGTTGGCCGCCTGCGCCGCCGCGCTGAGCAAGCCCAGGCCAAGCGCTGCCATCGCAGCCAGTGCGGCCGGCTTCCTCATGGCCGAGGTTTGTTTCATGAGAGAGAACATATCAAGCTCCTTTATTTAGGTATAAAAAATAAAATTTATAAATCATTAATATTCAATTAACTAAAATATTTTTATAAAGTAATTTATAGTTAATTTGGACGTAGAAAACCCTACCCGTACGAAACGCGGGAAACTAAAAATCGCTCAGATAGGGTTCAGTTCTGGCCGGAGAACCTGGCCTCTACAACCGCAGCGGCCAGATGCGGATGCGCTCGCGGAACGTCTGCCACATGCGCGCCAGGCCTGCGGGCTCCTTGATCAGGAAGAAGATGATGAATACGCCGAAGATGATCTTCTGCAGGTTTTCCAGTTGTCCCGGATCAACCACGCCTGCCAGGAAACTCGCCGAGAGATTGGAAAGCAGGATGGGCAGAAGCACGATGAAGGCCGCGCCGAGGAAGCTGCCCAATATGCTGCCCATGCCGCCGATAATGATGATGAACAGTATCTGGAACGAGCGGCTGAGGTCGAAGCCGTGCGGCTCCACCGTGCCGAGATAGGTGAACGCCCAGAGCGCCCCGGCGATGCCGAGCACGAATGAGCTGATGGCGAATGCCAGCAGCTTGGCCCTGGGAATGGAAATCCCGATCACGGCGGCCGCGGTATCCATGTCGCGCACCGCCATCCAGTGCCGTCCCAGCTCGCTGCGCACCACCCTGCGGGCGAAGAATGCGAGCACGGTGACGACGGCCAGGGTCAGCAAGTAGCGCCCGGACGGGGAACTGAAGTCATGGCCGCCGATCCGCAAGGGCGGCGCGGTGATCACGCCCGAGGAGTTGTAGTTGGAGAACCAGCCGAACTGAGTCAGCGCCCAAGTGACGACGAATTGCGCCGCCAGGGTGGACACCAGCAGGTAGAAGCCCTTGATGCGCAGGCTGGGCAGCCCGAAGATGATGCCCACTGCCGCCGCGGCCAGGCCGCCGAAGAAAAAGCCCAGCAACAGCGGCAGGCCGTCGATACGCAGCTGGAAGTTGTAGGCCGCGAACGCGCCCACCGCCATGAAGGCAGCCGACCCCAGGGATATCTGCCCGGCATAGCCAGTGAGCAGGTTGAGGCCCAGCCCGGCCAGCGACAGCACCAGGAAAGGGATCAGGATGGCGCTGAACCAGTAATCGTTGCCGATGAACGGCACCACGGCAAAGGCGAAGCCGAGCAAGGCGTAGAAAGCCCAGCGCTGCTGCCATAGCCGGAAGATGCGGTTGTCCGCCTGGTAGGAGGTGACGAACTGCCCCGATTCCCTGTATATCATGATCTTCTCCGAAACTACCTTACTTGGAACGGCTGACAAAACCCTTCTGGCGTTGTTGCCCTGCCTTGCCGTACGACTTGTACTGCCTGCGGCAGAGCGCTTGGCCGGAATCGCTTCGCTGGGTTTTGTCAGCCGCTCTTAGAATCGATTCTTAAACCCGCGCAATCTCGCGCTCGCCAAAAATCCCCGACGGCCTGACCAGCAAGAACAGCAACGCCAGCACATAGGGGAACCAGTTTTCTATACCGCCGCCGATTACCGGCCCCAGGTACACCTCGGCGAGCTTTTCCGACGCGCCGATGATGAGGCCGCCGATAATCGCCCCGCCGATCGAGGTGAAGCCGCCGATGATCAGCACCGGCAATGCCTTGAGCACCACCAGCGACAGGGAGAACTGCACGCCCAGGCGCGCGCCCCAGAGCAATCCGGCCACTAGGCCGACGAACCCCGCCACCGCCCAGACGATCATCCAGATGCGCTGCAGCCTGACGCCGACCGAGAGCGCCGCTACCTGGTCATCGGCCACCGCGCGCAGCGAAATGCCGATCCTGGTCTTGTTGAACAGCAGGGACAGCACCAGCACCAAGACGCCGGCCGTCGCCGCGGCGAACAGGTCGAACTGCGACAGCAGCAGCCCGCCGACCTCGAGCGGCTCGTCGCTGATGCCCAGTTCCAGGCCATGCACCTGCGCTCCCCAGAGGAATTGCGCCAGCCCCTCGATGATGTAGCTCAGGCCCAGCGTCGCCATGAACAGCGTGATCGGCGGCCGGTTCACCAAGGGGCGCAACACGGCGCGCTCAATGCCCCAGGCCAGCAGGACCATGATGAGCAAGGTCGCGGCAAAGCACGCCCAGAACGGCACGCCGCGCTCCAGCAGGCTGACGAAGGTCAGCGCGGCGAACAGTACCATGGCGCCCTGGGCGAAATTGAATACGCCCGATGCCTTGTAAATGAGCACGAAGCCGATCGCCACCAAGGAATACATCAGCCCGGCCAGCAATCCCCCTGCCAGAACTTCAAGGAAAAACTCCATTATTTCATTTCCTTATTATTCATTCTTAATGCTTTACTCCAAGATATGCGGCGATCACTTCCTGATTGTTGCGCACTTCGTCCGGCGTGCCGTCGCCCACCTTGCGCCCGTAATCGAGCACGACGACGTGGTCCGACAGGTTCATCACCACGCCGATGTCATGCTCGATGAGCACGATGGTGGTGCCGAACTCGCGCTGGGTGTCGAGGATGAAGCGGCTCATCTCAGCCTTTTCCTCGCTGTTCATGCCCGCCATCGGTTCGTCGAGCAGCAGCAGGCTGGGCTCCGCTGCCAGCGCCCGCGCCAGCTCCACCCGTTTCTGCAGCCCGTAAGGCAGAGTGCCGACAATGCTGTTGCGCCACTGGTTGATATGCAGAAAATCAATGACTTCCTCTGCCCTCCTGCGTTGCACGGCTTCATCGGCGGATGCCCGGCCGATGCCGAGCACCTGCTCCACCCAGCTGCTTTTCACCTTGAGGTTGCGGCCGGTCAGGACGTTGTCGAGCACGCTCATGCCCTTGAACAGGGCAATGTTCTGGAACGTGCGCGCAATGCCCTGCAACGCCGCCTGGTGCGACCGCATCCTGCGGTAGCTTGCGCCGTTGAAGCCGATAAGGCCTTCGTCCGCCTGATACACGCCATTGATGACGTTGAGCAATGAGCTCTTGCCCGCGCCGTTGGGGCCGATCAATGCGCAGATTTCCCCCTTGGCCACGGCAAAGCTGATGTCGGTGATCGCCTTGACGCCCTTGAACGAAAGCGAAATGCCCTGCAACTCGAGCAATGGAGCTAATGCCATCACGATGCCCTTTTGATGCCGTCAGAGCCGGACTCCGGCGACGGCACCTGCCGCGTCGTGGTGGTCGGCAAGGTGCGCCAGTTCGCGACCTTGTCCCAGGTGTGGATATGGATGTCCAGGTTCTTGAAGAACTGCAGCGACTCCTGCGCCAAGGCCGGGCCGATCAGCAGCGGCACTCGGATGCGCGAGAAACCGATGACGTCGCGCAAGGGGCGCTTCACCAGCCAATAGCCGAGGAAACGCTGCAAGATAGAGCCATCGGGCCGCAAGGCGTAGGTGACGAACCTGCCCAGTAGGCTGTCAGGCAGCGGCAGCCTGGCCCTGACCATGGATTCCAGCCTTTGGTAGGTGTCGCGGGTGCCGACCACCAGCGTCGGTCCCAGTTCGCGCCTGTCGGCGTCCCGCGTCAGGATGTTTTCGGGGAAATTGAGCGTGAAGCCTGCCGTCAGCCATGGCGACAGCAAATAGCGCAAATGGCCGCTAGTGGCGAAAACGCGCGCGGCGAACGCTTCTTCATGGCGGCCGAGCCGTTCGGCAAATACCAGTTGCCGCCCCTCTTCCAGCAGCTCGTCGTGACGGAAGTGCTCCACCTGCACATGGCGTCCCCCGTTCACGCGGTAAAGCGCGAACGCCGACTGCTCAGCCTCCGCCACCGGCGCCCTCGGTACCGCTGCGGCTGCCGACAGCAAGGCGCGGTACTGCCGCATCGCGCTCTGCGCATGTCCTTCCAGGCCGCGCGCCTCGGCATAGATCACCTGCACGCCTGGCTGGCTGCTGGCGAGGGTCTGCTCCACTTGCTGCTGCCCTTCGGCGAATACGAAGGCAGGGGCGAGATGCGTGAGCAGCAAGGCCAGCGTGTCGTCTTCGAGCGAAGGGTCAAGCGGCGCGGCAATCCCGCCCAGCCATTGCGCCGCAATCGATAGCAGCAATGCCTCGCGCCGGGGATGGGTCAGCAATACCAGCGTGTCGCCGCGTCCGAACCCCAGCTTGTGCAGGGCATCAACCAGCTGAGCGACCTCGCCGTGCAGGTCTTTCCAGCGCTGTTCGTGCCAGATGCCCAGTTGCTTGTGACGCAACGCGACCCGTCCGGGCTGGATGGCGGAGTGATGGGTCAACCAGTGAGGTAAGGTATTGCCTGCCATATGATCTCCATTGTTTATAGGGCCTGCATTCAAGCATCCGCGCTTAAGCCTGAATGCCAAACCGCCTATGCGGCCAGGGCCACCTGTTTCTGCTCCAGCTCGCGCACGAGCGGCAGCACTTTCTCGCCAAAATACACCACTTCCTCCTGGAAATGCAGGAACGCCGACAATACCAGGTCCACGCCGATGGCCTTGAGCGCGACGATGCGCTCGGCGATCTGCTGCGGCGTGCCGATCAGGTTGGTCTTGAAGCCGTCGTTGTACTGCACCAGGTCCTCGAAGGTGGACTTGGCCCAGTTGCCCTCGCCTTCCGGGCTGGCCTTGCCCGCCTGCTTCACCGCGTCGCCGAAGGCGTTCACGGCCTCCGGGTCGGCCTTGTCGATGATCTCCTGCAAGACTGCCTTTGCTTCCTCTTCCGTGTCGCGGGCGATGATGAAGGCATTGACGCCGATCTTGACCTTATGGTCGTTGGCGGCGGCCTTCGCCTTGATGTCGTCTATCTGCGCCTTGATGCCTTCCACGGTGTTGCCGTTGGTAAAGTACCAGTCCGACACGCGCGAAGCCATGTCGCGCGCGGCGCGCGAGCTGCCGCCCTGGAAGATTTCGGGATGCGGGTTCTGGTTGTATGGCTTGGGTTTCAATGTGTAGTCGTGGAAACGGTAGAAGTCGCCGTTGAAGCTGAAGCTGTCCGTGGTCCAGATGCCCTTGAGCGCGCGGATGAACTCCTCCGAGCGGCGGTAGCGCTCGTCATGCTCCAGCCACGGCTCGCCAATCGCCTGGAATTCGCCCTTGAACCAGCCGGAGACGATATTGACCGCGACGCGCCCCTTGGTGAGCTGGTCTATGGTCGCCAGCTGCTTGGCCGCCACGGCAGGGTTCCACGGCCCCGGCAGGATGGCAGCGATCACCTTGAGCCTGGTGGTGGCCGCCAGCAAGGCGTGCGAAAAGGAAACCGGCTCGTGCTGGAACTCGGCGCCGTAGCCCGCCGTGAAGCGGATCTGGCTCAAGGCGTAGTCGAAGCCGTTCTGCTCCGCAAGCTGGGCCAGCTTGATGTTGTAGTCCAGGTCCCAGCCCGTGCGCTGCTCGACCTTGCTCACCACCAGCCCGCCGCTGACGTTGGGCACCCAATATGCGAACTTGATATTTTCCTTGCTGCTTTCACTCATGATTCATCCTTTCAATAATGGTACGAACGCCTGCCTTGCAGGCCATAAACTCTTCAATCATGCGCATCACGCCACGCCAATGCGCCACTGATACGGCGGCAAGGTGCCGTTGACGGCAAAATCGCCGACGATGCGGTCCTTGTAGATGCGCGGGTTGTGCGAGCCGAGCGTGCGCGCGTTGCGCCAGAAACGGTCCAGCGCGGATTCCCTGAACGTGGCCGAAGCGCCGAGGGCGTCGAACAGGATGGTGGCGCTGTGCAGGATCAGTGAAATGACGGTGCCCTGCGCCTGGCTGACTTCCAGCTCGGCTATCGCATTGGCGCTGTCTTCCGCCTCGAGGTCATGCCGGAAGCGCGTGTCGTAGGCACGTTGCAGGGCTGCGGCGTTCTGCAACACGACGGCGCCGGCGGCATAGGCCGCGCCGCGCAACTGGCCGATCACCTGCAGTATTTGCGGGTCGTGGCGCGCCAGCGGCGTATTGGCATGGCTGAAATTGCGCTTGCGGCGGCGCACGGCAAGCGCGGCCTCGTCGCTCAGCCTGCGGCCGATGCCGGCAAGGGCCGCCAGGTGGAAGAGCTGGAAGAAGCCGGTGGCGTAGCGGCACCCCTCCTCCGCCAGGTTCACATTGGCCGCTTCGACGCGCACATCCTTGAAATGGACCGTGCCGCTGGCCGTGAGCTTTTGGCCGAAACCGTCCCAGTCGTCCTCGATATGCACGCCGGGATCGTCACGGCGCACCAGCACGGAAGCGGAGGCATCGTCATTGTTGGTGCAACCTACCTCGATCCAGTTGGCGTAAAGCGAACCGGTGGTATAGAACTTGACGCCGTTCAGCAGGTAATGGTCACCGTTCCTGCTCACCCTGGTGGCGAACAGGCCTTGCGGCGCATCTCCCGGCTCGGTCCAGGCCGGGCCTGCGAACACCTTCTCACCGCTGATGCGCGCCAGCCAATGCTCGCGGAACGCGGCGTCGTGCGAGTTCAGGACATTCTCCACGAAGCCGGCATGGCCGCGCACGGCCTGCACCAGGTTGGAATCGGCCTGGGCCAGCTCGACCAGCAGGTTGAAATACTCCGGCAGGCTCACGCCCTGGCCGCCGTATTCCTCGGGTACCCGCAACGCCATGAACCCGGCCTCGCGCAGCCATTCCAGCTCCTCGAACGGCAGCCCGCGCTGCAACTCGCGTTCCACCGCGCCTTGGGCGATCCTGTCGAAAATGGGGCGGTATTGCGCGGCGATCGCTTCGTAGCGTTCGCTGGGCCCGGCGCCCCATGCTTGTGAAATCTGCGTCATTGCTCTATTTCCATCCTCATATTCATCGGTGCTGCATATCGGTTCATTGCTTTTTTCCCAGATAGGCGTCCTGCAAGGCGTTGTTCCGCAACAGCTCCTGCGCCGTACCGGACAGCACCACGCGGCCGGTTTCCAGCACGTAGCCGTAATGCGCATGCTTGAGCGCCACCGGGATGTTCTGCTCGGCCACCAGGAAGCTGACGCCCTCTTTTTCATTGAGCTGGCTGACGATCTCGAAAATCTCCTGCACGATCAGCGGCGCCAGCCCCATGGAAGGTTCATCGAGCAGTACCAGAGAGGGGTTGGTCATCAGGGCTCGGCCGATCGCCACCATCTGCTGCTCGCCGCCCGAGGTATATCCGGCCTGCACCTTGCGTTTTTCCTTCAGGCGCGGGAACCAGGCATAGATACGCTCCAGCCCGTCCTGCAGGGTCTGCCTGCTGGGACGCCTGACAAAGCCGCCGCTGCGCAGGTTTTCCTCTACCGTCAGGTGCGGAAAGACATGGCGGCCTTCCAGCACATGGACGATGCCCTGCTGCACCAGCAGGTTGGGCGGCGTTTGCGTGCTGGCCTGGCCCTTGAAGTGAATGCTGCCCCGGCTGATGGCGGCGCGGTCGGCGCGCACCAGGCCCGAAATCGCCTTGAGCGTGGTGCTCTTGCCCGCGCCGTTGGCGCCAAGCAAGGCGATGATGCCGCCCTGGGGCACGGCCAACGATACGCCGCTGACGGCCAGGATCGCGCCGTCGTAGATGACCTCGATGTCGTCCACGCGCAGTAGGTCCTCTGCGCTAGGATTGGCCTGGGGAACGGAAACGGCGCTCATCTCACGACTCCTTCCCGCATTCGCGCGGCGTGATGCCCTTTTGCTTGGCATAAGCGGCCGACTTGGTCTTGATCAGCGGCCACAGCAGTTGTCGGTCGGCCTGAATCCAGTCGCTGACCAGCTTCCATTTGCTGCCGTCCCACTGCTGCACCCGCACCGCGCCGCCGCCTTCATGGTCGGCGCATGAGAGCTTGAAGTTCTGCAACAGGCCTTTGAAGCCGTTTTCCTTGAGGCGCGCATCGTCGATATTCAGGTGCTCCAGGCCCCACTGCCCTTCTTCGCCGGTGATCGGCCGCTTGCCGAACTTGGCCTGGGCCGCACGCACCGCCTCGACGCCAATCACCGCATTGACCAGGCCCGAGTTGTAGTAGACGCTGCCGAAGTTCCTGGTATCGCGCAGATCGCTCTTGCCCGCATCGATGATGTGTTTTTTCAGGCGCTTGTGGATTTCGAAGCCGGTACCGGCAGGATAAGGCGTCAGCGCCAGGTAGCCCTTGGCAGCGGCGCCGGCCGGGATGACGTCCTCCTCGGAGCTGGCCCAGACGTCGCCGATGATGCGGTTGGCCGGGATGCCGAAACGCGCGGCGGTCTTGATCGCCACCGGCGAGGAGACGCCCCAGGTGCGGATGAATACCCAGTCAGGCTTGGCTTGGCGTATCTGCCGCCATTGGGCCGACTGCTCGTTGCCGGGATCGGCAAACGGCACCTGGATGTCCTGGAAACCGTATTTCCCGGCCAGCAGCTTGAGTGGCTCTATGGTTTCGCGTCCGTAGGCCGAATCATGATACAGGGTGACAATCTTCTTGCCCTTGAGCTTGTCGAGCCCGCCTTCCTGCTGCGCGATGTAGTTGACCAGCGCGGAAGCCTCACTGTAGAAGGTCAGCAGCACCGGGAAAATATATGGGAACACTGTGCCGTCCGCCGCCTCGGTACGGCCGTAGGCCATGGTGATCTGCGGAATCTTGTCGGCCAGTGCGCGGTCGGACAATGCATAGGCGGCCGGGGCGCCGTTCGGGTAATAAGTCGCGACCGGGGCGCCGTTCAGCCCCTTCTTCGCGCGCTCGTAGCACTCTACGCCTTTTTCCGCGGTCCACTCGGTCTCGCACTCCTGCCAGACAATCTTGACGCCGTTGATGCCGCCTTCCACCTCGTTGATGTAGCGGTAGTAATCGATGATCCCGGCCCATATCTGCACCCCGGCCGAGGCATAAGGCCCCACCCGGTAGCTGGCGATGGGCTGGAACTGCTTGCCGGCGTCGGGGCCGGGCGTAGTGGTCACGGCCTGGGCCGTGGCGGATATCCCCAATGCCAGGGCCAATACGGTCATGGCGCGCGTGATCGTCATGGTGATGTGCTCTCCAAATCAATAAATAGAATCGCGGGTTCCTTCAGCATCAATACCGCTCGGCATCAGTGTTCCTTGGCCGGGTCGCGGCGGGCGATGCCCTTCTCCTTGGCATAGGCCGCGGATTTCGCCTCGATCAGCGGCCGCAGGGCCTTGCGGTCCGCCTGTATCCAGTCGGTCTTCAACTGCCACTGCTTGCCATCCCATTGCTGGATGCGCGCCGCGCCGCCGCCCTCGTGGTCATACGGGGTGATATTGAGCGGCTGCAACAGGCCGTGGAAACCGATCTGCTTCAGGCGCGCATCGTCGATCGCCAGGTGCTCGAAAGCCCAGCGCCCTTCCTCGCCGTTCAACGGGCGCTTGCCGAACTTCTTGTAGCCGGTGCGCAGCGCTTCCACCGCCAGTGCGGCATTGACGAGGCCGATGTTGTAGTACACGGCGCCGAAGAATTTCTTGTCGCGCAGGTCGCTCTTGCCGGCATCGAGGATGTGCTTCTTCAAGCGCTGGTGAATCTCGAAACCGGCGCCGCCGGGATAAGGCGCCAGCGCCTGGTAGCCCTTGGCTGCCGTACCGGCCGGGATCACGTCGGCCTCGGAACCGGCCCAGACATCGCCGATGATGTGGTCGACCGGGATGCCGAAACGCGCGGCGGTCTTGATCGCCACCGGCGTCGACACGCCCCAGGTGCGCAGGAACACCCAGTCAGGCTTGATCTCGCGCACGCGGCGCCATTGCGGCGATTGCTCGTTGCCGGGATCGGCCACCGGGATCTGGATGTTCTCGAAGCCGTATTTCTCCGCCAGCAGCTTAATCGCGGCCTGCGTCTCGCGCCCGTAGGCCGAGTCGTGGTAGACCGTCACGATCTTCTTGCCCTTTAGCTTGTCCAGCCCGCCTTCCTTCTGCGCGATGTAGTTGATGCCGGTGGAAGCCTGGCTGTAGTAGTTGAACAGCAGCGGGAATGCGTAGGGGAACACCGTGCCGTCGGTCGATTCGGTACGCCCGCCCGCCGGGTCGATCAGGGGAATCTTGTCCGCCGAGGCCTTCTCGATCAGCGCATAGGAAGCCGGCGTGCTGTGCGTGAAGAAGAATGCCAGCGGAGAGCCGTGCTTGCCCTTTTTCACCCGCTCATAGACCTCCACGGTGCGGTCGGGGCTCCACTCGGTCTCGAACTCCTCGTAATTGATCTTGACGCCCTCGATGCCGCCTTCGACTTCGTTGATGTAGCGGAAATAATCCAGCGTGCCCGCCCACCACAAGGTGCCACTGGAGGCATAGGGGCCAACGCGGTAGGTCGGTAGCGGCACGTATTGCTCCGCGGCGCTGCCCACTGCCGGGACAGCGAGGCCGAGCACGGCCGACATGGTCAATGCCGCAATGGTATTGAGGAAGAATGGAGACTTCATATGGTTTAAACCCCTTGAAAACATGGTGCAAATCAAAATAGTGCAAATCAAAAACGCAACGGCCACACCGACAACCTGCCGCGCAGGTTGCTGAGCAAGCGCGCGATGCCTTCCGGCTCCTTGATCAGGAACCAGATGATCAGGCTGCCGAAAATGACCTTCTGGATGTTCTGCAGCAACCCGGCGTCCAGCTTCCCCGCGAACAACGACTGGGAAATGAAGTCCAGCGCCAGCGGCAGCAGGCTGATGAAGGCGGCGCCGATGAAACTGCCGCTGATGCTGCCCAGCCCGCCGATAATGATGATGAACAGGATCTGGAACGACCGCTGCAGGCCGAAGCTCTGCACCCCGGCCGAACCGAGATAGGCGAATACCCACAGCGCTCCTGCGATGCCGAGATAGAAGGAGCTGACGGCAAAAGCGAGGATCTTGCTGCGGTTGACGCGGATGCCGATCACCGCGGCGGCGGTATCCATGTCGCGGATCGCCATCCAGTTGCGCCCGGCCTGCCCGCGCACGAGGTTGACGGCAAGCCAGGTCAGCAACGCCACCAGGCCGCTCACCAGGTAATACTTGGTGAGCGGGCTGGCGATCTCCCAGCCCAGCACTTCCAGCCGCGGCGACGAAATCGTGGCCGACGAGCTGTAGTTGTAGAACCACGGAAACTTCACGAACACCCATTCCAGGAAGAACTGCGCAGCCAGGCTGGTCACCATCAGGTAGAAGCCCTTGATCTTGGCGCTGGGCAAGCCGAAGAACAGCCCCACCAGCGCTGCCACCAATCCGCCAAGGAAGATCGCGACCAGGAAAGGCAGGTCGAGATGAATGAGGAACGCATAGGTGGCGAAAGCCCCCACCGCCATGAAGCCGCCCGAGCCCAGCGAGGTCTGCCCGGCATAGCCGGTGAGCAGGTTGAGCCCCAGTCCTGCCAGCGAGAGGATCAGGAACGGGATGATGACGGCATTGAGCCAGTAGTCGCTGCCCACCAACGGCACGGCGGCGAATGCGAACAGCAGCAGGAGCAAGGCATAGGGCAGCTTGCCATCCTTGAGCAGCACTGGCGCCCAGTTGCGGGAATGCGTTAATAGAGGGGTACCGCTCATGGTGTCGCCTTTTCTATTCAATAGCCCGCTCATGCTCACACCCGCTCGATCGCGCGTTCGCCGAAGATGCCCGCGGGACGCACGAATAGGAATGCCAACGCCAGGAAATAGGCGAACCAGCCGGTAATGCCGCCGCCGATATGGGGGCCGATATAGGCTTCCGCCAGGTTTTCCGCGGCGCCGACGATCAGCCCGCCTGCGATGGCGCCGCCGATCGAGGTGAAGCCGCCGATGATGAGCACTGGCAATGCCTTGAGCACCACCAGCGACAAGGCGAACTGCACCCCTTGGCGCGCGCCCCAGAGCATGCCTGCCACCAGCCCGGTGATGCCCGCCACCGTCCAGACGATCTGCCAGATGCGGTTGAGGTTGATGCCGACCGACAGCGCCGCGCGCGTATCGTCCGCCACTGCGCGCAGCGAGATGCCGATGCGAGTCTTGTTGAACAGCAACGCCAGCAGTGAGACCAGCAGCACGGCAGTGATGGCCGCCACCAGGTCGAACTTGCTGATGAGCAGGTCGCCGACGAATACCGGCACATCGTCTATGCCGAGGTCCAGCTCGTGGACATTGGCGCCCATCGCGCCTTGCGCCAGGCCTTCCACCACGTAGGAAAGCCCCAGCGTCGCCATGAACAGGGTCATCGGGCTGCGGTTGGTCAATGGCCGCAGCACCACGCGCTCGATCAGTACCGACGATACGACCAGCATCGCCAGGGTTGCCAACAGGGCCAGCGCGAACGGCACGCCGGCTTCGTACACCGTGACGAAGAACAAGGCCGAGAACAGCAGGATGGAGCCCTGGGCGAAGTTGAACACGCCGCTGGCCTTGTAGATCAGCACGAAGCCGATCGCCACCAGCGAATACATAGTGCCGGCCAACAGGCCGCCGATCAGCGTTTCGAGGAAAAGCATCATGTCCGCGCCCTCCTCAATGCACCGAGCCGAGGTAGGCGGCAATCACGTCGGGATTGGCCTGCACTTCGGCCGGCGTGCCGTCGCCCACCTTGCGGCCGTAGTCGAGTACCACCACATGGTCGGACAGGTTCATGATCACGCCCACGTCGTGCTCGATCAGCACGACCGTGATCCCGAGGTCGCGGTTGATATCGTTGATGAAGCGGCTCATCTCCTGCTTTTCCTCGGCGTTCATGCCCGCCATGGGTTCGTCCAGCAACAGCAGCCTGGGGGAGGACACCAATGCCCGGCCCAACTCCACGCGCTTTTGCAGGCCGTAGGCCAGGTTGCCCACCAGGGTGTGGCGGTGCAGTTGCAACTCAAGGAACTCGAGCACGGCCTCGCTTCTTTGCAGGAAATCCGCCGCCTCGCGCCGTGCGCGCGGCAGGCTGAGCGCCTGCTCGATGAAGCTGGAGCGGCCGTGGCGCGACAAGCCGCTGAGGATGTTGTCCAGCACGCTCATCTTCTTGAACAAGGCATTATTCTGGAAAGTGCGCCCGATGCCGCGCCGCGCAGCCTGGAACGGATGCAGCCTGCGGAAGTGCTCGTTGTCGAAATGAATTTCACCGCTATCGGGAACATATACCCCGTTCAGGACGTTGAGCAGCGAACTCTTCCCCGCGCCGTTCGGCCCGATCAACGCGCAGATCTCGCCGCGTTGCACCGAGAACGACAGGCTGGTGATCGCCTTCACCCCCTGGAATGACAACGAGATGTCCTTCACGTCGAGGATGACGTCGCCGCTGTTGACGATATGCATCATGACGCAGCTCCCGCCGGAGCATTGGCACCTGCATCAGCCGGTAGCCCGTGCAGGCGCGATATGCGTCCTGCCAGCCACCTGGCAATCGGTGTCGCGGCCGCCTGGCCGGCCAGTTGCCGTTGCCAGCTGCCGTGCGGCGGCAACCGCTCTTCCAGCTCGGCCTGCACCTGGATTTTTCTCTTGGGCGATGCCACGAAATGCTGCGGCTGGATTTCATGGCGGTCGCGCGCCGACGAGGCCGCCACCTCGGGCGCCGCCAACGTCATACCGCTTTCCAGCCAGCTCTTGAGCACCTGTTCCAGCCCGCCCTGCCATTCTGTGCCTTCGTCTACCCATAGCACGGACTGCGAACGCAGGTTGCGGTACAGGTCCGAGGCTACACCGGGACGCTTCGCGCCGTCGGCAACCGCCTGTGAAACCGTATGCAGCGCGACGATGCGCCACGAGGCGTGCTGGTGCCCGGTCGGCTGCGAGGTGAACAGGGTCGCCGGCTCGGCGCTGGCGTAACCGCTCTCCAGCCACGAGGCGATGGTTTTCCTGTCCTGCACGAAAGCGTGGGTCGGCGCGGTCGCTTGCAGCGCCTTTCTCAGGTGATCGCCCTGCGCATGGCGATCGACCGGGACCACCCTGGCGCCTGCCGCATGCGCGGCCAGCACCAGCAGGATCAGCTCTGGCTCCAATGCGCCGCTCACCGCCAAGCGGGCCCCGGCAACCAGCCCGTGCCGCGCCAATCCCTGGCGCAGGCGGTCCAGTGCTGTAGGCAGGTCATGCCAGCGGAACGCTTCCCAGCGTCCGCGCTGCTTGTGCAGCAATGCAATCGCATCGGGCCGCTGCGCTGTCCAGCCTGCTACATTTGCCAGGATATCCTGCGAGAAACCGGCGCCCAGCGCCTGCGAATCCGGCGTTGCCAGCAATGCGCTCCAGGTCATGCCGTTTTCTCCTGCAAGTACGGCGCCTGCTGTTCATGCTTGACGCGCTCGATGTCGCGGTAGCGCGCAGCGGGATGGTTGGCCGGCAGATAAGGGCCTTCGCCGAACAGCTTCTCGCGCAGGGTGCCTTCGCGGTATTCCTTGGGATAGACGCCGCGGCGCTGCAATTCCGGCACCAGGTGCTCCACCACATCCTCGAAGGTCTCGTGCGCCACGGCATAGGCCAGGTTGAAGCCGTCGAGGTCGGTAGCCTCCACCCATTGCTGCAACTGGTCGGCCACGGTGGCGGCCGAGCCGACGAACAAGGGCCCCAAGCCGCCGACGCTGGCCCACTTGGCCAGCTCTTCTATGGTCCAGGTCTTGCTGCCTTCGGCCAGGTGCTCCACCGCGGAAATAATGGCGTTGGTCTCGACCTTGCGCACGTTGTCCTTGGGGGCGTAGCGGCCGAAGTCGATGCCGGTCCAGCCCGAGGTCAGCACCAGCGCGCCATCGTAGGAACCGTAGCTCTGGTATTCCTTGAGCTTGGCATGCGCCTTGGCGTCGGTCTCATCGACGACGATGGTGACCAATGCATAAATGAACAGTTTTTCCGGGTCGCGCCCGGCCGCCGCGGCGCGGTTGCGAATGTCCTGCACATAGGCGCGCGTGGTTTCCTGGGTTGGCGTGGAAATGAACACCAGCTCGGCGTTCTGCGCGGCGAAATCCTTGCCGGCGTTCGACGCCCCGGCCTGAAACAGCACCGGGGTACGCTGCGGCGAAGGTTCGCACAGGTGGTAGCCGGGCACCTCGAAATACTTGCCCTTGTGTCCGATCTCGTGAATTTTCCCGGGGTCGGCAAACACGCCCTGCTCACGGTCGCGGATCACGGCGCCCTCCTCCCAGCTGCCCTCGAACAACTTGTAGAGCACTTCGAGGTATTCATTGGCAACCTCGTAACGGTTGTCATGGCGTTTGAGGCCGCCCTGGCCGATGTTCTTGGCGCCGCTTTCCAGGTAGGAGGTCACGATGTTCCAGCCCACGCGCCCCTTGGTATGATGGTCGGCCGTGGAAAGCCGACGCGCGAACGTATAGGGGTGCTCGAATGAGGTCGAGGCGGTAATGCCGATGCCCAGGTGCTTGGTGGCAAGCGCAATCGGGTTGGCCAGCTGCAGCGGATCGTTGACCGGAATCTGCACGCCTTGCAGGAAGGCATGGTCGTTGCTGCCCTTGTAGACGTCGTAATAACCGATCACGTCGGCAATGAAGACAGCGTCGAAAATGCCGCGCTCCAGGATCTTCGCCAGGTCGGTCCAGTATTCCAGGTCCTTGTATTGCCAGGAGCGGTCGCGGGGATGCCGCCACAACCCGGGGGATTGGTGGCCAACGCAATTCATTTCGAACGCATTGAAGCGGATGGTCTTGCTCATGCGCTGGCCTTCTGGACGGATAGATTATCGACGGCAAGCGCCTGCAGGTACGGCAATGCTCGCTCCACCGCGAGGACGACGCGCTCCTTCAATTGCGGGCCGGCAATGGCATAGCCGCCCAGGTCCAGCTCCTTGAAGTCGGCCTCGCTGCCGTATACGCCCACCGGCAGGGTCAATGCCTGGAAGAAACTGAACAGAGGCCGCAGCTGGTGGTCGATCACCAAGGCATGGCGCTCGCTGCCGCCGGTCGCCGCGAGCAGAACCGGGGTGTTGGTCAGGGTTTCGTGCCCGACAAAGTCGAACAGGTGCTTGAACAGGCCGGTGACCGATGCGCGGTATACCGGGGTCGCCACCGCCAGCAGGTCGGCCTCTTCTATCCTGAGTATTTCGTCGACGGCGGCCTTGGGCAGCTCGAGGCGGCTCAGGCTGCCTCCGAGCGCCGGCCCCAGCTTTTGCAGTTCTATGAAATGCACGTCCAGCGGCAGCCTTTGCTGCAGTTCGGCAACGATGGCCTTCAATAATGTTGTCGTGCGTGACGGATTGCTCAGGCTTCCCGACACGGCGACCAGCTTCAGTCTTTTACTCATTGCCGCCCTCCTGTTTACTTATTACCAATTGCGGCGTTTTATGCGTCCGCAAATAACAATTAGTAGATAGCAGCAACCGTGCCAAAACTAAAAATCATTAATATTCATATGGTTGATAGTAAAAATGAGAATTTTTACCTGTTGCGTGACAGGCTGAATGCTGAAAATGTGCTGCTGTATCAGCAGCCGGAGTAAGGGAAAAATGAGATTGCTGCAGGACAGGCAGGAGAAGGATTGCTGATTGAGCAGCATATTGTCAGCAATATGCTGCTAGTCAATAGCGCGCAATCAAAAGCAATTTAAAAGTAAGTAATTGAATTTAAATAACTTACTCAGATGGCATGCTAAATGCACACTTCGGTCAGGATCGTTGTATCCCGCATATTCATCATTTAAAGAGGTAATCCATGACAGCCACATCCGTACCGATAGAAGAAACCGACCTCCCTCGCGCGCCGGCGCACATCATCAAGACCGATGCAGAAGCCATTGAAGTCGCCAGGCAAGTCGCCGCGGAAATCGCCAAGGAGGCGGCAGTCCGCGACGCCGAGCGCCGCTTGCCTGCGCCAGAGCTCGACCTGTTCTCGCAGAGCGGACTGTGGGGCATCACGGTGCCGCGCGAATACGGCGGCGCGTTTGTCTCCAATACCACTCTGACCGAAGTGATCGCAATCGTTTCCGAAGCCGACCCGAGCATCGGTCAAATCCCGCAGAACCACCTTTACATGGTGGAAGGCATACGCCTCGACGGCACCGAGTTCCAGAAGCAGTTCTTTTTCGACCTTGTGCTGAAGGGCGTGCGGTTCGGCAATGCCTTCTCGGAAATCGGCACCAAGAGCGTCAATGACGTGCAGACCCGCATCACGCCGACCGAGGGTGGCTACCTGCTTTCCGGCAAGAAGTTCTATTCGTCCGGGGCGTTGCTGGCGGACTGGGTGCCGGTCATCGCCAAGAACGAGCACGACAACACGACCGTGGCCTTCGTCAAGAAAGGCACGCCCGGCCTGACCGTGATCGATGACTGGTCCAGCTTCGGCCAGCGCACGACCGCGAGCGGCACCACCATCCTCGACAATATCTTCATCCCGGCGGATTACGTCCTGCTGCACCACCTGGCATTCGACCGGCCGACCAGCATGGGGCCGGTCGCGCAAATCATCCAGGCTGCGGTCGATACCGGCATCGCGCGCGCGGCCTTGCGCGACACCATCCATTTCGTGCGTCACCATACCCGCCCCTGGATCGACAGCGACCTTGAGCACGGCTATGAGGACCCGTTGACGATCAGGGATATCGGCGACCTGCAGATCCGCGTGCATGCGACCGATGCCCTGCTCAAGCGCGCTGGTGAACTGCTCGATGAAGCACAGCGTAACCCGAACGAGGATACCGTAGCCGCCGCCTCGATCGCCGTGGCGGAAGCCAAGGTGCTGAGCACCGAAACCGCCCTGCTCGCAGGCAGCAAGCTGTTCGAGCTGGCAGGTGCGCGTTCGACGCTGGCCCAATTCAACCTGGACCGCCATTGGCGCAATGCCCGCACCCACACCCTGCACGACCCGGTGCGCTGGAAATACTACGCCGTGGGCAATTACGCGCTCAACAACATCAATCCGCCGCGCCATCCGTGGATTTAATGCGCTAGGCGCAATGGCATGAACGCGGGGTTTCTCCCGCGTTTTATCACGCTACAAAGACGTTGAATATCTGGAGCTTAACTTGCTGCAGCAATGACAATAAAAAGCCCGGATATCCGGGCTTTTTGGTTTCTTCATCAGGAATAAAACGACGGCGTCGGATATTGCTGGTTCAAGGCCCAGTCGCCTAGCTCCCTGAGCTTGAAATCGACCGGGTCGTGCAATGTGTAGACCCTTAGATTGCGCCAGAAGCGGTCAAGACGCAAAGCGGCGGTGGTAGCGCGCGCACCGGTGACCTCGAACATGCGCTGGGTGATGTCCAGCCCGCTTTTGCTCGTTGCCACCTTTGCCGCGGTCACGGCAATCGCCACTTCGCCGCGTTCCTCCTGAGTCAGAGACTCGGCCTTGCCCCAGGCGCTATCTAGCAGTGCCGCTGCGCGATTGGTCAGCAGGCGCGCGCCCTCCAGCCCTACCCAGAACTCACCGTAATGCAGCAGGGTATAAGGCTCCTGCTTGATGTCGCTCGCCAACGAGCCTGACCAGACACGCGATTGCTTGAGAGTGTATTGCTGCGCTTCCGCCAAGGCGCCTTCGGCAATGCCCAGGTAGATATTGGAAAAGATCAGTTGCGCGATCAACGGCCGCAAACAGGCGAACGGCGTACTGAGCGGGCCGGGCTGCGTCAGCAGCTCGGACTCTTCCACGCGAACATGCTCGAAATCCGCGCTGCCGCTGTCGGTCTGCCGCTGGCCGATATTGTCCCAGTCCTGGTGCAGGATGATGCCTTCGCGCGCTGTCGGAATCGCGGCGATGAGTAGTTTCTGCGTTGCCGCATCGATCGCCGATGCAATCAGCATGTCGGAATCCGTCGCGCCTGAACAAAAGCTCTTCTTGCCATGGAATTCGCGTCGTCCGCCCGCAACCTGGCTGCTCGTGCGCGTATCCAGCGGATTCAAGGCATTGCCCCAAAACCAATTACTCCTGGCTGTCTCGCGAAACCATGGCTTCCACTGCGTTTCGGTGCCGAACAGCCGCACCGTGGCCAGCATGAGGTGCTGGAAGGCGAAGACCTGCGCGACCGAACTGTCCACGCGCGCGAACTCTCGCACCACCTCCAGGGTGTCCGTCCAGCTCGCTCCCGTCCCGCCCAATTCCCGGGGAATGATCAGCCCGAGCAGGCCGCTCCTTCTTATCTCGTCACGCTCCTGCTTGGGAGTGCCGCCCTGCTGGTCCCTGGCGACGGCCGTCTTGGCAAACTGCGCCGCGAGCGAGCGGGCAACCTCCAGGGGAGTAGTATGGAACTGCTCAAGCTTGGGCTTGGCAATAGCTTCGACTGGGTTCACAGGCATCCCCTTATTTGACAATGGACAACTTGCCCGAGGCAGGCGGCGGCACGATATCGTTTGCCACCATTTCGCCGAACGGGCCTGTCAGGTTGATATTGCCGAGCGCATTCTGCTGCTCGATCGGCAGCAGCGGGAACAGCAGCTCGGCAACGCGGTAGGCCTCTTCCAGGTGCGGGTAGCCGGAAAAGATGAAGTAATCGATGCCCAGCGCCGCATATTCGCGGATGCGTTCCGCGACCTCCTGCGGATTGCCTACCAGCGCAGTGCCGGCCCCTCCCCGCACCAGCCCCACGCCGGCCCAGAGGTTGGGCGCCACCGTCAGTTTGTCCCGGCGCCCGCCATGCAAGGCCGACATCCTGCGCTGCCCCTCTGAATCGAATCGCGAGAACGCTTTCTGCGCCGCGGCTATTGTCTCGTCCGTGACATGGGAAATCAGGTCATCCGCCGCCTGCCATGCCTGTTCGCTGGTTTCGCGCACGATCACATGCATGCGGATGCCGAACTTGAGCGTGCGGCCATAGGCGGCGGCGCGCGCCTTCACAAGTTCAATCTTTTCCTTCACCGCTTCGAGCGGTTCCCCCCATGTTAGGTAGACATCGATCTGCTGAGCTGCAAGCTCAACTGCTGCTGGCGAGGAGCCGCCGAAGAACAATGGCGGATATGGTTTCTGCACTGGTGGATACATGGTCTTGGCATTCTTGACCTTGATATATTGCCCCTCGAAATCCACCGATTCGCCCGCCGCCACCCCGCGCCACACCTTGAGGAACTCATCCGCCTCGGCGTAACGTTCGGAATGGCTGAGGAAATTGCCGTCCCCGTGTTGCTCGTCCGGATCGCCGCCGCTCACGACATTGATCAGCAACCGCCCGTCGGAGATACGGTCAAGCGTAGCCGCCATGCGTGCGGACACTGTAGGGGAAATGATGCCGGGACGGATCGCGACGAGAAACTTCAAGCGCTCGGTGAAGTTGACGAGAGAAGACGCCACCACCCAGGAGTCTTCGCACGAGCGGCCGGTCGGGATCAAGACGCCCTTGAACCCCAGCTCGTCAGCAGCCTGGGCGATCTGCTTTAGATAGTGGTGGCTGACGGCACGGCCGCCATGGCTGGTGCCAAGGTAGCGGCTATCGCCATGCGTGGGAAGAAACCAGAATATATCCATCTAACGTTGTCCTTGAACTGATAAACATCACCTGCCCTATTCAGCAAGCTCCATGCCACGATCCAAGTCAATGTTTTCTAAGAGGTTATAAAAACCACACTCGTACAGGTGCTGATTAATCAGCACAAAACTGCTCGATTGCTGGTAGGAAAGCACATCGCTCAGTCGAATTTCTGCAGAATGTGCTGATTCACAAGCAACAGCCCGCAGCCCCGATTTCATCAGCCTTTACGGGAGATCAAGCCCAGCTTGGCCTCGCGCATTGCTTCCCTGGCAGCAGAATACCGACCAAGCCTTGGCAGGACGGCATGGCACGATAGCTGCTATATCCTTATTAATTCATTAAGGAATATAACTTTTGGCTATTTCAACGACTATACTCCAGGACGATGTCGAGGTACACGAACCGCCATCCATCCAGGAAACCGCGAAAGCGCTGGCAGCGGAATTCCGCCTGACGGCGGTAGAACGCGACGAAGCAGGCGGCACGCCGAAGGCGGAGCGCGACCTGATCCGCAACAGCGGCCTGCTTGCTTTGTCGATCCCGGAAACCGAGGGTGGACTGGGTGCCAACTGGCAGGACACCATGCAAGTCGTGCGCGAGTTCGCCAGGGCGGATAGCTCGATTGCCCATGTGTTCGCGTTTCACCACCTCATGCTCGCGACCGCCAGGCTGTTCGCACGCCCCGACCAGTGGCGCCCCTGGTTCGAGCATACCGCCAGGCTGAACTGGTTCTGGGGCAATGCGCTCAACCCGCTGGATGACCGCACCACCAGCCGGCAGGTCGGCAACTGGTATGAGTTCTCCGGCAAGAAGAGTTTTTGCTCGGGCGCGCTGGATTCCGAGATGCTGATCGTTTCCGCCTATACCCAGGACAGCCACGACCTCGTCGTGGCGGCGCTACCCACCGGGAGAACCGGCATCAGCGTATTGCAGGACTGGCACAACATCGGCCAGCGGCAGACAGACAGCGGCAGCGTCAACTTCGAGAAAGTGCGCGTCGAGGCCAACGACATCCTCGCCGACCCGGGGCCGCTGAGCACGCCGTTTTCCTGCCTGCGCCCCCTGCTCGCCCAATTGATCCTGACCAACATCTACTTAGGCATTGCGGAAGGCGCCTTCGAGGACGCGCGGCACTACACATTGAACGAGGCCAGGCCCTGGCACCGCTCCGGGTTGGAGCATCAAACGGAAGACCCTTACATCCTCGCGCATTACGGCGAGTTCTGGGCCAGCCTGCAAAGCGCCAGGGCGCTGACCGACCTTGCGGCGGCAAGCTTCGACCAGGCATGGAGCAAGGGAAGACAGTTGACGGAGGAAGAGCGCGGCGAAGCCGCGATCGACATTACGTCCGCCAAAATCATCGCCACCCGCACCGGCCTCGACATCACCAGCCGCATGTTCGAGGTCGCCGGGTCGAGGGCCACCCATGCGGGGCTCAGGCTAGACCGGCATTGGCGCAACCTGCGCACCCACACATTGCATGACCCCGTTGACTACAAGATCAAGGAGCTGGGCGAATGGGCGCTGAAACAGCAGTACCCGACGCCAACATTCTACTCATGAACATATTGGACAACGATTACATGGGACTCACCTACCAAGAATTTGACGGCATTTACTCGAAAGAGGATGAAATGAATTTGTTGACACTACCCAACTCGCAATCGCTCAGTACCTCGATACGAGCGACGGCACAGGTGTTCGAGGACCCGAAATCCCTGGCGCTCCTCGCACGCATCCAGAAAATCGCCCCCAGCGACGCCAATGTGCTGATCATCGGGGAGACCGGCACCGGCAAGGAGCTGATCGCCCGCCACGTGCATGACTTGAGCCGCCGCCGGGGAAAACCTTTCGTGGCGGTCAATTGCGGCGCCTTTTCCGAGACCCTGGTCGAAAGCGAGCTGTTCGGCCACGAGAAAGGCGCCTTCACCGGCGCGTTCTCCGCCAAGACCGGCTGGTTCGAGGCCGCCCACGGCGGCACCATCTTCCTCGATGAAATCGGCGACCTGCCCCTGAGCATCCAGGTCAAGCTGCTGCGCGTCCTGCAGGAGCGCGAAGTGGTGCGCCTGGGAGCGCGCAAACCCACGCCGATCGACGTGCGCCTGGTGGCGGCCACCAATGTACGCCTGGAAGAAGCCGTGCTGGCGGGACATTTCCGCGAAGACCTGTTCTACCGCCTGCGCGTGGCCCTCCTGGAAATTCCGACATTGCGCGACCGCCCGGGCGACATCCTGCCCTTGGCCGAGTATTTCGTCAGCGAATACCGCCGCCGCCTGGGTTACGGCGAGGTGGAGATCGACGAGGACGCCAAGCGCAAGCTGCTAGCCCATCCCTGGCCTGGCAATATCCGCGAGCTCGAGAACGCCATCCACCATGCGTTGCTGATCTGCAAGAGCCACCGCTTGCGCAGCGAAGACCTGCAACTCTCGTCCATGCAACTATTCCACCGCGCCCGCCAGGAGCATGACGGCCATGGCGCAGGCGACCCGCTCCAGCACGCATTGCACCAGCTGTTCGAGGCCGGCCATGAAAGCCTCTACGAGCATATCGAGGACACGGTGGTGCGCACGGCCTACCACTATTGCCACAACAACCAGGTGCAGACGGCGCGCCTGCTGGGCGTAAGCCGCAATATCGTGCGGGCAAGGCTGATCAAGATGGGCGCGATTTCCGCATTGAAATGACGAGGGCCCAAGGATATTCGCCACATGCCGGAACCAGCCGGCGCAACACTCGACCGCCCAACAAAACGGCAACAAACCCTGGCGTCATAGGCAGATTTACTTTAATCTGCCTGTCTGCGTTTTGCAGCAGCACTCAACCATTGCATTACCCATATGAGCACGATCAGTAAAATTTCTTCATCCACCCTGCCCACCAAGTACGGTCAATTCATCATCCATGTCTATCACGACGTACAAACCGGCCAGGAGCATGTCGCCCTGGTGGCAGGCCATGTGCTCAACAATGAAAACGTGCTGGTGCGCGTGCACTCCGAATGCCTGACGGGCGACATCTTCTCCTCCAACCGTTGCGATTGCGGCGAACAGCTGGTGTTGGCGCAGAGCATGATCGCGGAAGCCGGCCAGGGCGTGCTGCTCTACCTCAAGGGGCACGAGGGGCGCGGCATCGGCTTGGCGAACAAGATCCATGCCTATGCGTTGCAAGACCAGGGGCTGGATACCGTCGACGCCAACCTGCACCTCGGCCTGCCGATCGACCAGCGCAGCTATACTGCCGCAGTGGATATCCTCAAGGACCTGGGCGTGCACTCCCTGCGCCTGATGACCAACAACCCGGAGAAAGTCTCCAGCCTGCAACAGGCCGGCCTAGCCATCAATGAGCGCATTCCGCTGGTGATCCAGCCCAACCAGGACAACCTGCAATACCTGCTGACCAAGCGCGACAAGCTAGGTCATTTCTTCGCGCAGACGGAAATGCAAAACCCCGACTTCGGCGAGCTTTGATCTTGTAAGACTTAGGCCAGAAAAACATAAAAAAAAGAGCGGGTTAACCGCTCTTTTTGTTTGATCAGTTGAAATTCCGCTTCACGTGATGCAGGTGATAACCGTGTTGCTCGATATCCTTGATGATCAGACCGGCATCATAGTGCAAGTGGCGCTGCTCCTTGTCCACCTCGACATCCGCGGTCTGGTGGATCAGCTTGGCATAATCCGGGTCGGGCACGTCCACCTTGGAAATATCGGCCCCTGCCCTGACCGAGATGTACTTGTTGTTACTGGTCGCACTTTTATAGATATCCACTTTCATGATGATCTCCATCTGGTTGATATTAAAAAGTATTCAAAGATAGTAAAACCTTTTATCCCCTTATGACCACAATGCGCTGCAGAAGTGCGATCACCTAATCCTTGCGCGCCGCGCCCAGCTCCAGCGGCATCTTCACCTCGCCGTCATTGCTGGATTGCTTGTTCAAGGGCTTCACCTGCAGTTTGCCGGCATCGAGCGCCACCGTCTCGAGCAGGTAGCGCTGGACCACTTCCTGGCGCGCGTTGCCCAAGGCTTCGAGCCATGAAGGTTCAAGCTTGGCCTGCTTGTTCAACGCATCGAGCAATTTGCCGTAGTAAACAACTTCATCCTTTTCCGCCTTGACGGCATCCAATGCCTCCGGAGCGAGCTGCTCCTTGGCAAGCTTGTCCAGCGCGGACCTGGCCTTTTTGTTTGAAGTATCCACCGGGCCCGGCTTTTCACCCGGCTGCAGCTTGATGCCCATCTTGGCGGCGACCTGGTTACGCACGAACTGCTCCTGCAAGGCGCGACCGTCCGCCTGCTCGTCGACCACGGGAGCCACCTGCAATACCAGGGCTGGCCGCTTTGCCAACGCTTCGCTGATCACCTTGAGTTTTTCCTGCTCCGGAGGCGCAAGTTCGGCGCTGCCCGGGTCGAACACCAATGCCTCCAGCTTGTCGGAGCTGATGCCGAGCAAGTTGCCCAACGCCCGGAACGGCGAAGTCACCAGCTTGCCGAGCACGTTCACGATCGCCTTCCACACTATCTTGCCGTAACTGAATTCGGGGTCGTCCAGGCTGCCTGACACCGGCAAGTCCAGGTCGATAATGCCGTTGCTGTCCTCCAGCAATGCGATTGCCAGGTCCAGCGGCAGGTTCACCGCGTCCTCGCTATCCACCTTCTCGCCCAGCTTGAGCTTGTTGACGATGAACTTGTTCTCCCCCGCAAGCTGGCGGTTCTTGATCTTGTATTCGAGATCCACCGACAGCTTGCCGGAATCTATCCGCCGCCCGGCAAACTTGCCGGAATACGGGGTTAGGCGGTTCATCTCCAGGTTGCGGAATATCAGCTTGAGATCGGTGAATTCCGTTGCCTGGAACGGCTGCACGGAGCCGCGAATCCGTGCAGAGCCATAATCGTCGACCTTGCCGTCCAGCTCCACTTGGGCTGTCGTGCTTGGATTGGTGGACATGCCGTTGATCACGCCGGACAAGGTGTTGATATGGGTGCCGAATTGCGGCGTGAGCGAGAGGTCGGCGAATTCGAGGTTGGCATTGTCGATGCGGATACGCTCAACCGCGACCGGGAACGGGTCTGCGGCCTGTTCTGCAGGCTGGCCCGCAGATTGATTAGACAGCGCCGCAGCCTGGGCTGAAGAGTCTGCCGGCTGCTCGCGCAGGATACGCTGGACGTTGAGCGTACGGTCCTCGTAAATGATGAACTTGCCGCGCGGCTCGTTGATCTTCAATTCGCCGATACGCAGGCTATCGGGCGCCAATGCCAGCCTAAGATTATTCGTGGACAGGCTGCGCCATCCCAGAAACGCCTGCCCGGTATCTTCTTCCACGATGTCCAGCCTGTCGGCGCTGAAACCGCCCTTGTACTGCACCGCGAGCTTCTGGCCCTGCTTGAGGCTCAGGTCGCCTTGCGTGCTCAGCGCCCCGCTATTCAGCTTGAGCATGGCGAACTGGTTGACGTATGGCGCAAAAGGCTTGAGCGAGAAATCCGCGAGCTTGAGCTTGATGTCACCCTGCATGGGTTCCGGCGCCAGCTTGCCGCTGGCATTGAAACTGCCGCCCTGCTTCACCTTGAACGCGAGGCTGACAGGCACTGCCCGCTTGGTGTCGAGGCTGACGTCCTTGACTTCCAGGCTGGCGTTTTCAATATCCAGCGCCACAGGGCTCTTCGTGCTTTGGTCGCTGAAGTGCAGGCCGGCGCCCTCGACGGCAAAACGCTTGAGGTCGAACGTCCAGGCAGCATCTTCCGGGCCAGGCTTGGCCTGTGCCGTTTTAGGCTGGCTTTTCTGCGGCGTGGATGGCTGGGCAGGCTCCAGGATCGCCTGCCAATTGACCTGCTTGGCGTCGCGCAGTACGTCCGCGCCCAGCCCCTTCAACACCACCGCCTCCAGGCCGGCCTTGTGCGCTGCCAGGTCTACCTGCCCGCCCTGTACCGAAAGGCTTTCCAGGCGCGCGACGGGTTTTCTGTTGGCACCCGAGCGCACGGAGAACGGCCCGATATTGCTCTGCAATTCGTCCACCCTGCTCTGCCCTTGCTCGCTGGCGAACTTGAGGTTGAGCGACAGGCTGTCAACGGCGACTTGCAGGGGCTGCTTGAAGGTTTCGTCCAGGTAGTCCAGCTTGAGGCCGTCGATGCTGGCCTGGTTCAAGTGGATACTCCATGGATTTTCTGCAGTATCAGCACTAGGCTCGACTTCGGCAGGCTGTTCCTGGGATTGCTCCGAAGCGGTATGCAATTGCTGCCAATTCACACCGCCATCCCGTTGCCGTACCGCTTTCACTTCACCCTGCGCGATATTGAAACTGCCGATATCCAGTTTATGCGCCTGCAGGTCGAGGGCGACATCCGCAACAGTCACGGAAGGCAACTCCAGCAACGGCTTGCCCTGCTGAGCCAGCTGGATGCCTTCGAGCACCAGCTTGAGCGCATCGAACTGCACCTGGGCCTGGTCTTGCATCTTGAACTGCAGGCTCGGCAATTCGATCGCCAGTTGTTTCAGCTCAAGCCTGCCTTGCTGCGCTTGCGATTGCAGCAAGACGGCCGCCGCATCCTCCAGCGCCAGGCTGAAATTGTTGATGGTGGCTTCAGGCTTGTCCTGCACCAGCGCGAACTGGTAATCCAGCCGCGTCTTGAGCTGGCCTGCCTCCAGCTTGACCGGCAACGCATCGGGCGGCAATACCTCGAGCAGCTTCGCAAGCCTCAGTCCCTCCAGCTCGACCTTGCCGCTGGAAACGACCGGGTTGAGGCCAAGCTCGCCCTTCCATTTGAGCGTGCCGCCCTGTTCGGGCAATTTCGCCAGGATGGCGTAATCGCCAAGGTCTTCCGGCAAGGTGGAAAACCCGTCCAGCTCCAGCCCCAATGGCTCGAGCACCGCGCGGAAGGCCTCGGGACGGTTGCGGTCCACGTATTCGATATCCCCGCGCTCGATCAGGATATGATCCACGAGCAAGCGCGCCATGCCTTCGCTCTTCTCTTCCTCCGGGTTTTCGTTGAGCTTGGCGATCAATGCCGCCCAGTTGCTTTCGCCGCCGGGCAATACCTCGAAGCTCACATGCGGCGCGCTCAGCTGGATATCCTTGAGCCGCCATGCGAAACGGAACAGCCCGCTCAGCTCGAGGTCGGCATGCAGGCGCTCGAACCCTGCCAGCGAAGCGCCTTCCCTCGTCGTCAATTGCAATTGATCTACCGTCAATGCAATCCGCAGGGGGTCGTAATCGACCCGCCCCACTTTTAAATGGCTCGCCAGCTTGTTTTCGGCAATCCATGGCAACAAGCGCTGGGCAATCGGGTTGACGGCGAAGTAGCCGAACAGCAGATAGGATATCCAGAACCCAAGCACCATGAGAAACGGCAGGCTGGTCAATGCCCGCCAGGTTTTCTGCACCAGTATATTTCTATCCGCCATGGGAAACCTCCTCGCCAGTCTGCTGGCTTGTTGCTGTTAGCGCACGCTTAATGAATGTCAGCCCGCCATGCCGGATTGAAGCGGCTGACCGAACTTGATGAAACAACCCTGGCTAAGCGCTGTGCCGCAAATGATAGATAGCGATCCGGCAGGCAGCGCAACAAGGCCAGGAGGCTTTTGCCAGCAGTGCTTAATGCTTATGATCGAACACCAGGCTGAACGTCACCGGCACCACGGTGCTGATCGAAGGCAGTTGCGCCACTTCGCGCAGCTTGTCCACGCCCTCGGTATACCCCAGCGCCGCGGCATCGAGCAATAGCGGCTCTATGGTACTGACCAGCAAGCCCTGCTTGCCAAGGCCGACCACGCGCAAGCGCGCCTCCAGCGGAATGTTCTTGCCGTTGATGGCGAGTTGCAGCTTTACGGCCTCGGTCTTGACCTCGCCCGCAGCGGGTGCCTTGAATGCATTGACGGTATTCCCGGTAATATCGGCCTGGGGGAAATTGGCAAGGTCGAACAGCATGGTCTTCATGCGCTCGTCCCGGATCGCGATATTGGTGTTCACGCTGGCAAGCTTGATGCTCGCCTTGAAGGCGCCATCCTGGCTGATCGTGCCTGACAGCTGGTTGAAGCGGTGCGTCTCGCCGATGGTGTTCTTCTTGACCGACACAAAATTGAGGACAGACGCCTCATTGTTCAACGCCCAGTCCGCCACGGCGCCTTGCGAAAACAGCAAGCCAGTGCCCAGCAGGGTTGCAGCAACTATAGAAAACTTATTCATCCTAACCTCCATCCATATACTATTGTTGTTCAATATCAAACCCGGTCGATCGCCTTGGCGAGGTAGAACCACTCGTTGCCCGGCTCGGCCCCGGGATTGGGAAACACGATGTGCACTGTATCAGCCGCACGGATTTCCTCCCCGTCATGGCGGGTCCCGATGAGGGTTCCCGCTTCGAGGCGCTCGAAGCCGCGCCATTCGCGCGCCAAACGGTCCTCGGGATGATGCTTGTCCACGACCTCGAACAAGCGCAGGGTTTTCCTGTCCGGCGTCTCCTGTGGTTCTTGCTGGCCGCTCAATCCCAGCCACGCCAATGTATTCAGAATCGCCCGGTACGCGACTTCGGGCGCTTCAGCATCCTCATGCTGCCCGCATTCCAGGGTCAGGCCATAGCCGCCCTGCGAGCGCATATATTCCGTAGTACCTACGCCGTAACGCACATCTGCAACGGCGTCTGCCTGCACAGCCTGGGCTTGCCGGTGGGCAACGCCGCTAGCATAAGTATCCAGCCAGCCGTCCACGAACAGTTTGACCCCCAACCGCCGGGCCAGCGACTCTTCCTCGGCATCGTACTCGAACGGCTCCAGGCTTCCCTGGTTATTCTTGGGCCCCAGCATGGCAAACGGTTCACCGGGAGTATGGAAGGAATGCAGGTCCAGCAACACGTCATGGCTCGCCAGCAACGGGCAGAGCCAATTGGCCACGTGGTCTTCAAACTGCTGCGGATCGTCTGTAGGGTATAACTTGCGATTGAGGTTGCGCTCGCCTGAGCGGGTGTATTGCGCACGCGCCAGCGGGTTGCAGACCGGCACGAATGTCACGCTGCCCGCGACGATGCCGAGCGCACCGCTCTCCAATTCGTCGACTACCCGGCGGATTGCCAGCGTGCCGCATGGCTCGTTGCCATGCACGCCGCCCAGCACGATCAGGCGCTTTCCTGGCTGCATCCCGCAGAAAGAAATGGACTCAAAGTGATGGCTCATGCCTGATTATCACCGCTTACGCCCTGTTTGCGCAATGTTGCCGCTGCTGACTTAAACCGTTTCCAGCCAATTCTATATTGGCTGTTTATAACCAATTGGTTACAAACAACCACCATATTGCAGCCAAACCCTGCTTTGAGTAAAAACAAGATATCGCTGCAATCTCATACAAATCACATCCTTACAAATAACTGACGCGACAGGCCTGTTTATTGCTACCATTTTTGCAAGATCATCTTTTGTAGAGTAGATCAGCATGAGAATCAATCCAACATGGCATGGTATCGACTTACACTGGGCTTACTCAGATTTGCTGCCTACTATCTACCGTCAAACAGGCTACCGTCGCACCGCTTGCGACGTGCTGCACGATGCGCTGATCCGATTTGCCATCTCCAGCAATGCCGGGCGCATGGAACAACCCCACGCCTACCTGCGCACCATCGTCCGCAACCTGCTGGTCGACGGCTACAAGGACCAATCCCGCTTCCTGCCCCTGGTTGACGAAGAGATCGGCGCAAGCTATGAGCTGGAGCAGCCGGTGGCGCCCTCCACCGAACACCTGCTCGATATGCAGCAAAGGCTCTCCATCCTGCTCAACATCATCGATCACATGCCTGCACGCTGCAAGGAAGTGTTCGTGCTGTTCCGTATCGAGGGCCTGGCCCAACAGGAAATTGCCGAGAAACTGGGTATCTCCGTCAACATGGTGCAGAAACATATCATGCGCGCCATGCTAGACTTGCTCGAAGCAAAAGACTTGATCAACTAGCCATGTCCGGGTAGCGCCTTTACAGGTGCCTCCGCCAACCAAGAAAATGAGCCATAGCCCTGCCCAACGGAGCGCACGCCAAGCCGCCATCAAGTGGTTTGTCATCATGCAGGATGCCGATACCGAGCATCCCGAGCGCAGCCGTTTTGAGGAATGGCTGCTTTCCCATCCGGCGCACCAACGGGCCTATCAGGAAGTATGCGCACTATGGGAGGACCTGGATTCTTCCGACCGCTTGCTGCATCTTGAAAGCGCCATGCAGCAAAAGATCTTCATCGAGAAGACCGATCGCAGCAAAAAAATACGCACCGCCATCACCCGCACCCTCAGCGTCATGTTCTTTGCCGCGCTCGGCATCACCAGCTATTACGGTTACGAGTCATGGCAGAACGAACCTACCATGCACATGGCGGCCAGCACCGAAATCGGCCAGATCCGCTCCCAGGTACTGGAAGACGGCACCAAGCTCATGGTCAATGCCAATAGCGATATTGAAGTCACCTACACGCGCAAAGAGCGCCGCGTGATCCTGAAACGCGGCGAAGCCAGTTTCGATGTCGCAAAGAATCCGGACCGTCCCTTTGTCGTCGATAGCGGCCTTGCCCGAATCACCGTGCTAGGTACCCGTTTTGCCGTCAACAAATTCAGCAGCAAAGTGCGGATCAGCGTCGACCACGGTGTGGTGCGGATCGAGCCTCAGCAATACCTCACCACGGAAAAAACCGCCCCCAACCGCTTCGCCGAACATGTCTTGACGCTGCGAGACAACGAAGTAGCGGAAATCAACCTCAACGGCGAGGCCAAGCGCCTGCAACGCCCAGCCGCGGATGCCTTCAGCTTTGAATATGGCACCATCACCTTCGACCAGGCCGGCCTGGAGGAAATCGCGGAAACCCTTTCCCGCTACCGCCCTCTGCCAGTCAACGCCGATCTCGACTCCCAACCGGACGTCAGCATCACTGCCGTTATCCAGTCAAAATATGTAGAACGCTTCATCAAGGAGTTGCCCGCCATCGCTCCGGTCAAGGTCACCACAGAGGGCGACATAACCCTCCTGACGCCAAAGAAGGCGCAAGCTTCCCGCAAGCAATAATGTTGCTCGCGATGCTAAAGCACTGCTGGACGCACCCTCTGCAGTTGCGTGAGGTTTTGCTGGCCGATCTGCCTGAAAGGCATGCTCACCCTGGAGTCATGACTGACGGCATCCCAGAATGCCAGCGCTGCCGCATAAGCCTGCTTCCAGGCTTCGGCCTCCCTTGGCAAAGGCAACTCGGGCACGAACTGGCGGGGCGGCACTTCGCCGCCCGATAATGGCGCGTACAGCATGGGCAGCATATCGTATGCTGGCGCCAGGTAAAAAATGGCACTGTCATTTCCATCGGGATCATATTGAAATGAAAGATTACCCAAATGCATATCGCTATTTGCGATGAGCCTGCCAAACCACCATAGCACTTGCGATCCATACACCGCGCCCGTCTCCACCATCCCCGCCTTGACCAGTTGCTCAACCAACTCCGGCCACGCTTCGCTTCCCCGGCCAATCAATGCAGCATCCAGACTGGACAATGAAACCAACGGCAACCGCCCCCATTCGCCCTGCCGGTCAAAACGCTCGACCTCCAGAAAAGTCCGGCTGCCTGATTGCAAAATACGGCCCTGGGCCGCACGCACCGGAAGCAAGGAACGGATGGCCTCCAATGCTAGATGCTCACACACCAATAGATCAGACCATCGCCGCACCGATGATGAATCATCCGCCCCCGAAAACTTTACGATCACGTGCGATGTCGCGCTGCCAGCCAGTTGCCGTTGTGCTGTAAATTTCGGGAATTCCCCGCCAGCGCTTGAGCCCATGCCCACGAACGCGACCGCCTCTTCCGCCAACTGTGCATAATGCGCTTCCTGTTGAGGTTCAGGAATCGGCATTTGAGGCATGGAGACTGATTGAAGCCATAAAGAATAAGCCTCATCCCCAATAATCAAATGGCCGGAAGTGTCCGCTCCACGCCGGCTCAATACATAAGTAATATGGTCGTCAGACCAATATTCCGGATCATTCGGCACATCGAGGTCCTGTGCAGCCCTACGGGCGAACATGCGCCCAAGGTACCCTTGCGGCCGCATGTCATAAAGAGGATACGGCAAACCCTCCCATATCCCGGAAGCAAACTCACGAGCGATGGGAAAGTGCAAACCCTCCATCGAAAAGAACGTGCCTGTTGGCGACAACAAGTGCAGCAGGGCACCAGCGACCCCCTGCCCTTGTGCGTTGACACGATACACTGGAATCGGCGCGTGACTGCCTCGCAATGGCCGGCGCATTGCATAGCGGGCGTGTTTTGTCACGCCGAAGCGCAGAACATCACTCTCCCAGGATTGGATAACACGCAAAACAGTAGGTACGCTCACGCCAGCTCGCCGAGCCAACTCCGCTGCGGAAATCGGGCCTTGGGTTCTGAGCAGCCTATCCAGCTGCACACGTGCTATTTCATTACGGGGCCTCATTATTTAATGAATTATGATAAGAATAATATAATTATTATTAATATATAACAATGAGATAAATATATGAATTATTTTTTTATGATTAGAATATTTCTATAAATTCAACAATATAAAAAATCCCAAACCTGCAACCATGCGCCCTCTCCACCATAAAAATATTTCCGAATTTTCATCAACGACATCAGGGTTTTGTTTTCCTGGCGGTTATATCGGTAGTAAGACCGATTTTTCAGGAGAATTAAATTGGATATCTTCAAGCTCATGTACCGCATGGTGATCGCATTGACCGCTCTGCTGTTCATTATATTGCTCGGCACTCTCTCGTTTTCCTTGTAGGCAAACGGCAATATTCCAACCGAGGTTTAGCTGGAAAGCTAAAAACCAAGCGAACTCCTATTCATGTCCGGTTTAGCCCGACATCGCAAGGTTTTCACACTAACTCTGCTGCCTCAATCGACATCCCTCTCGCCGCACTGCCGGCTACTGCATGAAACCAGTTTTTTACATTCCCAAGCTTCCTTCCAAAAATCCCAAAAAAGTCGGGAAATTATCCCCAACCAATAACCTATTGATTTAAATAAATAATTTCTCATACCAATCAATCTCTAGTTTTTCTTAAAAAAATACCGTCAGGGTTTCTCGACCTGAACGGTTAAACAAGCATGTAAGGCAAATTTTGCTGCCTTCATCCGACATGGAAGGATCTGTTATTGATGTCAGGCGATACCTTCAATGTTGAGAAGTTCGATCATAAAAAATAAGAATAAAAAATTATTAGACATACACATATGGAGCAAGGGATGAGCAAGAGAGGGAGAACTTTTCATGAACAACCACAATTCAAGAAGCAGCTATCACATGCATTGCACCGCGTTTATAGTCATAAAAGCGCTGTACTGCTGACGGCAATGGTCGGAATCATGCCGTTTCAGCCACATGCAGCCGAGCTCGACACAACATTGCCAAAAAGCAATCCAAGCACCGGCTCGTTCGCGCCCAGCAACATCGACATCCCCAGCCAGCCTCTGGATGCAGCACTCAAGCAACTCGCGCGTACCACAGGCATCAGCGTCGCCTTCGACAGCACGCTCGCCACAGGCAAGACCGCTCCCGCCGTCAAGGGCCGCATGAAAGCGGACGAAGCCCTTAGGCTGCTACTTGCAGGCAGCGGACTGGAATCCACGATCGACAAAGATAATGCCGTCATCAAGCCTGCAGCAGAAAAATCTGCGATCAATTTCCAGCAAGTAGATGCCGTGGAAGTTCGCGCCAAGCGGTTTTATGAAATTGGTCCTTTACCTGGCTTGGGACTTACAAAAGAACAAATTCCAGGCAACGTACAAAGTATTACAGCCAAGGAAATTAAAGAGTCTCATTCATTAAGTATCACTGATTTAATGAATAGAAAACTACAGTCCGTTAACGTCAATGACTATCAGGGCAACCCCTTCCAGATGGACGTGACATATCGTGGCTTTACCGCTGGCCCACAGATCGGCACTCCACAAGGTCTGTCTGTATTCTTCGATGGCATCCGTGTTAATGAACCCTTTGGCGATGTTGTGAATTGGGACATGATCCCCATGAATGCACTGGAAAGCCTGGATGTATTCCCTGGCTCCAATCCCATTTTTGGGCTAAATACCTTGGGTGGCGCGCTCACCATGAAAACCAAGGATGGTTTCAATCATGCCGGTGTCAGTGCAGAAGTACTCACTGGTTCCTTTGGCCGCAAATATTTGCAAGCTGAAGGCGGATGGAACAATGGCACAGTCGCTTTGTTCGGCGCTGGTAATTTTTTTATGGAGGATGGTTGGAGAGAGAACTCTGCCAGCCGGGTTGATCAGTTTTTTGGCAAGGCAAGCTACAGAGGGAGCAAGCTTGACCTCAACTTAAGCACCCTATTGGTGGGAACAGACTTGGTAGGCAATGGCCTGATTCCCAACCAAATGTATCAGCAGGATCGAAATGCTTCATTTACCTCGGAAGACACTACAAAAAACAAACTAGAACAGTTCCAGCTTTCCGCCAATTATTTTGCGAGTGAAACGTTCACTATCACAGGCCAAGTGTACCGACGCAATAGCAGAAGGCGCGCACTGGGCGCCGATGCTTATACTGATGGTTTTCCGGATAATCAGAGATTGCAACGAAACCTGGCACCCGGTGAAGAAGTTAGTTGCCAGTTTCTCAGCACCAATTCCTACGGTATTCCTGACTATTATGTGTTCGCATTGGCTGATCCTTATGACATCAACTCACATCCATTTCTTCAGGACTTTTTTGCGAATAGCTATGATCCAAATTACGATCTAGAGGCTGCGCTTGCACAATATGCCCCTGATGCACTCAATGGAAAAGTGACAGAAGAATATGCAAAAGGAGTTAGGGATAATTTCAATTACTGGAAAAATTCCTTGGACTCAACATTATTTCAGGAAAACAATATTCCACCACCCAACGCATGGGGAGATCCAACGGATTATTCCAATGGCGATTTTTCTTATTTGACATTAGGAAATCTATACGACGTACTCAAAGCTAATACTCTTGATATTGACAATTCAACTTTTGAACCACAAATGAATTATTTTTACGACACAGATGGTGTCAAGCATGTGGTGCTGACTCGCTCTCCTCTGAATAAAGATACATGCCAAGGAGCTCAAGCTGATTTATTCATTACAGATAGTAATGGATTGCCAATTCATCCAGATGGTGGGATTGCCGGAGGGACAGGTCAAATAAATGGCATCCCAGTTGCCGTATTAACTGACAACACAATCAAACAGCAGGTAGATGGCGCTTCGCTACAATTTAACTGGAATTTTGAAAAGCATAAATTCATGGTAGGTGCCTCTATTGATCAAGCCAAGGCGAGCTATTCTAATAGCCAGCGTTTTGGTTTATTCGATGAAGATCGCAAAGCCTATTTGGCGCCAGAAAACATCCTGGATATGTACTCAGCTGCAGATGCTCCCATTTCCAATAATGATTTTAGTGGAACCTCTACGACCAAAAGTATTTATTTCAGCGAAACATGGAGCCCAATTGAAACACTTAACATTACGGGCTCAGCACGCTATAACGAGACGCAAGTAAAAAATAAAATTGCCACACGCACCGCTTTTACTTATTTTCAATTGGGCGCTTATATAGCAAGGCCCGACGATTTCAATATGTGCATGGGTAGTAAAGACAACTGCCCCAGCACAGGCTATAAGCCGAGCGATGGCAGCAAGCTATTAAAGCCCGCAGAAACCGAGAAATTCAGCTTTTACTCTCTCAATCCTTCACTCGGTTTAACTTGGGATGCCAAGAAAGATCTTAATTTTTATGCCAACTGGGCACAAGGCACGCGTACGCCCAGCGTGATCGAGTTGGGCTGCGCTTTTGATGGCCGCCCCAGTGGACAGAAAACTTGGGGAGGAGACACCAATGGAAATGGTATTCCTGACCCTGAAGAAATGATTGATGTCCCTAACAGTATTATGCAGAACCGCTCATGCACTTTACCCACTACGCTATCGGGCGACCCTTACTTACCGCAAATCAAGGCGACCACTTATGACATCGGTTTACGCGGTACCATCGGTGACAATATCCGGTGGAATCTTGGCGCTTACCAGACGGATCTGAAAGACGATATTTACCTGATCACTATTGGTTCTGCCAACAGCTACTTCGACACCATTGGCAAGACAAGACGGCGGGGTATAGAGGCTGGCATTTCCGGCACTTGGGACAAATGGAGCCTGGGGGTGAACTATGCGCTAACCGATGCCACTTTTCAGGATACTTTTGACATGGTTTCAGAACATAACAGCAGTGCTGTAGTGAATCTTGCAAATGGTCTCGCGGGAGTGAATGGCGAAGCATTTAAATCCATCACCGTCAAGCCTGGTGACCGCATGCCAGGTATTCCTTTACACAATTTTAATGCCAATGTGAGTTATGCGGTTACTGATAAATGGAGAGTGGGATTCAGTGCAGTATTGCACTCTGAAAGTTTCATTCGCGGCAATGAAAATAACAAGCACCAACCTGATGTCGCTGAGTATTTTTATAATAATGTAGGGCAACTTGTTGCTCGGCAACCCTTTAGAAATCCAGGCAAAGTGGATGGTTATGCAATATTCAATTTCCAGACTAGTTATCAAATCAACTCTGAATGGACCGCTAGTTTGATAGTAAATAATGTATTGGATAAGGAATATTTCACGGCAGGTCAACTTGGGCGTAATCCATTCTCGCCCAGTATCAATGGTGCAATTGGCCCTGGAGGCTACAACCATAACTCAACTGATTGGCTAAGTGCCAATTTCTTAGCTCCAGGCGCACCTAGAGCGGCATGGTTTAGTCTGAGATACGAATTTTCACCTAGCAAAAGATAATCAAGATCAATGAGTAAGAAAAAATTACAAGGGCATTATGGCTGCCCTTCAGCGTTCAACCTGATCAACCAAAGCGCTCACAACGACTAGAACTGATTAGGGGAACTGGTATTGCTGGCAACCATAATGCTAGCTAATTGTACCGAAAGGAAGTCCCGATGAAAAACGCTAAATTACAATTGGCTGTACTTGGAGTTTTCAGTGTGGCATCTGTTCAATCCATGTCGGCAGGCTTTGTGAATATCCCGACCACAGGATTTGCGACTAGTGCTTATACACGCTGCATGGCACAAACTACTACTATTGGAGGAAACACTACCACTGTTGGTAATTTTGGATCGGGTAGCACTTCGAATGGCAATCCCACTCCAACCCCCACTACCGGAGCAAACAATACTTGCGCTATTGTTCCGGCCCCGGCAAATGACATTACCTCTCCAGAGACCAATTATACCTTTGTGGCATCAGCTACAAGGCCAATCGTTTTGAATAATATTTACACTGGTAGTAGCAACGTTACTGTTGGCAATGTCCTGGAAGTGGTTTGGCGCAAGCCGGCTGCTTCAGCACCAGTAACGCCAACGAATATGTGCATTATAGGCGCAAGAGTATCGTTGACTAATGTTGCGTATAGCACCCTCCCTGATTTAGCTGGTCAACGATTCGAGGTTAATGACTTGGCACGCGCTGGACTAGATGGTTTGACGGTTGATGCAGCTTATGCAATCACCAACTCAACAGCTTCTCCTGTTTATCGGATAGGCCGCAGCGGCGTATCCGTTCAGCATAGAGCCTTGGCAGTTGCGCCAACCTATGGCGACGAAGGAGGTGCGCTACCAGGCACAAATTATCTGGATTTACCAACTATCGGTACGGGAACGTATCCAATTACTGGTGTTAATCGCTTTACAGGAACCACAGCAAAAGCATTGCCATTACCAAATCCAAGCCTGCCTTCTGAGCAAGAGGCCCCAGTAGATCATAGGCTTGTTGATTTTACATTTGATGCAAATGCTGTTGATGATGATGGAAGCACGAACCCAGTCTCTGCTATGACATATGTCAAAGTAGCTTGTAATAATAATGACAATGCAGCCACTATTAATTCTGTCTACGATCCAGGCACAAATCCAGGAGGATGGACAAGAGATAACGTTATTCGTCTGCGTCAAACAGCTCAGGAATTGGCACCATTTATTGATGTAAAAGTTAGGGGATACGTATTACCTGGGCAACCTGCAGTAACTCCAGTTCCTTAAATATTTCAGTCGTTTAAGTAAATAGAAAGCTTTATTCGCGGCAAGGCAAGCTTCCTTGCCGCAAATTAAATCATTTCAGGAGAATAAAATGGCTATCAAAATTTTCAACTCAACAGAAACTGAATATACCGGCACAGCCAATGCTGATTTAATTATTGGTAATAATTTAGGAAATTTTATAGATGGTGCAGACGGGAATGACCTAATTTTTGGTGGTAACGGTAACAATTTTATTTTTGGTGGTAACGGTAACGATATTGTTTTTTCTGGCAGAGGCGATGACATTATCGATTTAGGTGCAGGCCATGATATAGCCTTTGGTGGAGATGGCGCAGATAATATCTTTGGTGGAACCGGAAACGATACTATTTTTGGTGGGAGTGGTGATGATGTCATCTTTGGAGATGATGGAGATGACGTTCTGAGTGGTGGGGAAGGCTATGACATTATTTATGGTGGAGATAGCTCACAAGGCGATGAAAATGTAGTTGGCAATCTGTATCTTGTATCTGACAACGATATTTTGATCGGTGAAGGTGGGAATGATACCTTCAGAATTGGCAGTGAAGCTGAAAATGTTGTCATTTCCGGCGGTGTTTCTGACCTTGATAACTCTGGAAATACCGCACGATATGTAGACTTAGGAGCGGACGAGGAAACCGAGGAAATGTTCGCTATCGATACCGTCACTGGTTTGGTTGTACCCATTACAACAATAGCTCAATCTCTACAAGCAGAAACCGATGTTCGTCTCAACTTAGTCACACGCCCCGGCTCCAGTTCAATCAGCACTTATGCAAGCAGCATTGCAGGATATAACGCTGTTGATACCATTGAGTTCACACAATCAGGAGACTTCTCAGAGTCATTGGTCTTTTCTGGTATAGAGCGTATCGAACTCGCCAGTGGCGTCAATATTGTTCTTTCCGCTGAACAACTAGAGGAAAACGGTGAGTCTCTAAGCCTGGGCGAACTCAACCCCGGCACTCATATCTACGGCGTCGCTGGCGGCCCTACCGAATCCGTTACCATCAAGCTGGAATTCGAGGAGGAAGAATTCGAACCTGATGTTGAAGGAGCTGACGAGGTCGAGTACGAAGCTGCCGAGTTTGAGGTGGATGACTACTCCGTCGCCGAACTCTTCCACAACGTGGACATCATCTACGATGCCACCGAGGGCGAGGCAGGCAGCTATGTCCGTATCGACGGTGCCAATGAAACCGACGGTGCCCGCGAGATCGTGTTGGGTAGCGATGGCGTGGATTACGTCACTGCACGCCTGGGCGATGATGTCGTCTACGGCAACGGCGGTAACGACTTGCTGGTTGGTCACGGCGGTGCGGATTACCTTGACGGTGGTGAAGGCGACGACATCTTCCTGATCGGTGGCTTCGGCAGCGGTGTGCAAGGCACTACTTCCAAGGCGGACGATGGCAACCCTGAGTGGATCGCCACTGGCGAGAAGCACGACGTGATCGTCGGCGGTGAAGGTACCGATACCCTGCGCATCACCACTGGCATTGGCGCTAACACCCAGGCTGCAGGCACTATCGTGCTCAATGATGCCAATTTCCAGGAAATGGAGGTGGTGCAGGTAGGCGGCACCGTGGGTCGCTTGAACGTGGAAAACACAGCCCTGCAATTGCTGAATGACCACTACTATTTCGATGCTGGCGGTACTGTCGCCGATCTCTCCAATTCCAGGGGCAACAATGGCGGCACCATCAACAATGTCGTAGTGGATGCTTCCGGCGTGACAGCCAACGGCCTGACTTTTGAAGGAAACGGCAACACCCAGACCTTCATCGGCACACAACAGAATGATCGTTTCATCAGTAATGGTGGAAAAGACACTCTGACTGGCGAAGATGGTTCCGATATCTTTGCCTTTGGCAAGATTTGGACACAAACCGTGACCGGCGATGATGATGAGATACAAGAGTATGAAAACGTCGGTGTTGATCTTACTAATGACGACACCGACACCATCACCGACTTTGTAAGCGGCGTGGACAAGATCGAGCTTAATACTGACCAATTCGCTTCGTTGGTCGGCTTCAATGCTGGCAACTTAGTAATCGGTTCGGGCCCGCTCGATGCAGATGATTACCTGGTGTTCAACACTTCCACCAATACCCTGCAGTATTACGCAGACGGCAATGGCGGAAGCGCAGCTTTGGATATCGCAATTTTGACAGGCGTCACCTCGATCACTGCTGCAGATATCTTGGTTGCATAAATAGTAGAGGCAAGTTGGGCCGGCCTTGCACCGGCCCACCAGCTTCTTGAGTTGACTTCCAGGAATACTGTTTACGTGACTAAAAGCAACAACTCCGCCTTACTGAAGAAATCCTTGATGGATCTCATCTCTCTCTTCCGTCGAGTGATTTTCTTCGGTTTTTTTACCAACCTTCTTGTGTTGGCGCCATCGTGGTACATGCTCGAAGTCTATGATCGCGTGATTTTCAGTCGCAATCTTGGCACTTTGCTCATGCTCACCATGATGGTGGTCTTTATTTACCTGATCATGGAAAGCCTGGAATGGGTGCGCCGCGGCATGATGCTGCAAGCTGCCGGCCAGCTCGACCAATCATTGAACCATCATATTTTCAATGCCGCATTCGCCGCCAAGCTCGCCAATGCCGGCTTCCCCGCACAGCGCGTGTTTGCCGACTATCGCAGCCTGCGGGAAATACTCTACTCCCCCGCCCTGCTCGGCCTGATCGATATTCCTTTCATCGTGATCTTCGTTGTCGCGATCTTCTTCATCCATAGCAGCCTGGGATACCTGACCCTGCTCGGCCTGGCAATCCAGACCGTGGTCGCGCTGCTCAACCAGGTGCGCGTGCAGCCGGTACTGCAGGAAGCCAATCAATATGCTCTGGCGGCACAGAGTTATTTCAGCAATATCCAGCAGCATGCAGACGTGGTAAGGGCCATGGGCATGCAAGCGCCGCTTGAGGCGCGCTGGCAGGACAAGCAGCAAGCCTTTCTCAGCAAGCAGGCCATGGCCTCCGAAATTGCAGGCAGGCACGCGGCATATTCGAAATTCCTGCAAATCACCCTGACATCACTGGTGCTGGGGCTGGGCTGCTACTTGGTGGTCAGCCAGGCATTGGTCAACGGGGCCGCGATGATGATCGTCGCCTCTATCCTGGCCGCACGGGTGCTGGCCCCGTTCAGCCAGCTCATCGCCCAATGGCGCAGCCTTGCCAATGCATGGCAGGCATACGGCAGGCTAGACGAATTGCTGGAACAACACCCGGCCAAGCGGCCCGGCATGGCGCTGCCTGCGCCGACCGGACAGATCTCGGTGGAAAACCTCAGTTACGCCCTGCCGGACAACGCGCGCGAACCCTTGCTGCGCAATATCCAGTTCCGCATGCATCCGGGCGAGGCGCTGCTCATTAGCGGCCCTTCCGCCTCCGGCAAGACGACCCTCTCGAAGTTGCTGGTCGGCCTGCTGCAACCCAGCACCGGCAAGGTAAGGCTGGATGGCGTGGATGCCTTCCAGTGGGACAAGGCGGAGCTCGGGCAACACCTGGGCTACCTGCCGCAAGAAATCGCCCTGCTAGACGGCTCGGTCGCGGAAAATATCGTCCGTTTCGGCACGCCAGACCAGGAGAAGCTGGCAAGTGTGGTTGAACTGCTGCAATTGCAAGCCTGGATAGACTCTTTGCCCGACGGCCTCGATACGCGCATCGGCCATGAGGGCCACCTGCTCTCCGGCGGCCGCAGGCAGCTGGTCGGCCTGGCGCGCGCCCTGTACGGCAAGCCTGCGGTCGTGGTCTTGGATGAGCCGAATGCCAACCTGGACGAAGCCAGCGAACAATGCCTACAGCACGCGGTGCGCACGCTCAAGGCGCAGGGAACGACGTTCGTCATCATCAGCCACTTGCAAGGCATACGGCACGTTGCCGACACCATGATGGTGATGATGAAGGGCCAGATGCTGCGCTACGGCAAGCCGGATGAAGTGCTGGCTTCGTTGCAGCAAGCCGGCAACACGCCGAGGATGCAGGCATGAACAGGCCGCCTGTCTCTCTGCGCGGCTACCTGGCGTTGTTCAGACGTGAAGCCTGGGCCATTGCCGCCTTCAGCATGGTGACCAATATATTAATGCTCGCGCCCACGCTCTACCTGCTGCAACTATATGACCGGGTATTGCTGAGCCGCAGCGAGATGACGCTGCTCGCCGTCACCCTCATCACCGTATTCCTGTTCATGGTGATGGCGTTTTCAGACTGGGTGCGCTCCATGGTCGCGATCAAGGCCGGCGTGCGCTTCGACCAGCTGTTGACCTCCAGGCTGTTCTCGCTCGGACTGGCAACGCAGCCGCCTGCATCGAACGGTACGCACCAGGCCATGCAGGAGCTGACCTTCATCCGCCACTTCGTCACCAGCAACGGCTTGTTCGCTTTCTTCGACCTGCCCTGGACATTGCTGTATGTGGCGGTATTGTTCGTCCTCAGTCCGATATTGGGAACATTGGCAATTGCCTTGTGCCTGGTCCAGTTCGGACTCGCGCTCTGGAACCAGCGCAGTACATCGCTGCCTTTGGAAAAAACTGCCGAGGCCCGCCAGCAGGGGCTGCAATTCCTCGACAGCAAGCTGCGCAATATCGAGACATTGCACGTTCTCGGCATGCTGCCTTCCCTGTGGCAGCGCTGGCGCAGCATCCAGTCGCGCTGGCATGCGCTGGACGCCCAGGCAAACCAAGTGCAGAGCCGCAACCAGCAGGTCAATAAGTTTGCGCGCTACACCATGCAATCGGGCATGCTGGGCGTGGCCGCCCTGCTGGCGGTGAAAGGCGATATCTCGATCGGCGCGATGATCGCCTCCAACGTGCTGATCGCGCGCGCATTGCAGCCTTTCGACGTTATCGTCAGCACCTGGAAGCAGTTCATCCAGGCCAAGGCATCTGCCGCCAACATCAACCAATTGCTAGCCAGCACCCATGAGGATGAAGACCCTGCATACCTGACGACGCCGGACGAACCGCTCAAGGGCAGGTTGGCGCTGGTGCAGGTGGCCGTGAAAGCATCCGGCGGCAAGCCCCTGCTCCGCCCCTTGAACCTGGGCATAGAGCCGGGCGAGATTCTCGGTATTCTCGGCCCCTCGGGCTCGGGCAAGACCACGCTGGTGCGCTGCATCGCGGGCATCTGCGATAACCGCGAAGGCGAAATTCTCGTCGACGGCATTGCGCTCTCGCGTCTGCCTGCCAATGTATATGCGGCAGCTATCGGCTACCTGCCGCAGGAGGTCGCCTTGCTGGAAGGCAGCATTGCCGAGAATATTGCCCGCTTCACGCAGCCGGACCCGGAGAAGGTGATCCAGGCTGCACAAACCGCGGGCATTCATGACGCCATCCTGCGGCTGCCGCGAGGCTACGACACCCGCATCGACGCCGAGGCGCCTGTGCTCTCCGGCGGCCAACGCCAATTGCTTGGCCTAGCGAGAGCCATCTACCAGCAGCCTGCCGTCATCATCCTGGACGAACCGAACTCGCACCTGGACGACCAGGGCGAAGCCAGCCTGATCACCGCGCTGCTGCTCCTGAAAAACCAGGGCAAGACCATCGTCATCGTCTCGCACCGTACGCACATTCTGAATATTACGGACAAGCTACTGGTGCTCGACCAAGGCGCCATGGTCTGCCATGGCCCGCGCGACCAGGTGATCGCAGAACTCAACCGGGCAAGGCAAACCCCGGCAAGCAAGGTGGCATAAGGATGAACAACATGAACCTGCCTTTACAACACGGGGTGCCCGATGCGCCTGCGCACGAATCCAAGGTAATCCCCTTGCACGAGCAGGCAGCCGGGCATGCCCATGAACAGCGCACGACACGGCTGGGCTTTATCATCCTGCTGCTCGGTTTTGGCGGCTTTCTCGCCTGGGCCGCATTGGCTCCGCTGGACGAAGGCGTGCCGACCGAGGGCGTGGTGACGGTGGAAGGACGGCATAAAACCGTACAGCACCTGAACGGCGGCATCATCAGCCAGTTGATGGTGCACGAAGGCCAGGCGGTGCAGGCCGGCAACGTGCTGTTCACACTGGATGCCACCGCAAGCAAGGCGCGCTTCGACGAGGTGCGCCAGCGCTACCTGGGGCTGCTGGCGCAGGAAAGCCGCCTGCTCGCGGAAAAGCTGGGCGCGGGCAGTATTGTGTTCCATGAAGAGCTGATCAAGCAGCAAGGCGACCCTTATGTGCAACAGCTCATTCTGAACCAGTCCCAACTGCTGCGCGCGCGCCAGGAGGCCTTGCGCGCCGATGTCGAGGCAATGCGCGAATCCATCCAGGGCCAGCAGGCCCTGATCGAAGGCTACCAGGGGGTGGCCGGCAGCTATCAATCGCAGCTGGAACTGCTGACCCAGCAACTGGCCGGCATCAGGCAACTGGTGAGCGAGGGTTTCGCGCCGCGCAACCAGCAGAACGAGCTCGAGCAAAAGCTGGCCCAAACCTACGGCCTGATCGCGACCAACGACTCGAACATCCTGCGCAGCCGCAAGGCCATCCTCGAGCTGCAGCAGCGCATCACCGCACGCGAGCAAACCGAGAAGAAGGAGATCGACACCGAGATGGCGCAGGTGAAGCTCGCGGTGCAGGCCGATGCCGAGAAGTACAAGCCGCTCTGGGATGAATTGCAGCGCATCACCGTCACTGCGCCGGTCAGCGGCCAGGTCGTCGGCTTGCAGGTGCATACCGTCGGCGCAGTCATCCAGCCCGGGCAGAAAATCATGGATATCGTGCCGTTCGACGAGCCCCTGATCCTCGATGCTCGAATCCCCCCCCACCTCATCGACAAGATCCATACCGGGCAGGATGCGGACGTGCGCTTCTCCAGCTTTTCCAATACGCCGCAATTGCTGCTGGAGGGCCAGGTGAAGACGGTTTCCAGCGATTTGCTGGTAGACCCCGGCACGGGCGGCCAGGCGCCTTCCAGCTACTACCTTGCGCGTATCAACATCACGGAAGACGGCATGAAAACCCTGGGCGACCGCCGCCTGCAACCCGGCATGCCGGTACAGGTGGTGATCCGCACCGGCGAGCGCACCCTGCTCACCTACCTGATGCACCCGCTGGTGAAGCGGATTGCGGCCTCGATGAAGGAAGAGTGAGGAACCCGCAGGATGATGACCCGCCGTTACCCCATGAAATTGAATCGATTGGCGCTGGTACGCATGCTCTGCGCGCTGGCAATCTGCGCCAGCGCCCCGCTGCATGCCGCCGAAAACCTGCTCAGCCTCTATGAAAAAGCCTTGCAGTACGATGCGCAGTACAAGGCTGCCGAGGCCAACATGGCGGCGGAGCGCGAGGAGATCAACAAGAGCCGCGCCTTATTCATGCCCAGGGTGCAGTTCGGCGCCAGCGTCGGCCGCGGCGCCACGGACCGCACCACGCAAACCAGCCTGGGCGCCATCGACACCCGGCTCAACTATGACATCCAGAACTATGCGCTGAGCCTGAGGCAGCCCTTGTTCAACAAGGAAAACATCGCGACCTACCGCGGCGCGGAGGCGAACGTGCAAAGCAAGGAAGCCTTGCTGCTCAAGGAAAACGCCACGCTGATCAGCCGCCTTGCCGCCACCTATTTCGAAACTCTGTATGCGCAGGAAAAAGTGGAGGTATTGCGCAGCAATATCACCGCCACCAGCCAGCAGCTTGATCAGGCCCAGCGGCGTTACGACAACGGCGAAGGCACCGTGACCGAGATCAACGAGGCGCAAGCCAACCTGGAGCTGGCCCAGGCCGAGCTCATCACCACCGAGAATTCGCTGGCGGTGTTCAAGCAGACATTGAGCAATATGAGCGGCGTCGCCGTCACCAACATCGCCCCACTCGACATTGCCCAGCTGCCGGCCGGGGTGCCGGATTCCGACGATCTCGAATTCTGGATGCAGCAGGCGCTGGGCAACAACCCGGAAATCACCGCCGCCCGGCTCTCGGTGGAAGTCGCAAAGCAGGATGTGGAGAAAAAGCGCGCCGGGCACTTCCCCACCCTGGACCTAGTCGGCGTCCGCTCCTTTAGCGAGAACGACAGCAACAATACTCTGGGCTCGCGCTTCGACACCACCACCATTGCGTTGCAGCTCAACATGCCGCTGTTCGCTGGCGGCTTCACCAGCGCCAGCGTGCGCCAGGCGTTCAACAGGGTGGATGCGGCCGAGGAGCTGCTCAACCTGCGCACCCGCGACATCGAGGCCAATACGAAAAAATACCTCAACAGCATACGCAGCGGGCTGCTGGCGCTCTCCGCCTACCGCCAGGCGGTGAAATCGAGCGAGATCGCCCTCGAAGGCACGCAGAAAGGCTTTGCTGCAGGAACACGCACCAACATCGAGGTCCTGAACGCGCAGCAAAAGCTGTTCCGCAGCCGACTTGAACTCAGCCGCGTGCAGTACGTGCTGGTCAACGACATCATCAATCTCAAGCAAGCCGCCGGGATGCTCAACGAGGCCCAGCTGCATGCATTGAACCAGTATTTTGCGGCGAATTGACCATGATGCCCGCCATGCTCATGCACCCCATCCCCCGCAATCCCGGCACATGCTTTAAGTGCTGCTGGGCAACCGGCCTGCTCATGTTCTTGTCCACTGCGCATGCCACGGGCTTCGAGCCGCTGCCAATCAGCGGCGTGCTGCTGGAGCACGGCAGCAGCGCCTATATTCTCTGCAATGCAACCGGCAAGTTCGACCCCGAAGGCCGCCATATGGCCCCGCGCAAACCCACGGTCGAGCATAGCAATGCCTGCGCTATATTTCCCGAAAACGAAATCGCCGCCCCCCTGCCCGGTTTCAAGCTGTTCAAGCACGCTAACCGCCAAGTCGTGATGAACAATACGCTGACGGGACAAACGGATAAGAAAATCGCCAATGTGATGGATGTGGTCTGGCGCAACCCGGCCGTCGGCGAATGCATTTACGGCACCAGGGTTTTGGCATTGTCCAGTGCGGATGCGGATTACAACGCGCAATTGCACGGCAAGCAGTTCTTCCGCATCACGGATATCGCGAGAGGCGGCTTTGCGGGCCAGGACATCGAGGTCGCCTATGCGATGTACGCCACGGGGGCGGAGCCGGTCTACCGCATCGACCGCAGCTTTACCGCCGTGCAGTACTACAAGCGCCCCGGCTACGAGCGCCAGCCGCTGACCGAGCCTGCCTTCCGCGAAGCCATCAACGGCGTGGAAACGACCGAGCGCGCCGTTCCTTCCTTCAGCCAGCAAACCGCTTCCCTGAACGACGACTGGGTCAATTTCACGACATTGGTCGGCCTGCCCAAGCGCCCGGCCTCCCCCATGCTGTACGTGAAAGCGCTTTGCAACAACGAAACGCCAGCCGAACAGCCGCAGGCGATCCGCCTGCGCCAGGCCATCGCCCCCTTCGTCGAACTCAGCGTGCCTGGATTCGTACCTAATGGCTTGTTATCCAAGCCCGCAACCAACAGCACCACACCGCAACCTTGAGGATACCGCCATGCCGTTTTCCCGCATTCGCCCATTGAATACTGATATGACAGGCAACACTGACATGACCGGCAATCCTTGCGTTCAGCCCTTGCCTGCCAAGCAGACAAACCTCGGCTTTACGCTGCTGGAGCTGCTGGTCGTGATGGTGATCATCGGTCTGCTGGCAGGTTACGTCGGCCCCAAGTATTTTGCCCAGATCGGCAAATCGGAAGCCAAGACTGCCAAGGCGCAAATCGAGGCGCTGGGCAAGGCGCTGGACCAATACCGGCTCGACACCGGCCGCTATCCCAGCACGGAACAAGGCCTGGCGGCGCTCAACGCGCAGCCGTCGGACGAGTCCCGCTGGCATGGCCCTTACCTGCAAAAAGCCCTTCCGCAGGACCCATGGGGCAAACCTTACCAATACCGCTCTCCCGGCGAGCATGGGGATTACGATTTATGGTCGTTCGGCAAGGATGGCCAACTGGGCGGCAGCGAGGAATCTGCCGATATCGTGAGCTGGCAGTAGCGCTGACGGATACCATCGCGCATGAAATTCGAGCTTAAAGTCGCACGCGGCGCAGAAGTGCAGTCGCTGACCCTGGAGGCCAGTGATGGTTTGCAGGCGCGGCTGCAGGCGGAAGCGCAGGGCTACAGCGTATTGGGCTTGAAGCACCTGGAAAGCGCAGGCATAGGCGCTCGATTGCGCAAGCCCAGGTTCAACCTCATGCTGTTCAGCCAGGAACTGCTGTCCCTGCTGGACTCCGGCCTGAGCCTGGTCGAGGCCATCGAGGCCCTGGCGGAGAAGGAAGGCCATGCCGAGTCGCGCACATTGCTCAAGCAATTGCTGGCTTTGCTCTATGAAGGCTTGCCGCTGTCGGGCGCGCTGGAGAAGTTCCCCAATACATTCCCCCCGCTCTATGTGGCGCTGATCCGCAGCAGCGAACGCACCGGCGACATGGTGCAGGCGCTGAACCGCCATGTGACCTACCAGGGCCAGCTGGATGCGGTCAAGAAGAAGATCACCACGGCCTCCATCTACCCGGTATTGCTGATCGTCGTCGGTGGCTTGGTGATGCTGTTCCTGCTCGGCTACGTCGTGCCGCGCTTCAGCGCCATTTATGAAAGCGCCGGGGACAACCTGCCCTGGATGTCGCAATTATTGCTCTCCTGGGGCCGCCTGCTGCACGAGCATGGAAAAGTCGCCTTGCTGGCCTCCGTCATTGTCTTTAGCGTGCTGGGTGTGGCCTTGAGCCGCCCCGTGGTCCGCAACACCCTGTTGCAGCAACTATGGAAAATCCCCGCGCTGGGCGAAACCATGCGCATCTACCAGCTGGCGCGCTTTTACCGCACGCTGGGCATGCTATTGCAAGGCGGCATCCCGCTCGTGACCGGCATGCAGATGGTCGCTTCCCTGCTGCAGCCCAGCCTGAAGCACCAGTTGCAACTGGCAGAGCATGACATCCGCGAAGGCAAGCCGCTGTCGAGCGCGATGGAGGAGCACGGCATGACCACCTCGATCGCGCTGCGCATGCTGCGCGTGGGCGAGCGCACCGGGCGGATGGGCGAGATGATGGAGCGCATCGGCAGTTTCTACGACGAGGAAATCGCCCGCGCCGTGGACTGGTTCACGCGCTTGCTGGAGCCGCTGCTGATGGTGGTGATCGGCCTGATCATCGGTGTCGTGGTGGTGCTCATGTACATGCCGATTTTCGACCTGGCCGGGAGCATACAATGAACCAGCCACTGGACCACCCCTCCCTGCTCCAGGCCGGTTCCGGCCTTGCCCGGATCGACCTGGAGAAAGTGCAGCAGGCGCGCGCACTGGCGCAACAAGGCAAGCAGCCGCTGCTGGACGTGCTGGAAGAGATTTCCGGACTCGATGCCGGCACCTTCATGCATGCGCTCGGCAGGCTCATGCGCTACCCCGTGCTCGGCATCCTGCAAATGTACGAGTGGCAGCCGGATTTCCAGCTGCTGCCTTTTGCAGAGGCCGGCAGGCAGGAATGCCTCGCCTTGCGCGACGAGGCCGGCAAGCTGCACATGGTGCATGCCAACCCTTTCGATGCGCAGCTATACAGCCGCATGAATCAACTGCTGCCCGAGCCTGCGCAATGGAGCATCGCCCATCGCAAGGATATTGCCGCCTTCCTTTCCCGTTTCGAGGAAAGCATGCGCGCCATGGATGGCCTGCTGCCGGAACAGGTCGAGAGCGAGAGCGGCAACAGCGCCATCGAGGACATTTCCTTGCGCTCGATCGCGGAAGACACCTCGCCCGTGGTGAAGCTGGTGCGCTCCACCCTGTATGACGCGCTCAAGGCAGGCGCCAGCGATATCCATATGGAGACCGACGCGCACGGCCTGACCATCAAGTACCGCATCGACGGCGTGCTGAGCAGCGTGGGCAGCATCCACGGCGTGATGCAGGCGGAACAAGCCATTTCGCGTATCAAGGTGATGTCCGAGCTCGACATCGCCGAGCGCCGTATCCCGCAGGACGGCCGCTTCAAGGTCATGGCGCTGGGGCGCGAAGTCGACCTGCGCGTTTCCATCATGCCCAGCGTGTTCGGAGAAGACGCGGTGCTGCGCATCCTCGACCGCAAGGCGCTTTCAGATCAGGCGCAGGGACTGAGCCTCGACGTGCTGGGCTTCGAGCCGGACATCATGGCGCGCTTCCGCCTGCTGGCCGAGGAGCCCTACGGCATGCTGCTGGTGACCGGGCCAACCGGTAGTGGCAAGACCACCACGCTGTATGGCGCGATCTCCGAGATCAACCACGGCCAGGACAAGATCATCACCATCGAGGACCCGGTGGAATACCAATTGCCCGGCGTGCTGCAGATCCCAGTCAACGAAAAGAAGGGCCTGACCTTCGCGCGCGGCCTGCGCTCCATCCTGCGCCACGACCCGGACAAGATCATGGTGGGCGAAATCCGCGATGCGGAAACCGCTCAGATCGCGGTGCAATCCGCGCTGACAGGCCACCTGGTCCTGACCACAGTGCACGCCAACAACGTATTCGACGTCATCGGCCGCTTCACCAACATGAACGTGGACCCGTACAGCTTCGTCTCGGCGATCAACGGCATCATGGCGCAACGGCTGGTGCGCACGATCTGCCCGCATTGCGCCATAGACGACACGCCCGACCCCGCTTTGATCGCCAAGTCCGGCATTGCGCCGGAGTCGATCGGCGAATACCGCTTCCGCGCCGGCCAGGGTTGCGGGCAATGCCATGGCACCGGCTACAAGGGGCGCAAGGCCGTGGCGGAACTGCTGGTGTTCAACGACGTCATCCGCGAGCTCATCATCACGCGGGAGCCGGTACGCAAGGTCAAGGAAGCCGCGCGCGCAAACGGTACCCGCACCATGCGAGAAGCCGCGCTCGACATGGTCAAGCGCGGCGAAACCACCCTACAGGAGATCAACCGTGTTACCTCGCTCGTTTAGCTGGCCTTCCGCCTCGTGGGCCTTTCCATGGCGGGACGAACTGCGCGTCCTGATCCAGCCGCGCACGCTCACCATGCTCAGGATCAAGCGCGGCATGAAGGCCAGGGTCGTGGCAAAGGAAGATATTGCATTGCGCTCAACCAGCGAGTCGTTCCAGAACCGGGAGTTCTGGCAGCCGGCGGTTTCCAGCCTGCACCAGCAGTTGCAAAACCGCCAATGGCGAGGCTGCCAGCCCAGGGTGGTGGTCTCCAACTATTTCGCGCACTATGCCATCGTGCCGTGGAACGCCAGCCTGCATACCCGCAAGGAGCAAAGCGCGTTCGTCAGGCATTACTTCACGCAGGTCTACGGCGAGTTTTCACGTGCATGGGACATCCGCACCACGCCGGTGGCCTACGGCCACCCGACCTTTGCCAGCGCCATTGACGAGAAGCTGCTGCAAGCCCTGCGCGAGGAGTTCAATCAAGCGCGAATGCCGGTGCAGCACATCCACCCCCACCTGATGATCGCTACCGACGTCATCCGGCGCAAGCTGGCGCGCACGCCTTTACCCGACGCCTTGAACCTGGTCATGTTGGAAAACGACCGCATCACCATCGCCCTGGTGCAGCACGGGCAGTGGCTGAGCCTGCAGAGCTATGCCGCGGAGAGCGATATCGAAAACCAGTTGCAGGCATTGCTGGACCGCGAATCCATCATCGCAGGCGTGGACAACAGCGAATGGCCTGTCGTGTTCTACGCCGCGGACGGCCGGCCAGCGCTCCAGCTTCCCGGGCGCAAGGTGCACAACATCCTGTCCTCCTCGCAAGACCAACACGGCATGGAGGCATGGCAGTAATGCTACCCGTCATCTCCATCAACCACGCCCCCCTGCTGCAAGACCGGCCTGTGAAGGGAATCGTGACGCTCCTGCTGGCGGCGGCCTGCGGCATCGCGCTGTTGAGCTGGATGCAGCAATTGAATTCGGAGCGCCAACGGCTGAACGCAGACCTGCAGCAGATGCAGGCCCCGGTCAGCGCTCCCAGGCTCAACCCCAAGGAAGACCAAGCCAAGCAGCAAGAGATCGCGGCAGTGCAAGCCGCCATGCACGAACTCGCCTTGCCGTGGCAGAAACTGTTCCTGGCGCTGGAAAGCATCAAGGTCGCGGACATCAAACTCGCCAGCATCGAGCCCAATGCCAGGCTGCACAAGCTGAGGATTACGGCCAACACCAATGAAGTGGTCAATATGTTCAAATACGTGCGAGGGCTCTCCGAGCAGTCCGTATTCAACGACGTGCTGCTGATGTCGCATGAGTTTCATCATGACCAGCCCATGCCGGTGCGTTTCGTCGTGGAGGCCGTATGGATACAGCAGCCATGAGTGTCGGCAAGCTGCATAAACTGCGCTACCGCCTCGGCCAGCTCGACGGGCTCAGCAAGCTGGGGCTGGGTTTGCTGGCAGCCTGCCTGCTCGTTGCCCTCGCCTATGCCTGGCCGCATGCCAGGGCATTGCAGCAGCTCAAGCTCGATGTCGCCGCCATGCACCGCGCCATGCCACAGCATCAGGGCCAGTGGATAGACCGTTCGCCGCAGGCCTCGCTCAATGCCTTCTACCAGTTCCTGCCGCGCGAAAGCGAAGCCACCACCCTGCTGAACCAGGTGCTGGATATTGCAGAGCAGCACGGCCTGGTGCCGGAAAAGGTCGACTACACCCTGAGCCGGCAATCATCGGCAGCGTTCTCCAAGTACCAGCTCAGCTTGCCGCTACAGGGACAATACCTCGACATCCGCCGCTTCATTGCCGACGTCATGAACACCCTGCCATCGGCCGCGCTGAACGATATCTCACTCAAGCGCGAAGACATGCTGAGCGACCATGTCGAAGCCAGGCTCAAGCTCACGCTCTACCTGCGCAAGGACGGGCAATGAAGCATACGCCGAGACAGTGGCTGGTGTGGGCAGCATTGACCATGACGGTAGCTGCCACGGTATGGACCGCCTTGAACGACGAGCAGGCCGACGAGGTGCAAGTCGCGGCGTCGCGCCCGCAGGGTTCGCGTACCGACGTGAAAAGCCTGCCAAAATCCAGGACGTCTGGAGAGTCCCGGTCAGCAGGTGCGAACTCACTGGACGTGGCCCGGCTGCAACGCGCGCCCTGGCAGGACAGCGAGCACAATTTATTCGGCGGCGGGCAACTCGTCGCCCAGGCCGAAACCATACAACAACCCATCGTACAGCAGGCCATGGAAATTCCTCCGCTCCCCTTCACCTATGCGGGCAAGCTGGAGGACCACGGCCAATTTACCGTCTTTCTCTCCCTCGGAGAAAAAAATGTCAGCGTCAAGACCGGCGATATCGTCGGCGACTGGAAGGTCAAGGAAATCACCCCTTCCCGCATGATCCTAAGCTATCAGCCATTGCGTGCTGATGTGCCATTGATGATTGGAGAAAGCAATTGAACACCACATCGCACGCAAGCCTGAAATTCAGCGCGGTATTTATCGCGATCATGCTCGCCGCCTGCTCCGGCACGGAAATGCGGCAGAACCAGACCAACCTGGAGTTCCAGCAAGCCAGGGACATGATCAACGCCGGCCAGGTCGAAGCCGGGATAGAACGGCTCAAGAGCCTGGTGCGCACCTTCCCCGACAATCCGGAATACCGCAACTACCTCAAGCAGCAGCAGGACATCCAGCTTGCCATCCTCCTGAAGGAGGCAGACCAGCTCAAGCAGCAAAAGCGCTGGGGCGAGGCCGACATCGCCTACCGGCGCGTGCTCGAGCTCGACAGCCAAAACCAGCGTGCGCAAAACGGTATCCAGCAGATGCGCATCGCCACCACGCACGACGCCATGATGCAGCGCGCCGACGAACTGCTCGCCAAGCAGGACTGGGAAGGCGCGCAGAACCTGGCACGCACCGTGCTGGCGGAAGACTCCAGCAACCGCAGCGCGCGCGCCCTGTTCGAGCAGATCGAGCAGAAACGCATGGATAAGGTGGTGAACCCGCCCCACATCCGCTCCTCCTTCAAGCGTCCAATTTCATTGGAATTCAAGGATGTCACCATCAAGTCGGTGTTCGAGTTCATCTCACAGGCCGCCGCGATCAACTTCACCTACGACCAGGAACTGCGCAGCGACCAGCGCACCAGCGTATTCCTGCGCAATACGCCGATCGAGGAAGCCATCGACGTCATCCTCGCGAGCAACCAGCTCGGCAAGAAAGTGCTCAATGACAACACCTTGCTGATCTATCCCTTGAGCCGCAGCCAGGAATACCAGGAAACCTTCGTGCGCAGCTTCTACCTGAGCAACACCGATGCCAAGAAGCTCATGGCCATGATCAAGACCGTGGTGAAGACCAAGGACATCTATATCGACGAGAAGCTCAACACCCTGGTGATGCGGGATACGCCGGAAGCGATCCGCACCGCGGAAAAACTCATCATGTCGCAAGACATGGCCGAGCCGGAAGTCATGCTCGAGGTCGAGGTGCTGGAAATCAACCGCCGCAGCCTGGAGAACATCGGTATCCGCTATCCTACTTCTGTCTCTCTCGGCGTTGAGGGACGAGATACCGGAAGTACCACAAGAGCACCAGGCAAACTTACCATCAACGAGCTCAAGAACTTCAATTCCAACCTCGGCGTCTTCAGCATCAGCGACCCGGTGCTGGCACTGAACCTGCTGCAGCAGGACACCGACACCAACCTGCTGGCCAACCCGCATATCCGCGTCAAGAACCGTGAAAAAGCCAAGATACACGTCGGCGACCGCATCCCGGTGCTCACCAGCGTCGCCAACTCCACCGGCTTCGTATCGCAGACGGTGAACTACATCGAGGTAGGGGTCAAACTCGACGTCGAGCCCACCATCCTGCTGCGCGATGAAGTATCGATCAAGATTGGCCTGGAAGTCAGCAACCAGACTGACCGCATGACTACAAATTCGGGCACTGTTACCTATACCATAGGCACCCGCAACGCCAGCACCATCCTGCGACTGAAGGATGGAGAAACACAAATCCTTGCGGGCCTGATGCGCAACGACGAACAGAAGATCACAAATGGCGTACCGGGACTTTCCAAGCTGCCGCTGGTCGGCAAACTGTTCAACAACAATAACAACGACCTGAGCAAGAAAGAGATCGCCCTCTTCATCACACCTCGCATCATCAGCAACCTCACCCCGGAAAATGCCATCTACACAACCTTCCCGGCCGGGATAGACCGCAGCGCATCTAGGCCGGGCCGGGCCGCGGAGCCAGGCGCCGTCACCGCGCAAGCCGCACCTGCTGCACCGGTCAAGACCCCGCAGGAAATCCAGGCCGAACGCGCCGAGTCGGACCGCTCCTTTGCCGGATCGGTCATGCGCCCGGTGGAAGACATTGCGAGCCCGGATGAGCAACAATGAAGCAGTGCTCGAAACCATCTTACGGCTTTACATTGATCGAGCTCATGGTGGCGCTGGTGCTGCTGGCGCTGATCCTCAGCTCGGCCGCGCCCGTGATGCAGGTGACAGCCAAGCGCGCCAAGGAACAAGAACTCAAGCGCCACCTCTGGCAATTGCGCGATGCAATCGACGCTTACAAGAAAGCCGTAGATGACGGGCTCATCAAGAAAACCCCAGGGCAATCCGGGTATCCCCCCAGCCTGCAAATCCTGGTGCAGGGCGTGGAAAACCCGCGCGATCCCAAGAAGCGGAAAATCCACTTCCTACGCAGCATTCCGCGCGACCCGTTCGCCTCCGACCCCGAGCTGCCGAATGAAGCCACCTGGGGCAAGCGCAGCTATGCCAGCTCGTTCGAGGAGCCTGCCGAGGGCGAGGACGTCTACGACGTCTATTCCCTATCCGGCGATACCGGGCTCAACCAGCAGCCGTACCGGGAATGGTAAGCATGCGGCCAATTTCAGGACAAAAACCAGCAAGGATATTGGGATTCACCCTAATCGAGGTGCTGGTGGTGCTCGCCATCATCGCCACGCTGCTGAGCCTGGTCACGCCGCGCTATTTCTCCAGCATAGACCGCGCCCGCGAAAACTCGCTCAAGCATGACCTCATCGTCATGCGCGATGCCATCGACAAGTTCTACAGCGATACCGGGCGTTATCCCGACACCCTGTATGACCTGGTGGAACGCAAGTACCTGCGCGCGATCCCGGAAGACCCCATTACCGAAAGTACCGAGACCTGGATGCTGGTGCCGCCTGAGGATGCCAATATCCCAGGCGAAATCTATGACATCCGCAGCGGCTCGGAGGCCATGGCCGCGGACGGGAGCTACTATGCCGAATGGTAGGCGACAGCAAGGCATGGCGCTGATGGGCGCGCTGCTTGTGATCATCCTCATGGGATTAGCCCTGGCTGAAGCGGGAAACCGCTGGAGCGACATGCAGCGGCGCGAGCGCGAGCAGGAGCTGATGAAGGTAGGCGACACCATCCGCAAAGCCATCGGGTCCTATTACAACCAGTCTCCCGGCATGGTGAAACAGTTTCCGCCTACACTGGACTCGCTATTGAAGGACAACCGCTTCCCCACCCCGCAACGCCATTTGCGCAAACTCTATATCGACCCCGTCACGCAAAGAGAAGGCTGGGGCCTGCTTTATGCGCCCAGCGGCGGCATCATGGGCGTATATAGCCTCTCGGGCGAACGCCCTTTCAAAACCCGGAACTTCCCGCCGCCCTATCAGGAGTTTGAAAAGAAAAAAGCTTATATAGACTGGATATTTGCCTACATGCCTGAGACAGACAACAGCTCATCCCCAGCGCTTGAGTAAATAACAAACATGAAAAACCCGTCTCGATCTTTATCAAGACGGGTTATTTAATTCAATAAACAACATTCAACCGCTCTTAGGGTCCTACCCTTCCACCATTTCCTTGCCCATACGGGTCTGCCCCATTATCGAAAGTAGAGCCAGGACTGGAGGGGGCCCCTGTTGGTGCGCCGGGAGGAGTGCCTGGCGGCGTTGCTGGCCTGCCTGGCGACCCTGTATTGGTCGGATCCCCTGGCGATCCTTGAACGCCTGTACCTGTTGTACCTGTTGTACCTGTTGTACCTGTTGTACCTGTTGTACCTGTTGTACCTGTTGTACCTGTTGTACCTGTTGTACCTGTTGTACCTGTTGTACCTGTTGTACCGCCGGGTGAAGTGCTTGGAGAAGTACTAGGCGAGGTTCCTGCCGCACCTGTTCCTGCCGCACCTGTTCCTGCCGCACCTGTTCCTGCCGCACCTGTTCCTGCTGCGCCTGTTCCTGCCGCACCTGTTCCTGCTGCGCCTGTTCCTGCTGCGCCTGCAATGACAATATTATCTTGCGCCATATCAGCTGCTACCGGATATGCAACCGTTAAAGCCAATAACACTAAAAGGTTCGCTTTCATCGTTCAGTCCTCCTTGGCAAGGAATAGAAATAGAAAGAATTTTTCCGTTGAGAGATTGGAAATAATGCGCCACCAACATGCTGAAGCGATACTCGCTTAAGTTTCATGCTGTAGGAATGGTGCTTGAAACCAGGAGATAAAATAAGCCAGGGATAACTGAAACAACTGTAGGAATTTCATTCAGGCGCAAGGTGACCATCTTTACTGACTTAGTAAAAGGACTGCATGACATTGAGCACCTTGGAAGATTGCCGCCCAGGCTTGAATTGATAGCCTATAAATGCAAAAACCCCGATATATCGGGGCCTTAAGTAATCTGGCGGAGAGGGAGGGATTCGAACCCTCGACAGAGTTGCCCCTGTGCCACCTTTCCAGGGTGGTGACTTAAACCACTCATCCACCTCTCCGCAAAACGAGGCCGGATTATATATTAAATCTCCGGTGCTGACCAAGCGTTTTGCCTAAGAAAACGCTTATTTTTATGCTCCATCCAGTGGCAGATGACCGCAATCCTCTGAGTAATACTTCATTTACCATAACAAATCATGAGGTTAAACAACCTACAGGCCGGGTCACCCGTTACTCAACAATTGCAAAGCCTGGTCGAGGCGTTCCACCCCTTTGACGTCCAAGCCTTCGATCGCTTGCTTGGGCAAATTGGACTTGGGGACTATCGCATGGGTGAAACCGAGCTTGGCAGCCTCCCGCAGGCGCTCCTGGCCGCGCTGTACCGGGCGGACCTCGCCAGCCAGGCCGACCTCGCCGAACACGATCAATTTATTGTTCAGGGGTTTGTTTTTCAGCGAGGAGACAATCGCAAGCAGCACGGCAAGATCCACGGCGGGCTCGCTGATCCTGACGCCTCCCACGGCATTGATGAACACGTCCTGGTCGAAGCAGGCTACGCCGGCATGGCGGTGCAGGACGGCCAGCAACATGGCAAGCCGGTTCTGCTCCAGGCCGACGCATAAGCGCTTGGGGTTGGGCGCATGCGCCTCGTCCACCAGTGCCTGCACTTCCACCAGGAGCGGCCTGCTCCCTTCCTGCGTCACAGTGATGCATGAGCCTGCGACCTGCTCTGCATGGTGCGAAAGGAACAATGCCGAGGGATTGCTGACCTCGCGCAGCCCCTTCTCGGTCATGGCGAACACGCCCAGTTCGTTCACGGCGCCAAAACGGTTTTTGAAGGCGCGCACCAGCCGGAAGCTGGAGTTCTGGTCCCCTTCGAAATACAGCACGGTGTCGACAATATGTTCCAGGACGCGCGGACCGGCGAGCGAACCCTCCTTGGTCACGTGCCCGACCAGGATCATGGTCACGCCCGCCTGCTTGGCAAAACGCGTCAGCTGGGCGGAACATTCCCTGACTTGCGCCACGGAACCCGGGGCCGATTGCAAGGCCTCGGAATACAGGGTTTGTATCGAGTCGATGACGGCCACTTCGGGCTTGTGCTGCTGCAAGGTGGCCAGGATTTTTTCCAGGCTGATTTCCGCCAGCAGCTCGACCGGGCCGGCGTCAAGGCCCAAGCGCTTGGCGCGCATGGCGATCTGCTGCGCGGACTCTTCGCCCGAAACGTAGACAGCCTTGCGCATACTGCCGATGTGACACAAGGTCTGCAGCAGCAAGGTGGACTTGCCGATGCCGGGATCTCCCCCAATCAGCACCACACCGCCCGGCACCAGACCTCCGCCCAGGACGCGATCGAATTCGTGAATGCCGGTCGGGTGGCGCGGCACGTCCGCAGCCTCGACATCGGCCAATTTCTGCAAGCCGCTGGATTGTGCAAGCGCGGCATAGCGGTTCTGGCTAGGGACGGCTTCCACCACGCTTTCGACCAAGGTATTCCATGCCATGCACGAGGGGCATTGCCCTTGCCACTTCGGGGTTTGCCCGCCGCACTCGGTACAGCTATAAACCGTTTTTGCCTTCGCCATCAGCCTATCACCTTGAACACCACGCGCGGCGCCACCGCGCACAACAGCTCGTACCCCACCGTGCCCGCCGCCTCGGCAACCGCATCCACCGGCACTGCCTCGCCCCAGAGCTCCACCTCGCTGCCGACTCCGGCATCGGGCAACTGCGTGATATCCGCAAACAGCATGTCCATGGAGACGCGCCCCAGGGTTTGCGTGAGCTGCCCGCCAACCGCGATGGGCGTGCCGTTGGGCGCATGGCGCGGATATCCGTCCGCATAGCCGCAGGCGACAATGGCAACCTTTGTTGTCTGCGTTGCGGTGAAACGCGCGCCGTATCCAAGGATATCCCCGGCCCCCAGCGTTTGCACCGCGATCACTTCGCTAGTGAAACGCATCGCGGGCCGTAGCCCGAAACTGGCCGCGCTGACGCCCGATACCGGCGATGCGCCGTACAATACGATGCCCGGCCTCACCCAGTCTCGATGCGCTTGCGGAAAACGTAAGATCGCGGCGGAATTGGCCAGGCTAACGGGATGGCTTAAGCCGGCCGTTGCGGCATCAAATACATCGAGTTGCCCGGCGATGCCCTGCTCGTCGTCCGCTGTGGCGAAATGCGTCATCAAGCTGACGTCTGCGACCACAGGGCAAGACTCCAGCCGCTGCAAGGCTTGTTTGTAGGCCTGCGGCTTGAATCCCAGCCGGTTCATGCCGCTGTTCATCTTGAGGAATACCGAGATAGGCTTGGCGGGCGCGGCTGCCCTCTCCTCGAGCATGGCGAGCTGCTGCTCGTTGTGCACGACAATGCTGATGTCGTGCCGGGCGACGGCATCGAGCTCATCCATGCCGAACACCCCTTCCAGCAACAGCAGGCGTTGGCTATAGCCCGATTCACGCAAGGCCAGGGCTTCGCCCAGGCGCAACACGCCAAAGCCGTCGGCGTCTTCCAGGCCTGGCGCTGCCCGCAACAGGCCGTGACCGTAAGCATCCGCCTTGACCACCGCCAACACCCTGGAGCCCGGCGCACGCTCGCGCACAAGATTCAGGTTGTGGCGCAGCGCGCCCAAGTCAATCGTCGCTTTGGTCGCACGCATGCTTACTCGTCATAGTTGTCTTGGTATTGCCCGACGAAATTCTCGAAGCGGGTATTTTCGCCAAGGAAGGTCAGGCGCACGCGGCCAATCGGGCCGTTACGCTGCTTGGCGATGATGATCTCGGCGGTGCCCTTGTCTGGGCTGTCCGGGTTGTATACCTGGTCGCGGTAAATGAACAGGATCAAGTCGGCATCCTGCTCGATCGCGCCGGATTCGCGTAAGTCAGACATGACCGGGCGCTTGTCGGGACGCTGCTCCACGCTGCGGTTGAGCTGGGATAACGCGATCAGGGGCACGTCCAGCTCCTTTGCCAGGGCTTTGAGCGAGCGCGAGATTTCGGAAATTTCCGTGGCGCGGTTCTCGCTCCTGCCACCGCCGGAGGAAGTGCCTGTCATCAACTGCAAATAGTCGATCACGATCAGGCCCAGCTTCCCCACTTGCCGGTGCAGTCGCCGCGCCCTCGCGCGCACTTCGAATGAACTCAAGCCCGCGCCTTCGTCGATATAGATGGGCGCCTCGTTCAGCTTGCCGAGTGCCGTCGTCAGGCGCACCCAGTCCTCGTCCTCCAGGTTGCCGTTGCGCATGCGGTGCTGGTCGAGCTTGCCGATGGAGCCGATCATCCGGGTCACCAGCTGCGTTGCGCCCATTTCCATGGAGAAGACGGCGACAGGCAATCCGGTATCCAGGGCAACATTTTCGGCAATGTTGAGCGAGAACGAGGTCTTGCCCATGGACGGACGCCCGGCGACGATGATGAGGTCGCCGGCCTGCATGCCTGAAGTCATGCCGTCCAGGTCGGTAAAACCGGTGGGGATACCTGTGACGTCACTGTGGTTGTCGCGCTGGTAGAGGTAATCGATACGGTCCGCCACTTGCGGCAGCAGGGTCTTCATGTCCAGGAAGCCCTGGGTCGAGCGCTTACCGCCTTCGGCAATCTGGAAAATCTTGGCTTCGGCCTCATCCAGCAATTGCTGGGCGTCGCGCCCCAAGGGGTTGTATGCGCTCTCGGCAATATTGGAGCCGACCTCGACCAGCTTGCGCATCACTGAGCGCTCGCGCACGATTTCGGCGTAACGGCGGATATTGGCCGCCGTCGGCGTGTTCTGCGCCAATGCCGCAAGGTATGCCAGCCCGCCCACGCTGGAAAGCTCGGCCGAGTTCTCCAGCGACTCTGCCACGGTCACGATATCGGCCGGCCTGCTGCGCTCGAACAGGCGGCTGATGTGCTGGAAGATCAACTTATGATCGTGCCGGTAGAAGTCGTCGGCGCCGAGGATGTCGGCAATACGGTCCATCGCTTCATTTTCGAGCAGCAGGCCGCCCAATACTGATTGCTCTGCCTCTACGGAATGCGGGGGAAGTTTCAGGGATTCTAGTGTGTCGTCAGCCATGGCGCATTATAACAATAGGCTTGCGGGTTGGTGGCCCGTTCCGGGCAATAATATGCACGGGGATGGGCAGGAATCATCAAAACAAAAAGGGCTGCCGATGGCAGCCCTTTCGATGGCATGAAAGCCGGATGCAGTATTACTCGCCGAGTACGGAAACGGTAATCTCGACCACCACGTCGTGGTGCAATGCAATGCTGATCTGATGATCGCCGATCACCTTCAAAGGACCTTCCGGCAGGCGCACTTCAGACTTGGAAGCCTCGAAGCCTTGCGCGGTCAGTGCTTCAGCAATGTCGCCGGTAGTCACGGAACCGAACAGGCGGCCGTCAACGCCAGCCTTCTGGGTTACTTGCAGCAGGAAGCCAGCCAGCTTCTCACCACGCTTCTGCGCAGCAGCCAGTTGCTCGGCTTGTTGCTTTTCCAGCTCAGCACGGCGTGCCTCGAACTCAGCCTTGTTGGCTTCGGTCGCGCGCTTTGCCTTGCCTTGAGGGATCAGGAAGTTGCGGCCGTAGCCATCCTTCACCTTGACGATGTCACCGAGGTTGCCCAGGTTAACTACTTTTTCCAACAGAATAACTTGCATGGTCTCACCTCTTAGTGCTTGTCAGTGTATGGCAGGAGGGCAAGGAAGCGGGCGCGCTTCACTGCAGTAGTCAGCTGGCGCTGATACTTGGCCTTGGTGCCAGTAATACGGGCTGGGATGATCTTGCCGTTTTCGTTGATGAAATCCTTCAGCAGATCAACATCCTTGTAATCCACTTGCTTGATGCCCTCTGCCGAGAAACGGCAGTAGCGGCGGCGTTTGAACATGTCACGTGCCATGATGAAAACCTTTCAGATAATTCTTTCCAATGTTTGTATATGCAATACCAGCTGCGAGCTCTTGAGGCTGCGCCTTGCGAGAAACCCGATCACCTTCACCTGCGTCCCTTCGCTGATTTTCTGTGCTTCCAGCGCCAGCGGCCCCATGGCCATGCTTGACACGTCACATTCAACCTTGCGCTTCATTCCCGCCTCGACCTGTTCAGACATATGTTTCAGGACGAAACTCGATACTGGTATTCCTGCCGGGGTGTAGCGCAGTTCCGCAACCTGCGTGAACTCGCCGTCCAACTCCAGCCTGTTTAAACTCACTACTTATTAAGCTGTGGCTTGCTCTGCAGCGGGTGCAGCAGCTTCGTCCTTGGCCAGCAATGACTTGGACTTCTCTTCCTTCATCATTGGGGATGGCGCAGTCACGGCTTCGTCGGTATTCAGGGTCAGGTGACGCAATACTGCATCGTTGAACTTGAATGCGTGCTCGAGCTCGTCCAGCACTTCCTGGCTAGCCTCGATGTTCATCAGCACGTAATGCGCCTTGTGAATCTTCTGGATTGGGTAAGCCAATTGACGGCGGCCCCAGTCTTCCAGGCGATGGATGGTACCGCCATTGGAAGTGACGAGTGTGCGATAGCGCTCGATCATCGCTGGCACTTGCTCGCTTTGGTCCGGATGGACGATGAAAACGATTTCATAATGTCGCATAGAATCTCCTTTTGGATTAACAGCCTCCCGTATGCGCAACGGTGAGGCAAGGTGGAAAACCCGAAACTATAGCCAAAAAATATCAATTAATCAATCACAACCTGCACTACCCCGCCCATCCGGCGAAAAGCGGCCGCATACTAAAATTGTCTATTTACTCAGAATTGAATAGAATCATCAGGATTGAACCTGGTCATTATATGCAGCAAGCTGTTCGGATTGACATGCCAGCTTACGCCAACCCTCGCAAACAGACAGATGACCAAACCACTTTAAAGATTACCAATAAACATATAACCCGCAATGACAAACCCAACAAACTGTCCGGTCTGGCATGACCTTAGCGCCCATTATCACGAAATCCTCCCCCTGCAGATGCGGGACATGTTTACCAAGGATGGGCGCCGATTCGAAAAATTCTCCCTGAACACCGAAGGCCTGTTGCTGGATTATTCCAAGCACCGCATCACCGATGAAACGCTACCACTGCTGTTCAAGCTCGCGCGCGACTCCAAGGTCGAGGAATGGCGCGACCGCATGTTCTCGGGCGAGAAAATCAACTTCACCGAAAACCGCGCCGTGCTGCACACGGCCCTGCGCAACCGCAGCAACACACCTATATATGTCGACGGCAAGGACGTCATGCCGGAAGTCAACCGCGTGCTGGCCCAGATGCGCAAATTCAGCGACGGCATCCGTTCGGGCGAATGGAAGGGCTACTCCGGCAAGCGCATTACCGATGTCGTCAATATCGGTATCGGCGGTTCCGACCTCGGGCCCGTCATGGTGTGCGGCGCCCTCAAGCCCTATGCCCAGGCCGGCCTGAACGCGCATTTCGTCTCCAACATCGATGGCACCCATCTTGCCCAGACCCTGGAGCAATGCGACCCGGAAACCACGCTGTTCATCGTCGCGTCCAAGACCTTCACCACCCAGGAAACCATGACCAATGCGCACTCCGCGCGCACCTGGTTCCTGCAGGCGGCCAAGGATGAAGCGCACGTTGCAAAACACTTCGTCGCGATTTCCACCAATGCGGACCAAGTCGGCAAGTTCGGCATCGATGCCGCCAACATGTTCGAGTTCTGGGACTGGGTGGGCGGACGCTACTCCCTGTGGTCTGCGATCGGCCTGTCCATCGCCATCTACATCGGCATGGACAACTTCGAGGAACTGCTGCAAGGCGGCCATGAAATCGACCTGCATTTCAAGAACACGCCGCTGGAACAGAACATTCCCGTGATCATGGCGCTCCTGGGCGTCTGGTACAACAACTTCTTCGGCGCAGACAGCCTCGCTATACTACCTTACGACCAAGGCCTGGCGCGCTTCCCTGCCTATCTGCAGCAAGCCGATATGGAAAGCAACGGCAAGTTCGTCGCCCGCGACGGCCGCATCGTGCAATGCACCACCGGCCCCATCATCTGGGGCGAAGCAGGCACCAACGGCCAACATGCGTTCTATCAATTGATACATCAGGGCAACCGTCTGATCCCCTGCGATTTCATGATGCCGCTGCATAGCCAGTACAGCGTGGGCAAGAACGGCAACGAACACCACCTGATCCTGCTTGCCAACTGCTTCGCGCAGACCAGCGCCCTCATGCAAGGCAAGACGCTGGATGAAGCCAAGGCCGAGCTCGTCGCGCAAGGCCTGAGCGGCGATGAGCTTGAAATCCTGTTGCCGCACAAGGTATTCGAGGGCAATCGCCCGAGCACCACCATCCTGTTCGACAAGCTCACTCCCAAGACCCTGGGCAAACTGATCGCCATCTACGAACACAAGATATTCGTGCAAGGCATCATCTGGAACATCAACTCCTTCGACCAATGGGGCGTGGAATACGGCAAGCAGATTGCCAAGAAAATCCTGCCTCAATTGAACGACGGCAAGGAGTCGAACGAGTATGACAGCTCGACCAACGGCCTGATGAATTACTTCAAGTCGAGAAAATAGGCTGCCAGCTTTATAGGACTCAGCTCCTATCAATAAAAAAGCCACGATACTTCGTGGCTTTTTTATTTCATTGATCGACTTTACTTGAATCGTTGATACATCGCTTACTCCAAGCCCAACTTCTTGCCGAGGAAACTCGCGCTTACGCTGGCGCCCAGGCGCTTGGCAAACCGGTCGGCCAGCCCTTCCTTGGCGGTGAAGTCGACCAGGTTTTCCTGCTTGATTACTTCGCGCGCCACATAGTCAGAGCTGCCGAAGGCATCGGCCAGCCCCATTTCCACGCTGCTCTCGCCGCTCCAGAACAATCCGCTGAATGTTTCGGCGGTCTCCTTGAGGCGCTTGCCGCGCCCTTCGCGCACCACGGCGATGAATTGCGCATGGATCTGGTCCAGCATCTGCTGGGCGAATTCCTTGTGCTTGGGATTGACGGGAGAGAACGGATCCAGCATCGCCTTGTTCGTGCCGGCCGTCATCAAGCGACGCTCTACGCCGATCTTGTCCATGACGCCCGTGAAGCCGAACCCGTCCATCAATACGCCGATAGAACCGACGATGCTGGCCTTGTCGACATAAATCTTGTCCGCTGCCACGGCGATATAATAGCCACCCGAAGCGCAGATATCCTGCACCACGGCATATACAGGGATATTCGGGTGCAGCTTGCGCTGGCGCTTGATTTCGTCGTTGATGATGCCCGCCTGCACCGGGCTGCCGCCAGGGCTGTTGATGCGCAGGATGATGCCCTTGGTGCCCTTGCTGTCATAGGCCGACTTCAAGCTGGCGATCACGCTGTCCGCGTTCACCACGTCATCGCTGCCGATCACGCCGTTGATGTCGATCAATGCCGTATGCTCCACCGATGCGGACGAACTCTCGTTCCAGCCGGTGATATAGAACAGGATGATGAACAGGTAGAGGAAACCGAGCGACTTGAAGAAAATGCCCCACTGGCGCGAACGCCGCTGCTCCTTGACCGTGGCCAAGGCAAGCTGATGCAGTGTTTCGCGCTCCCAGTTGGAGCCGTTAGGATAATTGTCAGACATTCATTAAGCTTTCCAGGTTGATCAATATTTGCTGCTGTTGCTCTTCGACCCGCACAGGCTGCAAGCTCCGCCCGTGGCAAGGCCCTGCTACGCAATACCCGGTTTCCGGCTCAAAATGCGCGCCGTGGGTCGAACAGATCAGGTATTGCCTGCTGACATCAAAAAACTCGCCATGGTTCCAGTCCAGCTCCAGCGGAATATGCGCGCACTGGTTGACGTACGCATAGACTTTTCCTCCGAACCTCACCGCGAACCCGCTGACATGGCTGCCGAGTTCGGGAAGGTCGAAGCGCACGCCCTTGCCGCCGTCTTCCAGCTCACTGCTTTGGCAGATCAGGCGTTCGCGTCCAACCATTGGCTGAGTGTAGCAAAATCATCGAAATGCGCCAGCGGAGAATGCGGCAGCAAGCGCTCCAACGGATGCGCGCCATAGGTCACCCCGAGGCTGGATACCTTGGCGTTCTGCGCCATCTGCAAGTCGAAGCTGGTATCCCCCACCATCAATGTACGTTCGGGCTCGACGCCGAACTCGTCCATGAGCTCGAGCAACATTTGCGGGTTGGGCTTGGAGAGGCATTCGTCGACGCAACGCGTGCCGTGGATGAACTCACCCAGGCCGCTATGGGCCAGGGCATGGTTCAGTCCGCGGCGCCCCTTGCCGGTCGCCACGCCCAGCATATAGCCTTGCTGGTTGAGCCTGCTTACCGTGTCGTAAGCCTGGTCAAACAGCACGACGTCATCCTGGTGCGCGTTGTAGTGCACATTGTAGCGTGCCGCCATCTGCTGGATCTGCTCCTGCGTAATCACGCCAAACAATTGCTCGATCGCTTCGCGCAGGCCCAGGCCGATAATGCTGCTGGCGGCCTCCTGCCCCGGATCGTCCAGCCCGGTCTCGACAGCGCCCTTGCGGATGCTGTCCACAATGATCTGCGTGGAGTTGGCCAGCGTGCCATCCCAATCGAACACGATCAGATCAAAGCGCTTGGCCATGCTTGGACTCCGCATTCAATATTTCAATAAATTTCTCAAGTTCCTTAGGTAAGGGTGCGATTAATTTCAACTTTTCTCCATTGATAGGGTGTCTTAAATTGGTTTCGGCGGAGTGCAGGAACATGCGTTTCAAGCCGCGCTTCTGCAGGGATTTGTTCAAAGCAAAGTCGCCGTACTTGTCGTCGCCGGCGATCGGGAAACCCAGGTGCGACAATTGCACGCGCAATTGATGGGTACGGCCGGTTACGAGCTGGGCTTCCAATAAGGTGAACTCGCCCAAGGGCTTGCGCAGATAAAAGATGGTTTCGGAGTCCTGGCCGTCATCCTGCACTGCCACCCTGCGCTCGCCGCTCGGCAGCACGAATTTGTGCAGGGGCAGCTTGACCCTACGCTTCTGGTCGGTCCATTTGCCATGCACCAACACCAGGTAGCGCTTGTCCGTCTGGTTGTTGCGGATGGCGTCATGCAGGTTGACCAGCGCCACGCGCTTCTTGGCGAGCAGCAGCAAGCCGGAGGTTTCGCGGTCGAGTCGGTGCACCAGTTCGAGGAACTTGGCATGTGGGCGCTCCAGGCGCAATTGCTCGATCACGCCGCGGCTAATGCCGCTTCCCCCGTGCACGGCGAACCCCGCCGGCTTGTCGATCACCAGCAGCGCCTCATCCTCGAAAATGATGGCATCGTCGAACTTGGAGGCCTGCGGCTTAGCCACCGACTCGGCCTGCGGCTGCGCCATGCGCACCGGCGGCACACGCACCTGGTCCCCCAGGTTGAGCTTGCAGCTCGAATCCACGCGCTTGCTGTTGACGCGAACCTCTCCGCTGCGCAGGATGCGGTAAATGTGGCTCTTGGGGACACCCTTGAGTATTTTGGCCAGGAAATTATCAATTCTTTGGCCTTCACTGGCTTCATCTACAGTAAGCAGGTTGACAGCGGCGGGATTAAATTGATTTCTTGTTTTGCTTAAATTAGTCATCTCACCTATACTACGACCATCTTGAGGTAAATGCGCTAAGCGCTTCTTCAAGAATGACAACTGGAATGAAAAAATACCTTGGTTAACTCGCTCGCCAATGAACATCAAGTAGCGATTTGTAACGAAAAATGCGCTCTAGCCGCCGCAGACCGATATAGCTCATGTGGCGCAACAGCCCAGGATATACTGAAAAAATAGCATATTAGCCGATAATGACGGCTAATCCGAGACAGAAATAGACGTACCGGGGTTTAGACCCAATAGTTTACGAAAGCTTTCGTTAACAAATTCAAGCTGATACTGTGGCACAACGGTATTAGAAAATCTTTTTCCGGGTGGCCCAAGACGACACCTTAAAAACTGCACTAAAACGCACATTAGGAAAAAGCGGCCTGAAGGCAAACAACTGCCTAGCTGAAAAATTGAGAAACTATTGCTTCGCGTTACCTCCTGCGGACTTTGATCTGCTCGTATCGTGTTGTTATCGCCTGCCTCATTGAGCAGGCGCATACATTGAAGTTTCAGTCATACCGCTGCTGCCCCAAAGCCACGGCCTGCTGCCCGCTTGAAGAGCGCGGGAGCCCGCAATGAAACGCATGCTATTTAATGCGACGCAATCAGAAGAATTACGCGTCGCGATTGTCGATGGACAAAAACTCATCGATCTCGATATCGAGTCCGCCGGCAAGGAACAACGCAAGAGCAACATCTACAAGGGTGTCATCACCCGCATAGAACCTTCCCTCGAAGCCGCTTTTGTCAACTATGGCACCGACCGCCACGGCTTTCTTCCGTTCAAGGAAGTCGGCCGCAGCTACTTCCTGAACGATGGCGACGCAGGCCGTAGCCCACGCATCCAGGATGTCCTGAAGGAAGGCCAGGAGCTGATCGTCCAGGTGGACAAAGACGAACGCGGCAACAAGGGCGCCGCCCTCACCACCTTCGTCTCGCTCGCAGGCCGCTACCTGGTGCTGATGCCCAACAATCCTCGCGGTGGCGGCGTTTCCCGCCGTATCGAGGGCGAAGAGCGCAACGAGCTGCGCGACACCATGGCGCAGCTGCAAGTACCCAACGGCATGAGCATCATCGCGCGCACTGCCGGCATCGGCCGCAGCGTGGAAGAACTGCAGTGGGACCTCAATTACCTGCTGCAATTGTGGACTGCCGTCGAAAGCGCCTCCACCATCCAGAGCGGCCCGTTCCTGATCTATCAGGAAGGCAGCTTGGTCATTCGGGCCATTCGCGACTATTTCCAGCCTGATATCGGCGAGATCCTCATCGATACACCAGACATTCATGAACAAGCCGTGCAGTTCATGAACCACGTGATGCCGAACAACGTATCGCGCGTCAAACTCTACCGCGACGAGATTCCGCTGTTCTCCCGCTTCCAGATCGAGCACCAGATCGAGTCCGCGTTTGCGCGCGAAGTACGCCTGCCTTCCGGCGGCGCGATCGTCATCGACCATACGGAAGCCCTGGTATCGGTGGACGTCAACTCCGGCCGCTCCACCAAGGGCAGCGACATCGAGCAGACCGCATTCAATACCAACCTGGAAGCTGCAGACGAAGTGGCCCGCCAACTGCGCCTGCGCGACCTGGGCGGCCTGGTCGTCATCGACTTCATCGACATGGAAAGCCAGCGCAACCAGCGCGAGGTGGAAAACCGCCTGCGCGATGCGCTGCACCACGACCGTGCCCGCGTGCAGACCGGCAAGATCTCGCGCTTCGGCCTGCTGGAGCTTTCGCGTCAGCGCCTGCGCCCAAGCCTGGGTGAAAGCAACCACATTCCCTGTCCGCGCTGCCACGGCACCGGTCATATCCGAGGCATAGAATCGACCGCATTGCACATCCTGCGCATCACGCAGGAAGAAGCGATGAAGGAAAACAGCGCCATCATCCAGGTACAGCTCCCTGTCGAGGCGGCCACCTTCCTGCTCAACGAAAAGCGTTCGGAAATCCATAAGATCGAGCAGCGCATGGGCGTGCAAGTGGTGTTGATCCCCAACATCCACATGGAAACCCCCAACTACAACATCCTGCGCATCCGCCATGACGACGTGGAAGAAACAGGCCGCGCCAGCTATGAAATGGTCGAGCTGCCGTCCGAGACTATCGAGACTGCGATTGCCCAGGAGCCAAAGCCGGCAAAACCCGAAGCTGCGGTCAAGGGCATTACGCCAGCCTCCCCTGCGCCAGCGGCCAAGGAGAAACCCAACAGCACTTCCCTGCTGAACCGCTTCAAGTCCTGGCTCGCCAGCGTCACTGCGCCCAAGCCTGAAGCCAAGCCTCAGGAAGAAAGCCAGCGTCGCGACAGCGGCCGCAACCAGCGCCGCAGCAACAATAAACGTAACGATCGCAATGCCAACGAGCGCACCGGCAACGACCGCCAGGCGCAAAACGAGCAACGTCAGGAACAGCGCAAGGAGCAACGCGGCCAGCAGGACCGCCGCCAGCAACAGGCTGAACAGCGCTCTTCACAAGGCCGCCAGGAAAAGGCAGAGCGTCCGGAGCGTGGCGAGCGCCAGCCCAAGGCTCAGCAGCAGCCGACTACGCCTGCCCTGCAGACAGACGCGCCTGTAGAAGCTGGCAGCGAGCAACGCGGCAACCGCCGCGGACGCAATGGCCGCCGCGAGCGCCAGCCCCGCAATGAGAATGCCAACCGCGAGAACCGCCAGCAAGCTGAAGACTTGCGTGCTGTCGCAGAAGCCCCTGTTGCAACTGCGGCAGCCGACCTGCCAGCTGAGAGCAAGGCAACAGCCGTTGCGGAAACAGCCCCCGCTCCCAAGGTGAAGGAAAAGGCCGAGGCAGTCCAGGCAGAGGTGCAAGCAGCGCCTCGCGAAGAAGCGCCTTTGCCAGCAGCCAAGACAGAAGCCGCCGCGATCGAGGACAGCCAGGCAGCCATAGTGGAAACAGCTGCCAAGGAAACACCGGCAAAAGCGGAAAAAGCACCTGTGAGTGAACCTATCGTTGATAGCGCCCCTGCTGCGGCCGAGCCAGCGAAAGCTGCCACAACCGTGGCGGAGGAAGCACCAGCCGAGACAGCCAAGCCCGAGAAGAAGCCGCGCGCGCCTCGCCGCCGCAAGGCCGAGGCAGAAAAGCCGGCCGACTTGGCAGATTCCGGCTTGCAACTGGTGGAAACCAAGGCTGATGCAGCCCAGGCAGCCGCCCCTGCAGAAGAGGCGCCAGCAAAACGCGCACCGCGCAAGTCAGCGGCCTGGCAGCAAAAAGCAGCCAAGGAAGAAGCCGGCGGCGATGAGCTGGTCATGGTGGAAACCCAGAAGTAATATCAAGCAGCAACAAAAAAGCCCTGACTTGTGTCAGGGCTTTTTTTATTTTAAGAGTTTGTGAGTCGAGTCTCACCGCGTCCGCCACACTCCCGGCAAAGCCGGATTGATTACATGTTTGGCTTAATATCTCAATCCGCCAGTTCGTCCGGCACCTCGGCGCCGTAAAAACTGTTCTTGAGCTTTTTCAATTGGTCGCGGTAGTCGGCGGCCTTCTCGAATTCCAGGTTCTTCGCGCTCTCGTGCATGGCCTTTTCCAGGCGTTTCATTTCCTTGACCAGTTGCTTCTCGGTCATCTGGCCATAACTCGCCTTCTCTTCGGCCGCCTTGCGGTCGCGCTGGGCGTCCTCCTTGCTGTAGACGCCCTCGATAATGTCCTTGATGCGCTTGCTGACGCCCTTTGGCGTGATGCCGTGCTCGGCGTTGAATGCCATTTGCTTGGCGCGACGGCGCTGGGTCTCGTCCATCGCCAGCTTCATCGAGCGCGTTACCTTGTTGGCGTAGAAGATCACCTTGCCGTTGAGGTTGCGCGCCGCGCGCCCCGCGGTCTGGATTAATGAGCGCTCCGAGCGCAGGAAACCCTCTTTGTCGGCATCGAGCACGGCGACCAGTGAAACCTCGGGTATATCCAGGCCTTCGCGCAACAGGTTGATCCCCACCAGCACGTCGAACTCGCCCAGGCGCAAGTCGCGGATGATTTCCACGCGCTCCACCGTATCGATGTCGGAGTGCAAATAGCGCACCCGCACGCCATGCTCGGAAAGATAATCCGTGAGGTCCTCCGCCATGCGCTTGGTCAATGTGGTGGCCAGCACGCGCTCGCCCGCATCCACCCTGAGCTTGATTTCCGACAGCAGGTCGTCCACCTGCGTATCGGCCGGCTTGACGATGATCTCGGGATCGACCAGCCCGGTGGGCCGCACCACCTGCTCAGCGATGCGCTGCTGGTGCGTGGCTTCGTATTCCGCCGGCGTCGCACTCACGAAAATGCATTGCGGAATGATGCGCTCGAACTCCTCGAACCTGAGCGGCCGGTTGTCCATGGCCGACGGCAGGCGGAAGCCGTAATCGACCAGGTTTTCCTTACGCGCGCGGTCGCCTTTGTACATGCCGCCGATCTGCGGCACGGTAACATGGCTCTCGTCGATGATCATGAGCGCATTCTTCGGCAGGTAATCGATCAATGTCGGCGGCGCATCGCCGGGCTGCCGGCCGGTCAGGTGGCGGCTGTAATTCTCGATGCCCTTGCAGAAGCCGATCTCGTTGAGCATTTCCAGATCGAAGCGAGTGCGTTGCTCGATGCGTTGTGCTTCCACCAGCTTGCCGGTCTTGATGTAGAAATCCACCCGGTCGCGCAACTCCTGCTTGATGGTTTCCATCGCGCGTATCGTCGCCTCGCGCGCCGTCACGTAATGGCTAGAGGGAAAAATGCGGAAATTGTGGATCTTGTTGAAAATCTGCCCGGTCAACGGGTCGAACACGGTGATGCTCTCGATCTCGTCGTCGAACAGGCTGATACGCACCGCGGTTTCGCTGTTTTCCGAAGGAAACACGTCGAGCACGTCGCCACGCACACGAAAAGCGCCGCGCGAGAAATCGAAGTCGTTGCGCTCATACTGCATCGCGATCAGCTTATTGACGATATCGCGCTGGCTGATCTTCATCCCCAGGTGGATATGCAGCACCATGCCGTGGTATTCGCCCGGGTCGCCGATGCCGTAAATCGCCGACACCGTGGCGACGATGATGCTGTCTTCCCGTTCCAGCAACGCCTTGGTGGCGGACAACCGCATCTGCTCGATGTGGTCGTTGATGCTGGAGTCCTTCTCGATGAACAAGTCGCGCGACGGCACGTAGGCCTCGGGCTGGTAATAGTCGTAATAAGAGACGAAGTACTCCACGGCGTTCTGCGGAAAGAACTCCTTAAATTCGGAATATAGCTGGGCGGCCAATGTCTTGTTCGGCGCCATCACGATCGCGGGACGGCCTGTACGGGCAATGACGTTCGCCATGGTGTACGTCTTGCCGGAACCCGTCACGCCGAGCAAGGTCTGGAACTTCAGGCCCTCGTTCACGCCGGCCGTGAGCGCCTCGATTGCCGCCGGCTGGTCGCCTGCGGGCGGGAACGGCTGAAAAAGCTTGTATTTGCTGTTTGGGAAAGTGACAATCACATCAATCACCAATGAGAAGGAACTGAGATTCTAACAGGCCAGCGGAGTCTGCGCGCCTGTTGCCAAACCTTCTTTAAAACCCGGTTGCCTCTTTTCCTGCCCGAGCTGGAGGTAGTTATGCGTTATCTGTTGTGGATTGCCGCATCATGGCTGCTGACGCCAGCGCTACCCGCCCATGCCATCGACCGCGAGAAAATGATCGAACCCTTCTTCTCCACCGTCATGGTGAGGGCCTACCGCACCGATGGCGGACTGGGCTACGGCTCCGGCATCGTCGTCGCCAGCGACAGGGTGCTCACCAACTGCCATGTGCTGCGCGAATCCGGCAAGCCCTGGATTTCACGCGGCGAGGATGTCTACCAGGTCGAGTCGGTGCAAGCCGACCTCTGGCACGACCTCTGCTTGCTGCATACGGTTCCCCTACCGTTCAAGCCGGTGACGTTAGGGGAAAGCACCGCACTGAAGAAAGGCGAACAAGTCATCGCCATCGGCCATTCCAACGGCGTTGCCTCTCCCCTGATTTCGGCAGGCAATATCAAGTCGCTCTACTCCCTGGACCACGGCAGCATTATCCGCAGCACCGCAAGGTTCGCGCTCGGGGCCAGCGGCAGCGGCTTGTACAACGAGGCCGGCGAGCTTGTCGGCATCAACACCTTCAAGACGCTTGGCCGCCAGGCTTACTACTACGCCCTGCCGGTGGAATGGCTGAAACAGCTTGAGGAACGCCAGCCGCAAACCCGCTTTCCCTTGATCGGCCAGGCCTTGTGGGAAGCGACGGAGCAATCGCGCCTCTACTTCCTGATGATTGCCATCCCGGAAATACAAAAAGACTGGCAAGCCCTGGGCAGGATCGCCACGCAATGGACCATGGCGGAGCCCGACAACAGCGAGGCCTGGTACGAGCTCGGCTACGCCCAGGAACACCTGCAGCAACCACAGGCCGCAGAGGCCAGCTACAAACAGGCGCTCAGCCTCGACCCGGCGAACACGGACGCCATGTTCCGCCTTGGCCTGATAGCGGCGCATCAAGGCAAGAGCGACGAGGCTCTTGCCATAGAGCAATCGCTGGGCAAGATCAGCGAAAAGCTGGCGATGGAATTCCGCAAGGCAGCCGCATGCCCCGACGACTGCAATGACATGGCCGCCAGGCCAGCTTCTTCTACCCAATAAATTGCGCCTATTGTCTCAACTATCGCGCAACACCAGCCAAATATCGCACGCCGCCATATTCCGCATTGGGAATAATATGAGTAAAATTAACGTTTTGCCGTCGTCTTCATTATTTCTCTATAGGATTTCAGATCTTGGAACTCTCGCAGCGCGTTCAATCCATCAAAGAATCACCCACCCTGGCTGTTACCGCACGTGCCGCCAAGCTTAAGGCAGAAGGCCGGGACATCATCGGCCTGGGCGCAGGTGAACCGGATTTCGACACTCCACAACACATCAAGGACGCCGCTAAAAAAGCGATTGACCAAGGTTTTACCAAATACACCCCTGTTGCCGGCATTCCCGGCCTGAAAAAAGCCATCGTCGCTAAGTTCAAGAACGAAAACGGCTTCGACTACACCGAGAAGGAAGTCATCGTCGGCGTGGGCGGCAAGCAATGTATCTTCAACCTCGCGCTCGCCGTACTGAACCCGGGCGACGAAGTCATCGTGCCTGCGCCTTACTGGGTCTCCTACGCCGATATCGCCCTGGTCGCAGGTGCCAAGCCAGTTATCATCGAATGCGGCATCGAGCAAGGCTTCAAGCTCACCGCCGCGCAGCTCGAGGCCGCCATCACGCCGCAAACCAAGCTGTTCATGATCAACTCGCCATCGAACCCGACCGGCGCGGTATACAGCCTTGAAGAACTCAAGGCGCTCGGCGAGGTGTTGAAGAAACATCCCCATGTGCTGGTTGCCACCGACGACATGTACGAGCACGTCAACCTCACCGGGGACAAGTTCTACAACATCCTCAATGCCGCGCCCGAGCTCAAGGAGCGCTGCATCGTGCTCAACGGCGTTTCCAAGGCCTATTCCATGACCGGCTGGCGCATCGGCTACGCCGCCGGCCCGGCCAAGATCATCAAGGCGATGGAAATCCTGCAGTCGCAATCCACCTCCAACCCGACCTCGATCTCGCAGGTGGCGGCCCAGGCTGCATTGGAAGGCCCGCAGGAATGCATCACCCCGATGCTGGACGCTTTCCGCGAACGCCACGAGTTCGTCGTCAAGCGCTTCAACGAGATCAAGGGCTTGAAGTGTATCAAGGCGGGCGGCGCATTCTATGCGTTCCCCGATGCGCGCGAAGCCATCAACAACCTGTTTGCCGCAGGCAAGATCAAGCAGGCCACCGACATGGCACTGTCCGAGTACCTGCTCGAACAGGAAGGCGTCGCCGTGGTGCCTGGCTCCGCTTTCGGAGCCGAGGGCTACTTCCGCATCTCGTTCGCCACTTCCATGGACAACCTCAAGAACGCGCTGGAGCGTATCGAGCGCGCATTGGCCTAGCCGACACGCTATTCTTGAGCAATAAAAAAGCCTGCGCGAAGCAGGCTTTTTTATTGCTATCCGTGATCAGAACCGCCAGTTCAGACTGGCGCGCAAGCCGTGGTCCTCCGCTTGCCGCGCAAACTGCCCGAAATAGGAAAGGCTCAGGCTCAAGGCGTCGCCCGTCGCTATGTCGAGCCCGGCATCCACCACCAGCGCTTCACGACGCACCGGCGTCCCGGCGATACCGAAGGCGTCCCCTCCGCTAAAGGCCAGTTGGGACCGCTCGCTGGTATCCCCGCTCGCATGCCGCCATCCCAGCGAGCCGCGCAATAGCGCATGGGTGCGCTCTCCGCTTTCGAGCTGGCGGGCCGCGCGTAGGCCCAGGGTGGTGAAGGTGGTGTCCGTACCTTGGCTGCGGCCTCTCAGGGCGGCGCCTTGCTTCTCATCGAAACCATCGCTATGCAGGTTGACATGCGCCAACGTCACGAAAGGCTCGAGGGCGAGCAGCCCCGCCTCCAGGCGGTAGCCCAGGTCGGCGAAACCCTGCAAGGTACGGCCTTTGTAATCCGCCTTGCTTTCCGCCGCAAGCCCGGGGAAATCCACGCTGCGGCGCGTATTGACGTCATGCCAGCTGTGGCTGGCCCCCAGCCTGAGGCCGAGGCCGTCCCACTCTGCACCACCGTAGAGCCCCAGGTGATAACTGCGCACATTGGCGGAAGAGCGCCTGCCGCTGGCTTCCTGGCTGCTGTCGGAGTAACCTGCCAGCGCACCGGCGCGCCAGCGTTCGCCCAGCTGGGTATCGGCGCCGAAGAGGATGCCGCCTATGCGCCGGCTCAACCTGGCGGCATCCTGGGTACCGCTATCATGCCCCCAGCTGCCCAGCGCCTGCGTCCAGGCGGTATAGCCTTCCCTTTCCACAGCATCGCCATTACGGGCCGCCGCCACGGCGCCAAATGCCTGGCGGGTGCGGTCAATCGCCGCGTTGCGTACGAAGCGGCTGTCCTCGATCAGGGTATTGCGCGCCGAGGCATGGATTTCGCCCGACAATTGGTCCATTGCCGCCGCCGTGTCCTGTTGCTGCAATGCCGCATCGATAAATTGGTTGCTCCCGGCGGCAAGCAATACGCCGCCCAGGACGGAGCGCTGGTTACGGCTCAAGCTGGACTGCACGTTGTCGACTGCGCCCTGGTCAATAGCCAAGCTGACTTCCACACTGTCGATATTGTAGAAGGTATTGAGGCTGATCAATCCGCCACCGGTCCAGGTGCTGGAAGAAAACGGCGTACCTAGGGAGCCGTCGGTGGTCAACACCGTATAGCGGTGGTTGAGCAGGTAGCCGCCGTTGCCGTTTTCCTGGGTGACCTCCAGGTTGATGCCTGCCAGGTCGGACACGCCGGTATCGGTGATATGCACGAGGTCCGCCTGGCCTGCCGCATTGATTTCGGCGACATAGGTACCGCTGAAACCGGCGACAGAGCCGTAGGTCTGCGTGCCGATGGAATTACCCGGACCGATGGTGCCGCTGCCACTCAAGGCGCCGCTGAAAATGAAGTTGCCGCCCAGGGTGGCGCTGCTATCCACGACCGCATTGCCGACCACCAGGATAGGCGATGCCGCCGTTCCGCCATGGGTGGCCGCTCCCTGTCCCAGGTTCACGTCGCCCACGATGTTGGTGGTGGCGGTGCGGCTGAACAGGATGACGGCATCCTCGGCATTGAGGCCGCTGTTCAAGGTCGTCGCACCGGCAAAGGACACCACGCTCTGGCTCGCATGCACGGTGCCGTCGATAATCGCATTGCCGTTGAACACGGCAGTGGAGCCGCTGCCGAGGTTGAGCTCGCCGTTGATCGCGGTATTGCCGCTGTTGAACACCAACGTCGTATTGTCGCTGCCGCCAACGCCACCCGCCACGGTCGTAGCGTCGCCGTTGAATTGCAGCTGGGCATGGTCGATTCCGCTGATGTTGCTGCCGATGTTGGTATCGCCGTTGAACGTGAAGCTGGCGCCATTGCTAGCCACCGTCTGCGCGATGTTGGTGACGCCGTCGAACCTCACGCTGGAGCCCGTGCCAGCCACTACGCCTCCCCCGATGTCAGCGCCGTTGGTAAAGGCGATGGTCGTGCCCTCTCCGCCGCTGACATTGCCGTCGATCGGACTGCCATCGGTATTGACGACAGTAGCGCCATCCCCGGCCGTCACGTCATGGATACCCCTGACGATGCCCACCCATTGCGCGCCGGAACCGACGATAAGGTTGGTCGTCCCGCTACGGCCCTCTTCCAGGCCGTCGATATCCACGATATCGCCGCTGGAAACGGAACCGTTGGCCAGGGTTAGGTTGGTGATGCCATCCATGCCCTGCTCGTTGCGGTTGACCTGCAGCAGAACGCCATTGTTTCGGGTGAGATTGGAACCCGCCCCGACCAGGATATCCTGCACCTGTCCGGCCTCGGTCAGCTCGGACAGTATGGAAGCGCCCGCGGCATTGATGCTGGTATTGCCCAGGCTTGCACTGGCATTGTTCACAAGATGAATGCCGGCACCCTGCTGTGAAACCAGGCTGGAGCCGCTGAGCTCGAGCCTGCCGCCCGCCGTGGCGAACGCTGCCGCCACGTTGCTGCCGCTGGTCAGCACGGATGCATCCTGCAACCGCACCAAGCCGTCCAATATCGCCGACACCCCATACGCATCCTCACCGCTGGTGGCAATGCTGCCCGACTCGAAGACCACTGTGCCGCCGGTGCCATCAAACCACCCAGCCGATACGCCCATGGCCCTCGCGCCGCTGGTTTCTATCTTGATGCCGTTGGCGTTGATCAGGGATTGCGCGCCGCTGGCCTGGATTCCCACGGCATCGTCTCCGGACGTACTGATCGAGCCTGCCTCCATGTCGATACGTCCGCCGTTGTATGCGTACAATCCCCGGCCGACGGACCCCGTCGTCGTGATCGCCACATTGCCGGCCGCTATCCTGCCCCCTTCATTCTGCGCAAACAGGCCGTAGGAATTGTGCCCTTCGGTAGAAATGCTGCTGCTATCGATGCTCACCACGGTTTCCTGCCCGGCAAACGCGCCGCTCGTTGCCGCCCATGCCAGCACGGCATGAGAGTTTTCTCCCTTGGTGGACAGCGCCACTCCATCGAGCCCTGCGCTTCCGCCCGTATCCGCGCGGATGGCATAGCTGCGGTCACTGCCGGTCATGCGCACGGCGCCGCCTTTAAGGACAACGCTGGCGCCCTGCGATGCGGCAGCACCGACGGGAGCATCGCTGCCGTTGGTGCCTGTGCCGCTGACGATCAGCTCGGTATTGTTCGCGACAACGCTGGAGCCGGTTCCTGTCGCGCTGACGCCGCGCCCGTAGGCGCCGCTGTTCGTCTGGCTGACCGTCACGCCATCCAGCCGCACCTGGCCGCCGTTGGTCGCAGAGGCGCCGTAAGCACGGCTACCTGATACGTTGATGATGGTATCGCTGGCCTCCGCCACACTGCCGTTCCCGTCGGCGACCAGGCCATGCGCGCCCTGCCCCAGAGTCGATATATTGCTGTCGTGCAGGCTGACCTGCCCGCCCGTATTGGCCACTGCGCCATGACCGCTGCCCGAGGCCGTCACTGTCACACCGAACCCTTCGTACGTTCCGCCGGCAACGGCCATCACGGCACTGCCACTGCCGGCATTGCTCACAGCGCCGCCGGTCATCGCAATGCCGCTGGCATCGGATTTCACCACGGCGTTGGCGGAGCCATTCACGGTACCGCTGAAATGGCTGTCGGCCAACAAGGCCGAGGAATTGTTCACCGCACTGAGGTAGCCGTCCGCCACGTTCCAGCGCCCGCCCAGCGCCGCATCGTCCAGCCTGATGTTGCCCTCGACCTGGATAGATGGACCGTTGCTACCGCCAGTGGCCGATGCGCCGTTTTCCAGTTCGACATTGCCGCCTATGCTGACGACATCTGCGCTAGCGCCGCTGAAAGTGAAGCTGGCCTGGCTGCCGATCAGGTTTTCAGTAATCACAGCGCTACCGGCGAAATCCGCCGAGGTCTGTTCCTCGCCATTGCCCTCTGCAAGCAGGCTCCCCACAATATTAGCGCCGGATGCCACTTGCGCATGCGCGCCCGCGTCGACGACGATATCGCCGTCCGTATTGCCGATCACTTCCCCGTCGGCATAGACCTTGCCGGCCAACAGCCGGGACCAGTAAGTGTCGAATACGGTTTCGCCATTGTTCCTGGCCTTGAGGTACATGGCCCAGAACTGGGACGGTTCGCCGCTGGCGGTTGCGGGAGGCTTCCAGGCGTAGATCAATTCGCCGTTGAAATAATATTCGACCAGGTTCTGCTCGGGCAGCAGGCGCAAATCCAGCGTATTCCAACCGTCGTACTTGATCAGGCTGGCCGTCTCGGCGAGCGTCACCCAATCGCCGCTGTCCCATACCTGCAAGCGACCAACGCCATCCTGGTTGTTGAAATGGATGATGGGAAATGCGGCCTCGCTATCGACATACGCACCTTCTGCCACCACCGATTCAGGCATGGCGCTACCCCACATGCCGGTATTGACATAGTCGGTTGCCGTTCCACTCTGCCAATCCGCGTCGACCCACATATCGCCCCGTAGGAAGGAAGCGCCCGCAGGCACTGTGGTCTGTTGCGAATAGCCTTGCCAGTTATTGAAGGAGTCGCTTGCCGCAGGCGGATTGACCTCCAGCTTCAAGGCATCCCGCCCTTGCCACTCCACACGTTCCAGCGAAGGGGAGCCGCCCCTGTCTTTCTTCCAGGCCGAAGGGTCCATGTCGACCGCATAGGGCGTATAGACCGCAGGCTCTGCCGACGCCATTGGCGAGTATGCTGCGCAACATGCCAGCACGGCCAAGACTGCACTGACGCCGGCCCCGCTGCCGCAGCCCTTGCTCTTGGCCGTTTCAGGCACCACCAGGTGCATCCGGCGCGCAGCGCTCCATATCGTTTTATAAGCTCGGTTCATCCCTGCCCTCCCCTTGGATTGAAAAAATAGAATGGCGCGGTCGATCAACCTTGGTTGATCAGCCTGCCCTAGCCTGCATTCGCAGTGATATGAAGATGAGTGATCGACGGAGTGCCGATGATTTGGGCGAAAGCATAGTCAGGCATGGGCTTGTGGAAGTAATAGCCCTGCATCAGATAGCAGCCGCTGTTGCTGAGTATGTCGAGCTGCTCCCGGGTCTCGACGCCCTCCGCGATGACGCGCAAGCCCAGGCGGTTGGCAATCGAGAGAATGCCGTCGGCAATCGCCATGCTGTTGGAATCCGAGGCGATGTTCTTGACGAAGGACTTGTCGATCTTGATGCTGTCGACCGGCAGGCGGTTGATGTAGCAGAGGTTGGAATAGCCAACCCCGAAATCGTCCAGGGAAATATGCACGCCCAGCTTGCGCAGCTTCGTCATGACGGGCACCACCACGTCCAGGTCTTCCAGCAGCAGGCTTTCCGTGATCTCCAGCTCCAGGCAATCCGGGTCGACCTCGAACTCGCGCAATATGCTTTCCACCACGCCGGGAAAAGACGCCTCCCTGAATTGCTTGGCGGAAATATTGACCGCGATCCGCTCCAGCTTCAGTCCCTGCGCGCCCCACACCTTCAGCCGCTTGCACACTTGCCGCAAGGTCCACTTTCCAATCGGCAGGATGAGGCCGCTCTCCTCCGCGATCGGGATAAAGCGATCGGGCAGCACCACGCCCCTTTCCGGCTGGTGCCAGCGCAGCAATGTTTCCGCCCCGATGATCCTGCCGGCCTGCACGTCGATCTGCGGCTGGAAATACAGGCTCAGCTCATTGCGTTCCAGGGCGCGGTGCAAGGCGGCCTCGAGGAAAAAGCGCTCCCTTTCGCAGCCGATCACCTGTTCGGAATAGATATAGACGTCCCGCGCATCGGACTCGCGGCACGGCAGCAATGCGGAAGAGGCGTGCGACAACAGTTCCGGGCTTTGTTCCGCATGCCATGGATATACCGCAACCCCGATATTGCACGAGAGGATGACTTCGCCGCCATCGGCCTGGAAAGGCTTGGAGAATAGGGACTTGACCTCTTCCACCGCCTTGAAGATGCCCGCATCGGCAGCATCATGGCTGGTATGCAGGACGGCGAACTCCTCCCGCTTGAGGTGCGCGACCGGCATCCGGTCGTTCAAGCGCTGCGCAATGCCATTGAGCAGGATGGCAGCGGCCTGTTCCCCCAGCACCTCCGTCACCTGCTCGAACCGCGCCACCCTCACCACCAGCACGGCCACCTTGCGTAAAGGATGCCGCCGCGCATGGTCGACAAACTGCTCGAGATGTTCCAGGAACAGCGATTTGCCAGGCAGGCCGGTTACGGCATCGTAGGCATGGTCCTGCAAGGGATTGTGCGCACCCTCCAGCCTCGGGGGCACAGCAGCAAATAATTGATCTGCTTGCACCGGATATTGATTGCGCGAATCACTGGCAATGCTACCATTCACCATATGCTGCTGGCGTCCATCCGACTTGCGCTCGCCCTTTCCGCTCTTGGGCGTGCCGTCGAGGTGATATCGGCTGGGCCAGATTGTTTGTGGAGTGACGCCTATATGCTCGGCGATCAGACGCTCATAGCGAGGACATGGGCTGTAAAGAGCATTGCTCAACGTTGTGCGTGACAAGCCGTACCGCCTGGATAGCGCCTGCAAGTTGGTTTTGGTCTTGCGCACGGCGGCAATGATGTCTGCCCGATGCCAATCTCCAGTTATCAATTTTTTTTCATCATTCATAGCGACTTGTTGCCAAACATCCAGATTGATGATCAATGAAGATGAGTTATTAAAAGACATCCTAATTCGGATGTCAATAGTAAATAGTAGGAAAATTATTTGTAATAACGGAGAAATAATAACGATGAACCATGAATATAAAAGCGTTTATGGGCCATTTACCCCATCCGGAATAATTTCCGATTTTTAGAAGAATTCGGATGAGTGGAATATCAAAGAAGTTACTCAAGGTCATTGGCGGGCAATCTGCAAAATCCTGGGCCGAACAAAACGGCCTTCCAGTGCAAACTGTTCATGAATGGCTCAAGCATGACCGCATGCCGCGGGGAGCCAATTTCCAGCTATTGATCAACGCAACCGGCATTGCCAAGGAATGGTGGGTTTCCGACAGCGACCATCCCCCTTCCCTTTCGCCACCCAATAACGCGCCGCAACAGGCAACGGCCTGCAACCCCTGCATCAACAAATCCCTGTTGCATGGCTGCATTGAAGCCTGCAAGCACTTCTACGGTTCGGATTTCAGCTCCGCTCCGGAGCAAGCGCAGATCAGTTATGCCGCGGATTGCTACAATGCCGTGATCGCCATGGTGCAGGACAATTCACCGAGCCCGGCGAACTCCGTGCAGCTGACAAAGGAAGACATAGGGCAATTGATGAAAATCGCGATCAAGCTCGGGAAACTGCACAGCTTTACAAAGACTTAGGCTGGTTGCGGCGATTACGCGGTAAAATGACCCCAATTCAAATCAACAATATTGCCGTCCATCAATGAAGCTCAACCTCTGGCTGCTCATGATCATGTTGCTTGGCAAGCGCGAACGCACCTTCAACATCGTCGCCACCACCTCGCAATACGGCGTGCAGAAAATCCTGGCCGTGGACGGCAGCAACGTATACGGGCAATCCCTCAATCCCGAGGGCGCGCTTTCGCGCAACGTGATCGCCAGCCCGGTCGAGCGCTTTCCCTACCAGAACATCGTGGTCGAATACCGCTACTCGGTGGCAGGCAACAACCGCTTCCGCCGCTACACCTCGCTGGGCCGCCTGATGCTGGCGCTCCCGCTCATCCTCACCCCCATCTACCGCTGGACCGCCAACATCAAGCACTTCCTCGGCAGCGTGTTCCTCAACCGCAGGCCGACGGAAACCCGCGAACGCTACGACCTGCTCAAATACATCGTGGCGCACAAGGCCGTCTCCGAAACGCCGTTCACGCTCAACGAACTCATGGGGGAAATGGTCGGCTACCTTTGCTTCACGCAGGAAGACCGCATCTGGTACATGCAAAAAATGAAGTACCAACTGGCCTCGCTAGTGGAAACGCATGACTTGGAAATGACGGCCAAAGGCCATTACAAGGTCACCGGCCTGGCATGGAAAAGCCTGAGCGACTTCCAGGAGGAAAACCGCAGGCATCGCGACAGTGCGCGCATTCAATGGGTGATCGTCTTGCTGACGATGGCGATCGGGCTATTCGCGATTTCCAATACCGGCGTCGTGCGCCTGCCGGTATTGCTGGACCTTGAGCAGGAGGCCCACCAGGTCAAGAACATCGTGCAATCGCACTGGCATTCGCTGCTGCAACACGACGAGCCTCCCCTTGACGAGCAGAAGGCGCTGGATTCCATCATGATGCTGCGGACGGAGCCGCAAAGCGTCGAGCAGATCATCCCCACGCCTCCTGCAGAAAACAGCCCACCAGAAAAGAAAAAAGCGGATTAATCATCCGCTTCGCCTTACTTTGCCTGCTTGATGCGCTCCACCGCTTCCTGGGCGATCTTTTGATATTGCGGAATCACCTTCTGGTTGAGCTCGCTGGTCAGCTTCATCGACTCCGCCGCCAACTGCGGCATTTTCTGGTTGATGGACTTGCCGGCGGGCGAACTATAGAAATTGATCGCAGCCTGCAACTCTTCCTGGGTGAACGTGCGGCGGTATAGCGGCAACACCAGCTTGACGATGGCGTCGTAAGACAAATTCTCCTGCTGCACCTTCACCGCCTTCTCGCCGGCCTCCTCCGCGATCCTCTTCTGCTTGTCGTTCAACTGCTGGTATTGCAGCGATTGCAGGAGGTTGTTCCGCAATGCTGTATCGGCATTGGCGCGCATGGTCTCTAGGGCACCCTTGACGTTGGACACCTCCATGAACTTGAAAATCAGATCATCGGAAGGCGCGGCGGCATGCGCGCTGCCCAGCATGGCCAGCATACAGATGGCGAGCGTTTTCTTTAGCATTTGAATCTCCTGTCTTAATCATATGGTCAACCGCGACAGTTCCTGTCGCGAAACGCAAGATTATCATTTTTTTCATTTTAAGGCATTTCCGCCAAGGAAAAAACGCATGCACCGGCATCACATGATACGGAACAACCGCAGCGTATCTCCAGGCGGGCTGAAAATCTTGTATTCCTGGGAAATACCGTTTGAAACATTGATCTCCTCGGAACTCGGCCTGCCCTGGCACGAACCGCGCCCGGTATCCACCTTGAGCACATGCTTGCCGTCAGTGAGGAAGAACGACACATATTCGCCCGGCATGATGGTGTAGGAACGGATATTGTCGATATAAAGCTCGTTCTCGCAACCGATCCCGATCTCCTTCGGCGCAGGGTCGCGGCGCACCGTAACATAGGCGCCGGTGAAGAATTTGGGATAGGACGCATACACCCGGTCAGGCGGCACTGGCGTACTTGATGCATTCTGTAGCGGAACCCCGGCGCACGCGCCGAGTGAAAGTAAAAGCGCGGACAATATTATTTTTCGCATGATGACCTGACAGATGGGTATCTTCAAAAGACTGCCAATCCGGGGTTAGGTTCAGTGAACAAACCGATTTTTAAGATTGAGATTCAGGCAACACCTGGAGGCTTCTCATCATTTTCCTTAACCCAAAATCATGACGATCATTAGCCCAAACTAAGTCATCTGTCGTATGGGCTTTATCCAGCCATCAGCGATGATGAGTGCCGCTTCATTGTAAAAGCATGTTAAGAAGCTCAGGCATATGAGCAAAAATAATCAAACACACCTATTGGAGAAGAAAAGATGAGAACTATCATATCCGCCCTATGCCTCGCATTCGCCGCAACGGGCGCACAAGCCGCAGACCAGATTGAAAGAATGAAGGCAGACAAAATGCAGTCATTCAGGCCGGCTCAAATCGACTGGAAAGATGAACCGATTCTACCCAAGGGTGCCAAAAGCGCACTTATCCTCGGCGATCCTTCCAAACCGGGCGTATTCATTGCCTGGCTGAAATTTCCCGCCAACTACCCAATCCCGGCCCATACCCATCCCTTCACCGAAGTCATCACCGTGCTGAAGGGCAAGCTAGGCAATGGGATGGGTGATGTTCTGGACAAGAAAAAAGGCGAAACATTGAAAGTGGGAGAAAGCTTTGTATTGCCTGCAGGCCACTCGCATTACGTATGGACGGAGGGTGATGAAACCATCGTAGAATTAATTGCCACTGGACCTTGGGATATTACCTATACCAACCCCAAGGACGATCCAAGGAAGAAGTAAACCAGGAGAAGGCTCAATTGAGCCTTCTACCCTTCAGCAAACTGATGCACAAAAACCTCCCTAAGTGCTAGCGAATCCAGAGTAGAACCGCATAAACCACACCTACCCTTGATCCTAATATCAACACTTATCTATGTTGATACATAGTAGACACAACAATTCTTGATATCTGCCTTTAATGTATCTACAATGAAGATACTTAATGGAGGTTATATGAAACTCTCAATTCAGAAATGGGGTAATAGCGCCAGTGTTCGATTGCCGGCGGCACTCTTGGAGCAATTGGGTGCTGGGGTTGGGTCAGCCTTGGAGGTGTCGATTACGAAGGAAGGTTTGTTGCTGAAGCCTGAACGTCGACCACACTATAAGCTGACTGATCTGCTGGCTGAGATGCCTGCGGGCGAGTTGCCTGCTGTTGAGGGCTGGGATGATATGCCTGTAGTTGGTCAGGAGACACTGTAATGGCGTATACGCCAGATCAAGGTGATATTGTTCACCTTCAGTTTGATCCTGCTGCAGGCAGTGAAATGAAAGGTCCTCACTTTGGCCTGGTCGTCAGTCAGAAAGCGTTTAACAAGCTGGGGCTTGCTGTCATCTGTCCAATCTCTCAAGGTGCTGCAGCTTCTGCCCGCACTTATGGCACAGTGGTGACGCTCATGGGATGTGGAACAGATACCCAAGGGGCTATCCATTGCCATCAAGTGAAGTCATTGGATTGGCGTATACGTAAAGCCAAACTGAAAGAGGCTGTGCCTGATTTTGTGGTGGATGAGGTACTGGCCAGGCTCGAGGCGATTATTCTGGGATAAAGGTACCGTGCTGACCTTCACGGCGGTACGTCTGCAACAGGAAGAACTTACCATGCCCTGCAGGCTGTTGCATGAAGCAACGATTGCTCACTTATTCAGGGCGTTTCTTATCCAACAAAGAGCGTTTTTCAGTAGCTCCCTGATCGGCTTGCTGATTTAGATTAACTACTACGAAAGCGGCCTCCAGCCTAGGCTTTATCATTTTCATCTACTAAGCGTCGCTATCCGGTGATAGAATACGGCCTCGCTCCGTTCGGTGCGATTCAAGCACTCCTGCCCGGGTGGTGAAATTGGTAGACACAAGAGACTTAAAATCTCTCGCCCTTTGGGCGTGCCGGTTCGATTCCGGCCCCGGGCACCAGCAAATCAAGCGTTAAGACTCAACAATCAGCCTCCTGAGTGACAACCAACTGTCAACGGATAAGCTGGATCATTCCCGCTCTATTGCCGGCAATATGATCCTTACCAGAATGCCTTCGCCATGGACTGCCGTTTCGAGGGAAACCTGCCCGCCATGATGGCGCACGATTTCTCGGACGATGGATAAGCCAAGGCCGCAGCCTTCAGGGCCTTCGTCCAGGCGATAGAAACGGTTGAATACATTCTCTCTCTGGTCTGGCGGGATGCCGGGGCCGTTGTCTTCCACTTCGATTACAACCTCTTGTTCCTGCCGCCTGCAGCGGATGGTGATGTTGCCTTGCATCGGGGTGTAGCGCAGGGCGTTGTCGACCAGGTTGGCGAGCATTTCCTGGATTTGCCACAGGCTGCCGCTGACCTTGGCGGGATGCAGGTCGAAGCCCAAGTCTATGCTTTTCGCATCGGCGCGCGACAACCATTCCGTAGCCATGGCTTCGATCGCCTTGCTGATGTCCAGCTCTGTGAACTTGTTGACTTCGCCCTCTCCTTCCGCCCGCGCCAATGCCAATAGCTGGTTGGCAAGGCGCACGATGCGCCGGGTGCTGACCAGCATGCGCTCATGGGATTGCATCCTTTCCTCCGGGCTTTGCTCGGAGGCGAGCTCAAGCTGCATCTGCAAGCCTGCCAGCGGGGTGCGCAACTGGTGTGCGGCATTGGCAAGGAACTGGTTTTGCAGCTTGAGGGAATGGTCGAGCCGCGCAAGCAGCGAGTTGAGCGCGACGATGATCTCGCGGACTTCCACCGGGGCCTTGCCTTCGTCCATGGGGCTGAGGTCGGTTTCGGAGCGTGCGTTGATCTGAGCGCGGATTTGCGCCAACGGCTGCAGGCCCCGCCCTACCCCGACCCAGAGCACGACGATCGAGAAAATCGCGAAAATGAGCTCGGGCACGATCATGTGGATCAAGGTCTTTTGCACCAGGCGGTTACGCTTGTAGGTAGTTTCCGCCAGGTAGAGCACGGCATCCAGTGATGGGCTCTTGATGGCGACGACCCGGATCGGGTCGCCCTGGTATTCGGCTTCGTAGAAGTACGGCTTGTTGTCGGCGGAAGGAAGCTGGATGGGCAGATCCGCCACGCCTGCGAGGAATTGGCCTTGAAGGTCGAAGATGGCGGCCTTGGCGGCATCGTAGCTATCCTGCTCACTGCGCAACAGGGTGCGCTCGATTTGCGGATAGGCCTCATGCCACTTTGCCGGGTCGTTCGGCAGCGAACGCTCCAGGTTGTACGCCAGCTTGAGCAGGTGCTGGTCGTACACTTCGCGCGCGGGCTCCAGCGCCATGAAGTAATCGGTGAGGATGCCGACCGCCACCAGCGCGCTCAGCGCCACCAGCAGCCAGCGCAGCAGTTTGCGCCGTAGGCTGTTGGCCGCTTTCATGGCGCCGGCTCTTCCAGCAGGTAGCCGAAGCCGCGCACGGTGCGGATCTGGATGCCATGCGCATCCAGCTTGCTGCGCAGGCGCGAGATGTAGACTTCCACCGCGTTGAGGCTGATGTCCGTCTTCCAGTCGCACAGGGTTTCGATGATGGCCTCCTTGCGCACCACTTTGCCGAGATTGCGCAACAGGTAGACCAGCACGTCCCATTCGCGGATCGAAAGCTCGATCGGCTCGCCGTCGACGCTGGCGCGCTGGGCGCCGAGGTCCACCACCAGCTTGCCACAGGCCAGGGTGTTGCGCTCGCTCAATGTATGGCGGCGCAGCAAGGCGCGGGTGCGCGCATGCAGTTCCGCGAGCACGAAGGGCTTGAGCATGAAGTCGTCCGCGCCGAGGTCCAGACCGTAAATGCGGAAATCGACATCGTCGCGCGCAGAGATGATGAGAACGGGAATGCTGCTGTTGTGCTTGCGCAGGCGGCGCAGCACCTCGAAGCCGTCCATGCCCGGCAGGCCGATGTCGAGCAGCAGCATGTCGTAATGCCCGGCCTCTATCATGGCATTGGCCTTGGTGCCGGTTTCCGCCAGGTCGACGGCATAGCCCGCCTTGGAGAGCGACTCGCAAGTGCCCTCGGCGAGGATGGCATCGTCTTCAACAACCAATATGCGCATGGTTTTCCTTAAGCTTAATAAGCGCTCTGGGTGCTGGCGCTCCTGGGATAATGGCGGTAAATCCAGCCGAACACCACAGGCAGCACCAGCAGGGTCAACAAGGTAGTCGTGACCATGCCGCCCACGATCACCAGCGCTAGCGGGCGCTGCGCCTGCGAGCCGATGGCATGGGACAAGGCGGCGGGCAGCAGGCCCAGGCCGGCCAGCATCGCCGTCATCAACACCGGGCGCAGGCGCATGGTGGCGCCTTCGAGAATAGCCTCATCCAGCGCGTGCTCCCCCTGATTATACAAACTCTTGATATACGAGATCAGGATCACGCCGTCCTGGATGGCGATGCCGAACAGCGAGAGGAAGCCGATGCCGGCGGAGATGGAAAGCTCCTCGCCCGCCAGGTAGAGCGCGGCAATGCCGCCGATAGTGGCGAACGGCACGTTGAGCAGCACCAGGCTGGCGTCCTTGGCGGAACCGAACGCGGAATACAGCATGATGAAGATCGCCAGCAGCGTCAGCGGCACGATGACGGCCAGCTTCTTGTGCGCCTCCTTCATCTGGTTGAACTGCCCGTCCCACTGCGTGCGGTAGCCGCGCGGCAGCTCGACCTGCTCCGCCACCAGCTTCTGCGCCTCGGCTGCGGCGCTGCCCAGATCGCGGTCGCGCACGCCGAAGCGGATGGCGATGAAGCGCCGCCCGGATTCGCGGTAGATGAAGAACGGGCCGTCGCTGAGCTCCACCTGCGCCACCATGGAAAGCGGGATGCGCTGCCCGTCCGGCGTATCGACGAACAGGCGCTGGATCAAGTCCAGGCGGTTGCGCTGGCCTTCGGGGAATCGCAAGGCAAGGTCGAAGGTGCGCTCGCCCTCCAGCACCTTGCTGATCGGGTTGCCGCCGATGGCGTTCACCACCAGCGCCTGCACATCGGCCACATTGAGGCCGAAACGCGCACTGGCTTCGCGGTCGACGCGGATATTCATGGTCGGCTGCCCCAGTTCGCGGAAGATGCCGACATCGCTCATGCCCTTGATGCCTTGCAGGATGGCCTGCACTTCCAGCGCCTTTTCATGCAGCACCTCCAGGTCGTCGCCGAAAATCTTGACCGAGTTCTCCCCTTTCACGCCCGACAAGGCTTCCGCCACATTGTCCTGGATGTATTGCGAGAAGTTGTACTCGATGCCGGGAACCTGCTGCAGGTAGGCTTCCACTCGGCGTATTAGGTCGCTGCGCGTGACGCCTTGCGGCCACAGTTCGGGCTTTTTCAGGTACACCCCGAACTCGACGTTGAACACCCCGGTAGCGTCGGTGCCGTCGTCCGGGCGGCCGATCTGCGCCACGACGGTCTTCACTTCCGGCTGTTCGCGCAGGTAGCCGCGCACCTGGGTGGCGAAGCCTGAGGAATATTGCAGGTCCACCGTATTGGGCAGGCTGATGCGCAGCCAGAGGTTGTTTTCCTCCAATGTCGGCAGGAAGCTGGTACCCAGCCGGCTGGCGCCGAACAAGGCGACGGAAAAAGCCAGCAAGGCTGCCAGCGCCACCAGGCCGGGGTTGCGCAGCAATCTTGCCAATACGGGGCGGTAGAGCTTGACCAGGACGTTGATCATGCCCGGGCGATGCTCGAGCTTGTCCGGCTTGAACAGGAAGGAAGCCGCCGAGGGAATGAAGGTCAGGCTCAGCACCATGGAGGCGAGCAAGGCAAGACCCATGGTATAGGCCATGGGATGGAATATCTTGCCTTCCACGCCGCCCATGATGAATAGCGGCGCATAGGCCATGATGATGATCATGGTGGAGAAGATCATCGGGCGCTGCACTTCCGCCGCTGCCGCGACGATGGTCTGGCGCAGGTTGCTGGTGCCGTTTTCCATGCGGCGCATGATGTTCTCGATCACGATCACCGCCGCATCGACGATCAGGCCGAAATCGATCGCGCCCAGCGAGATCAGGTTGGCCGGAATCGCCAGCACCATGCCGGCAAAGGAAACGCTGAGCGCGAGCGGGATCACCAAGGCCACGGCCAATGCCGCGCGCAGGCTGCCGAGAAAGACGAACAGCACGATCAATACCAGCGCCATGCCGAACAGCAAGGTATGGTGCACCGTGCCCATGGTCAAATCCAGCAGCTCCTGCCTATCGTAGAAAGGCTCCAGTTTGATGCCTTGCGGCAGAATGCCGCCGCGGTTGATCTCGTCGACCTTGTGGTGGACGCGCTCCAGCATTTCCGAGGCATTGCCGCCGCGCCGCATCAGCACAATGCCTTCCACCGCGTCCGGGTCCTGGTTGTATTGCACCACGCCCAGCCTCGGAGCGAAACCGAACTCCACGCGCGCCACGTCGCCCACGCGGACCGGCAGGCCGTTGCGCGAGACGATCACGATATTGCGCACGTCCTGCAGGGTCTTGATGAGGCCGATGCCGCGCACCACATACTGCTGCTCCCCTGCCCGCAGGTTGCCGCCGCCCGCATTGGCATTGGCGTTGCTCAGCGCCTCGACCAGCTCGTTGAGCGAGATATTGTAGGATTGCAGTTTGCGGATGTCGGGCAGCACCTGGTATTGCTTGTTCGGGCCGCCGAAGCCGTTGATGTCGGCAATGCCGGGCACGGTCTTGAGCTGGCGGTAGATTTCCCAATCCTGGAAGGACTTGAGCACCATGACATCGTCGCCGCTCTCGGAGGCCACGCGATAGCGCAACACCTCGCCTAGGGCGTCGGCATCAGGGCTCAGCTCGCTCTGCACGCCCTCCGGCAATGCGGCGCTATCCAGGTGCAGCTGCACGTTCTGCCGAGCAGTGAAGGAATCAGTGCCGTCCTCGAATTGCAGCGTCACCACCGACAGGCCGAACAACGATACCGAACGGAAGGTCTTGAGCCTGGGCAGGTTGGCGAGCGCGGTTTCCACCGGCACGGTGATCTGTCGCTCCACCTCGTTGGTGCCGCGTCCCTGCCATTGGGTGATCACCTGCACGTTGAGCGGCGAGATATTCGGATAAGGCTCGATCGGCAGCTTGGTGAAGCTGATATAGCCCAGCACCAGCAAGCCGATCGACAGCCCGAGGATCAGCAGGCGCCGGCGCAATACGCCCGCGATGAAGGCGCCGGTTGCCTGCACTACATGGCTCCCGAGAGCTTCTGGTTGAGCAGGGTTGCGCCGCGCACCACCACCTTCTCATTGGCGGACAAGCCTTCCGTGACCGCAACCAGGCCTTCCCGGTACGGCCTGACGTTCACTTGCCGCCTGCGGTAATTGCCGTCAGGCGTTTCCACAATCAGGTAATCCACCTGCTGCGAGCGCACCACGGCATCGACCGGCACCAGCAATGCCGGACGCTTGCCGACATTGAGGCTGGCCGTGGCGAACAAGTCCGGGCGCAATGCGCCGTCGTTCGCCACCAGGCAACGCACGCGCAATGTATTGGTTTCCACGTCCAAGGTGGGAGACAGGATATCGACGCGCGCACTATAGCGCTTGCCGGGCAACGCCTGCACCTCGAGCTGTAACAGCTGTCCCTGGCGGATGCGCTGGTAATCTTGTTCATAGACGTTGCCGAAAAACCAAAGCGTGGAAATGTCGGCGAGCGACATGAAACTGTCTCCGAGGCTGATGAAAGCGCCGGGGTCGAGGTTGCGCTGCGTGACCACGCCGCTGATCGGCGCGCGCAGCAACAGGTGCTCATTGATGTGCCCGCTTTGCTCCAGGGCGGCAATATCCTGCTCGGAAGCGCCCATCACCCGCATGCGCTCGCGAACGGATTGCAGCGTGGATTCGGCATCCTGCGCCAGTTCCTGCGTCGCCTTGCTGGCCTGCAAGGTGCGCCAGGTATTGCGCGCCAGCAGCAGTTCGTTCTGCGCCGAAACGTATTCGGGGCTATAGAGTGCCGCCAACGGCTGGCCCTGCCGGACCTGCGCGCCCTCGAACACCAGGATACTGTCCAGCCTGCCGGCGATGCGCGCCGATACCAGATGTATCTTCTCTGCATTGAACGCCAGCCGCCCCATCAAGGGCACCACATCCTCTATTTCGCGCTGCTCGGGCAAGGCACTGGCAAAGAAATCCGCAGCGACCTTGTCCGCGCTCAGCGCTTCTTCTTTCTGCGCTGGCTGGCTGACGGCTTCCGGCTCGAGCGACGTGGTTGATGTCCATGGAATCAGCCAGCCTCCCAGCCCTACGCCCGACATAAATACCAGCGGCAACAAGAGTCGCTTCATGGTGACTCCATTCCTTGCCCTATTGCCGCATCCAGCGCGGCCTTGGCTTGCTGCAGCGCGCTATCGACCCAGGCGGCTGACAGCTCGGTGTCGCGCAGGTTCTGCTGCGCCAGCAATAGTCCATTGAAATCCCCGGCGTTGTTTGCGTAGCCGTTCAAGGCGAGGCGATAAGCGGCTTGCGCTTCCGGTAAGCGGCGCTGCTGCAACAGTTCCTTTTCCTTGATGACCTGCTGCAACTGGCTGTAGGCATTGGCGATTCCCAATTGCACCTGGCGCCATGCCAGTTCCGCCCCGGCCTGGGCGGAAATCACGCCTGCATTGGCCTCGCTGACGCCTGCTTTCTCGCGCTCGAAGAACCAGGTCGGCAGGATCAAGTCCACCTCCACGCCGTATTCGTTGCCCGCCAGGCCGTAGGGCGGGTTGTTGCTGTGCTTGGTGAGGATGAGCTGCAGGTCCGGGTAATAGGCTTTTTTCGCCAGGTCCAGGCTTTTGCGCGCCGCTTGCAATCGGTAGGCCGAATCGCGCACATTTGGGTGTAGGCCCTGTGCCCGGCTGGTCAATTCCGCCAGCGGCGGCAACTCCAATTCCGACCATGTTTCAGTTTTGACAGCCAGGGGCTGAGCTGGGTCGCGCCCGATCAGGGTGTTCAGCCCCTGCCGGGTCTGCTCGATCTGGCGCTGGGTCTGGTAGATATCGTTTTCCGCACTGCCATGCGCCACCTGGGCATTCATGTACTCCACGAATGCCGCTGCATTGTTGGCATAGCGCACCTTGGCCACTTGCTTGATCTGGTTGAGGCGCTCTAAGGTATTGTGGTTGATGTCGGCCTGTTGCTGCAGGGCGAGCAACTGGTAATACTGGCGCTTCAACTCTGCCAGCAGGCCCACATACAAGCCATCGATCTGCGCGCCAGCGCTGCCTGCCTCCGCTTCCAGAATGTCAGCGGCCAGGCGCTTCTTGCCCGGGAACGACATGGTTTGCGTCAAGCGGTAGCTCATGCCCTGGGAGCGGTCGATATTGAGCGGGCTGCGCGGCACCGGCGCCTGCTCCATGCCGATCATGGGCCGGTCCCATGCCAGCGCCTGTGGAATGCGCGCCTCGATCTGCACGCGCTCCTGCTCCGCCTGCACGAACTGCGGATTGCGCGCGCGCAGCTCCTGCGCCAGCTGGCGCAAGGTGAACGGCTCAGCCTCTTCCGCCTTTAACGGGGTGACACCCCATCCCAACGATGCCAGCACTGCCATGCACAGCAAACGGTTCCATCTTTTCTGCATGATGGCCGGATTGTAGGCAGGCGGTCCATACATCAACCTTAACCCTGGCTGACAATAATCTGACGATACCTGCGCTTGTCATATGGGTTTCATATTGAAGGCGCACACTACCCGTGCACTCAAATACAGGCTCAACCTGATGATTCTTTTCCTCAGCTTCGACGGCGTATTGCACGCCACGGGAAACCGTCGGCAGAAATTCGACAGGCTCGCGATGCTCGAGCAATGGCTAAGACAGCACCCCGAAGTCAACATCGTGATCAGCAGCAAGTGGCGCAACAGCATGGATATTGCGGAATTGCGCCAGTTATTCAATGAGGACGTACGGCACAGGGTTCTCGGCGTCACGCCGGCACCGCGCGACCAGGCGCATGACCGCTACTGGCGCCTGAGCGAGATTTTCGATTGGCTGCAGTATTGCGGCACCCAGCAGGAATGGCTGGTGCTGGACGACGGCGTATTCCCCGAACGCTTCAACCGACTGGTCAAGTGCAACCCGCTATTGGGCCTGACCGAACAGGACCTGGATTCCCTTACCCGCATCAAGAGGCAGTTGCTGGCGCAGCAGCCCGGCCAGCGCCTCAACCAGCTGCAAGACTGCGCTCTGGCATGAAGGCCTGCAGGCGCTGACGCTGCCTGCCCGACGCATCGATATTGTCCGGTGACAGCCATTGCCGGTATGCCCGCGACAGCATAGCCCACTCGCTGTCGATGATCGAAAACCAGGCCGTATCCCGGTTGCGTCCCTTGTACACGATCGCCTGGCGGAAGATGCCCTCGAATTGGAAGCCCAGCCGTAACGCGGCAGCGCGGGAAGGCGCGTTCAGGCTGTCGCACTTCCATTCATAACGCCGGTAGCCAAGGGTGTCGAACACATACTGCATCAACAGGAATTGGGCCTCGGTCGCGGCCGTGGTCTTCTGCAGTACGGGCGAATACACGACGAAGCCGACCTCGACCGCGCCTGCCGCAGGGGCGATCCGCATCAGGGCGAACGTGCCCAGCGCATGATTGGTGGCAGGATCGACGATCGCGTAATGCTGCGGATCTGCCGACGCCTGCAATGACGCGACATATGTGCGGAAATTGTCCAGGTTCTCCGGCCGCTCCAAGGGAATATAAGTCCAGTCCCGGCTATCGGGCGCCTGCTGGTATGCGGCGAATAGGCTTGCCGCATGGCGATCCTCTATGGGCTCCAGCCGGCAATAGCGGCCTTGCAAGGTGACGCGGGATGGGAGCGGGCGCGGCGTCCAGCCCGGCAAGGCATCCCCGACCGGCTGTCCGTATTCGTTGGTGCGATAGCTCATGGCGTCAGGACAACTGGCCCAGCCATTGCGCGACCACCTGATCGAGTTTGGGTGCAAGCTGCGGCGCCAGCACCTGTCCCTGCTTGCGCAACTCCGGTATCGACAATCCGCCCAGCTCGCCGATATGCCCGACATACCAGCGTTCCAGCCCTGACGCCGTCACCTCGATATGGAATTGCAAGGCCAAGCCATGCCTGCCATAGGCAAATGCCTGGTTGGCGTAAAGCGCTGATGACGCCAGCCGGACCGCGCCTTGCGGCAGGTCGAAGGTATCGCCATGCCAATGCAGCACCGGTTCGCCCTCCCCCAATGCGGCCAAGGGCGATTGTCGGCCTTCCGCTGTAAGGCTCAACGGGCTCCAGCCGATCTCCTTGCCCGCTTCTCCGGCATAGACCTTGGCGCCCAGCGCCCGCGCCATGATCTGCGCGCCCAGGCATATGCCCATTGTCGGCTGCCCGTGTTGCAAGCGAGTCTCGGCCAGGTCGATCACCGTCTGCAGGAAAGGAAAGTCCGCCGTCTGGTAGACGCCGATGGGCCCGCCCAATATCACCAGCAAATCGGCATCGCGCGCCTGTTTGAGCTCGGTGCCCGTGGCATTGGGCGTATCGACGTAATGCACTTCGTAACCTGCGCGGCTGAGCAAAGGCGCAATTCCGTCGAGGTCCTCGAATGCGATATGGCGCAAGGCGATAGCGGTTTTCATGACATGTTCCTTGTTATTGTGGTCAAGAATGAAACAGGCTTCATTTAACAACAAACGCAACTTGGACGATAGGTTTAGACGATAGCGTGGCCGCTAGCCTGCCGCACGAAAAGTCAGGTTGATGCGTACATCGCCGGTCAACGGGTGTTGGCCCGGCTTGAGCGGTAGGATGCCATGGTAGCGCAATCTGGCCGGGCCGCCCCAGACCACGACATCGCCATGATGGAGCTCGGTGCGCAACACCGGGTCGCTCCGCCGCAGGCCGCCGAACAGGAAGATGGCCGCCAGCCCGAGAGACACCGATACGATAGGCTGCGAGAAATCCTGCTCGTCCTTGTCCTGGTGCAGGCTGAGCTTGGCGCCCGCCTGGTAGCGGTTGATCAGGCAGGCATCCGGCACGAAATGGTCGAACCCGGCAGTAGCGGCGGCGGATTGGGCCAGCACGGTAAAGGATGGCGGCATCGTCGGCCATGGCTTGCCGGACAAGGGATCATGGGTGGCATACCGGTACCCGGCACGGTCAGACACCCAGCCCAATCGGCCGCAATTGCTCATGGCAACCGACATGGCCAAGCCGCCCGGCGTCTGCATATGCCGCCATGGCGCTTGGGCCAATACGGTTTGCAGGTCATGCAGGAGCTGCTGATCCTGCATGCCGGCAAAACCGCGCAGGATATAGGCACCGGGGACGAATGCTGCCGGGGTCGATGCCTCGTTGAACAAGTCACCGTGCATCGCGTTTATGCCCGTCGCCCGTTGGCTTGCCTTCTGAATTCATTGGAGTCATTGGCTCCATCCTGACCAGTTTTGTCTTTACATGTCATGCAATCAGTCTAGCAAAACTAAACAGGTACGGGCTGGGTGTTTCTTGCGATTGAATTTCTCGCCATCTGCCAGGCGAAGCGCGTTATGCTGCCATTCTCCCCGGAAACTTGAGAGCATTTGATATCCATGCAATCCCCTTCAGAAGCCAGCCTGTTCCTGGCATCGATTGATCCCGACTGGGCCAGGCTGGTGGAAATGATAGGCCCCAGGCCCGACATTGCCCCCGACACGCAGGAGCCTTATGAGGCACTGCTCAGGGCGGTGGCCTACCAGCAACTGCATGGCAAAGCTGCCGCCGCGATCCTCGGCAGGCTGCTGGAGTTGCATGGAGGACAATTCCCCGCGCCTGCCGCATTGCTGGCCACCGATGTCGCGCAATTGCGCGCCTGCGGGTTTTCCGGGCGCAAGATCGCATATATCACCGGCCTGGCTGAGGCATCGCTCGCGGGAAGCATCCCGGACCATGCAACCGCGCTGGCTATGGAGGACGAGGCGTTGATCGCCCAACTCACCTCATTGCCGGGAATCGGACGCTGGACGGTGGAAATGATGCTCATGCACACCTTGAGGCGTGCAGACATCCTGCCTGTCGACGACTTGGGCGTACGCGAGGGATTCCGCCGGATGAAGGGGCTGAGCACGGCGCCCACCCCGCGCAGCCTGCGGGACATCGGGTTGGCGTGGAGCCCTCACCGCAGCAGCGCCGCCTGGTATTTGTGGCGCGTACCCAGGGACTATCCCGCACCTTAATCCCTATCTTCTTATATTTAAGAAACTATAGGTGCCGCTTTGCCGAATTGACGCTAGGCACCTGGCGCAGCAAGGCCAGCAACTTGGTCAACTGGTCCAGGTCTGCAATCTCGATGGAAAAGCTCATCCTGGCCTGGTTGTTGCGGCTCTGCGTCTTGACCTGCGTCACGTTCACGCGCTCGCGCGCAAACAGATCGCTGATGTCGCGCAACAGGCCCTGGCGGTCATAGGCCTCGATATCGATATCCACGCCGGCAAGCTTTTCCTGGCGGTTGCCCCATTGCGTTGCCAGCAGCCGGTCGTGCTTTTCCTCGGGCAGGCGCTTGATGAAGGGGCAGGCCTGGCGATGAATGGTCACGCCCCTTCCCCGCGTCACGTAGCCGATGATCGCATCCGGAGGTGCGGGTTTGCAGCACTTTGCCATATAAGTCATCAAGTTGCCGACGCCTTCTACCAAAACACCTGAAGAATCGGTTTCGCTTCCCGACTTGAGCAGGAACGGGACATCCTGCTCAGGCTTGGCCGGCAGTTCGCTTTGCACGGCCTGGGTGATCTGGTGCTCGCCGACTTCCCCGCGCCCGATCGCGGCCAGCAGCTCTTCCAGCTTGGGGTAATGCAGCTTCTGGGAAATTTTTTCCAGGTTGATGTCGACCGCGCCCAGGCGGTGCAGCTCTTTGTCCAGCCGTAGACGGCCCTGGGCGACATCCTCCTCGAAGTTCTGGTAGCGGAACCAGTGCCGCACTTTGGCGCGGGCGCGCGAGCTTTGCAGGTAGCCTAAATTAGGGTTCAGCCAATCCCGGCTCGGGGCACCCTGCTTTGCCGCGAGAATCTCGACGCGCTGGCCGTTCTGCAGCTTGTAGTTGAGCGGCACGATGCTGCCGTCCACCTTGGCGCCGCGCGTGCGGTGTCCGAGGTCGGTATGGAGGATATAGGCGAAATCCACCGGGGTCGCGCCGCGCGGCAGGTCGACGACCCGGCCCTGCGGGGTCAGCACGTAGACCTTGTCCTGGAACAGCTCGTTCTTGAACTGGCCGATAGCGCCGCCGTCGTCCGACACGTCCTGTTTCCATTCGAGGATCTGCCGCAGCCAGACAATCTTGTCGTCGAACTTGCTGTCGGCCTTGCCCCCTTCCTTATAGCGCCAGTGCGCCGCCACGCCCAGCTCGGAGTGGTGGTGCATTTCATGGGTGCGGATCTGGATTTCCAGCGGCAGGTTGCGCGGGCCGATCACCACGGTGTGCAGCGAGCGGTAGTTGTTGCTCTTGGGGCGCGCGATGTAGTCGTCGAACTCCTTGGGGATCGGCTGCCAGAGGTTGTGGATCAAACCGAGCGCGGCGTAGCAATCCTTGATGTCGTCCACCAGGATGCGCACCGCCCGCACGTCATACAGCTCGCTGAAGGAAAGCTGCTTGCGCCGCATCTTGTTGACGATGCTGTAGATATGCTTGGGGCGCCCCATCATTTCCGCCTGGATGCCCGCGGACTGCAATTGCTGCTGCAATATATCCAATACTTCCTTGATATATTGCTCGCGCCCGACGCGCTTCTCCGCCAGCAGCTTGGCGACTTCCTTATATAGATTGGGCTCGAGGAAGCGCAGGGACAGGTCTTCCAGCTCCCATTTGATATGCCAGATGCCCAGGCGGTTGGCCAACGGCGCGAAAATCGTCTTCGCCTCCTCGGCAATGCGTTGTTGCTCTTCCTCATGCGCGCCTGCCAGGCTGCGCAGGGTTTCCACCCGGTCGGCGAGCTTGATTAGCACCACGCGGATATCCTCGACCATGGCGAGCAGCATCTTGCGCAGGCTTTCGACCTGCGCCTGCTGGGCTTCGCCGTCCTTCTTGCGGTCCTTGGCATGGCCGACGTCGGGCCGGCTGAAGCCCTGGATCTGCTCCATGCGTGCAATGCCCTCGACCAGCGCCACGATCTGCGGGGAGAACGCTTCCTGCAGCTTAGCCTTCCACTCGGGCAGGTGCTCCGGGCAGGCATGGAGGATGGTTGCAGCAATGGTTTCGGCGTCCATGCCCATGCCGGCCAGGATGGAAGCCACCCCCAGCACGTGGTGCAGGACCGGCACGGCCGTGATTTCATGGTGGCTGGCATAGCATGGCGCGGCAAAATCCGCGCTTTTGCGGATGAGCGTGACTTCTTCGGGAGTAAATTGCTTGTCCAGCGACGCGAGCCAGGACTCGACATCGAGCATCCCTTGCTCGCTGGCTTGAGAGAGTAGATCAGGAACAAAAACCATGGTGCATTATGTCATCAATTTGCCATCGTTGTATTCGACACTGCCTTTTACAACAGTTTTCTCCGGGAGTTCCCAACTCCTCCGGGAGCCGCTTCCAGCCTTGCTGAAAATATGATCAGCCTGGGCTTGCATTGCCCTGACAAGCACTTAGGACCGCAATCCTGACAGCACCCACAATTTTATCCACAGAATATGTGCATGAAACGGCACGATCGAACGATGCGGGCACTTTTTGGCCCGGAGACGGTCTAGATGGACTGGCAACACCCAATAAATGAATAACCATATGAGGAAGGCTAACATGATGAAACGTACTCTTGCCGCGCTGACCATGATCGGTGCTTTTTCTGCACAGGCCTATGCCGCTGAAGACGTGTCCAAGCTTGATCCCCAACCCGGGCAGTGGAGCACGGTGATTGCGATTTACGATCACCTGGAGAACCACTACCTGTTAAAGACTTCCGTCCATGACGATATCGAGTCCTGTTCAGCCCGCCTGCAAAACACCGCAGAGCAGATCAAGAAAGCCGGGAATGTGGTGTATACCGCGCCGCGCAACACCAAGGTGAGCTTCACCAAGGAAGAAGGCGTGGAAAACGAATCCAAGGTACTGGAAATCCGCTGCGTGCTCGAACCGTTCCGCCCCGAGCGCGTGTAACCTTACTTGTTTGATCAATCACAATGGCGCCACTCATGGCGCCATTTTTACTTGGGCTGCGTTAGTTTTTCCGACAGGGGTTTCAGATAACGACGGAACCCTGCTCCATGCCATGCGCGCCATACTGTCAACCTCATCATTCAGTGACAACCAGCCATGCATAAACTCCTCATTTTCGCGATTGCCGCCGTTCTCATCTATATCCTGGTCTACTGGGTCGTGGAAATCGTCGAGCTTTCGGGGCATGCCTGACCTGGCGATGTGGCTTACCAAAACCGCGTTCCCGGGGTAAAGTAACGCTACCTTCATTCCCGAGGAGCCCGGCCATGCCGCTACAGTCCCATCAAACCGTCCTCGCCGCCCTGGCGCTGCTGATGCTGAACGGCTGCGTCCATGCAGGCAAGATCGACGACAAAGTCCCCTATCCAAAGGCTGAAGCGGGCTATCAACGCCATGTCATCCAGTTGTCGGCATTGGCCGAAGAGCACGATGTCAAATTGGAGCTGCAAGTCGGCAAAACCATGCAGGTAGACTGCAACCGCCATAGCTTCGGCGCTACCCTGGTTGAACACACAGTGCAGGGTTGGGGCTACCCATATTACAAGGTGGATAGCGTCAACGGCCCGGTTTCCACCCAGATGGCCTGCCCGCCCGGCACCGAGGCCTCGAAGTTTGTCGCAGCCAACGGCAACGGCTTTGTCGTGCGCTACAACAGCAAGCTGCCTGTCGTGGTATATATCCCGCAAGGTTTTGAATTGAGGTACCGCACCTGGCAGCCTTCGCAGGAATTCAAGACTGTCGCACCGGAATGACCCACTTTCCATAGTTACTCCTGACCGCCTAAGTCAGGCTGATCTGTAACATTCTGTTACCGCCAGGCGACAGTTGTAACAAATTGTTTCAACCATTATCCGAACCCGTCCATCAGAGTGGAATTTGTCCTTATTTGATGTGGGCCTAATTCGTTTAATCGTATAAAATATAAGGTTGGTAAGGGGATCAATCCAGGAATCGGGGACTGATCGTCAGGAGCAGCAACTCCTCCCTTTTCAAGATTGCTCGCTATCGCGGTGTTGATGGTGGCAATGAATGACCAGCCTGAAGTGTCGCTTACAAGCAACACTTCAAGATATCGGCGGCTTACCAGCCGATGATAGGTATCCTTAGGCGGTAAGCAACAATACCGCCCATGGGTGTGTGGCAGTGGTTTTATACGTCTTTTACATGTTGAGATGCTGAAATGATAAAAAAGCGATATCCCAGACTTTTCAGTCTATTGTCTTCTCTAGGTGTCACGTTGTTGCTAAGCGGTTGCGACTTTGTGCTGCTCGATCCCAAAGGCCAGATAGGAGTTGAAGAAAAATCCCTTATCATCACCGCGATATTGCTAATGCTGATTGTCGTGGTCCCGGTCATCATCATGACGATCGTATTTGCCTGGCGCTATCGCGCTTCCAACACCAAAGCCACCTACGCCCCAGACTGGGCGCACTCCAATAAGATCGAAGCAGTTGTCTGGACTATCCCCGTCCTCATCATCCTGGTGCTCGGCACCATCACCTGGAAAACCACGCACTCACTGGACCCGCGCCAGCCCATCGATTCCGAGCATCCTCACCTGACGGTCCAAGTCGTAGCGCTGGACTGGAAATGGCTGTTCATCTATCCGGAACAAGGCATCGCTACCGTGAACGAACTGGCCTTCCCTGCCAATGTCCCGGTGCGCTTTGAAGTGACTTCCGGCTCCGTCATGAACTCCTTCTTCATCCCGCAGCTGGGCAGCCAGATCTACGCCATGGCCGGCATGAAGAACACCTTGCACCTGATCGCCAACGAAGAAGGCGTCTACCACGGCTTATCCGCCAACTACAGCGGCCACGGCTTCTCGGGCATGAAATTCAATGCCAACGTGACCTCTCAGGAAAAATTCGACGAATGGGTACAGCAAGTCAAGCAATCCAGCGCCGCGCTCGATGCAGACAAGTACACCGCTCTTGAAAAAGCTTCCTTCAACAATCCGATTGAGCGTTTCTCCAACGTAACGCCTGATCTCTATGACGGAATTGTCGCGAAGTACACACATTCTTCTGGTTCGAATGCGCACTCACTCTCGGAGGGCAAGGAGTAAAAATGTTTGGCAAATTAACCCTGGAAGCGGTTCCCTACCACGAACCGATTATTATGATCACGCTGGCAATCGTCGGCGTGCTGGGCGTGGGCATTGCCGCCGCCCTCACCCACTTCAAGAAATGGAATTGGCTCTGGTCCGAATGGCTGACTTCGGTCGACCACAAGAAGATCGGCGTCATGTACATCGCCGTCGCCCTCATCATGCTGCTGCGCGGCTTTGCCGACGCCATCATGATGCGCGGCCAGCTGGCGGTCGCCTCGGCCGGTGCTGAAGGCTTCCTGCCCCCGCACCACTACGACCAGATTTTCACCGCCCACGGCGTAATCATGATTTTCTTCATGGCCATGCCGTTCATGGTCGGCCTCATGAATATCGTCGTGCCGTTGCAGATCGGTGCGCGCGACGTTGCCTACCCGTTCCTGAACTCGCTGAGCTTCTGGCTGTTCGTGGTCGGTGTCGCGCTGATCAACATCTCGCTCGGCGTCGGTGAATTCGCACAGACCGGCTGGCTGGCATATCCTCCGCTTTCCGGCATTGAATACAGCCCAGGCGTAGGCGTTGACTACTGGATCTGGAGCTTGCAGATTTCCGGGCTGGGGACCTTGCTTACCGGGGTCAACTTCTTCGTGACCATCATGAAGATGCGCGCGCCCGGCATGACACTCATGAAGATGCCCGTGTTCACATGGACGGCGCTCTGCACCAACATCCTGATCCTGGCGGCTTTCCCTGTCCTGACGGCGACCGTTGCCTTGCTGACCCTGGACCGCTACCTGGGTACCCACTTCTTCACCAATGAGCTCGGCGGCAACCAGATGATGTACGTCAACCTCATCTGGATCTGGGGCCACCCTGAGGTATACATCCTGATCCTGCCGGCTTTCGGCATCTTCTCCGAAGTCGTCGCGACTTTCACCAAGAAGAAGCTGTTCGGCTACACCTCGCTGGTATGGGCGACCGCGGTGATCACCATCCTGTCGTTCATCGTCTGGCTGCACCACTTCTTCACCATGGGTGCAGGCGCCAATGTCAACGCGTTCTTCGGCATTGCGACGATGATCATCTCGATCCCGACCGGCGTGAAGATCTTCAACTGGCTGTTCACGATGTATCGCGGCCGCATCGAGTTCTCCACCCCGATCATCTGGACCGTCGGCTTCCTGATCACCTTCACCATCGGCGGCATGACCGGCGTATTGCTGGCCGTGCCTGGCGCTGACTTCGTGCTGCACAACAGCCTGTTCCTGATCGCCCACTTCCACAACGTGATTATCGGCGGCGTGGTGTTCGGCTACCTGGCCGGTTTCGTGTACTGGTTCCCCAAGGCGTTCGGCTTCAAGCTGAACGAAAAGCTGGGCCGTATCGCGGCCTACCTGTGGATCAGCGGCTTCTTCCTGGCCTTCATCCCGCTGTACATGCTCGGCTTCATGGGCATGACACGCCGCCTCAACAACTACGACAATCCGGCATGGACTCCATTGCTGTATGTCGCATTGGCAGGCGCGTTCGTCATCGGCGCGGCGATCCTGGTTCAATTGCTCCAGTTGTACGTCAGCATCCGCGACCGTAAGCAGAACCTCGACCTGACCGGCGACCCATGGGGCGGCCGTACCTTGGAATGGTCTACTTCCTCGCCTCCTCCCTTCTACAACTTCGCCCATGTGCCGGTTGTGAAGGATCTCGACGAGTGGTGGGAAATGAAGCAGGACGGCCGTGCTGCCAAGGCGCCTGCAAAGTACGAAAAGATCCATATGCCCAAGAACGCTTCCGAGGGCGTGATCATCAGCGCGTTCAGCCTGGTGTTCGGCTTCGCCTTCATCTGGCATATCTGGTGGCTGGTCATCCTCAGTACCATCGCCATGCTGGTGACCGTGATTGCGCGTAGCTACAACGATGATATCGACTACTACGTGCCGGTCGAGGAAGTCACGGCAGTTGAAAACAAGCACCTTCAAGTTAAACAAGCGAGTCAGGCGTAACCATGTCTAGTCAAACTTTGCATACCCAACACGCGCATGCCGATGAGCATGCGCACCACCACGACGCCGGCGCCACGAAGATTTTCGGGTTCTGGATTTACCTGATGACGGACTTGATATTGTTCGCGACCCTGTTCGCGACCTATGCGGTCCTGAGCCACAGCTTTGCCGGCGGCCCCACCGGCAAGGATATCTTCGAGCTCGACTACGTGCTGGGCGAGACCTTCCTGTTACTGTTCAGCAGCATCACCTATGGCTTTGCCATGATTGCCCAGCACAAGGGCAACAAGCAGGCCGTGCTGAACTGGCTCGCCGTCACCTTCCTGTTCGGCCTGGGCTTCATCGTGATGGAAGTCAACGAATTCCACCACCTGATCCATGAAGGTTTCGGTCCTGACCGCAGCGCCTTCCTGTCCGCGTTCTTCACGCTGGTCGGCACCCACGGCCTGCACGTGACCTGCGGCCTGATCTGGATGGCCGTATTGATGGCGCAAGTCTGGAGCAAGGGCCTGACCGACACCAACAATACCCGCCTGATGTGCCTGAGCCTGTTCTGGCACTTCCTGGATATTGTCTGGATCTGCGTATTTACTGTTGTTTATCTGATGGGAGTGCTGTAAATGTCACACGGGCACGTTGAGCGCGCTGGCGCAGGCCACGGCAGCGTCAAGTCTTACCTGATTGGCTTTGTTCTTTCTGTGATCCTGACGGTGATTCCGTTCGGGCTGTTGATGTTCCCCAACGAGCTGTCCTCGTCCACAGTCCTCGCCACCATCCTGGTGTTCGCCGTGGTACAGATCGTGGTGCACCTTGTGTACTTCCTGCACATGAACACCTCGTCGGAGCAGAGCTGGAACGTGACGGCCTTCATCTTCACCGTGATCATTCTCGCGATCGTGGTGGTGGGCTCGCTGTGGGTCATGTTCCACCTGAACCACAACATGATGAGGCATTTCTAAGCCAGATTGATGAAGCAATATCTACTCATCACCAAGCCAGGCATTATCTTCGGCAACCTGATCTCGGTTGCCGGAGGCTTCTTCCTGGCTTCCAGGGGCGAGATCGATTTCGTCCTGTTCCTGGCGACCGCCATCGGCATCTCGCTGGTGATTGCCTCTGGCTGTGTCCTCAACAATTACATCGACCGCGACATCGACAGCAAGATGGAACGCACGCGCAACCGCGTGCTGGTGCGTGGCCTCATTCCGGCCAGGAACGCCGTGATCTACGGCTGCCTGCTGGGAATTGCAGGGATCGCCCTGCTCTACGCCACCACCAATATGCTGACCGTCTGGCTGTCCCTGTTCGGGTTTGCGATCTATGTGGGGGCCTATAGCCTCTACCTGAAGCGCAACTCGGTCTATGGCACCTTGATCGGCAGCCTGTCCGGTGCCGCGCCTCCGGTGATCGGCTACTGTGCCGTCAGCAACGAGTTCGACATGGGGGCCGTGATCCTGCTCGTGATCTTCAGCCTCTGGCAAATGCCGCACTCCTACGCCATCGCGATTTTCCGGCTCAAGGACTATACGGCAGCAGCCATCCCGGTCCTGCCGGTGAAAAAAGGCATCCTCGCGACCAAGAAGCACATCGTGCTTTATATCGTGGCGTTCGTGATCGCCACCATCATGCTGACCTTCAGCGGCTATACCGGTAACCACTACCTGGTGGTGGCCGGCGTCATCAGCATTTATTGGTTGGGTCTGGCATTGGCAGGCTACAAGACGAACAACGACCAGATCTGGGCAAAAAAACTGTTCATGTTCTCGATCGTGACCATTACCGCCTTGAGCGTCATGATGTCGATCGACTTCAAGGAGCCGCGCAAGGACGGTGTCTGGGTAGCAGCCCGCACACCGTCGGCTGTCGAGCATCAAGTCAAGGTGGATTAAACAGCGATCCTGCTTCACTTTAGAAAATAATTGAGCAGATAAAGCTCGATCAAATAAAAAGCCGTGGCATGCCACGGCTTTTTATTTGCCAGCTTCCCGGATTAGGCAAATCGCTCCATGGAGGCGCCTACCACTGCGCGCGCAGCCTCGGCCTCGGCTTCCGTCTTGGCATATGCCACCAAGACGGCATGGCCCTTCTCCACTGCGTTCGCAAGCAAGTCGGAATAATGGCGGTCCTGGTTGGAAATGCCCTTGCCGGCCCCGATAAAGCCGCCAACAGCCGCTCCCCACCCCACCATGAATAAAGGGCCTACCAGCGGGCTGGCCACGAACAGACTGACATTGGCTGCCACGATGGCTAATTGCCCAAGGGCGCCGACTCCAGCCCCGACCGCGGTGCCAATCGCACCATCGACGACCACGTTCTTCAACACTTCCTTGTCGTCCTCATCCTGTTCGATGCCGTCGGTGCGCCCAATCGCAACTTGCACCTGGTCCCGGCTGAAGCCTTGGTCGATTAGCGCTTGGGCTGCCTTCTGGGCCTCATCTACGGTTGGATAAATCCCGGTCACACTATCCAGATAATCAGCCATTGTTCTTCCTCTTCTAAGATGAATTACAAATTAATGAATCCCTAACGCGGGCTCACCGCTCCGCGGTTGATTTGCTCGGCATCGGGATCGATCGCAGGTTTATCACCTGGATTATGCTTGTTGGGCAAAGGCTTGGGAGTAGGCGTTTTTTGCTCGGCGTCTGGTCGAGCGGGACGCTGCAACTTGTCTCTGGTAGGGTCAAAATTATGAGTCGGCGGGGGTTGGACTTCAGAATCCCGCTTGCCAGGGGCAAGCGGGTCGTCCAAGTCCACGCTGTAAGCTTGGCAAGCCAACATCGCAAACAGGCTGCCGAGGACTATTGTGGTAAATTGACGCATGGCATTCTCCATGTATTGTGGCTTTACTCGATGCCGTATACCTTCAGCATAAAGATGAACGACACATTGTCCTATCAGCCTATTCCGAAATGCCCGTCAGACAGGGCTGACGTTCGCTCATGACCAATACAGCCCCTGGCAGTCCGCAGCGACGGCCGCATGCCGCATTGCTCGTGGTTGCCATCATCCTGATCGGCATCAACTTGCGGCCGGCCTTTTCCAGCGTTTCCCCCTTGCTCGCTGAGATCAGCCTGAGCCTGGGCCTGAGCGGCAGTGCCGCCGGCATGCTGACAACGCTGCCTGTGGCTTTTCTCGGGCTGTGCGCTCCTTTCGCTGCCTGGCTGGCAAAGCGCTACGGGGCAGAAAAGCTGGTCATACCATTGCTACTGGCATTGGCGGCAGGCCTTGCCTTACGCGGCGTGTGGAATACCGCCAACCTATTCCTCGGCACTGGCCTTGCAGGCATGAGCATCGGTTTGCTGGGCATAGTGCTGCCCAGCGTGATCAAGCGTGAGTTCCCGCGCCATCCCGACCTCATGACCGGGGTATACACCATGGCCTTGTGCCTGGGCACGGCGCTCGCAGCGGGATTATCCGTGCCTTTGCTTGAAGCTTTTGGCAGCCTGCCATTGGCGCTCGCCTTCTGGTCCCTGCCCGCCATGCTGGGCGCCTTGTCGTGGTGGCCACTCCGTCGCTTGGCAGGCAAACCCTCCGTCGACGCGGATCGCCGACGCAATCCGCATCTGCTGCGTGACTCGCTTGCCTGGCAAGTGACATTGTTCATGGCGACGCAAAGCGCGCTGGCCTATTGCGTATTCGGCTGGCTGCCTACCATATTGCAGGACCGCGGCGTTCCTGCCGTGCAGTCCGGCTTGTTTCTTTCCGGCTCCGTGATGGTGCAGGTAATCTCGGCCTTGTTGGTTCCGTGGTTATCGTCGCTCATGTCGAACCAGAAGCTCGTCAATGGCGTCATGTTCGCCTTGATTTATATCGGCCTGATGGGCGCGATATATGCGCCTGTTGCCCATATGTGGTGGTGGATGATATTGCTGGGGCTGGGCCAAGGCGGAGGTTTTGCCATGGCGCTGACCATGATTGTGCTGCGCACCCGCAACCCGGGACAGGCTGCGCAGCTTTCCGCCATGTCGCAAGGGCTGGGCTATACCCTGGCCTCCCTGGGACCCTTGTCGCTGGGGATCATTCATGAGGCTAGCGGCAATTGGGATAAAGCGGGCTGGCTCATCACTGCCATCACGCTCGCAGGCTTGTACCACGGCAGCAGAGCCGGCGCGAATCGTTTTGTGCTGGAGTCAGCCAACAACTGAAAAAATAAAGGGAAGCATGGCTTCCCTTTATTTTTAAGTCATCCAATTTGACTCATCAGCGCTGACGCGCCTTGAAGCGCGGATTGCTCTTGCAGATCACGAATATTTTGCCATGACGGCGCACGACCTTGCAGTCGCGGTGGCGTGTCTTGGCAGATTTGAGTGACGACAGGATTTTCATAACAAGCTCCTCATTCAGGACATGCCGGATTATCCTCGCTTCCCACCAAAATTGCAACAATGTTGCAGTTTTAAGGTTGTGCTACCCTAATTGATAATGCTTGCGCAACGCCTGCTTGACGTTCCAGGTGCAGGACAGGCCGGCGGGGAAAGTGACGAGATCGCCCTTGCCGAAATTGACCGGCTCGCCGCCGCCGTCAGGGGTGATGGTTACCTCGCCTTCCAGGATATAGGCGATTTCCTGTTCGCCGAAACTCCAGGGAAATACCGAGACTTCCTTGGACCAGGTCGGCCAGCGGGAAACGCCAAGCTCGTTCAGCCGCTCGGTGCTGGGATTATGCTCTATCTTGATTGTACTCATGATCATCTCCTTAAATATCACACTATCGATTGCCGCCTGCGATCGAGAGCGGCGGTTCCTGCATCAATGCCACCTGCTCCCGCAGTTCCAGGATGCGGTCCTGCCAATACTGCTGGGTATTGAACCAGGTAAACGTCATCGGGAATGCCGGATCATCCCAGCGCTTTGCCAGCCAGGCGGAATAATGGATCAGGCGCAGGGTGCGCAGCGCCTCGATCAAGTGCAGCTCTGCCGGGTTGAAATCATAAAAGCATTCATAGCCTTCGAGCAGCTCGCCAAGCTGCAGACTCATTTCGGCATGCGATCCGGAAAGCAGCATCCATAAGTCCTGAATCGCCGAGCCCATCCTGCTATCGTCGAAATCCACGAAATGCGGCCCGTCATCCGTCCATAACATATTGCTCAAATGGCAATCGCCATGCAAGCGCAGCGATGCCACATTCCCCGCCCTTTGATAACAGGACCTCACTCCATCCAGCGCCTGCTCCACCACGCTGCGGTACGCGGGAAGTATGTCCCCGGGAATGAAATTGTTGGCCATCAACCAATCGGCGGGTTCCTCGCCAAAACTCCTGATATCGATGGCAGGACGGTGCTGGAACGTTGCCTGCGCCCCTATTGCATGGATACGGCCAAGGAAGCGCCCTATCCACTCGAGGCGCCCTTGCTGGTCGAGCTCGGGAATACGCCCGCCGCGCCGGGGAAAGACCGCGAAATGGAAGCCTTGGTAATGCTGCAATGTTCTGCCTGCCAACGCAAGCGGCGCCACTACCGGTATTTCCTCCTCTGCGAGTTCCAATGAAAACGCATGCTCTTCCAGAATCTGCGCTTCGCTCCAGCGTCCGGGGCGGTAGAACTTGGCAACCACCGGTGCCTGGTCTTCCACCCCGACTTGGTAAACGCGGTTTTCATAGCTGTTCAAAGCCAGCAGGCGCCCGTCTCCCAGAATGCCGACGCTGCTCATGGCGTCAAGAATCAAGTCTGGGGTCAGGGTGGAGAACGGCGTCATTGTCATCGGAAAAGCTTTATAGGATTAAGGTGGGATTCGAGAAACTGACGTGATTGCATTATCCAACGCCTGTTTTATCGCGCGGAATAGCTTATCACGCTATCGCTGAATCAAGCATCCACTTGCTGCCATACCCTACCCACAATGCGAATGCACGGATTTGGGGCAGTAAATCATTAGAATATGAATTATTTTGGTGCATTTTTACCTTCAATAAGGGAAAATGCACTACTTTTGATCATGCTCATGGAGATAAGAGGGAATGAAGTATCAATCGGCACATGATTTCCTAGCCGTTGTCGCACAAAAAAATCCCGGTCAGCCGGAATACCTGCAGGCAGTCACCGAAGTAGTGGAAAGCCTGTGGCCATTCATCAGCGCCAATCCGCGTTACGCTGAACATGGCGTCCTGGACCGGCTGGTAGAGCCGGAGCGTGCCATTCTGTTCCGCGTCTCCTGGGTGGATGACAAGGGCGAGGTCCAGGTCAACCGCGGTTACCGCATCCAGCATAACGGCGCAATCGGCCCGTACAAGGGCGGCTTGCGTTTCCATCCTTCCGTCAACTTGTCCATCCTGAAATTCCTCGCTTTCGAGCAGACCTTCAAGAACGCATTGACCACCCTGCCCATGGGCGGCGGCAAGGGCGGCTCCGATTTCGATCCCAAAGGCAAGAGCAATGGCGAGATCATGCGCTTCTGCCAGGCGTTCGCCAGTGAATTGTTCCGGCACGTCGGTTCGGACACCGATGTCCCTGCCGGTGATATTGGCGTCGGCGGGCGCGAGATCGGCTTCATGGCCGGCATGATCAAGAAACTCACCAACCGTGCCGACTGTGTATTGACCGGCAAGGGCCTGAGCTACGGCGGATCGCTGATTCGCCCGGAAGCGACTGGCTACGGCACCGTCTATTTCGCCGAAGAGATGCTGCGCCACAGCGGCCGCACCATTGCAGGCCTGCGCGTTGCCGTATCTGGTTCAGGCAACGTGGCGCAATATGCGATTGAGAAGGCCCTGGCGCTCGGCGCCAAGGTGATTACAGCCTCCGACTCCAGCGGCACCGTGATTGACGAAGCCGGCTTCACCACGGAAAAGCTGCAAGTCCTCATGCAAGTCAAGAATGTCGAGTATGGCCGCATCAAGGACTATGCCGAGCGTGTTGGCGCACGCTTCGTCGCCGGCGCCTCCCCATGGAGCGTCAAGGCCGATGTCGCATTGCCATGCGCTACGCAGAATGAACTGACCAAGGATGACGCAGCGACCCTGGTTGCGAATGGCGTACTGTGCGTGGCCGAAGGCGCCAATATGCCATGTACTGCTGAAGCGATGAAGCTGTTCGACGAGCAGCGCATCCTTTACGCGCCAGGCAAGGCAACCAATGCCGGCGGCGTAGCGACCTCCGGGCTGGAAATGACCCAGAACTCCATGCGCCTGTCTTGGACGCGTGAGGAAGTCGATGCGCGCCTGTTCGACATCATGAAGGGCATCCATGATGCCTGCGTGCAATACGGCGCCCGTGAAGACGGCAGCGTGAACTATGTCGACGGCGCGAACATCGCCGGCTTCGTCAAGGTGGCCGACGCCATGCTGGCGCAAGGCGTGATCTAACTCCCTGCCCGCCTCACAAAAAGAGCACCCCATGGGTGCTCTTTTTTTATGCCTGCTCACTCATGCCGCTTTAGAACGGTATGCCGAAATTGAAGCCGAACGCGAGATCCTTCAGCGCATTGCTGCGCCCGCCAGACGTAATCGCCTTGGAAATGGAAAAATCCAGGTTGGTACGGTCAGGCTGGTCGCTGATCAAGCGCACGCCCAGCGATAACGAACTCATGTGGTCTAAGTCCTGTGTCTTGGTATGCTCATAAATGCGCGCCGATTCAAGCAATACATAGGGTTGCAAGCCGACCATCTGGTAAAAAGGCAATTTGTAGTTAAATGGCACGGTACGGTTCAACTCCAGGGTGATCCCCCACCCCGAGTCCCCCACCAAGCGGCCGGGGCGGTAAGCGCGGCCATGCTGGTAGCCGCCGAACTGCACTTTCTCGGTGATAGGCAAATTATCCGGCGAATACTGCACAGTGCCCGATACCGACGTGCCCCAGGCGCCATCGAGATAGTTGCGCTGCACGAAGCTCACGAGATACTTGGAGAAATTCAAGTCGATATCGCTGTTGATCGGCGGTGCAGGGAAATTGGTGGCAATCTCCTTGGACGCGCCCATGGCGTCCAGGCCACGGCTCATCGTCAATTGCAACCGCCGCCCGCGCCGCGCGGTGCTGTCGCTATAGCTGCCTCCTACCGAGAGCGTGCGCACGTCGGAGGTCGTGGTAATGGCGGCGCCATTTTGCTTGCTGTGAATTTCATCCTCGAAATTATTGGCGGTCAGCGATACGTTCGCCAGCAGGCTTTTATCCTGGCGCAGCACCAGAGGATAGCTCAAGCCGACGCTCAGGCGCTGGGATTTCACCTGCCGGCCCAGGCCCGATGCCAGCTCCGCGGTTGGCTTGCCGTCATAATCGGAAGCATCCCCCCTCACCACCAGCCCTTCCTTGCCGATGGGCTGCGCATAGCTCAAGGCATAGTATTGCTCGTTCTCCGCGGAAATCAGGGTGGATGCCGTGATCTCCTCCGCCAGCCTGGTATTGCCGCTTGCCTTGACGGTAAAGATACCGCGCGTGAATGGCTGCACGGTCTCGAGCCGGCCCAGTGCCTCTATCGACTTGCGCTCCACCTTGAGTGACAGCTCAGAAGCACCGTCCATCTGCTGAGGCAGAGGCAGGGAGGCTTGTATCTTCAAGCCCGGCAGCAAGCCAAGCATGGTCGTATATCGCTCCATGGTGGGGCGGGTCAACGGCTTTTCCGCCAGCAACGGGGCGATGATCTCGCGGATCTTGCCCTCGGTGGCTCCCGGATTGCCCTCGATCTTGACAGAGCCGATATGGCCTTCGATGACGACGACCTTGATGATCGGCTCATTGAAGTTTTGTGCGGGAATATAGCAGAACGATAACGGCAGGCCGCGCCTCTGGTAAAACTCGGTGACCTGGTTGGACAGTTCTATGATCTTGGCAATGGTGATCTTCTTATTGGCGTAAGGGGCGAAAAAAGCGCTGACTTCCTCGAACGGTACCGCTTTCACGCCGTAAATGCCGAAGCTGGCAGGCTGCACCTCTGTCGCCAGAATCTTCTGCACCTCCGGGGATATCTCGTTCTTTTTCTCCACCTGCACCTCGGCTTGCGGCCGGGTCTTTGGAACATCGGCCTTGGGCAAGGTATCCACGGGGTTTTCCACCGCATGTAAATAAGCCGGGCTAGCCAATATGCTGGCCACCAGCATACCCACGCCTGCTCTTTTCAGGCATTTTTTCCTTTTCTGCATCTTCTCCCCTATGCAGTCCATCTGTGCGACTCAAATAAAAATCCCGGCAGTAGCGACTACTACCGGGATCTTATGGCTTTTAAGGCTTAGGGCCTTAAAAGAGTGCCTAAAAGACCAGACAAACCGCCATTCCCTGCAGTATTGCCGCTATTAGCCACTGGTGAACTTGCAGCAGCTCCCCCCCCATTCTGAGTGGCGACACTCAGAATATTGGTCACCGGTGCAAGCAAACCACCACCATTATTGCCTGACAGCAATGTCGTGACTGGCGTCAGAATATTGCCCGGAGAAGCGCTCCCTTCTGCAGAACCCAAGGCCAAGACATTGGTGAGAGGCGTCAATAAACCGCCATTGAGGGATGTGCCGCTACCCGCCAGGTTCGTCACTGGAGCCAGCAGATTGCCATTGGTCAATGCGCTGCCCAGAAGGCCGGTGACAGGCGCCAGCAATCCATTCAAGCCGTTCACGTTGCCCGAAGCAAGCACATTGGTGACTGGGGCAAGCGCGTTGCCCAAGCCGCCCAGGTTGCCTGAGGAAAGGTTGAGCACGGGGGCCAATATGCCGCCATTGCCGTTCCCGGCAGCGCTGCTTGTGAGCGGCACGACGCCGGTAGGGCCGACCAATGGATCCAATGCCGTGTTGTTGCCTTCGGCACTCGCCAATGGCAACACACCGCCTTGACCAATCAAGGGATCAAGCAATGTTGGCTGGCCATTGCTGGCTTGGCCGCTGGTCAATGGCAAAACGCCATTCTTGCCTACCAAAGGATCGAGCAATGTCTGGTCGCCGCCTGCAGTGGTCAACGGCAGTACGCCATTGGTGCCAACCAAGGGGTCGAGGACACCGCTTGCCCCGGCCAGCACATTGGTAACCGGAGCCAGAGCGCCATTGCCTGCGACAGAGCCAACCACGCCCTTGGCGAGGCCGGCTACGCTATCGACCGCATATTTGCTGGTATCCGCCACTTGCGCAATCAGACCGTTGCCCAAACCGTCCAGGCCTGGCAGGCCATTGCCGCCGCCGAGCAGATCCGTCACTGGGGACAATCCGCCCTCAACGCCGGGGATCGTGCTGCCCAGACTGGAGCCAAGCTGCCCCACCACGCCGCCGACCGTCGTGGTCACAGGCGTCACGACGCCATCTACAGTGCCGCCGACAGCAGTGGTTGCGCCAGCCAGCGTGCCCACTGTATTACCCACGGTTTGCAAGGTAGGAGCCAGTGTCGACGCCACAGGGGCGGTGACGCCCGCAACAGTATCCAGCAATGGATTGGCAACGCCCGCCACTGTATTGACCACCGGAGCAAGCGTATCCGTGACAGGCGCCAATGTCTGCACCACCGGAGCAAGCACGTCTGCTACAGGCTCGATCACCGGTTGCAAGACGCCGCCAGCCGTATTGATCACTGGTGCCAATGGGCCGGCAATCGGCTCGATCACTGCACCAAGGCCGCCTAGCACTGGAGTGATAGCATTTCCTGTCGCTGCTGTTATCGGAAACAATGCACTATTCAACCCATCGGCCACAGGAGCCAATGCAGTGGTCACAGGAGCAACAACTCCGGAAAGCGCTTCAGATGTAGGCCCCAGAGCAATAGCCACAGGCGCCACTACCTCGCCCAACGCCCCTGTGACCGGCAATAGGGTATTCGTAACAGGTGCCAAGGCATCCGTGACCGGATTTACCGTCGCTATCACCGGTGATAACACAGGCTGCAATGCAGACACCACAGGATTGAGAACTGGTTCCAACGCATTTCCGAGTGGATCGGTGACTGGCTGCAAAGCTGTGGTAACTGGCTCGATGACGTTGTTGGTTAGATCATTGACGGTATCAATAGTCTCACTTAGCGTATTGAATGTTCCCGTATCAATGTCTTCCGTCACCACAACCGGCGAGCCATTCGATGCGCCAGACCTGATATTGCTCTTGCCATCCCCATCGCAACCTACCAATGCAATGGAAGAGCAGATCACGGCCAAACCGATGGCATTATTCAATTGAATATTTGATTTAGTGGACATTGCGTTCCCCTCAAATGTTAATGGATCCAACCTTTACTTGGCTCCGTTCCATACAGTTAACTCCAAGCGCTCCCATCATTAATCACATGCTGGGTAGCTTGTTGTCGGTCCTGGTGGCTATGAATCTTATAACGGCCACATATTTATCATATTTATCATTTTTATCAAAAATGTCAATTATTTCCTGTATTCACTTGCTGGAAATAAAAAAAGCCATTCCCCGAATCGCTCGGGAAATGGCTTGTATATTGGAAAGTAGAGAAAAATCAGCCGATTGGCTTCAGGACAATTGATGGCTCCTGATTTAGTCCTTGAGCTTCTTCAGCCACAAGGTGACCACACTGCCCTCTCCATAGACAGAGGAAACGTCGACCCATCCGCCATGAATCTCCATGATTTCCTTGACCAGGCAGAGACCCAGCCCGGTGCCGGGAATGCTGCCTGAGGTGTCAGCGCGATAAAAACGCTCGAACAGGTGGTCCATGTGCTCCTTGCTCATGCCGATTCCATGGTCCTCGATCGCAATCCCGACATAGGTATGCTGATATCGCTGCTGCTCCTGGATATGCAGGCGGATCTCGGTGCCCGGATCGGAATATTTATGCGCATTGGAAAGCACGTTCACCAGGGCCTGGATCAACTTGTCGAAATCCGCAGACACTTTGAGCGCATGATTATTGAAGTGGAAGCTGATCGCCCGCCCTTCGCCGCTGACGAGAAACTCCTTGAGCGCAGTATCGACAATGTCCGTCAGGCGATAAGGCTTGATATCGAAACTCATCCCCTTCCTTGCCTCGATCTTGGCAAGATCGAGCAGGTCGTTGATCAGCTTGGTCAATCTCACGGATTGCCGGTGCACGGTTGCCAGCATGTCCTTCTGCTGTTCCGCGGTAAATTCCCGCTTCAGGAGCAGCTCCGTGAATCCATGAATGCTCGACATCGGCGTTCTCAGTTCATGCGCGGCCATGGAAAGGAACTCCCCTTTCATACGGTGCAGTTCCGACTCCTGGGTAATATCGCGAAAATAATGGATGGTACCCACGAAGCGGTCGTCTGAATCATGTGCCTCGCGGACGGAGTGCTTGATCACCGTCAATTTGGGTTTCGTCATCCGCATGACGACGGCATCCGGCAATCGCTGGGATGCCGTCCCGTGGTCATCCTGGCAAAGCGACTTCAGCAGACGGACGAATTCGTCCTGCGGGATTGCATACAGTTGTTCCGGCTTCAATCCCGTCATGTTCAGGAAGGCAGGATTGAAAGAGCTGAGGATGCCTTTCTTGTTGAAGGTCACGAAACCATCCGGGCTCAGTTCAAACGTGCTTTGCATAATGCCATGCAAGCGGCTGGAGGTTTCCTGCGCCGTCTTCTTTTCAGTAATGTCGCGCGCAACGGCGATATAGTTGAAGACTTGCCCGTTGGCATCAAACAAAGGCTCGATATCGAGATCGACCCAATAACTGGAGCCATCCTTGGCGGTCCGCAACAGCTCGGCTTGGAAACTTTGCTTGGCGTCCAGCTGCCGCTTGATCTGCGCCACCGTCTCTTCATCGCCATCCATCAAGTCCCCAAGGGAGCGGCCTAGCACTTCTTCGGGCAAGTATCCCGAACGACGCACATAGGCATCATTCACCCATTCCACATAGCCCAGCGCATTGGCAATGACCACCGAGTTGTCTGTCATGGAAACGATATGGGTCAATGTCCTGGATTCCGTCTCCCGCATCGATAGCAGGGCATGCGCCTGGAACAATTGTTTTTTCTGCACAGTCAGCTTGCGCATATTGACTACGGATGAATTGGAAATACGCGAGCCTGAATGCTTAGAAATCCTGGGGCCGACGCGCAGCTTGTTCACATCCTCAGTACTCTCGATCCAAGGCATCAGCAGGAAGGCAACATAATCTTCCTGATGCAATGCCAACTTGCCACCTAGCAGCAACCCGCTCGCCTTATGCCGCAAAAGGCAGACCTGTCCGCGCATGTTCAGCAACGATGCCAGGCAAAACTCCTCAACCGGGGACACGATCTCGAAACATTCAGGCAGTTGGCGGCCATTGAGCCGCCTACAATCCAGAGCCTGCAGGCCATTGCCCGACTCCTGGATAGTCAGTTGTTCGTCGATAATAATATGGAAGGGAAAAGCGGCCAGGAAATCTGGTGTTGAATTAGGTAGTTGTAACGCCGGCCTAAATTGACGCATGGGCTTTCATCTGGTCTTGACCGATGACATTTGCAATCATCGACTCAATGATGGGCTCTAGCTGGCTCAGGGTAACTGGCTTGCGGAACAGCAGTACCCCTTCAGGCAAACCGCCCTTGTCCTGGATATAGTCATCATTCAATGCCGTGAGCGCAATGATATTCAGCTTGCTGAACTGATTGGAGCTCTTCAGGTGGCGCAACATTTCGAAGCCGCTCATACCGGGCATGTTCAAATCCGTGATCAAGAGGTTCGGGACTTCGCGCCCTAGGCTGATCAAGCCCTCGAAACCGTCTGTCGCGACATCAATACGTACAGGGTGTTTCCAGCTGGAAAAGAAATAGGAAAACAAATTGCGCAATGCGCTGTCATCCTCGACCAACAGAATATGAAAAGCCTTTGGCTCTGCGGCCGAACCGCTTGCAGGCATGATCGCTTGCCGTCGCTGGCTGAGGATATGATCAACCGAAGAGCGCGCAATACGGCGATGCCCGCCGGCAGTCTTCCATGCCTTCAGTATTCCGGACTCTACCCACAATTGCACAGTACGCAAGGAAACCTCCAGCACCTTGGAGGCGTCCCTTGTGGATATGAACTCTTCCTTCCCAGTATCTTGATTAACCATGACGCTATTATTGGAATGTAATATATACACATTATCCTTAGTTATAAATAAAAATCAATCAGATAGATTGTTCCCTAATAGATGCGTTGACATATTCAATTCATATGATAAAAATGATAAAAACACTCATCATAATAACGCTATGCCAATCAATTCAAAAATCGGGGAGCGCAAATTGCGCAAGATACTCATCATCGAAGATCAAGAAGACGTGCGCAAACTCATCCATCTCAGCCTAGGGGACGATCAATATATTATTTATGAAGCAAACAATGGGGATACTGGGCTGGCGCTGGCTGAGGAAGTGAAACCGGACTTGATCCTCATGGATATCATGATGCCGGGAATCATGAATGGCTATCAGATCTGCGATACCTTAAAGGGAAAGGAAGATTTCAAGCACACGAAGATTATTTTCCTGACCGCCCGCGCTCAAGAGCAAGATATGCTCGATGGTTATCGCTCAGGCTGCGACGATTACCTGGTCAAACCCTTCAGCCCGATCAGGCTAGCGGAAATCGTCGAGTCCCTGCTATCCGACAGCAAAATCCAGGCGCAACGCCATTAGGCTCAATCTTGCATGGCATAAATGGCTGGCAGGTTACGCCACCAGCCATAAGCATCCATGCCGCAACCAAAGACATATTGGTCCGGGACCTCCAGGCCGACGAAATCCGCCTTGATCGGCTTATCACGCCCCAGCGCCTTTTCGACCAGCACCGCCACTACAACACGCTTGGCGCCTAGCGCCAGGCATTGCGCTTTGATTTCCGCGAGCGTCACGCCTTCATCCAGGATATCGTCCAGTACCAGCACAGTTCTGCCGCGAACTTCTTCCCCGGGTTTCACCTTCCAAACTAGGTCCGCATCACCACGTGTACGATTGTGATAACGGCTGGCCTGGACATAGCCAAACTCCAAGGGGAATGTGAGCTGAGGCAATAGCTGCCCGGTAAATACCACTCCTCCCCCCATCACGCAGAGCACGAGTGGCTGCTCTGCCTTCAACAGGGCAATGACCTCTTGCGCTACCCTTGCAACCGCCTGATTGACAGTTGCTGCATCATAAACCAGCGTGGAGCGCTGCAGGATGAGCTCGGGATTGCCCTGTAACACTGCCACAGCGATTACTTGGCCAGATCACGCAAATACTGTGCAAACTCCTCCCCGAACTCCTCATGTTTCAAGGAATATTCGACATTGGCCTTGACATACCCCAGCTTGCTGCCGCAATCGTAGCGCTTGCCATCAAAGCGGTAGGCCAGTATTTTTTGTTGCTCCATCAACGCGGCAATACCGTCAGTCAATTGAATTTCACCGCCCTTACCTGGCTTGACGTTCTCCAGGCATTCAAATATCTCAGGCGTAAGGATATAACGGCCGACAACGGCCAAGTTGGATGGTGCTTCTTCAGGTTGCGGCTTTTCCACAATGCCGTTCAATTGCAGGACATTGGGCCCGCTCACTTCTGTCGCATCCACGATGCCATAGCTGGCAGTCTCACTAGGCTCGACATCTTCAACCCCGAGAATGCTGGCGCCCTCTTTCTCGAACAACTCCGTCATCTGTTGCATCGCAGGCTTGTCGGCATCGATCAGGTCATCCGCCAGGATCACCGAAAAAGGCTCGTCGCCGACTACGGATTTGGCAAGCAATACCGCATGTCCCAGCCCAAGCGCTTCAGCCTGGCGAATATAGATACAGGAGACGTTTTTTGGCAGGATATTGCGGATTTCCTCCAGCATCTGGGTTTTATTGCCAGCTTCGAGAGTCGCTTCAAGCTCGAAAGACTTGTCAAAGTGGTCTGGAATCGAGCGCTTGTTACGCCCGATGATGAAAATCAGTTCAGTTGCACCGGCAGCCACGGCCTCTTCCGCCGCATACTGAATCAGCGGCTTATCCACAATAGGCAACATCTCTTTGGGGCTTGCCTTGGTTGCCGGCAAGAAACGCGTGCCTAAACCCGCCACTGGGAATACTGCCTTGGTAATTTTTTTTGCCATCTTTATATATCTTTCTTCTAATGTATTGTTGAAGACTCGGGGGGGAACAATGTCGATGGATTAGCATGAATATCCCCTGCATACTCCTCCACCCACATTTTTAACTCTTGCTTAATGATAGCTTCGTCTATCAACGATGTCCTGTCGATCCACTTCAGCAATGCTTGAACCCAAGCCTCATCCGCACTTCGCGCCACGGCAATACGCAATTTGTCATGTGGCGTTGGTACAGTGAGTTCATCGTCAGCCAAAAGTTCCTCATACAGCTTCTCACCGGGACGCAAGCCAGAATATACAATCTCGATGTCATCTTCATTAAGCCCGGACAAGCGGATCATATCACGCGCCAAGTCCACAATCCTAACAGGGTCTCCCATATCCAGCACGAATATCTCGCCCCCGCTTCCCATCATGCCGGCCTGCATAACCAACTGGCATGCCTCAGGAATCGACATGAAATAACGGGTAATCTCGGGATGCGTGACCGTTATCGGCCCGCCCGCCGCAATTTGCTCCCGGAACTTGGGAATCACACTGCCGCTACTGCCCAGCACATTGCCAAAACGCACCACGACAAAACGCGTTCCCGACTCATCTTGCAAGCCTTGACATACCATCTCCGCCAAGCGCTTGCTGGCCCCCATGACGTTAGTCGGGTTCACCGCCTTATCGGTCGAGACCAGCACGAACTTGGCAACCCCAGCAGTTTTACACGCCTGGGCCAGCGTGTAAGTACCGTTGACATTATTTGACAATGACTCAGCCACATTGCGGTTCTCCATCATGGGCACATGCTTATACGCTGCGGCATGAAACACCACGCGTGGCATGTAGCGTCCAAGCACCTGCCTCACCCGCCGGGCATTTCTCACGTCGCCCACCACATATTCAATACTGGTCTCGGTCTCAAGCCTCTCAAACTCCTGCTCCAACCGATATAAGGCATATTCCGACTGGTCCAGGCAAACCAGGCATGCCGGGCGATACTTCAGCACCTGGCGGCATAACTCAGAACCGATGGAACCGCCGGCGCCACTGATCAACACCGCCTGCCCTTCGAGCAAATGTTGCAACCCTTCCCCGTCAAGACTGACCGGCTCGCGTCCGAGCAAATCCTCCACCTCCACCGGCCTAAGCTGTGCCATGCTCAGGCGCCCACTCATCAGGTCGTCAAAAGATGGCACAGTAAGTGCGGTCAGGCCACTCTTGTTGGCTAGTTCAACCACCTGCCTGCGCCTTTGATGACGTGCGGACGGCATGGCGACAATCACATGGCTAACGGACAAATCATCAGCAATCTGCGGCAATTGCTCAATTTCCCCCAACACATTGATGCCCAGCAACTCTCGCCCAAGCATGGTTTTCTTGTCATCCAGCAATCCAACAACATGCCATTCATGACTTTTGGAAAGGTCTTTCAACAAGGCAATGGCCGCCTCACCCGCTCCGAGGACCAGCACCGGTTTACCAGCCAGTTGTGCAGAGCCATACAAGCGATGCTCTTTCCATGCACGGTAAGCAAAACGGCTGCCACCCATGAATAACAGGAGCAATATTGGATCCATGAGCAACACCGAGCGCGGAACAACCCCATGTGGCTGGTACATGAACAAAATCGCGATCACCATCACTGCGCTGATCGCAATCGCGCGAATCAGCCGCTGCAAATCCGGCAAACTGGCAAATCGCCAGACGCCGCGATAAAGACCGGCAAACAAGAATACCATTGCCTGCAGAGGAATCACCCAAGCGGCACTTTCCAGCATGCTTTGCGTGAAGTTGTTCGGAATATCGAAATTAAAGCGGAAAAGAAAAGCCACCCACCATGCCAAAACCGCAACAACAATATCATGAAGCCACGCGCTTAAAGACCGTGGGTTATTCAAGCTAATATAATTAGACCACTTAAATGTTGGATGGATGTTCAACACGCATCAAACCCAAAATGAAATAAATGCATTCTACTAAAAACCGTTTCCCAATAACCCATGATTCACAACAATTAACACATGCCCTGAATTACTTAACGCACGACACGATCGCCGCTGCCTTTACCCAACACCGTTTGGAATAACAATTTGAAATAAAGCGATATCCGCATATCGCGCAACATTCGCGCATCAGTTTCAGCCAACAGCTTGGGAACGGACATATCAATATCGTTTACCTGCGCAATTCCAGTAATGCCAGGGCGCGCCTCATAGACACCTCGTTTTGCCCGTTCCGCAATCAATTCCTCTTGATTGAACAAATTAGGCCGCGGCCCGACAAGGCTCATTTCCCCTTTCAGTACATTCCATAACTGCGGCAACTCATCCAACTTGGTCTTGCGCAAAAAACCTCCCAGCTTTGTAATCGATGAAGCTGAAGCCAAATGACTGGCAACTGAAGCCGTATCCACCTGCATGGTACGGAACTTCACCAAGGTGAATGGTTGCTGATAGCGTCCGACACGTAACTGGCGAAATAAAGGTGCGCCCGTATCCCACAACCCTAAGAGATAGATAATCAGTAGCAATGGCAAGCCGAGAACCAAGCCTAATAGTGAGAATACAACATCAAAAAATCGAATCAAGATTAACTTTCTGAAACGAAGCAACGTCGCAGACCTTCATCCACCGTAACAGGCGGCGCCCACCCCAACATTTCCTGAGTCTTGGAAATATCGACTTGCAAAGAACCTAAAAGCCGCTGGGCAACCATCCTTTTACCCAGCATGGTCAAACCCATGTTTAACAAACCTGCTGGAATCGGAATCAATCGAGAAGAAACGCCAGCAGCCTTGGACAAGCGCCGCAGCAAATCGGAAGTGGATACATCCTCGCCATCGCTTACCAGGAAAACCTGGTTAGCGGCTGCTGGATGATCAATGCATGCAATGATCAGGCTCACCAGGTTATCAATTGCCACCAAAGAACGCTGATTATGGATGGCGCCGAAAGGCAGAGGCAATGATCTCCGCACCAAATTCATCATATTGGCAAAATTACCTTTCACCCCAGGCCCATAGACCAGCGGAGGCCGAATGATCACAACCTCCATCCCAGTTTCCCTCGTCAAAGCCAACAAATCTTGCTCCGCCTCGAACTTTGAAATGCCATATGCATCTGCAGGGGCAGCGACATCATTCGCGGTAAAAGGCTTTCCAGGTAGGGTCTGTTCGCCGTTGACCTTGATGGAGCTTATAAAAATAAACCGCTTTACCCCCGCTTTTGCAGCTTGGCGGGCCAGGTTCAATGTCCCTTCAACATTGGTTTCGCGATATGCGCCCGAAGGGTTGGCAAGCTGTTCCCGCATGACATGCACTCGGGCTGCGAGATGGACAACAACATCCATCTCAGCCAAGTACATTTGCCAATCAGTATGACCATCAATAACCGGTACTAAAATATACTCTTGCTTGGCAACTTCTTGAAACAGCTTGCTTCTGGCACAAGCGACCACTTTATGAGCAGAATCTGCCAGAGCAGTACACAATGCTCGACCAGCAAATCCATTTGCCCCTGTAATCAAAATACGCATTAATTCGTATCTATATGAGGTTTAGTGAAAAATTGTGGTACGCGAGACAAGACCTTACGCGGAATAAACAGCGGCCCTACATTCAGGCCATGCAGTTTACATGCGCGAAACGCTTCCAGATTGCCCTTGATCACGCCAAGGATGCTGTTATTGGAAGCGCCACCCATGCGCATTCTGATCCAGATACGCGGGACATAAACTGACCGGATACCGTGAACTTCAAGAAACCGCATCGTGAGCTCAAAATCCGCCTGTCGTGGGAAGCGAAGGTCAAACCCCCCCAATGATTCATAGACGCTGCGCCTCACAAAAAAAGTGGGATGAGCCGGCATCCAGCCGCGCTTGAACGAGCCCGGCTTAAAATGCCTGGATTTCCAATACCGGATCACGCGCGAGGTATCCTCCTGATCCACATACAGCAGGTCGGCATAACAGGCTTGTACATCCGGATCCTTGAAAACCTCGGCCACCTGATCCAGCACCGTATCATCGGCATAGAAATCATCCGCATTCAGCAGCCCAATCACATCACCTGTCGCCAGCTTCAGCCCCTTGTTCATCGCATCATAAATACCTTGATCCGGCTCCGAGACATACTGCGCAACACTGGAAGCATTTTTTACAATCTCCATGGTGCTGTCCTGAGAGGCACCATCTACAATAATATGCTCACGCTCGCTATATTGCTGCGACGCCACTGAAGCAATCGTATCCGCAATGGTTGCAGCACTGTTATAGCAAACGGTGATAATGGAAATTTTCATACTTGCCCGGCAACCTCTTCAACCATACTGGCAAAGCTGGCTGCAAAATCAGCCATGCCTTTACGCGCCCGCTCGACCACCGTTTGCTCTTGCTGCAGCCTTGGAGCCCGGGGGCGGATGACATGCCTCCTCAGTATCTCGGCCAAATGCTCGGCATCCTCTACATTAAAATACTGCGCCTGCTCCCCGGCTTGCTCGCGATGTACATTGATATCGGAAAGCAGCATTTCCACGCCCAATGCCTTCGCTTCTTCCACGGTAGTACTCCACCCCTCAAACCGTGAGGGATTGAGAAGCGCAATACAACTCGTCATCAAGGCTTGAACATCCTCGTAGGGAATCAAGCCGAGCACTCTGAAGTTTTTCTCTACCCCCAGTCTATTCGCAAGCGCCAGCAGATTGGGAAAATATTCCGCATCACGCGGGTCATTAGTGTTCCCTGATACGGCAACGACAATCTCGTGACCAGCTTGTTTGACAATTGCCAGTGCATGAATCACACATTCATGGTTCTTGTGTCGCCAGAACTGGTTGGGCAGGTAAAAAAAATGTTCTGGCAATCCATACCTAGAAATCAGCCCATCCACATCAAAGGTGCAAGCTTCTATCGGGACGGCAAACCGGACCACATGCAATCTTTGCTGTGGAATATGGTAGAAATGCTGAAAATCAGCCCTGGCATCATCGCTGCTCAGCATGATATGGCGGCCACCCAGGATTTGCATGCGAAAGCCGATTTCACGCTTCCAGAACGCAGAAAAACCAAAATAATGCCTCAACCGCTGATGCTGCAGATCCGGAATCCAGGCAATACTTTTGATCGGGAATCGCCAACCGTAAAAATTGGCGGACTCAAACACAACATCAATGGCATGCTGCTTGAACAACTTTAGCGCCTGGGCATCAACGCCCAAGAATAAGGAAGTGATCAGCCGGCGACATTTACGCTGTTGATCAAACACGGCCGATTGAACAATTTCAAGGTCCTTTATACGTAGAAATCTCTCCAGGACAGCTTGATCTGTATCGAGACCTAGAAACAAAACCGGTTTAATCCTATGGCCTTCGTTGGCAACCAAGGCGCTCAACAGGTTAGCCTGATAATTCAACCCGCCCATCCAGCCACATCCGCCAATCTGGGTGAATGCAATACGCCTCAACGCGACCTCGCCCGATACCAGCGAACAACCTCTTCAATGCCCATGCCGATTGTGATTTCCGGAGAAAAGCCCAGCCCCCGCGCACGAGTAATATCGGCCACCAGTGAAGCTGGGTCGCCTTTGCGGCCAAAACCACTGAACACAATATTGTTGCGACCGCCCCATGCTGCCGAAACCAGTGCAGCGATGTCTGCAATGCTGGTTGCCTTCCCGGTACCACCGTTGATTACCTGCGGCAACTCAGGCGCAGTGGCCGTACGCCAGAGCAGATCACAGGCATCGTTCACATGCAGCCAGTCTCGCAACTCCCACCCGGTGCCGTGCAACAGAATTTCACCGTTATCCGCTTTCTCAAGCTTTTGGCAGAGATCCCACAGCAACTGTTTCTCCAACCCCGGCCCATACACAGAGAACAGACGCGCCACACCCAGCTTCAACCCATAGGTTTCCCGGTAAGAGGCAAACAGGCTTTCCAGCATGGCCTTATGAAAACCATAAGGTGAAAATGGCGTGCCTTGGGTATGCTCATTGATTGCCCCTGTAAAACCAGCGCCATACACCGCAGCACTGGATACCACGATGACCCTGATTGCGGGCGCATGCTGCCGCACCCATTCCAGTAACCGCGCCGTGGTTTCAACAGTACGTTGAAAATCTTCATAAGGATTTTGAATAGAGGGACCAACAGCCGACCCACCTGCCAGATGAAAAATAATATTGGGGAGGCCTGAGCCTGCTGCCAAGTGACTCAAACTAGCAAAATCTATTTCCGCATTGAGCCAGCTTTTAAAACCCCACGCTGAGAATTCGTCCTCAACCCATGCACCGTGCCCAAGTCCATGTGCGACTTGTGAGTTGCCAGCAATGAATTGCGCAAGATGGCGGCCTATAAAGCCTTTTCCGCCTGTTATCCAGATTAAACTCATTTAAGGTCACAAACTTTAATTAACTGCCCAGTATTTACCTCGACTAAGGGGAGGTCGCTAAGTAATGATTTCCGTGCTTCGAAATCCAAATAAGTCAGATTGCCTTGCGCGTCTCTGGACTCTCTGAATTGAGACTGAACCCAAGCACTTTCAACTGCTACAGATTCAATCCTTCCCATCATATCGTTTCTGACAAAGAAAACATTGTTACCCGCGCTATTACCCCCAACTAGAGAGTATCCCTTACTGATAGCCAAATCATTCAAAGCTTTTATTGAAGCTCCGTAGTATAAATTCGAATAATGTTTATTGCTTCTAACAAAGCTAGCGTCATAAGGCGTGCTGACTGCATCTTTAGCACCCCACAAGCTATTGTATTCACAAACGACAATAACAGGATTGATTATATTAATCGCTTGCCAGACCCAGTAATCGTTACCATCAATATCAACCGATAAAAGTCCGATTTCACCTGCAAGCCCATTTTTCTCAATCAAATCATTGATATTATCTCGATCGATAAAGGCGCAATCAGCTTTAAGGTTATATTTCCAATAAATTGAATCTGATTTAATGTAATCAATATTTTTTCTTGAACCATCAAGTACCAAGCCAGACCAATTGTTATTCATTAACAAAAAGCGTGTATTTGATTCCCTATAGGTTTCTACACCAAACTCGATAAAAATTTTATTTTTAATTTCAAGGTTGGATGTCAGAAATTGGAGAATCCCATCTTCACCCCACTGCGAGAATACCTTGAATTCTGTATCCGAGAGTTTGTTGGACGTTTGAATAGTATTCATTTTCGCTTCAATTCTGCCTAGCGCATTTTGAATATCATCAAGTCTGGACTTTAAGTTCGCAAGCAGAAGAAAAGTCTGTTTAATTTTATTTAGTATTCGCAATTTAAAAGTTAAATCCGTGAAATTTTAGTTTTGATTTTACTTACAAGTTTTGACCCATAATAAGGTACTGAGCAGATAAGTTGATCCTTTATATTCCAGCCCAATAGATTTGCAACCTCATGTGGTTCAAGTTTTTCCGTCATACCACACTCGTATTCAGCCATTTCTTTATTGCATAACGCGTTATGGCATCCCTCAAAATATTGTGGGTGCTTTGCCCTTACTACGGCCTCACTATACTCCATTAATGTATGAGTGAAAGCTTCTTGTTTTCTAACCCAGTTTGGATCATTTTTAAAAAACTCTGCTTTATACTCGAAATAAGGCTTCATGAAAAAGAATTTTGATCCAAATAGCTGAGAGTAAAGAAAATGTGAGCCAATAGCATCACTTCCTACCACTTCAAAATACTCAAATATATTTCTCATCCTTCTAAGCGAATTCACATCGTTTACAGAGGAACCCACAAACCAATCTATATGGTGTTTATCAAGTTCAGGAGTAATTTTGTTCTGAGCAAAGCAATCGGAATGAACACAAAAGCAAACATATTTTCCTTCACTTACCAATTTCTTTGAAAGTTCGATTGCTTGTTGAAAGCTTCTATCAAATGTCGCGTATGAAAGTGAGTGAGCAAGCATTATTAACACACTATTTTCTTTACGAATTACTTGATTTCCATCTACGTATATTATTGGTGAGCCAATCGCCCGTACTTTATCTATTCCTTTAGACTCTAAAAAGAATTTAATTCTTAAGTTGGAAACAAGTCTATGCTTAACCCAGTTATTACTCCAAATAACCTGCTCTGGGAATTTAAGCTTTGTTATTGGTGCTCCATGAAACCAAGAAGAAAATGAACGAGGTGTATATTTTAAATTCAATTTGTCTGACAAAATTGTACTTGCACCATAAAAGTCAGGCTCACTTCTAACTTTTATATGGTTTGTATAAGGCAAAATTAGATTTTGTAACTCCTCCGGTAAAAATTGAGAAAAGAAGAGTGGATTGGTTATTGGGCTAGTCATACTGTTTCTATTTTTAATAGATCAATCAAGTCATGTAAAGCTTTAATTAAGCTTGTCAGTAAAAGCTTTATCAATAAATCTAATGTGATTTTTTACATAACTGGAGCTTAAATGATCTTTATCTTGATTTATTGGAGAACCATTAATTGCTGTTAAACATATATCAAAATTACAAATGTCATCAAGAGGATCTAGCGTAATGGCTCCTGTTTTATTAGCTATTACTTTAAGTCTTGTTGTTATTTCAAATAAACCTTGATTAACTTGGTCTCTAGATAATTTCGGGAAGGCTGGATTGGAATTCGTAAGAGATAGTCTCTTATATGAACGGATATAATATTCAGGATCATACAGCTCAGAGGCGGGGTTCGGCAGAATTATGTAAACTTGTTTGCCTTTCTTTTTTAATTCAGAGATGGATGTTTCTAGCTTCTCAAAAAGCCGACTGTATTGATTTGAATTAATCTGAATGATAGTTTTGATATTATCTTCGGTATGATACAGCCGACTTACTTTTAATGTCGGATCAGCATCAAGGGCCGGTCTTCCTAAGAAATATCCATCCCAATAAGCACCTAAAATAACTTTCTTCACTGATGAGGATAAAGCTAATTTCATTCCCGCATTAAAAAAATCAGGGCAACCTATTGAATATTTAACATCAATTCGATCTACATCTTTAATGGGTGGGCAACCGCCTGCAGTCGCGATCATAACAGAGTCAACCCCCCCCAGTTTATCTATAGTATTCGCTTGAATTCTTGGATAATACTGTTCCATATGACTATCTCCAAAAAACAAAATTGATGGAGCTATAGATTGCTCACCGATAACAACTGGTTTCAACATGTTATTTTGCCAGCCTCGTGGGGCGTTTCTATCTAATCTTGCATCGGAAACTTTTTTCCACTCATCTGACACTCTTGGGATAATTAATGAATTGTAAACGGATAGGCCTAAAGCAAAGAGCCCGACCATAGTTATCACTAAGATAGATATTGTTCTGATGTGTTTAGAGTGCCTAATGCGTATCTCAATATATCTATAAGTAAACCAAGCAAAAATAATCGATAAGAAAATTACAAGTATTTTTGCAAGAATTTCATCATCAAATCCTGGATAGATAATTTTAGAAAAAACTAAAAATGGCCAATGCCATAGATACAAAGGGTAGCTAATCAACCCAATCCAAATTAAGCCAGAGTTTGAGATAAGTGCTCGATTTACCCATGCATTTGTACCTGCAGAGATAAGAAGAAAAGTGCCAAAAACAGGTAAGAGGGCTGCCCAGCCCGGAAATTTTGTATTTTGATCGTATGTGAAGATTGCAAAAAGAAGAAGGCTAATGCCTACAACGGACTGTACGTTTTTGATTTTATTAGCATGAGGGTCAAAAAATGATTTTCGATGAAAGATGTAATTTACTTTACCTTTATTCACTTCATGATATGCAAGTAAGGCTCCAGCGAGTAACTCCCAAAAACGAGAGATTGGTAAGTAAAATACGGCTGTAGGTTTGTCAGAAATATAGTATGTATTTAGAAAGAAAGAAATTACTCCTAAAGCAATTATAGGAATAAGTAAATTGGTCTTAAATCTCCAAAATATATAAATTATGAGAGGCCATAGGATATAAAACTGCTCTTCAACGCCAAGCGACCAGAGATGTAGAAGTGGTTTCGATTCAGAAGCGCTATCAAAATAGCCAGCTTCATTCCATAAAGCAATATTTGATAGAAATAATATACTTACTGCAATGTGCTTACCAAGTTGCTTATACTCATCAGTAAATAGTACATACCAGCCAAAAACAAGGCTCGAGAACAGCACTATAATTAATGCTGGAAAAATCCTTTTAATGCGGCGCAAATAGAAATCATAAAAACTAAAGGTTTCTTTTTCTAAATTGTTAATTATGATAGCTGATATGAGGAATCCGGAAATTACAAAAAAAACATCAACACCAACAAACCCACCAGAAATATACATTGGGAATACATGATAAAAAACTACTGCAAAAATGGATATCGCTCTTAACCCATCTATATCAGGTCTATACTCTGAATGAACTAAGGAAGGGGTATACGAGCGAGTTGAGTGTTTTATGTCAAGAATCGATGAGCTCACAATATTACGAATTTCATTATGATGATTTAAACAATTAACCAATAAAGTCCCAAGATAACGGTGTCCCTAACTTTACTGGTTTATTTACTTTTTTACCTAAAATTAGTTCTTTGTATTTTGTTGGAAGCCCAAAGCCAGGGCGTATTGCTTTCACATTTTCCTCTGTAAGTTCATCCCCAGCTTTCATATTTTTTACAATATACAGCGACCGGCGGAATTGTATTGATTTTGCTTCGGATTCAGTTGGCCCATAACTAACTTTCCCCAGTGATTGCCATGCACGCTCAGTCTCAGTTACTAATCGTCGCATTTCATCAGGTTCCATAGAAAACGTGCTATCTACACCACCATCAGCTCGTGAGAGTGTGAAATGTTTTTCAATGACAGTTGCGCCTAATGCCACACTAGCGACCGAGACACCGGTACCCATTGTATGATCGGATAGGCCGACTTCGCACTGAAACATTTCTCGCATATGCGGAATAGTTAGAATATTAGTGTTTTCCGGAGACGCAGGATAAGTGCTGGTACACTTGAGTAATATCAAGTCTTTACAGCCAGCTTGTCTGGCAGCCTTAACGGTTTCATCCAGTTCTGCAAGAGTAGCCATTCCAGTTGAAATTATTAAAGGTTTACCGGTAGCAGCTACCCGACGAATCAATGGTAAGTCAGTATTTTCGAAGGAGGCAATTTTATAGCATGGGACATTCAATGCCTCCAGAAAGTCGACAGAGGTGTCATCAAAAGGGGTGCTGAATGCAATAATGCCGAGCTCTTTGGCGCGATTGAAAATGGCCTCATGCCATTCCCAAGGGGTATATGCTTCGCCATAGAGCTTATAAAGTGATGTGCCTGTCCACAGACTATTCGGATCGCCTATATGGAATTCACGCTCATCTATATCCAAAGTCATTGTGTCTGGCGTATAGGTTTGAATCTTGAGGGCATGTGCGCCAGTTTTTGCGGCAGCTTCTACAATTTCCAGCGCACGTGGCAATGATTGATTATGGTTGCCTGACATTTCGGCAATAATGAAAGGAGAGGTACTCTCTCCAATCGTTCGATAGTCAATTTTGATAGTTCTCACTGATATAATCTCTTTGTAAACAGACTGGATGTGGCCGTAAACCCGTTTTTTAAAAAAAAATGCTGAGATTTGACATTATTGGCTAATACTTCGGCCGATATCTCATGGATTTCTGGATGATGTAATTTTAGCCATTTCTCGGTAGCATCTAATAGTTTTGTACCTAAGCGGTTGTGAGTTATTCCGGGAATTAGATAAATTGAAATTTCAGCAGATAATTCACCCAAGTCAAACCTGACGACACCAATTTCACTCTGGTCCATGTAAGCAATCAGGAGTTTAATCTTATTACTGGACAACATACAGGTGTACCAAGCTTGGTGTTTATCCCAGTCAATAGCCCGCTGATTTCTTGAGATGGCACGAATTTCCGGATGATTTCTCCATTCGAAAATGGATCGCATGTCGTCAGCGTTAGCTACTTTAAGTGTCAGCTCCAGCGTGCTCAAGTATGAGATAACACGTTCTACACCGTGTACATCAATCCATTGTATGGATTTCTGGCTTATTTCTTTTCGCAAAAAAGGGTTTTTCAACACGGCTTCGACATGAACTTTGATCTCTTTCGTCAACTGCTGGGAGTCCCATTCCGGAAGATATATCAGTCCGGCTTGCGCTGCGTTTTGGCAAAGTACACGCTGATTATCTGCCACGCAGATCGTAATAGTGGGCAGGCCTAGTGCACACCTTTCCCATGTGGCCGAGCCGCCTGCACCAATGCACAGATCAGACTGTGCAATGAGCTCCGCCATTTTGGTTGTATGAATATGGCATTGGTAGCCGACCTGGTGGCAAGCCTGAATGATATTTTCCTTATTCGGATGCTGGTCACCAATCACAACATCTACCGCAAACGTTTGATGTTCGATAGTGGAGATGGCGTCAATTGCTTTGGAAGTGTAATCATTGGCATCTACACCACCAAAGAATATTAGTATGCGCTGCACCTGATTGTCCCTGAGTCTGACTTGGCTTCTCAACTGCCGAAATTCCGGTCTTAATAAAGCATATCTAGGACCCAGAAGTAATTGACACGCCTGTGGTATCAGACCGTGGTATGGGTTCGCGCCATCATGGTAGTAGTTTTGATCCAGCAGCAAATCGCATTGATGTTTTCGATTTGCCAGATCATCAATTACCATGACTTTATCTGTATGAGGTTTTAATTTTTCTTCCCATGTATGGTCTAGCGCATAGTGGTCAACAATCAGCCAATCGACCTTCATGTCGGACAATGCCGCAATACTGGCTTCAGCATCTATTAACTGGGTTGTTCCAAGCCAATCAGCATAGATATCTGAAGTATTGGCAAATGGAGTTGGAGATGCAGGTAACTGTTTGAAATTAATCCCATCTTGCTCTAGCAGCTTGGTTAGTGCAGGCAGGGAATGTCTACAAATGAAAGTAATTTCAGCGCCCTGCTTTAACAACTCCCTGGCCAGAGTTAAGCACCGCATGAAATGCCCTGTTCCAATTTGAACAGAAGCATCTACCCTGAAGGCAATCTGCATCTCACACGCTTTCTCAGGACTTTTGCATTAAAAACCAAGTGATATCGTCTTGAGGGAAAGAAGGGTCACGTCTATATGAAAATCCGTAATCAATAAGCTTCAAGTCAGGAAATTTTTCAAGCATCTCACCAGCAAAATCACGCTTGAATAAGCGGTCTGTATGTCCTCTATAATTAATGCTTACTGGAGCAGGGTTATAGTATTCGCATACCAAAATATATTTTCTTGAAGAGTCGTATAGTTTTTGATAAACCTCGTTGAGTTTATCTGGATTAATGTGAATAAGAACACCTTTAATCAAAGATAAGTCAAATTGTTGTTTTACCGAGTAGTCTAATATTGAGCCGTGAAAGATATTCGAATTATCCATTATTTCAGATAGCTTCTTTGTAGCATCGGGATTGATTTCAATTGCGTTCAATGCCATCTGAGGATAAAGAAGTTTGATCGCACGTAAATTCATGCCAATGTTGGCGCCAAATTCTATACATGATTCTATGCTAAATGCACTTGCCAGAGCTTTGCTGAAAAAATTCAGGTTTGAAGCTAGTAGTGAACTTCCTTGATTACGAGATATGTATTCAGAGCCAAAACTCCCAGCCCAAAATGCTTCTTGTTCAGTCGAAAATGATTGAATATCTTTCATGTGAATATGTAATTCCTAATAGTTATGTTATTCGACGATAATATTTATAGTTATTTTATTTTTATTTTCGTTACTTCATTTAGGCGATCAATTAGCTCTTGGTCGGTCTTATATTTTAAGACCAGATGTGAATTCAACGTGGCTAGTTTGGGGTCTTGATCTAGTATATTAAATACATTACTAAGCGATGCTTCTTTACCTTCTGACTCAAGTCTCTCAAATAAGCCAGAGAATAGTTCCATATCCTCAGGATAGTCTAATGTTAATCTGTAATCCCTGATATATTCGGTTGGTAAGTCCACTAATTCAACTTTAAATATATCTATATTGTTTTGCATATACCAAGTCATATACTCTGAGTATTGAGCACTGCCGAGATAATTAATTACTTCCTTTAATGCTTGAACATTATAGATTTCGCAGGATGTTCCAACTGAAAAGTTTTTTGCGGCGGTGTAATCAGCCCCTGTTTGGAAGTGATGATTCAAAAGATATTCGGCTATTTCTGATGAAACCACTGGGCAATCTGCAGTAATTCTCACGATTACATCTAAATTATAAAATTCACATGCCCCTAAATACCGATGAATCACATCGTCAGGATGGCCTTGCCAAAATCGAACCTTTCCATTGAGTGTGTAATTAGCTAAAATGGCATCTTCCTTTAAATCGGAAGTTGCCAAAATAGTTTCATGTACTCCCCGAATTTTAATGGCATTGTTAAGACATCGTTCTACGGATGCAATGCCATTTATTGGTAATATGGCTTTACTCTTTAATCGAGAGGATTTCATCCGACAAGCAACTATAGTACCGATGCGGGCTGTTTTGAAGTTTGATGTTTGGACAACATCTCCCGGCTTTAAGTCAAAATCAATTACTTTCTTTTCAGACTGAATGTTTTCAATTTGTTTGAAAGTGAGACCATTGGAGGATGTGCGTCTGAATATGATGTCTGTTTTTGATATCAAGCTACCAGATGCTAAAGAGTGTTTTAAGATAGGGACCTGTACAGTTTTAGCAAGATAGTTTGCTTCTGCTGCACTGATAAACGGACCTTTTAAGGCACTTTGAGAGGCTGTTAATCTGTCAGCCAAGCTCTGCATTTCATGCTTATGCAGTGCAGAAAATTTATCATATTTGGCGCTCTCTCTTTTTAACACAATATGTTTTTCGATAATCGAACAGCCAAGACTCACTCCCAGTAATGGAAGTATTGTTGCCCATTCACTTTCTGCATCAACATGGTCTGCCAGGCAAATTTGATAGTTTGGAAAAGCAGAACGAATAATAGAGATTTTTTGTAAGCCTGAATCTTCCAACTTGGTTGGATAGGCTTGGTAACCAATTTGCAAGATTATTTCAGCGCGAGGGGAGATAGTGCTAAATTGACTAATAACCTGCTCAATTTGTGAAATTTCATACCCTGAAATATTTAATACCAAAAATTTGTTTGAAAGGTCTGTTGATTTAAGAGAGGCGATAACTTCTTGATTATCCAGCACTGAAGCCTGAAGCTTGATTCCTTTAATTAATTTCGTATTTTGGATAAATATCTCAATTCCATAAGTATCAAAAATATCTAGAAAAACTCCTTTGAAGTACTTTCTAGATAAGTCAATAATATCTTTCCATTTTTCCGTAGGCAAAAAGAGTTCTTTGTAAACGTTGTACCACTCATAATCTTTGGTAGCTATAGTGTCAGGATGAAATGGTTGAAATTTGATGTATTTCTCATCATAGCTAACACTTCCGAATTCTTGAATTGTTTGTTGGAGAAGAGCATAGTCTCCCCCATGAGCATTCGCGCATTCAAAAATTAAAGGTAATGTTTTTTTGTTCATAATTACTTTTTATATTCTGAGGAAGCTTAAGTTATGACAGTTTTTTTCTTAAAAAAGAAACAATCCGCTCTTGATCGCTTGCTGACAAATCAAAAAACAATGGAATGCTGATAGCTTGATAGAAATAATTTTCAGCATTCGGAAAATCTCCCCATTTGAATCCTAGTTTTTGGTAATAGGGTTGTGTATGTACTGGAATATAGTGCACTTGTACCCAAATATCTGCTTGTCTAAAGGCATCGAATACATCTTTCCTTTTATCAGCATCAAGACGTATAGCATATAAATGCCATGCTGAGTTTTCTGATTGCAGGGGGCGAGTTACAGGCAAGTCTGCTAGTAGGTCGAAGTAGTTGCGAGCAAGCTCTCTTCTCTTAGCAACAAACTCATTCAGTCTTTGTAATTGACTATAGCCTAGCGCTGCTTGCAGATTCGTCATCCTGTAGTTGAATCCGAGTTCAAGCTGTTGATATTCCCAAGCGCCTTTGGGGTATGTAAGCATTTGTTCCGTTTTTTGAACAATCCCATGGTTTCTTAAGCGTGTCAAACGATCAGCTAACTGTGAATTATTAGTTAAGGCCATGCCTCCTTCGCCAGTAGTTATGATTTTTACGGGATGGAAGCTAAAAACTGTTATGTCACTATATTCACAAGCTCCAATAGGTTGGCCATCATACTGCGCGCCTATTGCATGTGATGCATCTTCAATGATGTGAAACCCATACTTTTGGGATAATGCATGGATAGCTTTCATATCACATGGCAGTCCTGAAAAGTGTACAGGTATGACTACTTTGGGTAACTTACCGATTCTTTCTGCTACTTCAAGTTTTTGTTGCAATGCATTTACGGACATATTGAGCGAAGACGCATCAATATCTACAAAATCGATTTCTGCACCGCAGTATCGAGCGCAATTAGCGCTTGCAACGAAAGTATTAGGGCTAGTCCATACGAAATCACCTGCTGTAACTCCCAATGCTAAGCAAGCAATATGTAAAGCGGCTGTTGCATTACTTACTGCAACAGCATATTGAGCTTGGCATTGATTTGCTATGGCATTCTCAAAATTAGCAATACCTGGCCCTTGAGTTAGCCATTCTGAGCGAAGCACATCTACAACAGAAGAGATGTCTGCTTCGCTGATATTTTGTCGACCATATGGGATCATGTTTTAAATCTTTCCCACTATGCTGGCATTAGTTTTAATCCAGGCTTGCAATTGTGAGGTGGTCATCCATTTTTTATTATTATTGGATGAGTAGGTGAAGTCAGGTGCAACTTTTACCCCGTTATTGATTCTTTCAGGGTCTTCGCTCCATTGGTGAATGGCTGGCAAAATTTTGAAGTGCTCAGGATACTCGTAGGTATAGAGAGCGTCTTCTTCACCAATCATCTGTTCATGCAATTTTTCACCAGGACGTATGCCGACTATTTCATGCCGGGCATCCGGAGCAACTGCTTTGGCAATATCAAGAATGTTCATGGATGGAATTTTCTTGACATAGATTTCTCCACCGACCATATCCTCAAAAGCATGCCAGACCAACTCCACCCCTTGCTCCAAGGTAATCATGAAGCGTGTCATACGGTCATCAGTAATCGGTAAAACACCACTCTCAGCAAGAGACATAAAGAAAGGAATCACAGACCCTCTCGACCCCATGACGTTACCATAACGTACAACAGAAAACCTTGTAGCATCAATCCCTGAATATGAGTTCCCTGCAACAAACAATTTATCTGAAGCCAGCTTGGTTGCCCCATATAGATTGGCCGGGCTACTGGCTTTATCAGTGGATAGTGCAACGACTCGTTTAACGCCTTGATCTATACAGGCGTCAATCAGATTCATGGCGCCATTGATATTTGTTTTTACACATTCGAATGGATTGTATTCTGCGGTAGGCACAATCTTGGTTGCCGCAGCATGCACTACGTAATCAATACCATGCAGGGCTCGACTTAACCGGTCTTTATCCCGTACGTCTCCGATAAAGAACCTGACGCGACTATCATTACCGTAAAGTTTGGCCATTTCCCATTGCTTCATTTCATCTCTTGAGAAAATAACCAATCGCTTTGGGTTGTATTTTGCCAGCGTCATGGGTACAAAAGTATGTCCAAAAGACCCTGTGCCACCGGTAATTAAAATCGAAGAATTTGTTAGCATAAAATTGTTGGAGTAATCATGGGTTAATTTATTTGAGAATATTGTCAGACAGTAATTCCTGAGCGGTTCCTGAGTGGATTAACTCGCCTGCATGGAACTTAAGGATGCGGTCGCAATTACGGATTGTAGTTAATCGATGAGCAACGATAACAATGGTCTTGCTGCCATGCAGCATATCGACAGCTTGCATGACCTCTTTTTCCGTTTCTTCATCCAGGGCACTGGTGGCCTCATCCAGTACTAGAATATCAGGATCATGATAAAGCGCCCTTGCAATCCCAATCCTCTGCCGCTGTCCGCCGGATAAGCGCACCCCTCTTTCGCCCACAACGGTATCGATGCCATGTGGCAGGCTCTCAACGAACATATGCAATTGTGCTGCCTGGATTGCTTTATTCAGGGCTTGCATATCAATATTTTCTTCTGCCATCCCAAAAGCAATGTTATGTTTCAAGCTGTCATCAGTGAGAAAAATGGATTGTGGAACATAACCTATCATGTCCTGCCAGGAACGCAGTGCTTGATGAATATCTTGACCATCGACCATGACATGCCCCGACTGTGGCTTTAGCAGCCCAAGGATGATATCAATAACGGTGCTTTTCCCCGAGCCGCTCTCGCCTATCAGGCCAATGCTCTGTCCCTTGGTTATCTTGAAGCTGACATTCCTTAGTGTGGGAAATACAGAGGATGGATATGTGAATTCGACAGACTGCAGCTCTATTGCCGAATTAAAGTGAATGTTGCTTTCTGCCACAGTGGACTGCCGTATGGCAAGGCTCAGTTCCCGATACAGCATATTCACTATCGGCAAGCCATATCGCACAGTCTGAATTGAGCCTAGCAGCCTATTGGCCGAGGGCAACAGGCGGAAAGCAGCGGCTGCAAACAATGCCAAAGTAGGCATGATTTCCTGAAAACCTCGCCCCTGTGTTGTCATCAACAGTACCAAAATTGCCAAACCTACGACGGCTGTAAATTCCAGCCACAACCTTGGCATTTGCTGCAGACTGAATTGATAGCCGGCAACTTTGGCCACAAGTGAATTATGACTGGCGTAGAGATGCATAAAGTTGCTCTCCCTGCCCAGCAAGAGTACATCTTTAATTCCCCCAAGGCCTTGTTGAATATGCTGTATCCTCATACCCTCATGATGCTGCCTTTCCCTCCCCCAGCGAAGAATATGCCTTCTTGAAAAGCTAAGAAAGGCGAGCCCAAAAATACCCAAAGACAATAAGACAACCGTGGCACCCATAGGCTCGATCACCAATAGCAGCAACATCACTCCAATCAACACAAGAATTTCTGTCAATATCAACAGGAATGCACTTGTAGATATTGCAAACAGATTGGTCTCCGTCGTTACATTCCTGATCAATTGCGCGCTATTACGTTGAAGATGAAAGGTATATGGCTGCTTTAGATACAGCTCAAACAAGCGGCGAGATACATTTTTCTGCAGCCCATATGAGTATCTTGCCTGGTAATTGACCAAGAAGCTTAGAAACAAACTTTTGACGAGATACACCCCTACGAGGATCAACATTGCAACCGCAACAATGTCAAGCTGACCTCCCATACTGAAAAAGTGGATTATTTGACTGAGAAGTGGATACTGATTGAGCAAATCCCCCTGGATGATCATGCCCACCACCGGCACAACCAATCCCACCCCCAATGTTTCCAGTAACATTCCCACGATCATCAGCAATAATAGAACTATCGCACGCCTACGTTCGGCTGGTGTCAAGATAGCATGAAGTTTGCGCAGAACACTCATTCAGCAAGAACCTTAAAATCGCTATAAGCCTGCGCCAACCCTTCCTTTAAGTCAGTATTTGCCTTCCACCCTACCTTGGTCAGCCTACTCACATTCATCAGTTTCCTCGGTGTCCCATCTGGCTTTGTAGTGTCAAATTCAATGGTGCCTTGGTAACCCACGGCCTGCTTAATGAGCTCAGCCAGCTCCTTGATGGTGACGTCTTCACCCACACCCACGTTAATAAGCGGCGGTTCGAATCTGCCAGTCTTGCTTTCGTCACTTCCCAATAGAGCCTGGTATTGGCCTTGGGGCAAGTTCATAAGATAAACGCAGGCATCGGCCATATCGTCGCTGTAGAGGAATTCTCTTCTGGGGGTACCAGTGCCCCAGACGGTGACCGTGGATTGGTGGTTCTGCTTGGCTTCATGGAATTTTCGCAACAGGGCCGGGATGACGTGGCTGTTCTCGGGGTGGTAATTGTCGCCAGGGCCATAGAGATTGGTGGGCATGGCAGCGAGGTATTGGGTGCCATACTGGCGATTGTAACTCCAGCACATTTCGATGCCAGCAATCTTGGCCAAGGCGTACGGGCGGTTGGTGGGCTCCAGTGGACCGCTCAGAAGGTATTCTTCTTTCATGGGCTGCGGAGCATGTTTGGGGTAGATGCAGCTGGAGCCGAGGAAAAGCAACCGCTTGACATTGTGTTTCCAGGCACTATGGATGACGTTGGTCTGGATGGCGAGGTTGTCGCGAATGAATTCTGCCGGATAGGTGTTGTTAGCAACGATACCGCCGACTTTTGCCGCAGCCAGGAAGACGTATTCAGGCTTGTGTTCGGCAAAGAATTGATCAATGGCTTTTTCGTCTGTCAGGTCAAGTTCGGCATGGGTGCGCTTGAGGATGTTGGTGTATCCCTTAGCTTCGAGGTTCCTGATGATAGCGGAGCCTACCAAGCCCCGGTGCCCTGCGACGTAAATGGGTGCATGCTTGTCCATTAGTGCGCTCTGCTCTGTTATTCGTTGTAGTCGTAGGCTGCGAAGCCGTGCTTCTTGACGAGTTCGTCACGCTGGGCACTCTTGAGATCTTCTTGCACCATTTCGGATACAAGTTCCTGGAAGCTGGTCCTGGGAGTCCAGCCGAGTTTTTTTTTGGCTTTGGTCGGGTCACCCAGGAGTGTTTCAACTTCGGTAGGACGGAAATAGCGCGGGTCAACCTGGACAATGGCTTTTCCATTGGGGTCATAGCCTTTTTCCTCGACACCCTCACCTTTCCAGGTAATCTGGATATCCAGTTCTCTGGCAGCAGCATTCACAAAGTCCCTTACACTGTATTGCACACCGGTGGCGATCACGAAATCTTCGGGCTGCTCCTGCTGCAACATCAGCCATTGCATTTCGACGTAGTCCTTGGCATGGCCCCAGTCGCGCAAGGCGTCTAAGTTACCGAGGTAAAGGCTGTCTTGCAGGCCGAGTTTGATTCGCGCTAATGCACGCGTGATCTTGCGGGTAACGAAGGTTTCGCCGCGCAATGGGCTTTCGTGGTTGAAGAGAATGCCGTTGCATGCATAGATGCCATAGGCCTCACGGTAGTTGACGGTAATCCAGTAACCGTAAAGCTTAGCCACAGCATAAGGGCTGCGCGGATAGAATGGGGTGGTTTCTTTTTGGGGGACCTCTTGCACTAGCCCATACAACTCGGAGGTAGAAGCTTGGTAAAAGCGGGTCTTTTTCTCCAGGCCGAGGATGCGGATAGCTTCGAGGATACGGAGGGTGCCAATACCGTCGGCATTGGCGGTATATTCCGGTGTTTCGAAGCTGACCGCGACATGGCTCATGGCAGCAAGGTTATAGATTTCGTCTGGCTGAACTTGCTGGATAATGCGGATGAGATTGGTGGAATCGGTCAAGTCGCCATAGTGCAAAATGAAATTTTTATTGTCTACATGTGGATCTTGATACAGATGGTCGATGCGGTCGGTGTTAAATAACGATGCACGACGCTTGATGCCATGAACTATATAACCTTTATTCAACAAATACTCAGATAGGTATGCACCATCCTGCCCGGTAACACCTGTAATCAAAGCAACCTTACTCATTGTTTTTCGCACCTTCCATAAGTATCCTCAAAGCGAACGATATCGTCCTCTCCCACATACTCACCGCATTGCACTTCGATCATATGCAATGGCAACTCTCCCGGGTTCGACAATCGATGCCGATGGGTTTTGGGGATATATGTGGATTCATTTTCTTTTAACGTAATTTCCTGGTCGCCATTAGTAATGCGGGCAACTCCGGAAACCACCACCCAATGTTCAGAACGGTGGTGATGCATCTGCATTGAAAGGCTGGCGCCGGGGTTGACTGAGATACGTTTGATCTTGAAATTAATGCCTTCCTCCAATACGGTATATGCTCCCCAGGGACGCTGGACTGTCCGATGAAGTTCGGTAAGCTCAGGTTTTTGCTTCTGCACCAACGCTACCAATTGTTTGATATCCTCGGTCCGTCCGCGATCACAAATCAAGGTAGCATCCGCAGTCTGGATAACGGCAAGGTTGCTGACTCCCAGTGTCGCCAATAACCCATGTGTATTCCACAACAGGCTGTCTTGGGTATCCAGGGCAATGACATCGCCCTCGCAAACGTTGTCATCTGCATTCTTGTCATTGCGCTGGTAGATCGAATCCCAGCTACCTAGGTCGCTCCAGCCCATATCAGCCGGCACGACAGCGACACGGCTCACTTTTTCCGCCAAGCCGTAATCAATGGAAACATTGGGTAATTTTGCATATTCCTCTGCCAAATTGCCGCTATCGAGTTTGTTTATGATGGCGGAAAGCTCAGGCTGATGTTCGGCCAGCAGCTCCATAAAGGTATCGGCACGGAAAACGAACATACCGCTATTCCACAAATACCCTTGCTTCAGAAAAGTATCCGCATTGGTCCGGTCGGGCTTCTCCACAAAACGGGCGACCGCATGTATTGCATGTGTGGAAGTGTGCCCAATGGTCACATCGGCGGGTTGTATATATCCATAACCAGTTGCTGGTTCGGTAGGCGATATGCCAAGCAAGGCGAGGTATCCCTGGGCCGCTCCCTCTTCTGCGGCTGTCCAAGCCTGATAAAAAGCCTCTTCGTTATCAATGGAATGATCGGAAGGAAAGACCCCGACGATAGCATCCGGAGATTGAAGATGAATTCGGCTGGCAGCCCAAGCAATGGCAGGCAACGTATTCCGGGCGCAAGGCTCTGCCATGACGCCGTTTATTGCCTCCGGCAGAACATCGGCAAGCTGCCCTTTGACCTCGAACTTGTGATCCTCGTGAGTGACGGTAATCAGGTTACTGGGCGGTACATGACGGGAAAGACGCAGTGCGGTTTGCTGCAGCAAGGTTTCCTTGCCGTTCAAGGCAAGAAGCTGCTTGGGCCGCAATGTACGTGACAACGGCCATAGCCGCGTCCCAGAACCGCCGCAAAGAATCACGGCATAACGCTCGCTCATTTGGCCTCCTCATCTACAAATTCGCCTGCTGCCCGGCGCAGCTCTTCAATTTCCGCCTGCAAGTTTGTATATTCCTGCATCTTGTATTTCAGGAAGCGCATGGTGATACCAGCCTTCTCCTCTATTCCTTTTGGCGTCAGCACATACATATAAGCCAGCTTGTTTTTGCTGTTGCGGAAATTGGAAACCTTGAGCAATCCGACCTCAGCCAAGGCCTTGAGGCAGAAATTTGTCTTTCCCAGGCTGATACCCAAAGCCTTCGCTAGCTCGCGCTGGCTGATCTCAGGCTTCTCCTGCAACAGCTTGAGTATTTTGTAGCGGTATTCGTCAGTGAGCATGACTATATAGGTTGATCACACTGCGTTCAAATGATGAACGCAGTTTACAAAAACTTTGCCATCGCCACAACCCTGAAAAATTCACCCCCGAATGGTATCCTGTCAGCACTAGTCACTATGGAGCATGAAGCATGGCAACTGTCCTTATTACCGGTGCCAATCGCGGCCTCGGCCTTGAATTCACCCAACAATATGCCGAAGCCGGCTGGCATGTACTGGCATGCTGTCGTAGCCCTGAATCGGCCGAGGAGCTGCTGCAGCTTGCATCCCGTTTCAAGAGTTCGGTCAGCGTACATAAGCTGGACGTGGGCAATTTCCACCAGGTGGACGAACTGGCCGCCTCGTTGTCAGGCCAGCCAATTGACGTATTGATCAATAATGCCGGGATTTACCCTGACAGTCCCAATCAGATTTTTGGGGATGCGGATTATGAAGCGTGGATCGAGGCGTTCCGCATCAATAGCCTGGCGCCATTCAAAGTGGCGCAGGCCTTTACGCCTCACTTGCAGCAAGGACAGGTCAAGAAGCTCGTCAACATGACCAGCAAGATGGGCAGCATTGCGGACAACACCAGCGGCGGCAGTTATATCTACCGCTCAAGCAAGACTGCGCTCAACATGATCACCAAAAGCTTGGCGATCGAACTGGCAAAGGAAGGCATTACCACGCTGGTGCTGCACCCTGGATGGGTGCTCACCGATATGGGCGGTCCCAATGCATTGATCAACACCAAGCAGAGCATCAGCGGCCTGCGCCAGGTGATAGACAACGCCACGCTTGTGGACGCAGGCAAGTTTTATGCATATGACGGACAAGAAATCCCCTGGTAAGCCATTGCATCCTCATGCCGTGCTGCGCCCCTTGGCGTTCAAGGGGCGCGGTGCGCTCAGCAACCATAGCGGCCGCTTCGATCACCTGCAGCATGCGGATATCGACGATGGCTGGAACAACCTGGAGCAAGCCCTTGATCCGTTGCCCACTGAAATACTGATCGACAATTCCCGCACCATCATCAACTGGAACACCTCGCCAGACGTGCCTTTCGACCGCTCAATCAATCCCTACCGAGGCTGCGAGCACGGATGCATCTATTGCTTTGCCCGCCCTACCCATACCTACCTGGGCCTTTCGGCAGGGCTGGATTTCGAAAGCCGCATCCTGGTCAAGCCGGATGCTGCAAGCCTGCTGCGCAAGGAGTTGAGCAAGAAGAATTACCGCTGCGCGCCCATGGCGATGGGAACCAACACCGACCCTTACCAGCCGCTGGAGAGGCAGCAACAGCTCACGCGGCAAATCCTGCAGGTATTGGCAGAGTTCAAGCATCCCGTCAGCATCGTCACCAAGGCCGCCATGGTGGAGCGCGATATCGACATTCTGTCCGAGATGGCCCATGAGGGGCTGGCCCAGGTGTTCATTTCAGTCACCACCTTGAGCAACCAGATCAGCCGCACGCTGGAACCCCGGGCAGCAGCGCCGCAGCGCCGCCTGGAGACGATCAGGCGATTGCATGCGGCGGGGATTCCGGTTGGCGTGATGACGGCGCCGGTTATCCCGGTGCTGACTGACCCGGAAATGGAAGAGATACTGGCTGCCGCTCACGATGCGGGGGCCGCCAGTGCGGGCTACGTACTGTTGCGGCTGCCCCTGGAGGTTGCGCCGCTGTTCGAGGAATGGCTGCAACACCACTATCCGCTCAAGGCCGGCCATGTGATGAGCATCATCCGCCAAAGCCGGGACGGGCAAAACAACCAGTCCGAATTCCATGAGCGCATGAGAGGCAAGGGAATATTCGCTGACATGATCCGCCAACGCTTCAAGCTGACGACCAAGAAACTAGGGCTCAACCAGCGCAGGCTGGAGATGAATACTGGGCTGTTTCGGCCACCTGGAAAACCTGAGCAACTTGGATTGTTCGATTAAAACCAGCAATATATCAAGCTGCCCAAAAGAAGTAACAAGCCGCGATCTTATTCCAATATTGAGATGTGGAATTTTGACACTCAAGATAAAAAGCGTAAGATACGAGCGAAAGGAGTCTAGCACATGAGCACACAAGAACACGATTTAAGGAAAATCGACGCAGAGATTGCCAAACTGATCGCTGAAACCAGTAAGATCAATGCCGAGGCAAAATGGTATCCATTCATTGCAGTGGCTGGTATCTTTGGTGCTGCCATTGCTATTGTTAAGCTGTTCTTGAGTTAGACAAATAGCATTAATCCAAATTAAAAAAGCCCTCTTCAGAGGGCTTTTTCATTAATATCATCAGATATTGCAACGCATAAGCCTGCAGTACTTGGTCACCAATCGATACCGGTAAACTTCTTGATATCGCGGCGCTGGCGCTTGGTGGGGCGCCCCATGCCGCGTTCGCGCTGTGCATGTTCTTGCTCTAGGGTCACGGCAAGGTTCTCGCGTTTCGCGATGCTCTCAGGCGTCTCTTCATACAATAGCGCCGCTTCCGGTGCGCCGCGGCGCTGCGTGCTGAGGCCTCGCACGATCACTTCCATTTCCAGCTCCTTGCGGCGGATGTGAATCACTTGCCCCAAGCGGACTTCCTTTGCCGGCTTAACGCGGTCTCCGTCCACATGCACCTTGCCGGTATCGACCGCATCCGTCGCCAGGCTGCGGGTCTTGAAAAATCTTGCGGCCCATAGCCATTTGTCCAGGCGGCACTTGTTGTCCTGTTCACTCATGCTATTGGCCTGTAGGGTGGTGATTGCGTTGGTAGATATCCTGGTAAGCCTGCAAGCTGCGCTGCACATGGCCAAGCACAGTATCGGCCGGATAAATGCCGGCTGCATCCGCACTGCCTGCAGTCAACCCGGTCAACAGTTCTATCCCGTCCAGCACGTGCTCCATGGCATATAGCTGGAACCTGCCCTCCGCCATTGCACGGATGACATCCTGATGCAGCAGCACGTGGCGCAGGTTGCTCGCTGGCAGCAATACGCCTTGCTGGCCGTCTAGCCCCAGCTTCTCGCACAGGCGGAAATGTCCTTCTATTTTCTCGTTGATCCCGCCTATCGGCAGCACATCGCCGTGCTGGTTCAATGCCCCCGTCACTGCGACGCCTTGCGCCAGCGGCAGGCCAGAAAGGCTGGAAAGCAAGGCATACAGCTCGGCGCAGGAAGCGGAGTCGCCCTCCACGCCGTGATACTCCTGCTCGAACACCAGCGAAGCGTTGAGCGACAAAGGAGCCTGCTGCACAAACATGGCGGCCAGCCAGTGCTGCAGGATGAACATGCCTTTGTCATGCTGCGGCCCCGTCAGCTTGACCTCGCGGTCGATATTGATGATGCCGTGCCGGCCGGGATGGCAGCGTGCGGAAATCTGCACCGGAGACCCGAACGCGGCATCCCCCATGTCGATATGGGTCAGGCCGTTGATGCGCCCTACCTGGCGCCCTGTTACCGCTATCTTCAGCTCGCCGTCGAGGATGGAATCCCGGATCTGCTCCTCGGCGTAATCGTGGCGTTGACGCGTTGCCCACAGCGCCTGCTCGACCTCGGCCGCATCGACTGCACTGCCCGGCGATGTTAAGGCCGCAGCCTCATGCAGCAAGGGTAGCAAATGCCCAAGCGCCAGGCTGACGCGGGACTGGTCTTCCTCCCACTCGTGCAATACCTGGAGCAAGCGCGCCACCGCGGCGGCGGTGAAATGCGGCAAGCCGTTCTCAGCGGAATAACGCGCAATATAGCCAGCTACCTGACGATACACATCGGGCGTGGCTTTTGCGCTGTCCGCAAACTCGACCTTGATACGGAAATGCTCCAGGAAGGGTTCATGCTGCTCGTGCAAGTGGTAATAATCGTCGCGGCTCGCCACCAGGATCAGCTTGAAATCTAGCGGCAGAGGATCGGGCGTCAGCGCATTCAATGCGGCATTGCCCGAGGCACTGCCGGCATCCTCGATCTGCAGCTTGCGGTTGCGCAATACGCGGCCCAGCTTTTCCAGCAATGGGCTCGCTCCCGCCTGCTGGTCGCCGAGGATATCCTCCAGGTGCAGGATCAGCACGCCGCCGTTGGCACGCAACAAGTTGCCGGCCTTGAGGCGCATGAAATCCGCCAAGTGGTGGTCAGCCGAGGCCTCCACTCCTCCAAACAGCGAAGCATGGCTAGGGTCGTCGTCATAGATGACGGGGCTTCCGGCAAGGCCGTCGTTGCTGAGCAGGAGGTTGGCGCGAAACCGCCCGAGAAAGGCCTCCTGCACGTCGTCGGCCTCGTTATTGGCCGTCAAGGCGAACAGCTCGACATTATCGAGCACCTCCTGCACAAGCTGCGCTGACCAGCGGTCGAACAATTCAGGTTCGAGCAGGCCCGGCAGTATTTGCTGGCGAATCTTCGCCAGTTCCTGTTCCAGGGATAACTTTAGGTTGATCTCGGGGTTCGCGTCTGCCGTGCCATGCCGGGACTCGCCCGGAATCCTTGACTGCAGCAAGGCTGGAATAGTCCGCAACTGCCTGCGCGTAAACTGGTCGAGCAAATGCCGCAGCTCACTCCCCTTGCCTGCCTTCAGGTGCAGCAGAACCGGCTTTTCCGGTAACTGCAAGTTGAACAGGTATACCAAGTCCGGCGGCGCCGGCTGCTGCGCCAGCGCCTGCTCCATCATGCTCTTCACCAACGAGGTACGGCCGGATCCGGGCTCGCCGATTACCAGCATGTGGTAGCCGGGGTGCTGCATGCGCAAACCCAAACTGGCCGCCGCAAATGCACGCTCCTGGCCTATCCATTGCGGCGCGGGACGGTCATGCGGCAACAGTTCTGCGGTAGTGTCGAATCCCAGGCTGGCTGGATGGATGGATATATTGAGTTGTTGCGGTGTCAGCTTGCTTAGCATCAGATGGGCATGTGGTCAGGGTTGAGTTGCAGGAATGCGCTATTGCCAGCGCGCACGCGCGGCCTGGTCGCTTTCGCGGGAATCCAGCCATTTTTCACCTTCCGGTGTCGCTTCCTTCTTCCAGAAAGGCGCTTCGGTCTTGAGATAGTCCATGATGAATTCGCAGGCAGCAAAGGCATCGCCGCGATGCGCGCTTGCCACGACGACCAGCACGATCTGCGCCTGCGGCTGCAACGTCCCGATACGGTGGATCACGACCGCATCGAAAATCGGCCAGCGCTGTCTTGCCTGCTCGGTAATGGCGGCCAGCGATTTCTCGGTCATGCCCGGATAATGCTCCAGCGTCAGACTGGCAACCGATTTGCCGTCATTCAGGTCGCGCACCTGACCGGTGAACGACACAACAGCACCCGCCTGGGGATATTGCAGACGCAGGCGACTGACTTCTTCGCCTACGTCAAAATCCTGCTCCTGTACGCGTGCCGTCATTCAGCCTCCCGTGACGGGCGGGAAGAACGCCACCTCGTCGCCCGGCTTTACCAGCGCCGATTCCGGCGCCAGCTCCTGGTTGACGGCTGCACGCAGGCTGGCGTTGCCGGCAAACTGCTCCAGCCAGGCTCCGCCGCGTGCGGCCAGCTTGTGCTTCAATGCGGAGACAGTATCAGGCTCGGGCCAGTCCAGGCGTTCGCCATCGCTACCCAGCGCCTCGCGCAACCTGGCGAAATACAGCAGTTGGATCATGCGCCGGTCACGTCCTGGTCGGTCACCGGGCCGCGCTTGCCATTGATGGCGTCCATCATCAGCATCAATAGTTTTTGCTTGTGTTCTTCATTGTCCATCAGGCTCGAGCTGAAGGTGATGCCGAATTTGCTGGCATATTGCTGGATCAGCATGATCAGGCCTTGTTCGTCGCTCATATCGCTTACTCCTCTAAATCGTTGTCGGGCAATGCCAGGCCGGCCTGCGGCTCGCCTTCCAGCTCCACGCGCTCGATCTGCGCAAAGCGGCGCGATATCTTCTGGCTGGTGGTGTGTACGTCCTGCACGTCCTCGTGCGCCTGGCGGATATGATCGGCAAGCTTCTTCATGCGCACGTCGAAGCGCGAGAACTCCTTGGAAAGCTTGCCCAGTTCGTCCTTGATGATATGCACCTGCTTGCGCGTCTCCACGTCCTTGAGCACGGCACGCGCGGTATTGAGCACCGCCATCAACGTGGTGGGAGACACGACCCATACCCTGCGGCTCATCGCGTAATCGACAAGGTCGGGATGATAGGCGTGAATCTCGGCAAACACCGCCTCTGCCGGGACGAACATCACCGCGCCGTCCGAAGTGACGTTGGGGATGATGTACTTGCCGGCAATATCATCGACATGTTTTTTGACATCGGTTTTGAACTGGCGTTGCGCAGTAATGCGTTCCGCATCGGCAATATCGCGATCCAGCATGCGGTGATAGTTTTCCAGCGGGAACTTGGAATCCACCGCCACGGTGCCGGTAGGCTCGGGCAGGAACAAGGCGCAATCCACACGCGTGCCGTTGCTGAGCACATGCTGCATGGCATAAGAAGTTACGGGCAACACATTGCGCACCAGGGCTTCGAGCTGCACTTCGCCGAAAGCCCCGCGCGAACGTTTGTCCCCCAGCAACTCCTGCAGGCTCACCACATTGGTAGTCAAGCCGTCGATCTTTTTCTGCGCCTCGTCGATGGTGGCCAGGCGCTCCATGACGCGCACAAAGGTATCGTTGGTCTTCTTGAACCCCTCGTCGAGGCGTTCGGACACCTTACCGCCAATCTGCTCCAGCCTGCCGTCCACCGTCTTGGTCAAGGCCCCTATACTGCCAGTGAGCTGCGTCGTAGCCTTGAGCATGGTGTCCTGGATCAAGGCCTGTTCGGCCTTGCCTTGCTCGGCTAGCGTGACATGCAAGCGCTCCAGCATGGTTTCGCGCGTTTGCGCCAGGTTGGCTATTTGGCTCAACTCCAGCGCCTTCATGGCATCGCGCGTCTGTTGCAGCTCTTGCGCCACCGCAGCGCGCAGGCGTTCGGCCTGTTCGGTTGAGGATTGACTCAGGCGGTCGCCCAGCTTGTTGAGGCCGTCATTGAGATCGCGCAGCATCTCGCGGTGCTTTTCCTCCAGTTGCTGCAACAGCAACCGGCTGGCGTCGCCGCTCCGTGTTTGGCGGTAGGCGAGCCAGAGCAGAAGCAATAGGGAGGCGAATGCAGCAAGGAGAAGCAATATATCTGTCATAGGGATGAAATTATAACGCATCCCTCGCCAGCGTCTGCTGCCGTTTTAGTTTGCAGACGGATGGCGCTGCCATGTCAAGCACCCGGAGCAAAGGAAAAGCCGGCGTAAAAAAATGGCCGCCCGGACCAGATCAGGGAAAGCAAGGAGAAATCCGGGACGGCCAGCAAACGGTCTAAGGTCTGTTAACCCTAGACAAATACTCTCAATGACCAGGCCGATAGTTCCACAATCTCGGCAACAAGCAGGTTGAACGCCGCCAATGCCATGACCTTCATGCTGTTGAAGCTCAGTGCACCTTGGGAAAACCGCGCCGACGGCTTGATGTCGAACGCAATGCAGATACGCTCCTCATCGGAGTGGAACGGGACGGTGCGATGGAACAGCGAGGATGGGAACAGCACAATATCACCCACCGAAGGCCTGATGGCCTTCACAGGAAAATCGTCATGCAGCTTGGGATAGTCGTCGCCATGGGTGCTGAACTCGATACAGCCGTCATCGCGCCCTTCCACCTGCCGCGGCAGGGTCAGGTAGACGCAGCCGCTCAGCCAGCCGATCTCGTGGATATGGGAAGTCAAGTGCCCGCCCTGGCGCATGCGCACGTACCAGGAGCTGGCAAACTCAATCTGTTCTGGAAAGTGCCGCATCAGGTCGCAGTCCCAGCCCTGGAATGCCTGTGCATAGGCCAATACCTCGGCACGGATCAAGTCCGCAAGCTCGCAGAATGAATCCTCCTTGCGCTTGAACAGGTTGCCGGCAGACTGCATGCCATGGTGCAGGCGGCCTTGCTTGCGCTCGGCGATTTCCGTGAACTGGACGTCTTCGAGCAATTGCAACAGCAAAGCGCTGCCCGGCTCTGCCAATGGCTTGATGCCGCGGTGAAAGACGAAATCCATGGGCTGCTTGCAGAAACGGTAGGCATCCTCGGCATGGAAGTTGGTCGCGTAATGCGTGGACAAGGTCGCGAGGAAGGGCGAGACATGCTCCTTGGCCGCCAGCATGGGCAGCAAGCGGCGGCGGAATATCTCGTACTGCTCCGACTTGTAGAGGCAATAGAGGATTCTCTCCTGCCAGTCTTCCTGCTGAGAATCCTCGAAATAAGGTATCGCCTCGATGAAGCGCCCGGCATCGTAAAGGAACTGCGCCATATTGAAGGAGGCCGCCTGGTGGCCGGGCTTCATGCGCAGGGCATGCAGGTAACAGGTCACGGCGTTTTCCATATTGCCCTGGTCGCGGAACACCTCGCCGAGGTTATTGTGCGCATCGGCATAGTTCGGCTGCAAGGCAATCGCCTGGCGGTAATGCGAAATGGCCTGCTCCAATCCGCCGCGGTCGCGCAAGGCGGTCGCCAGGTTGAAATGTCCTTGCGCATGGTCGGAAATCGCCAGCGACTGGCGGTAGCATGCAATCGCATCGTCGAGATGGCCCTGCTGCTGCAAGGCGGTGCCCATGGCGCCATAGGCCTCGAAAAACCCCGGCTCGATCACGACGGCTTGGCGGTAGTGCTTGATCGCCTCGTCTAGCGAGTGTTTTTTCTGCAACAAGGCGCCGAGATTGAAATGCGCTACCGCGAGACCCGGGCTGATCTGGATAGCCCGCCGATACGAGGTGACCGCTTCATCGTCCTGCCCGAGCTGGGACAAAACCGATCCAAGATTGAAGTGCATCTCGGAAATCGAAGGGTTGATGGCCAGCGCCTTGCGGTAGCACTGCACCGCGTCCTGGAGCTTGCCCTGCCCCTCAAGCGCGACCCCGAGCACGTTGTAGACGACCAGCGCCCCGGGATATTGCTTGAGCAATGCGCGCGCCCTTGCCTCTGCCGCATTCAACTGGCCAGTATTGTATAGATTGAAAAGCGCATGAACCTCGCCCTGGCCAGGCTGCCTGGCCGCCTGCACACCTTGCTTCATACCACATCTCCATAGTTCATTATATGCATTGCAGCTCTATCGGCCGCTGATGCAAAACCGTACCGTTCCCCACGGTGCGGGTTATATACAATTTTGTATATTTATAGGCATTCTGCATGAAGGGGCATCACCCTGGCAATAGTTTCTGTTACAAATTTGAAACAATTTTAAACACGACGCCATTGCCAGGCTTGGAAAAGCAAAAACCCCGGCAAGCCGGGGTTTTGTTTATTCCGATAAAAGAACGATTAGTCCTTGGCGGCACGCTTGCGCTCGTGCTCCAGCAGGTAGCGCTTGCGGATACGGATGTTCTTGGGCGTGATTTCCACCAGTTCGTCGTCATCGATAAACTCGACCGCGGATTCCAGGGTCAGCTGCACAGGCGGGATCAGGCGAACGGCTTCATCGGTACCGGAAGCACGAACGTTGGTCAACTGCTTGCCCTTGATCGGGTTCACCACCAGGTCGTTGTCCCGGCTATGGATGCCGATGATCATGCCTTCATAGAGCTTGTCGCCAGGCACGGAGAACATGCGGCCGCGATCTTGCAGCTTCCACAGCGCATAAGCCACGGCCTCGCCCTGTTCGGAGGAAATCAGCACGCCATTGCGGCGGCCAGGCATGTCGGCCTTCACTGGGGCGTATTCATCGAAAATATGCGCCATGAGGCCGGTACCGCGCGTCATGGTGAGGAACTCGCTCTGGAAGCCGATCAGGCCGCGGGCTGGAATCTTGTATTCCAGGCGGGTACGGCCATTGCCGTCGGATTCCATGTTCTGCAGCTCGCCGCGGCGGCGGCCCAGCTCTTCCATCACCGCGCCCTGGCAGTCGTCTTCCAGGTCTACCGTGAGGATCTCATAAGGCTCGCACTTCTGGCCGTCGATTTCCCTATACACCACGCGCGGCTTGCCCACGGCGATCTCATACCCCTCGCGGCGCATGTTTTCCAGCAAGATGGTCAAGTGCAGCTCACCACGGCCGGAAACGCGGAAAATGTCCGCATCGGCCGTATCTTCCACCTTGAGCGCCACGTTGGTCAGCAGCTCCTTGTTCAGGCGGTCGCGAATCTGGCGGCTGGTGACGAACTTGCCTTCGGTACCGGCCAGCGGCGAAGTATTTACCATGAAGTCCATGGTCAGGGTAGGCTCGTCCACCGCCAGGATAGGCAGGCCGACGGGATTGTCGCGGTCGGCCACGGTGACGCCGATGCCGATTTCCTCGATACCGGAAATGATGACGATATCGCCGGCCTCGGCTTCTTCCACCTGCACGCGCTCCAGGCCGCGGAAGCCCAGCACCTGGTTGATACGGCCCTGCGCGACTTGCTCGTCGCCCTTCATGACGGAAACCACCTGGCCCGGCTTGATGCGGCCATTGCGGATACGGCCCACGCCCAGGCGGCCGGTATAAGTAGAATAATCCAATGCGGAAATCTGCAGTTGCAGGCCGGCTTCGCTATCGCCCACAGGAGGCTGCACATGGCTGAGGATAGTCTCGAACAGGGGACGCATATTGTCGGACTCTTGCTTCAGGTCCAGCTTTGCAAAGCCGTTCAGGCCGGAAGCGTAGACCACCGGGAAGTCGAGCTGCTCGTCAGTGGCGCCGAGGTTGGCGAACAGGTCGAAAGTCTGGTTGATGACCCAGTCGGGACGCGCACCGGGACGGTCCACCTTGTTGATCACCACGATGGGACGCAAGCCGAGCGCCAACGCCTTCTTGGTCACGAAACGCGTCTGCGGCATCGGGCCTTCTACGGAGTCGACCAGCAGCACCACGCCATCCACCATGCCCAATACGCGCTCTACTTCGCCGCCGAAGTCGGCGTGCCCTGGCGTATCGACGATGTTGATGTGGGTGCCTTCATAATTGACGGCGGTATTCTTGGCGAGAATGGTGATGCCACGTTCCTTTTCGATATCACCGGAATCCATGACACGTTCTGAAACCTGCTGGTGGGCGGCGAATGTGCCGGCCTGTTGCAGGAGCTTGTCCACCATGGTGGTCTTGCCATGGTCAACGTGGGCGATGATGGCGATATTACGAAGGGCGCGCGACATGTGTGATTACTCTATTTGCGAAAAAGTGCGCGATTTTAACACAGACTTGATTAAATCCGCGTTAAAACCTTTGACAAATTAAGGACAACCTATATACTGCCGGACTGATTCAATTCTGACGGATTGATGATTCATCGCCCTAGCCTCTCGAAGCCTGTGCAATTTTACGGCTCTCTTGCTTTTGTTACCGGTTAGTGGCTATGCCCGTGCGCCGGTAAGAATGCTAAAAAAATTTAGTCATTGCGCCTGATACTGATACTGCCAGCAAGGCAGGTTCATGATGGCTGCTTGCGCCCTTTTGGGGCCTTTCCGAGGCCTCGTCAGTTTTCCTTGAAAGGGAATTTTGTGTCTTTTGAAAGTTTGAACCTACATCCTGCCATCCTGCGTGCCTTGACCGAAGCTGGCTACAACACCCCTACACCTATCCAGGCCCAGGCGATTCCTGAAGTCCTGGACGGCCATGACCTCATGGCCTCCGCCCAGACCGGCACCGGCAAGACCGCCGCATTTACCCTGCCAGCACTCAACCTGCTTGCAACACCGCATCCCGCCAAGAGCCGCGGCCCACGCATCCTGGTATTGACCCCGACCCGCGAACTGGCCGCACAAGTAAACGATGCGGCACGCAAATACGGCAAGTTCTTGCGCGCCCGTACTGTCAGCATCGTCGGCGGCATGCCGTACCCGTTGCAGAACAAGCTGCTGTCGCAGCCAATTGATATCCTGGTGGCAACGCCAGGCCGCCTGCTCGACCATATGGAACGCGGCCGTATCGACATGTCCCGCCTGCAGATGCTGATCCTGGACGAAGCCGACCGCATGCTGGACATGGGCTTCATGCCGGATATCGAGCGTATTTCCTCCGCCTTGCCGGGCGAACGCCAGACATTGATGTTCTCCGCCACGTTCGAAGGCCAGATCGCCAATATCGCCAAGACCCTGCTCAAGGATCCCAAGGTCATCCAGATCGCGGCGCAAAAGGAAAAGCACGCCAATATCGAGCAGAAACTGCTGTTCGTCGACGATATGGCGCACAAGAACAAATTGCTCGAGCATTTGCTGATCGCGCCTGACGTCAACCAGGCCATCGTCTTCACCTCGACCAAGCGTCATGCCGACCTGCTGGCGGAAGACTTGTATGCCGCCGGCCACAAATCCGCCGCCCTGCATGGCGACATGACACAGGGCGCACGCAACCGCACCCTGACCAAGCTGCGCCATGGCGATGTGCGCGTATTGGTGGCTACCGACGTCGCAGCCCGCGGCATCGACGTGCACGGCATTACGCACGTCATCAATTACGACTTGCCGAAGTTTGCGGAAGACTACGTCCACCGCATCGGCCGCACCGGCCGTGCAGGCAATACCGGCGTTGCGCTCTCGTTTGCCTCGCACATGGACAGGCACCAGTTGCGCAAGATCGAGCAATATACCGGCCAGCGCCTGGAAATTTCCGTGATCGAAGGCCTGGAGCCCAAGCGGCCCGCCCCGCGCATGGACCGCAATGACAAGCCGCGCAGCGGCCGCCCCGGCCAGCGTCCAGGCGGCAATGGCGGCGGCTACAAGTCGCGCGGCCAAGGTTTTGGCAACCGCGACGGCAACCGTTCGGAAGGCCGCACCTTCGGCGACCGGGCAGCCAGTGGCCGCCCTGACGCCAACCGCGGACCAGCCAAGCGTCACGATGGCGATCGTCCGGCACGCCGCCCGCGCAGCTTTGCCTAATCGCTTTGTATAGTTAACTTGTGAACACTCAACCTGAAGACAACGTGAATACAGACACTACCAGCTTTGCATCACTCAACCTGGCGCCCGAGTTACTGAAAGCACTGGATGAGTCGGGCTACACCACGCCGACTCCGATTCAGGCTCAGGCTATTCCCGTCGTGCTGGAAGGCAGCGACCTGATGGCCGGCGCGCAAACCGGCACTGGCAAAACGGCGGCTTTTACCCTGCCCTTGTTGCAGAAACTGCTGCCGCTCGCCAGTAGCAGCGCCTCGCCTGCGCGGCACCCGGTACGCGCCCTGATCCTTGCCCCTACGCGGGAACTTGCGATCCAGGTCGAGGAAAGTGTCAAGACATATGCCAAGCATACGCCGCTGCGTTCACTGGTTGTCTTCGGCGGAGTGGATATCAAGACCCAGACGCCCTATCTCATGAAAGGGGTGGAAATACTGGTGGCCACCCCGGGCCGCCTGCTCGACCATGTCGAACAGCGCACGGTGCAACTGGGCCAGGTGCAGATGCTGGTGCTGGACGAGGCCGACCGCATGCTGGACATGGGCTTCATGCCCGACCTCAAGCGCATCCTCGCACTGCTGCCGAAAAAACGGCAGAACCTGATGTTCTCAGCGACCTTCTCGCCTGAAATCAAGAAGCTTTCCGAAGAGTTCCTGACCAAGCCCACGCTGATCGAAGTCGCCCGCAGCAACGCGACATCCGAAAACGTGACGCAAAAAATCCTGCTGGTGGAAAGCGAGCACAAGCAGCACGTGCTGGCCGACTTGCTGCGCAAGGAGGCGACGCAGGTCATCGTCTTCACCAAGACCAAGCTCTCCGCGAGCCGCCTGGCGCGCCACCTGGAGCGTGAAGGCATTGCCGCTGGCGCGATTCATGGCGACAAGAGCCAGCTTGAGCGCATCCAGGCGCTGGACGCCTTCAAGCAAGGCAAGATCACGGCACTGGTGGCGACCGACGTGGCCGCACGCGGCCTCGATATCGACCAGCTTCCCATGGTTATCAATTACGAGCTGCCCAGCGCCGCCGAAGACTACGTACACCGCATCGGCCGCACCGGCCGCGCCGGCGCTTCCGGCATCGCGATTTCTCTGGTGGCCAGCGAGGAGGAGAAATTCCTCAAGGAAATCGAGAAGCTCATCAAGCGCGAATTGCCGAAGGAACAAGCCACTGCTCCCCAGCCTTCACGCCGCGGCCAGGAAGCCCAACGGCAGAAGTCAGGCAACGTTGCGCCGCGCCAGCGTCAAACCGCCCGCAATAAAGAGGATGAATGGTTCTTCAAGCCGTATGAGCCTTCCACAGATGCGCCGACGCCCAAGCCCATGCATTCCCGGGAAAAGTCGAAGAAGGAAATTCCCGCCCTGCTCGGCGGATTGAACCGCAAGTAATAAAAAAGGCGCTGAATGCGCCTTTTTTATTATCCTCAGACAATCCTATAAATCATCCTGGGCTAACCTTCCCGGTTGCGCATGAAATCCGCAACGCCATAAAGCGCAGCCCCCATTTTCTCGATGATGGCCTCGTCCACGCCGGTATCGTGCATGGCCTTGACCATGCAATACATCCATTGGTTGCGGGCGGACTCATCAATCGGGAATGGCATATGCCGCATGCGCAGCCGGGGATGCCCGTAACGCTCCATGTAAAGCTGCGGCCCGCCGGTCCACCCGGTCAGGAACATGAACAGCTTTTCGCGCGCAGAGGCAAGGTCGGGGGTATGCATGGCGCGAATGCCTGCAGCGCGCGGGTCGGTATCCATGATGTCGTAAAAGCGCTCGACGATGGCGCGAATCTGCTCCGCCCCGCCCAGCAACTCGAACAGGGTAGCCTTGCTGCTCCCTGGCTCGCCTATCTTGTCCAGCATGTCTAAATTCTCTTACTTTCCATCGCGCGTCTTGACCAGCCTTGCCGCTTTGCGGGCACGCTCACGCGCCTCCTCCACATCATCGGCGGTCGCCAAGGCCACGCCCATGCGGCGGCGCTCGAATGACTCCGGCTTGCCGAAGAGGCGTATATCGGATTCCGCAACGGCCAATGCTTGCTCGACGCCCTCGAACACTAGCTGCCCGCTATCCAGCCTGCCGTAAATCACGGCACTGGCCCCGGGCCGGCTCAAGGCTACATTGACCGGTAAGCCGAGAATAGCGCGCGCATGCAGATCGAACTCGCTGAAGCGCTGGCTGCCCATCGTCACCATGCCGGTATCGTGCGGGCGCGGACTGACTTCGGAGAACCATACCTGGTCGCCCTTGATGAACAATTCGACCCCGAACAAGCCCAGCCCTCCCAGGCTTTCGGTCACCGCCCGTGCAATCTCCTGCGCACGCTCCAATGCCAATGCCGTCATGGGCTGCGGCTGCCAACTCTCGATATAGTCGCCCTTTTCCTGCAAATGGCCGATAGGCTCGCAGAAGCTCGTCTCAACTTCGCCCCCGGCATTCAGGGCGCGCACGGTCAGCAGGGTGATTTCATAGTCGAAATCGATCTGTCCTTCGACAATCACCTTGCCCTGGTTGACACGTCCGGCCGTGGCGGCATATTCCCAGGCAGCGGCAATCTGCTCTGGGGCTGTGATGCGGGATTGGCCCTTGCCGGATGACGACATGGTGGGTTTGATGAAACAGGGATAACCGATGCCGCTTTCAATCGCTGTCCGCAACGACTGCTCGCTATCGGCAAACGCATAAGGCGAAGTCGGCAGCTTGAGTTCCTCCGCAGCAAGGCGGCGTATGCCTTCACGATTCATGGTGAGCTGCACGGCCTTGACGGTGGGAACCACGCGGGTATGTCCAGCCGACTCGACCTCGGCCAATAACTGGGTGTTCAGCGCCTCGATCTCTGGCACGATCAGGTGGGGATTTTCCTTGTCGATCAACTCGCGCAAGGCTACGGGGTCCGTCATGTCGATGGCATAAGCGCGATGCGCGACCTGGTGGCCGGGCGCGTTCTGGTAACGATCCACTGCAACCACCTCGACCCCCAGCCTCTGCAAGGCGATGATCACCTCCTTGCCCAATTCCCCGCTGCCAAGCAGCATGACACGCGTGGCAACAGGACTGAGAGGGGTACCGATCTTCATGAACACTCCGGAATTGAATAGCATGGAAATGCCCGGAATGATACCACGAGCGCATTGCCGCCGTTCAGGCAAGCACCAGCCGGCATCCGGCAAAGGTCAAACCTTGATGCCGTGACGCTCCATGCGGTAACGCATTGCCATACGGGTGATACCCAGTTGGCGGGCGGCTTCCGACACATTGTTGTTGGATTGGCGCAGCGCGTTCTCGATCAGCACTTTTTCCGCGGATTCCAGGGTGACGCCACGCTCCGGGATCGTCATGGCCTGCTCCGCCTGTATGCTCCCCGGCAAGGCCAGGTCATGCAGCATGATCTGGCTTTCACGGCTGAGCAGCACGGCACGGCTCACCTGGTGCTTGAGCTCGCGCACGTTTCCAGGCCAGTGGTAATCGCGGATCATATGGCTGGCATCCACGGAGAATGGCCGCGGCTGCAACCCGTAGCGACGTTCGGTTTGAGCAGCAAAATGCTTGGCCAATAGCAGGATGTCATCCCCGCGCTCACGCAACGGGGGCATGTTCATGGTCAATACGTTGAGGCGATAGAACAAGTCGGAGCGGAAACGGCCCTCCAGCACCATTTGGTGCAGGTCGCGGTTAGTTGCAGCCACGAACCGCGCCAGCACGGGGTGCTCCTTGGTCGAGCCAAGCCGGCGCACCATGCGTCTTTCTAGAACGTTAAGCAGTTTGGCCTGCAGGGCCAATGGCAATTCGCCGATCTCGTCCAGGAACAGGGTGCCATCCTCGGCGGCCTCAATCAGGCCGCACCGGGAACCTTGTGCACTCGTGAAAGCGCCTTTTTCGTGGCCGAATAATTCGCTCTCGATCAACTCGGCCGGCAAGGAGGCGCAATCCACATGCACGAAAGGCCGGTCGCTGTTCGCACATGACAAATGCAGCAACCGGGCGGCCACGTCCTTGCCCGTGCCGGTTTCCCCCTGGATCAATACCGTTGGCGGAATGGCATCGGAAAAAGCCACCAGCTGCGCAAAGCGCTCTATTTGCGCCTTCACGCTGGTCATGGCGGGGCTGTCGCCCAGGAGCTCGACACCTTCGGTAGCATGCATGTTGCGCTGCCGCGAATAATCGAGATGATGTTTTAATTGGGTAGCAGCTTGCGCCTTTTCTATCGTCAGTAGCAGCTCATCAAGATCCACCGGCTTCTTGAGGTAATCGGTGGCTCCCAGCTTCATTGCATATACTGCATCCGCCACTTCACCGTAGGCCGTCATGGAAATCACGGAAATGCCTTTGGCGACCAGTTCTGGCAATAAATCCAGGCCGTTGCCGTCGGGCAGGCGCATATCCAGCAATACCAGATCGGGCGCCATCTGCCGCACAAGCTCACGCCCGTCCTCAAGCGTGGCGGCATGCTCGCAGTCATAGCCCGCCTGCTGCAGCCGCTTGGCCACAGCTCGGGCAAAAATCACTTCATCCTCGACGAGCAGGACACGTACCCTAGGCCCAGATCGTCCGACCTGAAACTTTTGATCCTGCCCAGCTACCTGTTCCTGCATCGCGAGGTCACTCCTTAATACAGCTTAGCTTAGTTGGAAGATACTACATTCTTGGGACCACCAAACTCCCAGCGCACGCCGATCCAGCCTGCGCGTGGAGCACCTGGGGCACGTAAGCTGGCACGCTCCCGGTCATCGTCGTCCACAGCATTAATCGCACCGTCTGCAAAGAAAAGTGAACGTCCCAACATGGCACCACTACTATATTCACGATCAAAGATATTGACTACCTTGGCAAACAATTGCCAGCCATTACCGAGGTTATAACGGGTATCCAGATTGACAACCGTATATCCACCCAATTTGGAACCAGAACCCTGGTCCTTATTGTTCTCATTGCCGTGGGCATATTGATCGGAAAACATCAGGACATTGGTGCCTATGCTCCACTTCGGCGTAATGGCATATTCACCGCGGAACTTCAGGCGATGGGCAGGAATTCCGGCCAAACGGCTACCTTTGCTGACACTGATACTATCGCCGTCTGAGGAGGTATTCACCTCGTTAGCCAGGCTGATATCGTTTTCGTAGGTTGCCTTGATGTAGCTATATCCTAACATCCAGCTGAAATCACCATTGTTGCCAATGAAACTGGTATCAAGACCAACACGACGAGTACGGCCTACGTTATCAAAATAACCCATACCATTAGTAGCATTGGCATAAATAAACTGGATATCGTCATAGTTCTGCGCGCGATATACGCTTGCAGTCCAGCGCAACGTCTCCGTCAGGCTTCCACGCAAACCAGCTTCGTAGGTCTTGGCAACTACTTGCTTCAAAGGCGGGTCGCCAGCCATGGTATTAGGCAACTTACAAGGTACGTCTGGATTGGCACAACCAAGCTCGATAGCTGTTGGCGCACGACTGCCTTCGTTATATGAACCATAGAATGTCCAATCCTTGGTTGGCGTGAAGTTCAGGCCAATTGCCGGATTGATGCGGTTGAAGCTATGATCGCCTGACAGTGATTCATCACCACTTGCAACTAAGTGGTCACGATTTTCCACCTTGGTATGGTTATACCGAGCTGACATAGTCAGGTGCCAGAAGTCATTGAGTGATAGCGTGTCAGTAGCAAATAAGCTCCAAGTTCGTGTACGTCCTGTCAGCTCAACCTCACCTTCATCACCGAACAAACCAATGCCATCTACGCCACGACTTGGTGTCAAATTTCCAAACTCGGTCGATTGGCTGAAACGTGTCTTACTCTGGTCAAAACCAAACCCAACGATGAATTGGTTTTTCTTTTGCAACCAATCCTGATTGAAGCTCAGCTGAGTAGTAAAGCCATAACTGTCCTTACGTGCACGGCTGCGATTAAGAGCACCTGCACATGCCTCCTCAGCATCTTCAGGATCAGTCAAAGCGCTACAGTCCGCCAGATAATCGCCCTCTTCCAAATCATCATTACCATCCCCATTCAAGGTACGGGTCCTAGACTGGCGGTAGTAAACGTTGCCACTCAGCATCACATCGTCATTGAACCAATGCGAACCGGTCAGGTTGAGAAACGACAGGGTGTTGCGTGTCTGGTCTGGACGCGTAAGGATAGTGTCGCGACCCAGCGCGCGCATCATCTCGGACGGCACCAGTCCGTTGCCGATCATGTCGTTGTCTGCGCCGGTATAGCTCAGGTCCAGCTTGGTGGTTTCGTTCTGCCAGCCCACCTTGGCGAACAATTGCCGTACATCGGTCGGGGAATGGTCGCGCCAGCCGTCCTCACGGAATGAATTGGCCGTGATGAAGAAATCAACCGAGCCGTCCTGAGAAACACCGCCATACTCGACAGATCCCGTCTTGCGGCCCCAAGAGCCAACGCTGGCTTCCAGGGCAGCACCCTGGTTGTCGCGGCCGCTCTTAGTCTGCAGGGACAATGCGCCGCCCAGCGTATTCAAGCCAAACAGTGGATTGGATCCGGGGATCAAGGACATATTGGCAAGCGCATTGACCGGGATCAGGTCCCAGCTCACGACGTCGCCAAACGGCTCGTTGACGCGCACGCCGTCCACATAAACGGACAAGCCCTGGGGGGTACCGAGCAACGGGGAGGCCGAATAGCCGCGGAAACTGATATCCGGCTGGAAAGGATTATTCTGTGTATCGTTGACGTTGACCGCAGGCACATTGTTTTGCAGGTAGTCTGCAATCGTGACGCTGCGCTGCTTCTGCATTTGAGGGCCGGTGATAAGCTGGATGCCTGCAGGCACCTGCTCCAATGGCAGACCGAGCGAAGGCAGCGGCGTCGTGCCCACCACGTTGACCTTGTCTGTGGTGATAGGTGTTGCATCTGCTGCCTGTGCCTGGAAACTGATACAGGCATTGGCTACCAGCACTGCAATCGTGCTCAGCCTCAGATTCTCTCTCTTAAACATACAATCCTTCCATAGTTGTTATGATATGCCGGTTTATATTTATGATTCCGGCATCTCCACTAATCAAGTTTCATGCCGGATTCCAGGCAAGAGGTAAGTGATTGTATTAATGGATTTCTACGGAGGAGGATATCAGCGCGACATCTAGATTGGCTACAAACAACCAATTTATGGTGGCTATATACAACCAAATTGGTTGTATATAGCCACACATTTATATGCTTTGCAATATTGCCCGCGGAGACTGATTGAGGAACCGCCGCATGCCCAGCCACGCAGCGGCAGGCACCAGCAACGCTGCCAGTACCATGACGCCCAAGGCCCCTTGCAAGTTGAACTGGTAAGGAATATTGAATACCTGGCTGCTGAGGTAATACGCCATGATGGCCGCAGCCAGCGTGGCAACCAGTGCCGCCAATGCGCCAATGACGGCGAACTCGGTCCAGAGCGCCTGCAACACCTGCCGCCTGGAAGCGCCCAGTACGCGTAACAGCGTTGCTTCCTTGACGCGCTCTTCGCGGGTGGCCACCAGGGCCGCATAAAGCACCGCCAAGCCTGTCAACAGGCTGAAGGCAAACACGTATTCCAATGCATGGCTCATCTTGCTCATGATCTCGCGTACCTGGTCGAGCAAGGCCGCGACGTCAATCACGGTCAGGTTGGGGAATTCGCGTACCAATTGGTTGAGCAGCTGCTCCTGGCCGCTCGGAAGATGGAAGCTGGTGATGTAGCTGGCAGGATAACCGTCAAGCACGCCTGGCGGCGTCACGGCAAAGAAATTGGCACGCATGGTATCCCACTCCACCTTGCGCAGGCTGGTGATTTCCAGCTTAAGCCGCGCCCCGGCGATATCATAGGTCAGACGATCGCCCAGCTTGAGATGCAAGTCGTTTGCAATCCCCTGCTCCAGCGACAGCATGGGCTTGCCGTGTTCCGAAGGCTGCCACCAACTTCCTTCGAGCAGCTGGTTGTCCTGCTGCATGTCGGCTGCCCAGGAAAGGTTGAATTCACGCTCGGCCAGCCGCCTCGCCCTGTCATCCTGGTAATCCTCCACGTTAAGCGGCTTGCCGTTGATCTCAAGCAAGCGTCCGCGCACCATGGGAAATATGTCGACATGATGAAGGCCGCTTCGGTCGAAAAACTGCTTGATCGGCGCAATCTGGCCGGGCTGGATATTGATGATGAACCGGTTCGGCGCATCCTCGGGCAAGGTCTGCTGCCAGCTTGACAGCAAGTCGCCGCGCACGATGGCCAGCAGGATCAGCGCCGTCAGCCCCAGGCTGAATCCCAGCACCTGGGCTACCACCAGGCCGGGCCTGCGCTTCAAGGCTGCCAGCCCCAGCAGCCAGGAACCGGTTGCGTTTTGCGGCAAGCGTGCGAGCAGGCGCACTCCCAGCCAGGCCAGCAAGGCGACTGCCAATAACAGGCCTGCCAATGCCAGCAGCACGATGGCCCCCAGTTTTGCGTCGCCCGCCTGCCACAAGATCAACCCGACCAATACCAGCAGGGCCGGAACGAAATGCAGCCAATGCGCCTGATATTGATCGCCCAGATCGCGCCGCAGGATGCGCAAGGCAGGCACGTCGCGCAAACGGGCAAGATGCGGCCAGACCACGGCCAGCATGGTGGCAAAGCCCGCCGTGAGGCCGGAAACAGCGGGCATGACGCCAGGCGCAGGCAGCGTTTCCAGCAACAACCTGTCCGCCAGCACTGCGAGGCCGGCTTGCGCGGCAAAGCCGAACAACACACCCAAGCCGCTGCCGAAAGCGGCGATCAGCAAGGTCTGGCTCATGAGGATACGAAAAATGAAACGCCGCGAAGCGCCGAAACAACGCATGAGGGCATAGCTGTCCAGGCTTTTCTGCACATAGGGCTGGCTGGCAAGAAACATCGCCACCATGGCCAGGATTACGCTCACCATGGCGGACAGGCCGAGGAACTGTTGCGCCTTTTCCAGGGCGTTGCGCATCTCGGGGCGGGCATCGGTGACCTTCTGCAACTGCTCTCCCCGCTCCAGCCTGGGCTTGAGCCAGGCAGCGAAATCATTTACCCCGGCCGCCTCGCCGGCCAGCAATACCTGGTACTTGACCCGGCTGCCGAACTGGATCAACCCGGTCGAAGCCAGGTCTGTCGCATTCATCATCACGCGGGGCGCGATGCTGAACATGTCCCCGCCACGTGACGGCTCGCGTTGCAGGATGGCGGACACCTGCATATTGCGCTCGCCCACTTCCAGGCTGTCGCCCACGTTCACGCCCAGCTTGGAGGCCAGGCGCGGCTCTATCCAGACCGTACCCGGCGCAGGTATGCCGGTTGCGGCTTGTCCGCCCGTCAACATCAAGGCTGGCTCAACCCGCTGCTGCAACACCGTCAATTCGCCGCGCAAGGGGAAGCCCTCCCCCACCGCCTTGATCTCGGCTAACTGGCTGTCATCGCCATGCAGCACCATGCTGGGAAACTCCGCGGCATGCGTCGATTGCAAGCCGCGCTGCCTGGCTTCATCGAGATAGCTGTCCGGAATGGCATGGTCCGCTGCCACCAATATGTCGCCGCCCAGCAGCATGCCGCCCTGCCTCACCAGGGCGGACTCAATGCGGTCGGTAAAGAAGCCGACCGAGGTCGTGGCAGCCACGGCCAATACGAGGGCGAAGACTAACACACGCACCTCTCCAGCCGCCCACTGGCTGCGCAACTGGCGCCAGGCAATCAGGAAGGCCATCATGCAGCACCCTCTTCGTGCAATTGGCCGTCATGCAGGCGCAGCCTGCGCTGGCAGCGCGATGCCAGTTGCATGTCATGCGTCACGAGGATCAAGGTAGTGCCGGATTCGGCATTCAGGCCGAACAGCAACTCGACGATGCGTTCGCCGGTATGCTCATCCAGGTTTCCCGTCGGCTCGTCTGCAAACAGGATGGCGGGTTGCGGGGCAAAGGCGCGCGCGATTGCAACGCGCTGCTGCTCGCCGCCGGACATCTGGCGTGGATAATGTGAAAGACGGTGCCCAAGCCCGACGCGTTCGAGCGCGGCGGCTGACTTTTCCCTGGCATCCTTGCGGCCGGCCAGCTGCAAGGGCAGCATGACGTTTTCCAAAGCCGTAAGCGATGGCAGCAACTGGAATGACTGGAATACGAACCCCATGCTCTTGCCGCGTATGGCAGCCCGTCCATCTTCGTCTAGGTGGCTGATCTCGGTGCCATTGACCAGCACTTTTCCGTTGCTGGGACTGTCCAAGCCTGCAAGCAGGCTCAGCAACGTAGACTTGCCCGAACCCGAGCTGCCGATAATGGCGACTTTCTCCCCGGCGGCCACCTGGAGCGAGAGCGACTGCAAAATATCGAGCCTGCCGGCCCCGTTTTCTATATATTTATCGAGATTAACCGCTTCAACTGCCAAAGGTGTTTGCATCAATGATGTTCCGTTTCATATTGTTATTCAGCCTTGCATGCGCGATGTTGGCCAGCACCGCGCATGCCGCTACCATCCTGGTCTATGGCGACAGCCTTTCCGCAGCCTACGGCATCCCGCGTGAGCAAGGCTGGGTAGCCTTGCTGGAAAACCGCCTCAAGCAGCAATATCCCGGCTACAAGGTCGTCAACGCCAGCATCAGCGGCGAAACCACCAGCGGTGGGGTCAGCCGAATTGCGGCAACTCTCGCTCAGCACAAGCCCGGTATCGTCATCCTGGAGTTGGGTGCCAATGACGGCCTGCGCGGCCTGCCTGTCGCCGATATGCGCAACAATCTCGCCAGCATGGTCAAGTCCGGCCAGGAAGCCAAGGCGCAAGTGCTGCTGGTAGGCATGATGATTCCACCGAACTATGGCCCTAAATATACGCGAGAGTTCACTGCCAGCTATGCAGCGCTGGCAAAAGAATTCAAGCTGCCCCTGGTCGAGTTCCTGCTGGAGGGCGTCGCCGGCAAGGTCGAGCTCACCCAGCAGGATGGGTTGCACCCCAAAGCCAATGCCCAGGAGGCTATCCTGGAAAATGTCTGGAAGCAGCTGGAGCCGCTGCTCAAGCGCGGCAAGCCAGCCTAGCACAGCCCCGGCTGCGTTTCATACGTCAATATAACGGGCCTGGCTGCAACGGCTGCCAATCCAGCATCAAGCCCGGCTCTCCTGGCTTGGCCTGCCAGGCTGCCGCCGCCCCAATACCCGGCACCAGCACCAACTCGCCATCAACATAAACCAACGGCAACCGCTCACGCAGCCATGGCGCGATATTGGCTTCCTGATAGAGCTGCTTGAGCGTACGGGTCGGCCGCCTGGCATCGGGCTTGAAACGCTCCCCGCCGCTGCGATAGCGTATGTCCAGCTTGCGTCCGTGCAACCGTGACATGGCTAGGCCGTCCGCAACATCATGCCGGGCCAGCAGTCGCCCGTTCGCAGGCAAACACAGGCTACTCTCGCCTTGCCACTGCAAGCCGTCCAACTCTGGAATAGATGGCTCCGCGCTCAGGCTGGCCCAGCCGTGGTAACGCCGCAGGTAAGTCGCTTCATGCACCTGGACCTTGATGGCAGCGTTGTCCGCGGCATGTTTCAGCTGCTGCAACATCTCCTGCAAACGCGGCAATCCCGGCATCGGCAAGCCATGGGAAGCCAGCCACCAGCGCAGGAGGTTGCGCGCGCGCTGGTCGGAGAGCATGCTCAGACTCTCGACATTGACCTTGCCGTCCACGATAAGGGACGCAGCATCCAATACCGCAAGCTCATCCAGCAAATCCGTCGCTTCGGCTATATGTACGGCCGAACGAGCCAATGTATTTTTCGCAGCGGGATAACGCTGCTCTAAAAGCGGAAAAACTGCATGACGCAGGAAATTCCTGTCATAGCGTGTATCCAGGTTGCTTTCGTCGTCCATCCATTGCAGGCCGGTATGGCGGGCATATGCCTCGATCTCGCCACGGGAAACGTCGATCAGGGGACGCAACAGCCTGCGGGACGGATCATGCATCGCCATCGCTGCCAAGCCTTTGGCACCGGCCCCGCGCAGCAGCTGCAACAGCAAGGTTTCGGCCTGGTCATCCTGATGATGCGCCAACAGCACATAATCGGCGCGATGGGCGAGCAAGGCAGCATACCGCGCCCGCCTGGCGCTTGCCTCCATGCCTAGGCCCGACTGCTTTTCGACATGCACCTTCACCTGATGGAACGGCACTTCCAGCCTGTGACATTCTTCGACGCAGAACTCAGCCCAGCGGTCCGCGTTCGGGCTCAGGCCATGATGCACGTACATGGCTTCCAGCACAAAGCCGTGATGCGGCCTGGCTTGCGCAAGCAATTCCAACAGCACGCGCGAATCCAGCCCGCCGCTGAATGCGGCCAGCAAACGCTGTCCAGGCTTGGTATGTACGGAGAGAAAATTATTTACCCGGCGTGCCAGCTCAGGGAACAGGCTGGACGGGGCGGCAGGCTCGCGGGAATGGGGAGGATTTCCCTCATTCCCGGATAAGGGCTTACTTGACAGGGACTTCCTTGAACTTGCCATAGCTCATGAGGCGTTCATGGCGCGCTTCCAGCAAGTTGTCTATCGACTTGACCTGCAAATGGGCCAGCTCGTCGGCCAGGGCGCGGCGCAGGTTCTGCATCATGTCTTCCGGCGCACGGTGCGCGCCGCCCATGGGTTCGGGCACGATACGGTCAACCAGGCCCAGCGTCTTGAGGCGCGCTGCGGTAATGCCTAGCGTCTCTGCGGCTTCCGATGCCTTGTCGGCGCTCTTCCACAGGATGGAGGCGCAGCCTTCAGGCGAAATGACAGAATAAGTGGAATACTGCAGCATCATCAGGTGGTCGACTACGCCCAGCGCCAATGCGCCTCCGGAACCGCCTTCGCCGATGATCACCCCGATGATCGGCACAGTGAGCTCCGCCATCACGTAGAGGTTGCGCGCGATCGCCTCGGACTGGCCACGTTCCTCGGCCCCGATGCCGGGATAAGCGCCCGGCGTATCGATCAGGGTGATAATCGGCAGCCTGAACTTCTCGGCAAGGCGATAAAGACGCAAGGCCTTGCGATAGCCCTCGGGACGCGGCATGCCGAAATTGCGGTACTGGCGCTCCTTCACGTCGCGGCCCTTCTGGTGGCCGATCACCATCACAGGCTGTCCATCGAAACGGGCGATACCGCCGACAATGGCGGGATCATCGGCAAAGGCGCGGTCGCCATGCAGTTCTTCAAAATCGGAAAAGATCCCGCGGATGTAATCCAGGGTGTAAGGCCGCTGCGGATGGCGCGCCACTTGGGAAATCTGCCAGGCGGTGAGCTTGGCATAGATATCCTTGGTCAGGGTCTTGTTCTTTTGTTGCAGGCGCTCGATCTCTTCCGAGATATCCAGTGCGGAATCATCCTGCACATAGCGCAGCTCTTCGATCTTGGCTTCCAGCTCGGCAATCGGCTGCTCGAACTCGAGGAAGCTGGTTTTCACGTTATTGGTTTTGGCGTTCATAGGGCGTCAATTATAAAGTATTTTCACGTTTTCATCGCTGAGCCAACCCTTCAGCCCATACAATAATTCATCCTGCAGCTCCACACGCCAGTTATCGCCGAGCATGAGCTCCACTTGCGCATCCTTGTTATGGTAGGCCACCTTCACGGCGCAGCCGCGCCCGGCTTCGGGAGTGCCGGCCTTGCAATAAGGAGCGAGCAATGTCTTTAGCTTGTCCGCGTCGGACTGACCATTGCAGCTCAGCTTGAGCAGGTTGGCGTAGGCATTGCGCGCGCCGGCGATATCGGTCAGGCGACGCGCATTGACGCGCAAGCCGCCCGAGAAGTCGTCATGGCTGACGCGTCCTTCCACCACCAGCAACTGGTCTTCCTTGATCAAGGCCGTATTCTCGTTGAGCAGCTCCCCGCTCACGACAATGTCCACGCGCCCCGCCATGTCGTCCAGCGTGACGATCGCCATCTTGCCGCGCCCGGTCATGCGCACGCGCACGCCCATCACGATCCCGGCCAGCAGCTGCGGCTGGTCGCTGGGCTTGAGGTTGGCGAGGTTGTTGCGCACGAAGGTCGCGACTTCCTTCTGGTAATCCGCATAAGGATGGCCGCTGAAATAAAAGCCCAGTGCGGCCTTTTCCTCTTGCAGCCGTTGCTTTTCCGACCATGGCGGCGTTTCAGGCAGCACATGCACGGCGCTGTCGATCACCGAACCGAACAGGCTGTCCTGCCCGCTGGCCGCCCCGCTCTGCTCTGCGGCGCTGATCGCCAGGCTGACGCCAGCCAGCAACGCCGCACGGTTAGACTCGAGCTTGTCGAACGCCCCGGCGCGGATCAGCGACTCGATCACGCGGCGGTTAACCTTGCGTAAGTCCAGGCGGCTACAGAAATCGAACAGGTCCTTGAAGTCGCCGCCTTCTTTGCGGGCGGCGAGAATCAGCTCGATCGCTGCCCAGCCCGTGCCCTTGATCGCACCCAGGCCATAAATGATCTGCTTGGCATTGATCGGCTTGAAGCGGTATTCGCTGGCATTGATGTCCGGAGGCAGCACTTCCAGCCCGTTGACGAGGCAATCATCATAGAATAAGTGGACGTTGTCCGTATTGTTCATGTCCGCCGACATAGTGGCAGCCAGGAAAGCCGCTGGATAATGCGCCTTGAGGTAGGCCGTATGGTAGGCAACCAGGGCATAGGCCGCAGCGTGCGACTTGTTGAAGCCGTAGCTAGCGAACTTCTCCATCAAGTCGAACAGCTCGCCGGCCTGCTTTTCAGGCGTGCCGTTCTTGACCGCACCCTCGATGAAGATGCTGCGCTGCTGCGCCATCTCCTCGGGCTTTTTCTTGCCCATGGCGCGGCGCAGCAGGTCGGCGCCGCCGAGGCTGTAGCCCGCCACCACTTGGGCGATCTGCATCACCTGCTCCTGGTAGACCATGATGCCGTAGGTTTCTTTCAGGATAGGCTCGGTCGCCGGGTGCGGGTATTCCACGCGCTGCAAGCCGTGCTTACGGCGGCAGAAGTCCGGGATCAAGTCCATCGGACCCGGACGGTAGAGCGCCACCAGCGCGATGATGTCCTCGAAGACGTCAGGCTTGGCCTGCTTCAGCATATCCTTCATGCCACGCGATTCCAGCTGGAACACGGCCGTGGTATTGGCAGCCTTGAGCAGTTGGTAGCTGGGCTTGTCGTCTATGGGCAGGGTTTCAAAATTCAGGGGTTCCTGGCCCTTTTCCGCACGCTGCAGGTTGGCGCTTTCCAGCGCCATGTCCAGGATGGTGAGCGTGCGTAGGCCCAGGAAGTCGAACTTGACCAGCCCAACAGCTTCAACATCGTCCTTGTCGTACTGGCTGACCACGCTCTCGCCGCCCGCCTGGCAATAGATCGGGGAGAAATCGGAAATCTTGCCCGGGGAAATCAACACGCCGCCCGCGTGCATGCCGATATTGCGGGTCAGGCCTTCCAGCCTCAGCGCGAGCTCGAGCAGCTCGCCGACTTCTTCCTCCTGCTCGCGGCGCTCTTTGAGTTGCGGTTCTTTCTCCAGGGCATCGCTGAGGCTAATGCCTAGCTCGTTCGGGATCAGCTTGGCGACGCTGTCGACGAAGTTGAACGGCAGGTCCAGCACGCGGCCCACGTCGCGGATCACGGCCTTGGCGGCCATGGTACCGAAGGTGGCGATCTGGGAGACCGAATCCAGGCCGTACTTGCGCTTCACGTAATCGATGACGCGGTCACGGCCTTCCTGGCAGAAGTCGATGTCGAAGTCGGGCATGGAAACCCGCTCCGGGTTGAGGAAGCGCTCGAACAGCAATGCGTAGCGCATCGGGTCGAGATCGGTAATCCCCAGACTGTAGGCCACCAAGGAACCGGCACCAGAACCCCGCCCGGGGCCGACCGGCACGCCGTTGTTCTTGGCCCAGTTGATGAAGTCCGCCACGATGAGGAAGTAGCCCGGGAACCCCATCTGGATAATGATATTGGTCTCGAACTCCAGGCGCGCCTCATATTCCGGGCGCTTTGCTTCACGCCTGGCCTCATCGGGATACAGCACCTTGAGCCGCTCCTCCAGGCCGGCCTTGGCCTGGGCAACCAGGTATTCATCCAGGCTCACGCCATTGGGCGTCGGGAACTGCGGCAGGTAATTCTTGCCCAGCGTCAGGGTCAGGTTGCAACGCTTGGCGATCTCGACGCTATTGGCAAGCGCCTCGGGGATGTCGGCGAACAATTCCGCCATCTGCGCCTGGGACTTGAAATACTGCTCCGGGGTGAACAACTTGGGGCGGCGGTTATCCGCAAGCACATAGCCTTCGGCAATGCAGACGCGCGCCTCGTGCGCCTTGAAGTCGTCAGGCGTCATGAACTGCACGGGGTGGGTCGCCACCACGGGTAGCTCTAATTCGCTGGCGATCGCGAGCGCGCTGGCGATATAGGCTTCCTGCTGGGCATGGCCTGCCCGCTGCAGCTCGATATAGAACCGCTGCGGGAACAGCGCCGCCCATTGCTCGGCAAGCGCCTGGGCCTGGGTGAAATTGCCTTGCAGCAAGGCCTGCCCTAAGTCGCCGCCCATGGCGCCGGACAACAGGATCAGGCCCTCGGTGCCGCTTTCGTGCAGCCATTCGCGCTTGACCTCGGCGCGGCCGCGATACTGGTTTTGCAGAAAGGCGCGGCTTAGCAGCTCGCACAGGCGCAGGTAGCCCGCATGCGTCTGGCACAGCAACAGCGCTCGGTGGGGCTGGTCGCGCTTGGATTCATTCTCCAGCCAGATATCGGCGCCGATCAGCGGCTTGACGCCTTTGCCGCGGGCGGATTTATAGAATTTGACCGCGCCGAACAGGCTGCTGAGGTCGGTCAAGGCCAATGCGGGCATCTGGTCAGCCACCGCCTGCTTGACGTAATCGCCAATGCGCACGGTGCCATCGACCACGGAATACTCGCTATGGCAACGCAAATGGATGAATGAGGGATTCGACATACTGCCCTAATTTTACCTGATTCAGGCGCCCTTGCTATGAGGAGATTGCATACCGGCCTCCCGGCCGGACCAATATCAGGCCAGCAACCGGCGCAGCGTGGCAGCCAGTTCGTCTTCCTGTACCGGCTTGCCGAAGAAAGCGTCCACGCCCAGGCTTTTTGCCAGGGTCTGGTGTTTTTCCGCCGTGCGCGAGCTCACGATCACCAGCGGGATATGGTGCGTGCGCTCATCGTCGCGCACATTGCGGGCAAGCTCGAAACCATCCATGCGCGGCATCTCGATGTCGGTAAGGATCACGGCCGGCAAGGACTGCTGCATGGCCTGGATGGCTTCCATGCCATCCTTGGCCGTGACGACCTCGTACCCCTCGCGTTCGAGAAAGCGCCCCAGCACCTTGCGCATGGTGAGGGAGTCGTCCACCAGCAATGCCACCGGCTTGCTTGACGCCGGCGGGGTATCCACTGTCACGGCGATGTTGAGGCTGCCTGCCGACAAGGCCTCACGGTTGGCAAGCTGCAATGGGTTAATGATCAGCACGATACCGCCATCGCCCAGCACGGTGGCCCCAATCAAGCCGGGCACGCGCGCGAGTTGCGGGCCGATCTGCTTCATCACCACTTCCTGGTTGCCGACAATATCGTCCACATGCAGGGCCACGCGGTATTGACCGCTACGCAGCAGCATGACCGGCGTATAGCGCTGGCTTTCCGCCGTTGCCTGGGCATCGCCGCACAACCTGCCGAGGAAATAGACCGGATAATCGTGGCCGGCCCAGCTCAACTTGCCATCCGCGTACGCCGCCGTCAGTACATCCGGCTTCAACTTCACCACCTGCTCCACCATCACCGCCGGCAATGCGAACAGACGATTGCCATACCTGACCAATACCGCCTGCGACACGGAAAGGGTCACGGGCAGGAAGATACTGAAGATGGTTCCCGTGCCCTGGGTGCTGTTGACATCGATACGCCCGCCCAATGCCGTGATGTCACTGCGCACGGCATCCAACCCCACTCCCCGGCCCGATATCTGCGACACGGTGCGCGCCGTCGTGAAGCCCGGCTCGAAGATCAATGCCAGCAAAGCCTGGTCGCTCACTTCCTGGTCGGGCTGCAGCAGGTGCTGCGCCAAGGCCCTTTCCCGTACCTGCCCCAGGTCGACGCCGGCGCCGTCATCGCTGACCGTGAGCATGATTTCATCATTTTCCTGGCGCACCTTGAGCGTGATAGTGCCCGCTGCGGGCTTGCCATGCTTGCGGCGCACGTCAGGCGACTCTATACCGTGCGCCACCGCATTGCGCAGGATATGCTCCACCGCCGCGCCCATGCGGTCCAGCACGCTGCGGTCAATCTCGGTGTCAGCGCCGTCGAGCGTAAGCTCGGCCCGCTTATCGAGCTCGCGAGCCGTCTGGCGCACGATGCGGTGCAACCGCTCCGTCACCAGCGAGAACGGCACCCGGCGCACGTTCATGAGGCCATATTGCAGGTCGCGGCTCATGCGTCCCTGCTGCTGCAACGCAGCCTCGGTCTCATCGAGATTGCGCAACAGGCCCTGCTGGATGGTGGAAACGTCGTTGACGCTTTCCGCCATCATGCGCGTCAGTTCCTGCAGGCGCGTAAAGCGGTCGAATTCCAGCGGGTCGAATGTTTCATTCGATTCCTGCAGCAATGTCATGCGCGACTGCAACTGGCTCTCCGCCTCGATTTCCAGCTCGCGCAGGTAGCTGCGAAGACGCTGCACGCTTTCGGTCAGGTCGAGCGAGGACTGCTTGAACGCCTGCATTTCGCGCTCCAGGCGCGAGCGCGCGATACTGACTTCGCCCGCCTCGTTGATCAGCCGGTCCAGTGCCTCGGCACGCAGCCGCAGATATTGAACGCGGCGTTCACGCCCAGCGCGCTGGATGGCTGACTGGCGGCCAGTGACCAGCGTGGTCTGCCCGCCCAGGACTTCCTCCAGCAAGGCGCCAACATGGTCCAGCCCGGCAAACATCTCGGCAAAATCCTCGGCTTGCGGCACCTGCTTCAAGGCGCGCATGACCAAGTCCTCCATGCCATGCACTGCGTCGCCCAGGCTGCCTTGCCCTGCCATGCGCGCGCTGCCCTTGAGCGTATGCAACGCGCGTTGCAGCATGTCCGGATGCTCGGCTTCATACGGAGCCGCATGCCAGGCACGCAGCTCGCTGCCGATCATGGGCATAAGATCGCTGGCCTCCTCGACGAACAAGGCAAATAGCTCCTGGTCCACCGCCTGCTGCGAGGCAGGAAGGTCGGCAGCTGGAGCTTCCGAGACGCCTTGGTTGGACACGGATTCAGCAGGAGCGGCCTCCTTGGTTTCGGGCACTGGCCCCTGCTCCTGGTGCTGCTCCATCAGGCCGCTCACCTTGGCCTCGGCTTCCAGCAGGCTGGCCACGGCATCCTCGGTCTTGGCCAGGCGCGGTGTCTGGGCAAGACTAAACGGCACCACATTACTACCGGTCGAAGCATCAATCACCGGTATCGCCGCATCCGCCGCCGCTTTCTTGAGCGCACGCAACAAGGCCGTGGCCGAGCGCGACTGTTTGCGCTCGCGGGCCTTGCCCAGCATCTTCTCCAGGGTGTTGACCGCATTCTGCAATAAAGCAGCGGTTTGCTCCGTCCAGTTGCCCTGGTGCACGTCCAGCCAATGCTCCAATGCGCGTGCCAAGTCCGACAATGCATTGAACCCGGTGGAGCCGGCATTGCTGGCCAGGGTGTGGGCGGCCCTGCAGGTTTCCTTGTCCGGCGTGAGCACAGGTTCGCTGCGATGCAGCACGACCTGCAGCCAGTCCTGCAATTGTTCCAGGTGCTGTCCTGCCTCTTGCAGGAACACTTCGAACAAGGCGCGGCTGATCTTGCGTGTGCCGCCGATCAGCACTTCCTCCGGTTGCTCCTTGGCCGCCAATCCAGACAGACTGGATTCCAGCTCGTCCGCACGCGCTCGCCAAAGCGCGGCCTCGACCGCCTGATGCGCCTTGTCGCGCAATGACGCGATCCAGCCGGCGAAAGCAGCCGTCGCATCCTCAATAAAGGCAATCATTGCGCTGGTTGGCGTGAGCTTGCGTTCGATCACGCGGTTGAGCAAGGTCTCGACGATGGCAGCCACATTGCCGAGATCGGCCAAGCCGACTGTCCGGCCGCTGCCCTTCAGGGTATGGAAGCCCCTGCGCACCTCGACCAAGGACTGGTGATTGGTCGCATTGACGCGCAATGCCTGCAAATGCTGCGCGACACTTGCCAGAACTTCCTCGGCCTCGGTCAGGTAGACATCCAGCAGTTCGTCGTCAGGCAATTCAGGCGTTGCACTATAGGCCTCTGGGATTTCCACCACCTCGGCAGGCTGCGTCCCCGGTTCCGCATTCTGCACCGCCTTCAATCTTGCCAGTGCATCCTCGAGCGCAAACGCCCCGCTCACGGCATGGGGATATTGCTCGACAGTCATCCCGACCAGGCTCAGGCTGTCGGCCAGCGATTCAAACACTTCCTGCCCTGTAGCTATCCTCCCCTGCTGCAACCCGGCGATCACCTCTTGGGCGGCCTGTGCCAAAGCCTTCACTTCGGGCATTTCCAGTATGTCCAGAGCATTGGAGACTTGCTGCAACGGCGTGCTTGCCTGCGTCAACGGGACGACATCGCCCGGCTGGCGGAAATAGGCATCCAGCAGTTGCTCCACCTCTTGCAATGCCGCTGCCGTCTCGCGCGCCAATGCATGCTGCGCCGCCTGCTGCACCGCAGGTGCGGGCGCCAAGGTGGGCAGTTCGCCATGCAATAGGGTCTGCAAGCGCTGCTGCTGCTTTTCCATTTCAAGCTCAGCCTGCTCGCCTTGCCGGCCGTAATGCTGCAAGGCATCCGACAACAAGGTCAAGGCAGAAGCAACTTCGACCAGGGCAATGTCTTGCTGGGGATGATGGCCTTGCTGCAAAGCCAACACCTGGTCATGTACTGCAGCGAACAGCTTCTTCACTGGCTCATTCGATAACGCCGGGTAGGTGTTGAGGATGCCCGCAAAGCGGGTCATGAACTCATTGAAGACGGTTTCGCCTTCATTTGCGCGCGCCCACAATTCCTTGAGCGCATCCAGGGCTACCTGGCATTGCTTGATATATTGCTGCTCTTCGACATCAGGGACGAACGTCGCCTCGGCGGGGATCAACCCGTCCAGCTCGAACAGCGCCTTCACCTGGGCAATACGTTCGGTAGCGAGCTTGCTGACGGCGATGAAATACAATAAGTCGCGCAACAAGAGGCTGGCCGGGCGGTTCACGCCCTCGCCGGCAGAGCGCAATTCCTGGTCAAGGCGGCGGCACAGCCGCTTGACGCCGGCATCCTGGCGATGGGTTTCCTCGGCCAGGGTCTCGGTAAATGCAGTCGCCACCCACCACAAGGTTTTCTGCGCGGCCTGCGATTGCACAAGCTGCACGCGCTCCAGCGCGGCGCTCATGTCCTGTAGCGCCTCGGCATCGCCTTTCAGCCAGGACAGCAAGGATTTCTGGAACTGGGCACGCTGCTCCTTGATGGCAGCCACCAAGTCTTGCGGGTCAAGCGCTTCGATAGGGATGTCCTTGGGAAGGCGCTGGCTGGTATCCGGGAAGAACAGCTCCGAATCCTCCAGGGCTTCGCCATGCAGGGCCGCCAGTTTTTGCAAGGGCGGGGTCAAACGCAAGGGCTGGTCCTGCTCGCCGTTCATGAGTTCCTGCAGGTATTGCTGCAAATGCAGGATGGCGTAGCGCAGGGTGTCCAGATACTCAGGCTCCAGGCCGAGTTCCGACTTGTCCAGCTTGGAAACGATGGTTTCGATTTCGTTGCAATAGCGCTTGCACCCTTCCAGGCCCACCATGTCGAAAGCGCCGTTGACTTGGTAGAGATGGGTCTTGGCAAAACGCAGCGGCGACAGATCGGCGGGGTTGGCCCCGAGCGCGGCCAGTTGCGCCAATACCTGCTCCAGGGCCTGGTCTATTTCACCCTTGACCCAGCTCAGCGGGCCGATATCGAAATCTTCCACCAATATGTCCTAGTTGAGCTTGAAGCCAGCCACCGAGGCCCGCAACTCCTCCGCCAGGCTGGTGAGCTGGCCGATGGAATTGGCCGTTTTTCTCGTGCCTTCCGAAGTTTGGGACGTAATACTTTGAATCTGCTGCATATTCAAGCTTACGGTAGCAGCCGCCTTGGTTTGCGCCTCGGTTGCGTTGGAGATTTCCTCAATCAGGCGCGCGAGATTATTGGTCACATTCTCGATCTCGCCCAGGGCCTTGCCCGCGGCATCGGACAGACGGGCGCCTTCCACCACACCCTCCGTGCTTTTCTCCATCGCTGCCACTGCGCCGTTGGTATCGGTCTGGATCGTCTTCACGATCGCGCTGATCTGCTTGGTCGCCTCCGAGGAGCGCTCGGCAAGGCGCTGCACTTCTTCCGCCACCACGGTGAAACCGCGGCCAGCCTCGCCAGCTGAGGCCGCCTGTATGGCGGCATTCAGGGCCAGGATATTGGTTTGCTCGGTAATGTCGGAAATGAGGTCGACGATCTCGCTAATTTCCTGCGAGCTCTCGCCCAGGCGCTTGATACGCTTGGAGGTTTCCTGGATCTGGGTACGGATTTCGTTCATGCCCGTGATCGTGTTCTGCACAGCCCTCGTGCCCTGGTTGGTCGCATCAAGCGAACGCCGGGCCACGTCGGAGGCCTCTTCCGCATTGCTTGAAACCTGCATGATGGACTGGGTCATGTGGTTGACCGCCTCCCCGGTTTCCGTGATCTGCTGCGACTGCAGCTCGGCCGCGTTCAGGAGCGCGGTGGAGGTTTCCTGCGCCTGGGCGGTCGCCTGGTTCACTTGCTCGGTCGCGCGGTTGATCTCGGTCACCAGGTCGCGCAGGCTATCTATGGTGTAGTTGATGGAGTCGGCAATCGCGCCCGTGATGTTTTCCGCCACTTCGGCCTTCACCGTCAGGTCGCCGTCTGCCAGGTCGCCCATTTCATCCAGCAAGTTGAGGATGGCCTCCTGGTTATTGAGGTTGGTCTGCTCGATTTCCTCAAACCGGCCGCGCGCGCCTGCAACCTGCTGGTAACCGATGCGCACAAGCAAAGCCAGGGCCAGCAGGCCGGCAACAATCGACAAGGCCAGCCACCAGCCAGCCTTGCCTTGATCGAGATAGGCTTGCCAGGTTTGGTGCGTAGCCTGCACGGCGAGGTCGCTTTGCGTGGCCAGCTGGGCCAGCTCCCTTGGAGACAAGGCCTGCTCGCGCAGGTCGTTCCAAACCTGCTCCAGCTGCGTGAAGCTCTCGGCCACGTCATTGCTTTGCAGCAAGGCAGCCCCCTGCAATTCGCGCAAATCCGCCAAGCGGGCAAAAGCCTGGTCCAGCGTGGTGCGCAGACGGTCGCTGGCGGTAGCGTCCCCTCCCGCGCTCAAGGCGGCATCCCGCGCCACTTGCTGTGCCGCCACCTTCAGGCTGGTGGCAATGTCGGCGAAGTGGTTGTTGCGGGCCACCTGCAACTGATTGAACAGCAAACCGAGCAAGGCAAGCACCAGCGCCAACAGCAAGGCGCCCAGCGTTGCCTTGCTGGTCTTCCCTACCTGCGGCAGGGCTTGGTCCTCGGCTTTATTCCTGCCGAACAGGTTCTTGAATATTGCAAAACTCGCTGCCATAAATATCTCCCCTTTTCCGTCAGGCGGCTACCTGCAGAAATTCTTTTTTTTCGAGAATGAGGGCTATGTCCAGCACCTCCCATTGATGATGCTGATCGTCTTCGTAGCGCGCCGCCACATGGAATGGCACATCCGCCACCATGTTAAGCGGCTTGAAATCCTCGAGGCTGCGCAATCCTGCCAGGCTGTCGATGAGAAAGCCGGCATTGATGTCGAAATCGTCATGCACCAGCAGCAACCTGCTCTCGGCCGTGATGACAGATGGCTGATGACTGATCCCGAGGAACCTGGCCAAATCGGTGACGGCATAGAGGTTGCCGCGAATATTGGACATGCCGAGGAACCAGGGCTGCACCAGAGGCACGGGCTGGATTTCCGGCACCGGCAACACTTCGCTGATATCCCGCAAGGCAACAAGGTAGCGCTGCCCCCCGGCATGGATGCCCAGCCTGGAACTGTCCGTTCCTGTGTCGGCGGTCACATGTTGGAGGCGTTCCAGGATGCTTTGCTGATAAGCCTGCAGATTGAGCCTGGATTTAGCCACCTCAATCGATCTCCGCGATCTTGGATAGAAGCTCGTCCGCGTCCACAGGCTTGATGACACAGTCCTTGGCGCCCTGCCGCAAGGCCCACATGCGGTCGGTGGCCTGCTCCTTGCCGGTGCAGACGATGACGGGGATATGCGCGGTGGCGGGATTCTTGGATAAAGACCGCGTCGCCTGGAAACCGTTGAGGCGCGGCATGACCACGTCCATGAGCACCAGGTCCGGCATGACTGCGCTCACCTTGTCCAGGCAGTCCTGGCCGTCTTCTGCCGTACTCACCTCAAAGCCGGCTTTTTGCAGAAGCTCGCTCAAATACAGGCGGTCGGTCGCTGAGTCGTCCACTACAAGGATTTTCTTGATCGTCATTTATTCTTGTCCCGTCGCATTTATTCTTGTTCCATGGTCAGCTCGCCCGGACTGTGCCTGTACTGGCGTACGGCATCCAGCAAGGCATTCTGGGTAAAGGGCTTGGTCAGGTATTGATCGGAACCGGCCATGCGGCCGCGTGCGCGGTCGAACAGGCCGTCCTTGCTTGACAGCATGATCACGGGAATGGATTTGAAGCGCGCGTTGCGCTTGATCAGGGAGCAGGTCTGGTAGCCGTCGAGACGCGGCATCATGATGTCGACGAAAATCACGTCCGGCAGATGATTGGCGATCTTGGACAAAGCATCGAAGCCGTCCTCGGCCAGAAACACTTCGCACCCCGATTGCCGCAGGAAAATCTCGGCGCTCCTGCGTATGGTATGACTGTCATCAATGACCATCACCTTCACACCAGATAGATCAGTTTCCCCCACCCTTTATCCCCTGTATTGACAGGCTGCGTTGAGCAGCAGGCTTAGAGCGGCTAGCAAAACTCTCCTGGGGCCGCCCTGTCTTGTAACGCTTTCGACAAGACGCCTAGCCAGGATTACTGCATTGAATTTTGTTGGCTGCCCTTATTCGGCGTTCATGAGAAAGCGCCCGGTTTTCGCACCATTCTATCTACAGACTTCGACGCCGTGCAATACCGGTGCCATAAAAAGCAGGTTGTCAATCCGCGAACAAAAAGGTTAAATAACCTGCCTATCAGGCACGATGACTTGAAACGTCATCTGCATAGTCGCACAAAACAACAATAACCAGAAGCGCCGCACCAAACCATAAGCGGCCGTATAGGGAACGGAGATCATGCTAGTCAGACAGGAAGCCCTCACGACGAAGATGAGCATCAAGGATTTGCCATCGTCTTCACCATTACCCAATGCCAATCTCGTATTGGTATTCGGCTCGGTCAGGCGCTTCAGCGATGGCAAGCTGCCGGCCCAGCTCAAGGAGCGCTACCCTGCCGCCCAGATCGTCGGCTGCACCACATCCGGTGAAATCGGCCCGCATGGCGTCAGCGACGACAGCCTGCAGATCACGGCCATCGCCTGGGACAAGACCATGCAGCGCGTCACCTACGCCCGCGCCAACAACATGCAGACATCGGCCGAGACGGCCATCAACCTCGCCAAGCAGCTCAAATCGGACAGCCTGCGCACCGTCCTCGTTTTTTCCGATGGCCTGCACATCAACGGCTCGGAATTGCTGCAGGGCTTTCAGAGCGTACTGGGCGACATCCCGATCGTCGGCGGCATGGCGGGCGACAATGCCGAGTTTTCCAAGACCCTGCAATTGCTCAACGACAGCGTTGAAGAAGGCCTGGTCATCGCCATCGGCCTCTACGGCGACAAGCTCATCACCGCCAGCGGAGCATTGGGTGGATGGAAACCTTACGGCCCCCCACGCAAGATCACGCGCTCGGAAAAAAACGTGGTGTATGAAATGGACGGCAAGCCCGCACTGCCGCTCTATCGTATGTACATCGGCGAGCAGAATGCCAAGACCCTGCCCGGTTCGGGCCTGCGCTTCCCCTTCGCAGTAATCGAGGAAGGCAAGCGCGAAGTGGAAAAAGTCCGTACCCTGCTTGCCATCGACTCCGCAAAAAACAGCCTTACCTTCGCAGGCAATGTGGAGGAAGGCGAAACGGTGCGTCTCTGCCAAACCACACATGACCGGCTGGTGGAAGGCGCAAGCGGCGCTGCGAGGCTGGTGACCGGTAACCTGGATACCAGCCAGCCCGGCCTGGCCTTGTGCGTCAGCTGCGTCGGGCGCAAACTGGTCATGGCCGACCAGATCGCGGATGAAATCCAGGCAGTACAGCAAACGCTGGGCAGCCAGACCGTGCTGACCGGCTTCTACTCTTACGGGGAATTCTGTCCGCGGCCCAACACCACGGACAATGTATTGCACAACCAGACCATGACCATAGGTTACCTGAGCGAAGCGTTATGATAGCCGAGCTCTAAAATAACGAAGCTTCAACAATAGCAACACTGATGCTGGTCAATAACCGACACCACTCAACCAGATAGAAAAGGACTTGATTTATGGCAACCGTCACCCTCAAAGGCAACCCGGTACAGATCGGCGGCAACCTGCCGCAAAAAGGCGAAACCGCTCCCGATTTCCAATTGGCTGATGCGAAACGCAACCTGGTCGGCCTTGCCGAATTTGCCGGCAAGCGCAAGGTATTGAATATCTTCCCAAGCATCGACACCCCGACCTGCGCCACCTCGGTCCGCACGTTCAACAAGCAGGCCAGCGGCCTGGCCAATACCGTGGTGCTATGCATTTCCGCAGATTTGCCGTTTGCGCAAAGCCGTTTCTGCGGTGCCGAAGGCCTGGAAAATGTCGTCACCCTCTCCACCTTCCGCGATACCGCCAAGTTCTCCAAGGATTACGGTGTGCAAATCGCCGACAGCAGCCTGGCGGGCCTGACTGCGCGCGCCGTGGTGGTGCTCGATGAAAACAACAAGGTGCTGCACGGCGAGCTGGTATCCGAAATTGCCAACGAACCCAATTACGACGCCGCACTAGCCGCACTGTAACGACTTACGCAGCCGTGGCCAGCCCGCGGCTGCATTTCCTCCCCTCATCATGCACCCTGGCAACACTGCCCGTTATCCCACGCATGGGTTCCAAGTTTTCAGGCATGCGCTTTCGCCATCCTGGCTGCAACGCGCACGCGATGCCGTCGCCTCCATCATCAGGCAATACCGCGCCAATGAGCCCTTGGCGCAACAGAACGGTGTCAGCCTGGGAGAATTCGCCCTGGCGAAACCCGAACGCAATCCCGGCATTGACGGCAACAAGCTGATCAATGAGCCCTTCATCATCGGCGATATGCTCACGTTGGACAGGCGCTTTGTTTCATTGCTGTCGGAAGAGCCGCTTTGGTCGATCACGGCGAACCTGCTGGACGCGCAAGCCGGGGACGTCGTATTCCACTACGCCAACCTGACGCGCAAACCTGCAGGAACAGGCCCGGCCATCAGTTGGCACCGTGACAATGAGAATACTTTTTTCTGCCCGGAGGATGACAGCTTCCTGCGCCTGCTGATCCCCTTGCAAGGCATGTCGCAGGAAAACGGCGGAACGGCAGTCATTCCTGGCAGCCATCTGGACGACAGCATCGACAAGAACACACTGGATAAAGACGCTATTGCCCACCCGGATGTCGAGGCAGGCGATGTGCTGGCCATACACCCGCGCCTGCTGCATGGAGGCACGCCCAACCGCAGCCACAGGGAGCGGGATGTCGTCATCGTGCAGTTCGGCATCGCAGGCGCCAGGTTGCGGTTTCAGGAGGCGCTGGAAATGGGCGCCCTGCACACCCGCGACACTTTTATTGACCTTTAGTCAGGCCGTTGCCAGGCCGGCCGGCAGCTCTCCCGGTTGGCGGTGCATCTGGTAGCCCATCCACAAACTGTTGGCAATCTTGCCTGCCATGAGCTCCGCCTGCGCCTGCATGGCCCGGTTCGGCTGAGCGGCGAGCGTCTGGTGGAACAAGGCCAGCCAATGCTCGAACAGCTCCGCGCTCAGGTCCGGCAAGGCAATATGCTTGGGCATGGGCGTCCCGGAAAAACGGCGGCTTCCCAGCAAAATCGCACACCAGAAATCCTCCAGCTTGGCCAGGTGCGCATCCCAGTCGTTGATATGTCCGTTGAATATAGGTCCCAGGCGCTCATCCTGGCGGATGTCGGCATAGAACGCATGCACCAATGCCTTGATTTCATCTTCCGTACAGATCGGATCGTTGCCCATTGCCCTCTCCTTCGTCTCTCGATTAAGAAAACCACTTGGAAACCAATTGTTTCATTAAATACAACAATTGATCGTCAAAATACAGTCGAGGCAGACTACATAAAATCAGTAAGCTGGATTGAAGTTCTGGATTGAAGTTAAAAAATGGCCAACAACATGCTGCCGACGCAACCGTTATGCTTTTTGGTACCGGCTCGCCTACGGTGCGCCGCCCAGCCCGTAGCGGCTCATCAAATCTTGAGAGCCGCTACGGGCATGCCTATGCCTGCAGGCACTTGCTCACCACCTCGAATACGTCATTCGAGAGGTTGGGAGTGTCCATGATGGCGCGCAGGGCATCCTGCATCTGTGCTTGCAGCACCGGCGTGTAGCGTTTCCATTCGCGGAAAGGCGTTACTTGGCGCGCGGCGATCTGCGGGTTGATCGCGTTCAACTCGATGATCGCATCCCGGAGCAAGGCGTAGCCCTGCCCGCTGGGATCATGGAACTTCACCGGGTTGTTCACGGCAAACGCCGAATAGAGCGCCCTGACGCGGTTCGGATTGCGGATATTGAATTCAGGATGCTGGCGCAGCCGGGCAAAGTCCTCGAAAATGCTTTCCCGGTTGGCAATCGCCTGTAGGGAGAACCATTTGTCCACCACGAGCTGGTAGCCCTTGAAGCACTCGTAGAAATCCGCAAACACCTCATCGCGTTCCGGCTTGTTGCTGTCCGCCAGGCTGGACAAGGCGGCCACGCGGTCTGTCATGTTGTCGGCCTGGTCGTAATGCGCCTTGCCGCGCGCGGCACACCCGGTGCCATTGGTCACGGTGAGCAAATCCAGCAAGGCGTTGCGCAACGCACGGCGGCCCATCGCCGCCGGCGAAATGGAGAACGCTCCCATGCTGCGGTTATGCTCGTACAGTGCAGCCAGCGTATCCTTGTGCGCACGCTTGATGGCATTGAGGATGGCGGTGCGCGCCTGGTCGATCGCGGCGGGGTCGACCACCTCCTGCGCCTGGGCGATGACCGCGATGGAGGGCAGCGACAAGGCGCGCGCCAACAAGGCCTTGTCTGTGTCCTCTCTCAAGCCTTGCTCTAGCAGGACGCCGAAATCGGCGATGAATTGCGCGATATCCGCTTCGCGGTCGGCCATGACCCGCTGAATGGTGCGCAACGCAATGGTCTGGCCGGCTTCCCATTTATTGAAACCGTCCGTGTCCTTGAGCTGCAACAGGCGCAGGTCGTCGTCGCTGAGGTCGGTGGACAATTTCACCGGCGCGGAAAAACCGCGCAGGATGGAAGGCACGGGACGCGATGGTACGTCGTCAAAAATGAAACTTTGCTCGGCTTGCGTCATCTCCAGCACACGGGTGACATGCGTCTCCTCGCCCGCCTCATTGAGCAACCCCACCGCAACCGGGATCAGCAACGGCTGCTTGCCGCTCTGCCCTGGCGTGTCCGGCTGCGATTGCTTGAGGGTCAGCGTATATTCCCTGACTTCCGGGTTGTAGCGGCCGCTTGCCTGCAGGTTAGGCGTGCCGGCCTGCTTGTACCAGCGGAAAAACTGCGACATGTCACGCCCTGAGGCATCCGCCATGCACTGGACGAAATCGTTGATAGTGACTGCGTGGCCATCGTAGCGCTGGAAATAGAGATCGGTGGCCTGGCGGTACTTCTCCTCGCCAAGCAGGGTATGCTGCATGCGGATCAGCTCCGACCCTTTTTCATAGATGGTCATGGTGTAGAAGTTGCTGATCTCGATGAAGTGGTCGGGCTGCACCGAATGCGCCAGCGGGCTCGCATCCTCGGGAAACTGCAGCCTGCGCAATTGGTCGACGTCGTCGATGCGCTGGACCGCGCGCGAGTTCATGTCCGCGCTGAATTCCTGGTCGCGGAACACGGTCAGGCCCTCTTTCAATGACAGTTGGAACCAATCCCGGCAAGTCACGCGGTTGCCGGTCCAGTTATGGAAGTACTCATGCGCGATCACCGCCTCGACGCTGATGAAGTCGGCATCGGTTGCGGTTTCCTGATGCGCCAGCACCAGCTTGGTATTGAAGATGTTGAGCGAAGTATTCTCCATCGCCCCCATGTTGAAGTCGCTGACCGCTACGATATTGAACAGGTTGAGCTCGTATTCGCGCCCGTACTTGTCTTCATCCCATTTCATGGCCTTCTTGAGCGACGCCATGGCATGGCCGCATTGTCCTTCGTCCCCCTGGCGCACGTAAATATGCAGATCCACATTGCGGCCAGACCTGGTGCGGAAGCTATCGGCGATACGCACCAGGTCGCCGGCCACAAGGGCGAACAAGTAGCAAGGCTTGGGGAATGGGTCGTGCCATTCGGTAAAGTGGCGGCCTTGCTCCAGATCGCCCGCAGCCACCAGGTTGCCGTTCGAGAGCAGCACGGGGTAATGCGCCTTGTCCGCCTCGATGCGCACCGAGAAGATGCTCAGGACGTCGGGCCTGTCCTGGAAGTAGGTGATGCGTCGGAACCCTTCCGCCTCGCACTGGGTGCAGAAGGTGCCTTGGGACTTGTACAGCCCTTCGAGCGCGGTATTGGTTTCCGGGTGTATCTCGGTCGTGATCGCGAGTGTGAATTTCTCGGCCGCATCGTCGATGACGAGCTTGTCGCCGTCCAGCACATAGCCGTCGAACGGCGCCCCGTCCAACTCCACGGCCCGGACAATTTGGTCCTGCCCATTCAATACCAGCCGGTTCGAGGCTGCCGCCGCGTTCTTCACATAGGCGACTTCCGACCTGACGATGGTCTTGTCCTCGAACAATTCGAACTTGAGCGCAATGTGCGAGGCGAGGTAAGGCGCAGGCGTGTAGTCCTTGAGGTAGATCGTTTTTGGCGCGGCTTCGGTATCTGGGAACATGGATGGCGTTTCTTCTTGGCTGGATTTCGGGTTAGATGGATAAATAGTAGCAAGAGATGCGGTCTATGGCATACCGTTCGAGATCATGAGAAAAGCGAACCAGGGCAGGCTTTCATTCGCATCGACCATCACTGCTCCTGGTATGCGGTGTATTTGGCGTTGCTGCCGCGCGCCTTGTCAACGGGATATTTCTTCGCGTTGAGGTCTATCTTGGCATTGGCTGCCGCAATCAGGTCGATGCCGCACACCTCGGCAATACGCAGCAGGTAAACGAAGGTATCGGCGAGCTCGTGGCCGACCTCGGTCTTGCGTTCATCGGTCAGCGTAGCGCTCTCGGCCGGGCTGTCCCACTGAAAATGCTCCACCACTTCCGCCGCTTCCACGATCATCGCCATGGCCAGGTTCTTGGGCGAGTGGAACTGGTCCCACTCGCGCTCGGCGACAAAGTGGTTGATCCTCGCGCGCAGGTTTTCCAGGGAATCCGGCCGGGTGCTGTCGTCAGTCATTGCTTTTCTCCTTGCGGTTGGAACCGGCCACCATCTTGATCTCGAAAACGCGGCATTCCAGCGGGCCGTTGAACAAGGGCGTGCGCTTGGTGGGCGATAGCCGCATCAGCTTGGGCAGACGCATGTCGTTGGTGAGGAAATAGGCGTTCCAGCCAGCGAACTTCTTTTTCAGCGCCTCGCCCATTTTGGGATAGAGCGCCGCCAGCTCCTCATCTTCGCCGATCCGTACGCCGTACGGCGGGTTGGCGACCAGGATGCCCTCGGCCGCAGGAGGAACCGCTTCGGTGAAATCGCGATGCGCGACTTGCACCGCTTCCAGCAGCCCGGCCTGCTCCAGGTTCTTGCGGGTCACCCTCACCGCGCGCAGGTCCGCATCGCTGCCGTAGATGCCCTGGAACGCCACGGGTTTGGCCCGGTTCTTCGCCTGCTTGAGCAGGGATTGCCATGCGCCGGCATTGAAATTCTTCAAGCGCTCGAAACCGAAGTTGCGGTTGCTTCCGGGCGCGATATCCAGGGAGATCATCGCCGCCTCCAGCAGGAAAGTGCCGCTGCCGCACATCGGGTCGAGCAAGGTCATGCCGGGCTGCCAGCCCGAAAGCTTGAGGATGCCTGCGGCCAGGTTTTCGCGCAACGGCGCCTCGATGCTGGCACGGCGCAGGCCGCGCTGATACAAGGCATTGCCGGAAGTATCCACGTAAAGCTGGTATTCCTCCGCACCCAGGTAGGCATGCACACGCACGTCCGGCTCGCGGGTGTCGATGGAGGGCCGGCTGCCGACTTCCTCGCGGAAGCGGTCGCAGATGGCGTCCTTGATGCGCAGCGTCGCGAATTCCAGGCTCTTGAGCGGGCATTTCACGCCGGTCACCTTGACCATGAAATCCTGCTCCACCTCGAACCATTGCGCCCAGTCGATCTTGTATGCGCCCTGGTAGAGCTCGTCCTCGTTGCTGTAGCGCCCCTTGCCGACTTGCAGCAGGATACGCGTGGCGATGCGGCTCTCGAGGTTGGCACGGTAGCAGAGGAGCATATCCCCGGCAAAACCCACACCCCCGTCGGTCGGTTTGATTTGCCGCGCATGAAGGCTTTTCAGCTCGTCTTCGAGCAGGGATTCCAGTCCGCGTGGACAAGTGGCAAAAAACTGATAATGCATGCGGTATCCTGAAGGCTGTTAGGATTCCAGCAACAAGCGGTTGCTGGTACTCGGGTTGTGCTCACGCAAGCGCTCGACGAACTCAAGGAACTCGACCTTGTGCTCGGCTTCGAGCGCCTTGGCGCGAACGCGCAGCGTGCTCCAGCGCAGGTCGTTCGGCGCCCGCTTGAAGCCGAACACGACCACATTACCAGGCCTGCCTGTGGGCATTACCAGAATGCGGCCATGAAAGCTGGTCTCGATACGCTGCAGGTAGACGTCGTAACTCTTGTCGCTGCCCCAGAGGTTGATCGCGCACATGCCATCCAGCGTCAGCGCCTCGAAGCAGGAATCGAAGAAATCCTGCGAGCATAAGTCTGCTGGCAAGCCGTTGCTGCCGAACGCATCCATCATGAGCATGGAAGTCGTGCCTGGGTTGTCGCGCAGGAAAGCGGCGGCATCGCCCTCGATGATCTCGAAACGCTCGTCGTCTTCCGGGGTGAAGAAGTGGCTGCGCGCCACCTCGATAATGCGCGGATTGATTTCCACCACCCGCGTCTTCACCTGCGGCATGTGGTGGTAAACGTATTTGGGAATCGAGCCGCCGCCCAGCCCCAGCACCACCAGGTCGCGCGGCTGCTTCTGGAACAGCAGGTACACCATCATGCCGCGCGAGTAGCGCAGCTCCAGCGCGTACGGGTCCTTGATGCGCATCGAGCTCTGGATGGTGTCCGACCCCAGATGCAGGGAGCGCACGCCGTCGATCTCGCTAACATCGACGCTGTCTTCGCTGGTAATGGCCTTGTGTATGCTGCGCGCGATCTTGCGCCCCACCCTGAACATCAGGCGGCCTCGCTTTCTGTCGCGGGTTCGACATGCTCCAGCGACTTGAATCGGCTTTCGAGCTCGATCAGCAAGGTATCGACCTTCTGGATTTCAATGATCACGCGGCTGCCGGGCGCCAGCTCGGGCATGCCGTGCACCTTGGCGATCAGCGGCATGCCGTCGAGGCGTACCAGGCTCTCGCGCCAGACAGTGGTGCCGATCTCATGGATGTCTTCCTGCAACAGGTATTGCAGGCACCAATAGCGCTCCATGCGCGTCTGGAATTCGTTATAGGCGTTGTAGGTCAGGTCGAAGTTGCGCATCACTACCGCCAGCTCGTCGCTACCTGGCGGATAAACAGGCTCCTGCCCCTGCACCACGGCAACGATCTGGCGCTGGTTGACCAGGTCCACCGCGCGGCGCAATGGCGAAGTGCTCCAGCTGTACTGGTTCACGCCCAGTCCCTGGTGCGGCTCGGCCTTGACCGTCATGTAGACTTTGCCGCCGTTCTGGGCCCGGTAGATGCCCGGCACATTGTGCTCGGCCAGCAGGCCGCCCCAATGGCTGTTTGCCTCGATCATCAGTTCAGCCACCAGCTTGTCGATCGGTGCGCCGCGGCGGCGACCGACGATGCGCACCCGGCCGTCGTCGACGTAGAAGTTGTAGTCGAGCTGGACCGGGCGTGTGGGATCGTATTTGCCGCGTGCCTTTTCCAGCGACTCTGCCAGTCGGAACAGGAACAGCAGCCGCTGCCAATAGGGATGTCCCGTATCCTGCTCCAGCATGTTCTCGTTGAAGAAAGGCTCCAGCGTGTCATGGCGCAGGTTCTCGGCCACCTTGACCTGCTCGACGCGGCTTTCCCGCTTGATGATGCTCAAGTCGGGCGCCACGTCCAGGTAAAGCGAAAGCGCCGGCCGCCACTCGCCCTGGTTCAGGCTGAACGGCGTCACCACCTCTTCCGGCAGCATGGTGATCTTGTTGCCGGGCATATAGACGGTGGAAAGCCGCTGCATGACGACCTGGTCCAGCTGGCCGCCCGGCAGGATGCCCAGCGCCGGTGCGGCGATATGGATGCCCACCCTGGTCACGCCGTCGGCCAGCGGCACCAGGGTGAAGGCATCGTCGATCTCGGTGGTCGTACTGTCGTCAATGCTGAATGCCTCGGCCTCTGCACGCGGCAGATCCGCCGGCAATACGGGAGGGTCCATGTCGGGGAAGCCCTGCCCTTCGGCGAAGTATTCCCGCAGGAACGCGCCGAGGTGGTAATCATGCACGGATGAAATTGCGCCACACGACGCCAGCACGCGGACGACATGCTGGTTGCTTTCTCCCGCCGCCTGCTCCAGCGCCTTCCATTCCAGGCTATTCTTGTCGGGTTGGTAGAGCAAGGCGTCTATCACCTTGCCGTCGAACTCGGCAGGCAACTGCCCAGCCTTGAGCTGCTCGACATACTGCGCCACCTTCTGGGCTTGCAGGCGCTTCTTTTCCAGCCCGGCCAGCGCGGCCTGCAGGGTTTCCTCGGGAGCGGCCTTGTAGCGCCCCTTGCCCTTGCGGTAGAAATACATGGGCGCGCCATGCAGCCGGATGGCAATGGCGGCCGCCTGGATGGAGGTCGGCTTGCCGCCGTAATACTCCTCGGCAAGCTCCTCGAAACCGAACTCAAGCTCGCCGCAGCATTCCCAAAGAAATGGGACATCGAGGCCCTCGGCCTCTGCGCTGGCGTTTTCCATGAATCCCGACAATGCGCCCTCGAAGCGCATCAATACGTTGGCGGACTTGATCTTGGAACGTTTGCCGGAAATAGCCTCCACTTGGAGAGAGCTGGGGTTTTCCGTCATAACCGAGGCAACCTTAAAACTGCCCTCTTCTTCAAAAAATACGTTCATAATCCTGCTTTTTGGACGTGCCCTGTTGACGGCACGTGATGATTGTCTGTAATTTAGCGCCTATGCATAACGCCGAACGAATGATACATGAGATTGGGCAGCGCCCGACCTCCTCACGTGTTGCTGTATTGAATGTCCTGATGGAGTCGGAATTCCCGCTCACGCATCATGAATTACTGCAAACGCTGACCAAGGAAGCGCCTTTCGACCGCGTCACCCTGTATCGCGTTCTCGACTGGCTGGTGGAGTGCAACCTCGTGCATCCCATCATGGGCGACGACCGCGCCAGGCGCTTCCAGCTGACCCAGCGTAATGCCAAGCACCACCATGCACATTTCGAATGCTCCTCCTGCGGCAAGATATTCTGCCTGGACGAAGTCAAGCCGCGCATTCCCAATAGCGTACCCTCCCATTTTACCGTCGAGTCGGTCGAACTCAATATAAAAGGACAATGCGACCACTGTAATTCCGCAAGAAACTAATCCCCCCAGGCCAAGCTTTCCTCACCGAGCCGGCCTGTCTTTGCACATCCACGTTATCAATCTCCCCCTAGAAATAAAATTAATTGCAACATAGTTGCATATCGAGACGCCACACCCTAAAATGCAACATTGTTGCATTTACTATTCGAAACCATGCCGAATCCCGATATCGCCAGCATTGAAGAATTGCTTTCCATGCCTGACGACCATTACATGAATCCGCAGCAGCTAGCCTTTTTCCAGCGATTGCTAGAGCAGCAACTCGCCCATATCCGCGACAACGCCGCCGAAACCAGCAAGCACCTGAGGGAACACGAAGAGTTTCCCGACCCGGCCGACCGCGCCACGCAGGAAGAACTGCATACGCTGGAACTGCGCACGCGCGACCGCGAACGCAAGCTGGAAAAGAAAATCAACGCGGCATTGCAGCGTATCCGCGATGGCGAATACGGCTATTGCGAAGAGTCCGGCGAGCCGATCGGCCTGCAACGACTGCTCGCCCGCCCGACCGCCACCCTTTCGCTGGAGGCGCAGGAGCGGCATGAAAGGCGCGAGCGCCAATACAGCCATTAAGAGCAGCTGACAAACCTCAGCGAAGCATCTCTGGCTAGGGACTCTGCCGCAGACAGTACAACTAGTACGACAAGGCAGGGCAACAACACCAGGAGAGTTTTCTCAGCCACTCTTTATTAAGAATCATCAAACTCCAGGAATGACCATGCAAACCACCCGCAAACTCCCTGTCACCGTGCTGTCCGGCTTTCTCGGCGCCGGCAAGACCACCCTGCTCAACCACATCCTGAACAACCGCGAGGACAAGCGCGTCGCCGTCATCGTCAACGACATGTCGGAAGTGAATATCGATGCGCAACTCGTCCGCGAAGGCGGGGCCGATTTGTCGCGCGCGGAAGAGAAGCTGGTGGAAATGAGCAACGGCTGCATCTGCTGCACCCTGCGCGAAGACCTGCTGGTCGAGATCAAGCGCCTGGCGGAGGCCGGGCGCTTCGACTACCTGCTGATCGAATCCACCGGCATTTCCGAGCCGCTTCCCGTCGCCGAGACCTTTACCTTCCGCGATGAAGACGGCACCAGCCTTTCCGACATCGCACGGCTCGACACCATGGTCACCGTGGTGGATGCTTTCAACTTCCTGCGCGACTATGCCTCGCGCGACATGCTGGCGCAACGCGGCTCATCGATGGGCGAAGGAGACGAGCGCACCGTCGTCGACCTGTTGATCGAACAGGTCGAGTTCTGCGACGTCATCGTGTTGAACAAGACCGACTTGGTCGACCAGGAGGCATTGCAGCAATTGCACGGCATCCTGAAAAGCTTCAATCCGCGCGCCCGGATCGTGGAAAGCGAATTCGGCCGCGTGCCGCTCGACCAGGTGCTCGACACCGGGCTGTTCGATTTTGCCGAAGCCCAGGCCGCCCCCGGCTGGCTCAGGGAATTGCGCGGCGAGCATATGCCGGAGACCGAGCAATACGGCATTACGAGCTTCGTTTACCGCGCGCGCCGACCTTTCCACCCGGAAAGGCTGTGGCGATGGTTCTCACGCGAGTGGCCGAACGTCATCCGCTCCAAGGGGCATTTCTGGATTGCGAGCCGCCCCGCCTATTGCGGCAGCTGGTCCCAGGCCGGCTCCATCACCCGGCACGGACCTGCCGGATACTGGTGGGCCGCCACGCCCAAGCCTTATTGGCCCGAAGACATGGAGTCGCTCAGCGCCATCCGCTCGCGCTTTTCCGGCGAATTCGGCGACCGCCAGCAGGAGATCGTGCTGATCGGCAGCAGAATGGACAAAGCCGCCCTGAAACAGGAGTTCGACCATTGCCTGCTGACCGATGCCGAACTCAGGCTCGGCATGCAGGCATGGGCGGACTTCAACGACCCCTTCCCCGCCTGGGACCGCCAACCTGCGGAAAGCGCAGCCTGACTCCTGCCGGCACGCTTGTCTTTGGCCAGGTGCCGCCATTCTCGTTTAAAATGCGAATGCCGCAACCCCAATGCGGCATCCTGCTATCCTCACAACATACCCAAGGGACTCAAGGAATTTTTCAATGACGCTGGACCATCGCATCCCGGTGACGTTGCTGACCGGTTTTCTCGGCAGCGGCAAGACCACGTTGCTCAACAAGCTGCTCAACCACCCCGGCATGAAGGACACCGCCGTCATCATCAACGAGCTCGGCAGCGCCGGGCTGGACCATATCCTCGCCCGCACGGTCGAGAGCCAGCATATTGCCGACAACACCGTGCTGCTGGAGTCCGGCTGCCTGTGCTGTACCCTGAGCAACGAGCTGGCGGACACCATGCGCGACCTGTTCTTCAAGCGCCAGCTGGAAGCAATTCCGGCTTTTCCCCGCCTGGTGATCGAAACCACCGGCATGGCGGACCCCGGACCCATCATGGCCAACCTGCTCAACGAGCCGGTGATTTCCTCCACCTATCGCCTGGATGCGGTAGTGGTCACCATAGACAGCACCTACGGCCTGCAGCAGATTGCAGGCCACGGCGAGGCGCGCAAGCAGGCCGCCGTGGCGGATGTGCTGCTCATCACCAAGACCGACCTGGCATCGGCGGAAAGCCTGGATGCGCTCTCGGCGGCGCTGCAGGAGCTCAACCCGGGCGCCACCCAATACCGCATCAGCCATGGCGAGATAGATCCCTCCGCGGTGATTGACGCAGGCCTGTTCAATCCCGGCGGCACACAGGCGCAACCGCAGCGCTGGCTGCGTGCGCCGTCGCGCTCCAAGGCTAGGCGCGGCATGCTGCCGCAAGCGGTGCACGAGGACGAAATCGTCAGCTTTACCGTGACCATGCCCAAACCGTTGACCTGGCTACAGCTGGAACCTGTACTGCAATGGCTTTGCGCCACGCATGGCGAAAACCTGCTGCGCATGAAGGGCATCATCCATGCGGAAGACCAGCCGGCTCCACTGGCGGTGCATGCGGTGCATCACACGCTTTATCCGCCCAATCTACTGCAAGGCTGGGATGAGGATGAGCCGATTACCCGGATTGTCTTGATCGGCAAGGGACTGGATGAAATCAGGATCCGCGATGCGTTGATGCAGATATAGGCGCGTTTTAAAGCTTGATCATGGAACGCCTACACTCATGACAAAATTGTCAGCCGCATTTACTCCAGGAACCTGGCAAGCGACTGCAACAGCTGCCTCTCGTCACTGCCGATTCCCGACTGGGTAATCAGCACCAGTTGGCTGCATCGGTACCGGCCCTGCCAATGCGGCAAGGGCTCGGGCGCATGCAATACGTGCTGTACGCGGTGCACTGCTATCGGGTCGGGCTCCCCCTCAATATGGAATACGCCTTTGAGGCGCAACAGTCCCGGGCTGGCATCATCGCGCAGTATCTCTAGCCAGCGCTCGAAATCCGCCCTGGGAACAGGCTTGCCAAACGACAGGCTCAGAGTGGTTGCCTCGCCGCCATGCAAGGCCGGCGCCGCCAACGCCGACAACCAATGCGGAAAACCTGCGGCAGGCCCCGCCCCGAATAGGATCGCAGGCCCTGGCGCGTCAGCCTGGGCGAGATCCAGCCTGGTTAGCGCCGCTGCAGGGTTCAGTTGGTGCAGATAGGCCTCGAGCTGATGCAATGCATCGCTGCCAGCCAGGTCGGTCTTCGAAACCAGCAGGCGGTCTGCCAATTGCACCTGCTTCATCGCTTCCGGATGCTGCTGCAAGGTCGTCTTCCCCAGCAGTCCATCGACCACAGTGACCACGCCATCCAGTTGGTAGGCCGCTGCAACATAGGCGTCGGTCATCAGGGTATGGAGGACAGGGGCGGGATCGGCCAGCCCGCTGGTCTCGATCACCACACGCTTGAATTGCCGCACGCCGTTGCGGGAAAAGCGCCAATGGATTTCCTTCAACGTCTGCTTGAGGTCGCTACGCAGCCGGCAGCACAGACAGCCATTGCTCAGCTCCACTACCATGGGCTGTTCCTGTTGATGCGCTACCAGCAAGTGGTCGAGGCCGGTCTCGCCGAACTCATTGACGATGACCAGGGTATCCTGCGCCTGTGGATGCCGCAGCCACCGGTTGAGCAAGGTGGTCTTGCCGGCGCCGAGAAACCCAGTCAATACCGTGACAGGCAAACGCATCCTGTCAGTCATGCATTTGCCCCGTCAAGGCATGCAATCTCCGCTTGCCAAGCCCTGCGGCGAGTCGGTAAAGTCCTACTTGTAATTCAGTGTAGTCTGATATTACGGATTGCATGTGCAGCGTACGCTCCTATCCGAACTGCAGCAGGGAGTCTCTGCCGTATCTTCCACCACCAAGAAAAAGGAAAACATCATGCAAAGCGTCATCGGTCTATTGATCCTCATTGCAGACATTTATGCGATTATCAAGATTATCCAGAGCTCGGCAGACACGGTAAAGAAAATCCTCTGGATTCTTGGCGTATTGATCTTCCCTGTGCTTGGCCTGATTGTCTGGTACCTGGCCGGCCCGGGCAGCAAAACCGACTAATCCCTACCACGGGCTGTCTTGCGTTTGCCAGATGGCCTGCCCACATATTCAAGTTCAAGGCCGCCACCATGCTCGTCACCTTTTCCACCTCCCGTTATAGCGACATCATGCTGTTTGGCGATGTCGCCAAGCAACTGCTCCAACTCATGGGCCATAGCGGCACGATTCCCGGAGCAATCCTCGCCGCCGACGTGCCACAGGCGCTGCAGCATTTGCAGCAAGGTCTCGAAGGCGCAGCCGCACCCGACAGCGCTGAATCACCGGATACTGGGGATGCAGCCACTCATGTCAGCCTGAAGAAACGGGCCCTGCCGTTGATAGAACTGCTGCAATCCGCTATCCAGAACCAAAGCGACGTGATGTGGAAATAAACTGTGCGCCAGCGTGTTTAACCAGTAGACTCCCGCCTCATGAACACTGCCGATTTTCATAACAAATCCTTCATCTTCCTGCTCCTGCTGGTTTCCGCCGGGCTCATCATCATCCTGCTGCCTTTTTACGGCGCGGTGTTCTGGGGCGTGATCCTATCCATCCTGTTCACGCCGCTGTACCGGCGCCTGCTTGTAGCCACGAAAAACCGCCGGAACCTCGCGGCGCTCGGCACATTGAGCGCCTGTATCATCATCGTCATCGTGCCGGTCGTCATCATTGCCAGCTCGCTGGTGCATGAAGGCGTGACGCTGTTCCAGAAAGTCAAGACGGGAGAGATCAATCCTGCCGTGTATACGCAGGAAATACTGGATGCCGCGCCGGCACCCGTGCACCGCGTCTTGGAGCGCGTCGGCCTGACCGACGTCAGGAGTTTCCAGGACAGGCTTTCGCAGCTTGCCATGCAGGGCAGCCAGCTATTGGCGACCAAGGCGCTCAGCATCGGGCAGAATACCTTCCAGTTCGTGGTCGGCTTTGCCGTCATGCTTTACCTGATGTTCTTCCTGCTGCGCGACGGCACCTCGCTTTCGATGCGCGTGAAGCAAGCCATCCCGCTCAGCGCTGAACATAAGCGCCACCTGTTCAACAAGTTCACTACCGTCATCCGCGCCACGGTGAAGGGCAATATTCTCGTCGCGATTACCCAAGGCGCGCTGGGCGGGCTGATTTTCTGGATACTCGGCATCCAGGCGGCACTGCTATGGGCCGTGATCATGGCGTTCCTCTCATTGCTGCCGGCGGTAGGCGCCAGCCTTATCTGGGCGCCGGTTGCGGTGTATTTCCTCGCGACAGGCGCCATCTGGCAAGGCGTCATCCTCATTGCATTCGGGGTCTTCGTAATCGGCCTGGTAGACAATATCCTGCGCCCGATCCTGGTCGGCAAGGATACCAAGCTGCCCGATTACGTGGTGCTGATCTCCACGCTGGGCGGCATGGCGGTATTCGGCCTCAACGGCTTCGTGATCGGGCCGCTGATCGCCGCGCTGTTCATCACCATGTGGGATATTTTTGCCAGCTCGCGCGTCGTTGACAAGAACTAGGCTAGGCTCAATCACCTCGCTAACAATGGCCTTAGAGCCGCTAACAAAATTCGGCAGCTATTCTGGGTTCTGGCGACGCGCCCTGCCAAACAAAGAATGATTTTGTTAGCGGCGCTTAGCCGAGTATGAGAGCCAGCAGGCTAAACAAACCCACGAGCACAACACTTGCGCCTATACGGACAACCTGGGTAGGGAAATAGGAAAGCATCAGCACCATGCTGATCGCTGCCACCGACACAAAGCCGCTCCAGACCACGATGCCTATGGTCGGGTTCCATCCATGGATGCTGGACAATATCCCCAGGGCGAGAAGACTCCAGCCCATCACCTTCAAGCACTTTTTCCTGCCCAAGGGCAGATCGGCTCCCCGCATTGCCTGGGCATAATGTTTTTCCATGGCCAGGCACAATGCAGTCATGCCCGCATAAGCCAAAGCATACGTCAGAAAGCAAGCGGCCAACAAAGAAGTATTACCCATCAAATCAACCCGTATTCTTAGCAGGATCGGCTGGCACTCTGCCAAGCCAGAACAATCGCACCTCAGCAATCAAGGAATAAGAAAAGCGCTAGCCTTTCCGCCTGGCAGGCACGCCTCGCATCGCGCCGGAAACCTTGGGCACCGCGACGGCAAGCAACACCCCGAATATCAGGATCGTGCTTTCAACGCCTAACGCTACGCCGTCTCCCCTTTGCAAGAAAGACAGCAAGTTTGGCTGCCCGGTCAACCACGAGTACAACGGCAACAGCCAACACAGCGCAACGGCAAAGACAAGCTGGTCGCGCCAGCCAGCCAATGGCTTGCGTACCAAGGCATGCACTATGCTTGCCAGCCATGTGAACAAGAAGGCGCGCACCTCCCAGTCGGAACGCCCTGCTAGGTCAGCCGGCAATACGCGATTCGCCCAGAAATAGATCAATATGGCATTGATGCTGCCCATCACGGCTGCCACATTAAGCGCCTCGATCAACCTGTAGACGCGGCCACTGGCAGCGCCGAATTCATTTTCAGGCCGCTTGCGGCGCTTTATGGTGAACAGCACCAGCCCTGTAGCAATCAAGCCGCAACTCACGATGCCGCCAATGAAATAAAGCCAGGAGATCGTCCAGCCGCCGAACACCGCCACATGCGTGCCGACAAAAGCGCGGAAAATGTAGGTAGAGTCGCGCCATTCTGTCTGCGCCCCGATCAGCTCCCCGTTGACGCCATTGAATGCGGCATGATTAGCCACTGCGGAAATCTTGTGATTGATGCTCTCGTAGAATTCGACTACCGACGAAGCGTCGCCGCCGTTCTTGATGATCACCCACTCCACGACATCAAGTGACTCCCTCGCCCGTGGTAGCAATGAAGATATATTGAGCAATGCTGCTTTTTCACCAACGTAAGGCAGGTCGAAAGACTGCACCGCGTCTGCACGAAGTCCCCGAGGATCCTCATACGCGGCCTTGATACCCAAAGGCAGGAAAACCAGCGGCTGCATTACCAGTCCTGTATAGGTAATCATCAAGAGAAATGGCAGCATCATGACCCCTGCTACGTTGTGGGCGTCTAGCCATGAGCGCTGTGCAGATGATTGCTTGCGAAATGTGAAAAAGTCTTTGAATATGCGTTTGTGAATCACAATGCCGCTAATCAGCCCTACCAACATCACGACCGCAGCCAGCCCGACAATGATGGTACCAGGGATTCCGGCCAACAGGGTGTAATGGAAATGGGTGAGCATTTCCCCGCCTTCGGTTTCACGTATCTCAATCTCTTGGCCGGAATAGGGATCAAGGGCCACTTCATGATTCTTTCCCTTGTCACGCCATCCAACATCCAAAGTGGGATGACGCTCCCCCGCCGGGATAATTCTCCAAAGACTGCCTTTCTCCCTAAGTGCGTGCTTTTCCAGGTACGCCTGACCTACCTCAAGCTGTTTTTCAAAGGAAGGCAGAGGAGCAGAACGGTCAATGCTGGCCTCAGGCTGCATCCAGTGCGTAATGCTGTGCTCGAATACTGCCATGGTGCCGGTCAGGAATACCGCGAACAGCAGCCATCCCAGGTACAAGCCAAACCAGGTGTGCAGCCAGGCCATGGATAAGAAAAACGTCTTCTTCATTTTACGAGCCGGGCCAGTCCCCACAATATGGCAAGTACAAGCGCGACCAGGACAATCCAACCCCAGGCACGCCAGGCGCTGCGCGCGGAAAATGCCCATATCATCACCGCGCAATATACCGTCCACGGCAACAAGGTGCCGTAATAGACCGCATCCGCACGATGACCGGGCCACCACAGCACCCACACCAGGTTGAACAAGGCCGTCAGGATATAACCGCCGACAAACGCAGCCAGCACCCTTAAGCCGATATCGCGAGACGGTTTCATTGACCTAATGTTCCCGCATTGAATTGCTCATGCCTGCCCAGGAAAAACTCCACTGCCCGGATGCTGCCCGTCAGCATGGCGGTGCCATGATTCTCCCCTTCCTGCAACCGGAAGAAAGTATCCAACCCATGCGGACGGCTATGCTGCAACTCTTCAGCCAGCTCGCGCGTGGCATCCACCATGCGCCTCTGCTGCATATGGGCCATTCTGGGCGATTGTGAAGCTGAACCGGCCAGCGGCCGTTGCTCCAGACCGCCCACCATCAGCAGCAAGCGAGATTGTCCCAGGTCGATAGAGGGCTGCGCAGAGAATCGTTTCTGCTCCTCGAGGATGAATTGCTTGTTCCACCAAATGGAAGGGCTGGAAGCGATGTAAACCTGGAAAGCCTGGGGGCGTGTGAATAATGCATGCAGGGCAAACAAGCCGCCGTAGGAGTGTCCAAACAAGGCCTGTTGCTTCGGATCGATATTGACTTCCTTGGCAATCATAGGCTTCAACTCGTGCTCGACAAAATCCAGAAAACGGTCTGCCCCTCCCTGCCTGGGAGCACGCTGGTCGCCAGTATTGGATAAGTCGGGTGCTGGCGGCGTCAAATCCTCAGCGCGGGATACCTCATCCAGCATTGCCTGCGTCGGGTAACCGATTCCCACCACCACTGCCGGCACTATGCCGGTCGCATCGCGCCGCTGGGACTGCCCATGTACCAGCATGGAAACCGGATAAAATAATGCATTCCCATCCAGCACATAAATCACGGGGAAGCCGCCGGCAGGCGGTTCAGACATGGGCTTGGAAATAAAAATACGGTAAGTCTTGCCTGTCGCTGCCGAACGGATATCCTGCTGCTGGGCTATCGGCAAAGTCGCTTCCCGCCAAGCACTATTCTCTTCCGCAATACTGGCACCAGGCTGCATTGCCCATAAATACAAGAGGCCTGTAAATAAAATCGGATTCAGCTTCACATTATTCATCCATAAAAAAGCGATTGCCCGCTCATCGCGGACAATCGCCCTGGATCAAATTACCAGTTGTACTTCAGGGTAGCGTTGACTACACGGCCTGAACCGTAGTAGCAAGCGCCCATCGTTGTACATGTCGTCACATATAATCTATCGGTCAAGTTGCTGGCATTAATCGCAAACTCAGCGCCAGAGTAGCCTAATGACTTCAGGTTATAGCGTACCGCAGCATCATAGGTTGTATAAGCGTCGGTATGCAGATAACGGTTGTCAGTCGGAGCGCCCGACGCTGGGGAAGCTACTCCGTAAGTTCCGCCAACATAGCGCGCACCCAGCCCTACGCTCAATCCATCAAGGTAACCGGTCGTAAAAGCATAATTTGCCCACAGCGATGACATATGTTTTGCAACCTGAGGAATAGCGCGGCCCTCGATCTCAGCTGTACTGTTGCTATCGGTAATTTCGCTATCCATATAGGTGTAGCTACCCAACAAACTGAAGTTATCGGTGACAGCAGCCTTACCTTCCAACTCGAAACCACGAATCCTTGCGTCCACTTGGGTGTAGCAAGCCGCTCCCAATGCTCCAGCACAGGTACTCACTCCAGAAGTCACCATGCGATTATCCTGCGACAATTCATACACAGAAGCGGTAATCAAGCTGTTGCTACCGGGCGGCTGATATTTTACGCCTGCCTCGTACTGCTTGCCTTTTACAGGCTTCACATCTGCGTCGTTCAGCATTGCAACGCCTAACATGCCTGGATCGAACGAGGTGGAATAACTGACGAACGGAGCAATGCCATTATCGAATTGATAAACTGCGCCAGTACGCCATGTAAACGCATGATCGTTATAAGCGAATCGACGACCATTGAAGGCATTGAACATCGTATTATCGAAATAGTCGTAGCGACCGCCCAGACTGAAGCGCCAGTTGCCCAATGCAGCCTGCTCTTGAATATAAGCGCCTGTTTGCTTTTGATCTACATCCTGAGACCAACCCAAATTGAGAGAATAATCCCCTGCGCTGGCGGGCCCAGGATTAAATAACGAAATGGGATTAACGTTATTAAAGTTAACACTATTATAACGGTCGTTTTTCCAGCTAAATCGCTGAGCATCCAGCCCCAACAACACTGTATGTTGCAATGCGCCAGTCGAAAAATCCGCCTGCAACTGATTATCAACGGCTACCCCATCGGACTTACCTTCCCCAAGCGTAGCGCGGCGGGAATACAAGCCATTTACAGCACTGCCATTTGAGATACCACCAATCACAGCCTTATAAGTATTTTCAATGCTGGTATAACGCAAGTTCTGGCGGAACCGCCATGTGTCGTTGAAGCGGTGGTCGAATTCCCAGCCTACGCTTGATTGCTCACGATCATAGGTATTCCAATCATTGTCCCCATAGAAAGTGTCGCGATCCAACCGCCGCCCGATCACTGAGTTAAATGCCACGGTGCCGTAATATGGCAAGAACTGGAAAGTCGATCCGCCCTTGTCCCGCTGGTACTGCGCCAGCAATGTCAGACTGGTCTTGTCCGAAATCTGCCAAAGCAGGCTTGGTGCGAAGTAGGTACGTTGCAAATCGTTATGTTTGATCTGGGAGCCGCCATCATTGAACGAGCCCACCAACCTGAACAAAACCGACTGATCGTCAGCTAGGCTGCCGCCGATATCGAATGCTGCTTTGTATTGGTCAAAACTGCCGCCCTGCAAACGCACTTCATTCACTTGGTTTATCGTTGGCCGCTTGCTGACAAGGTTGATCATGCCACCGGGCGTGATCTGTCCGTACACGGCTGCCGATGGTCCCTTGAGCACTTCTATACGCTCCAAGCCGAAATTATCAAAGGTAGCGCGGTTCCACATGCCGCCAGCCGGTACCTTAAGTCCATCTTGAAAAAGGTTGGATGTACCAGCATCTGCTTCCATACCGCCCTTGATGCCGCGAATGGAATAACTGTCGGCTCGGCTATCCATACCGCCGACCTCGGATCTCACGCCTGCAGTGTATGCAACAGCCTCGTTCAAGGTCTGCGCATTACGGTCATCCAGTTCCTTGCGATCAACAATCGAAATGGATTGCGGCGTTTCTACGACAGGCGTATCGGTCTTGGTTGAGCTTTTGGTCTTCTTGGCAACATAGCTGCTGCTTTCACCGCCAGCCTTGGCGCCGACGACGGCTACTTCTGGTAATACCGAACTATCGCTATCCGCTGCAATGGCAGGCATTGCAAACAATGCGCTGACCATGAGATAGACGAGTTTTGGCTTCTGGACTGCCAATATTGGAGTTTGCTTCATTGCTTTTCCCTGACGAAAGAAAAGCAGCGATTCTATTAAAAATAATTCTCAACAGCATTGGGAAATAATAATTGTTACATTTTATTTACACTTTTGTACTGATGAGTTCGGCAAAAAAACAACAACTTTAGAACAAAGATAAATTGCTTGCCGATGCAGCGGATTTGCTAGTCCTTTTTCTACGTGTTTTCTTCGTAGAAGGCTGCTCCGGTAGAGGCAACGTATCGGCGAAAAGCGGCTGCTGCACGGGGAACATGTCTTCCTGCCCTTGCCACCCCCGCAGTTCGGGCCTGAGTTCGCAATCCACCCTGACATCCGACCTAGGTACGCAACAGCACGGCAGGATTTCGTCGGCGGCAACGAATGCCAAGGGTTGCTCGAGGTATTGCACCTCGCCGTCCAGCAGGCGCACCCGGCACATGCCGCAATAGCCTCCTCTGCACTGGTACTCCACTTCGTGGCCGGTACGCTCGAGGCCGTCGAGCAGGGTTTCTTGGGGGATGAGGCTAAAGCTGGTGTGCTGGGTGCGGACCGTGCTCAAAGCTCGAAGTCGCCGAGATCGTCGGAACTGACCTCGGAATCGATCTGGCCGATGAGGTAGGAGCTCAGCTCCACTTCCTGCGGCGCGACCTGCACCGTATCGGACGCCAGCCAGGTATTGATCCAGGGGATGGGGTTGCTCTTGGCATTGGGGAACGCGGCAGGCAAGCCGACAGAGGCCATGCGGTTGTTGGTGATGTATTCCACGTACTGGCAGAGGATGTCGCGGTTGAGGCCGATCATGGAGCCGTCCTTGAACAAATAGTCGGCCCATTTCTTCTCCTGCTCCGCCGCGCGCCTGAACATCTCGAAGCACTCGTCCTGCAGTTCGCTGGCAATACCGGCGAATTCGGGGTCGTCCTGCCCGCTGCGCATGATGTTGAGCATATGCTGGGTGCCGGTGAGATGCAGCGCCTCGTCGCGCGCGATCAGGCGGATGATCTTGGCATTGCCTTCCATCACCTTTCGCTCGGCGAATGCAAACGAGCAAGCAAAGCTGACATAGAAGCGGATCGCCTCCAGAATATTGACGCTCATCAGGCACAGGTACAGCAGCTTCTTCAGCTCACGCAGGTTGACCGTCTTGGTCTCGCCGTTGATGACGTGATCGCCCTCGCCCAGCTGCGAATACAGCATGGTGTAATGGATCAGGTCGTCGTAATAGGCGGAAATATCGCTCGCCCGCGCCACGATGTTCTCGTTGCGCACAATATCGTCGAAGATCAGCGCCGGATCGGAGACGATGTTGCGGATGATGTGGGTATAGGAGCGCGAATGGATGGTTTCCGAGAACGCCCAGGTCTCGACCCAGGTTTCCAGCTCGGGCAGCGACACCAGCGGCAGCAAGGCCACATTGGGGCTGCGGCCCTGGATGGAATCGAGCAGCGTCTGATATTTCAGGTTGCTGATGAAAATATGCTTCTCATGGTCGGGCAAGCCCTGGTAGTCGATGCGGTCCTGCGACACGTCCACCTCTTCCGGACGCCAGAAGAAGGAAAGCTGCTTCTCGATCAGTTTCTCGAACACCGGGTATTTCTGCTGGTCGTAACGCGCCACGTTGACCGGCTGCCCGAAGAACATCGGCTCCTTCAGTTGTTCGTTGTCGACCTTGGAAAAAATGCTGTATGCCATGACTTGTCCCGATATATCCCGTCAGGGCGGCGCATGGCCGCCCTGCTCTATTTAGTCCCGTTGCCTAGATCTTGCACGCGCCGCTTTCGCATCCGTCGTCCCCGGTCTCGCCGCCTTCGCTCGCGCCATCGCGGGTGTTGTGGTAGTACAGGGTCTTCACGCCCAGCTTGTAGGCTTGCAGCAGGTCCTTGAGCAATTGCTTCATCGGCACCTTGCCGCCTTCGAAGCGCTTGGGATCGTAATTGGTGTTGGAGGAAATCGACTGGTCGACGAATTTCTGCATGATGCCCACCAGCTTGAGGTAGCCGTCGTTGTTGGGCAGCGACCACAGCAATTGGTACTGGTTGCGCAGGCGCTCGATCTCCGGCACCACCTGGCGCAGGATGCCGTCCTTGGACTGCTTGACCGACACCAGGCCGCGCGGCGGCTCGATGCCGTTGGTGGCGTTGGCGATCTGGCTGGAGGTCTCGGAAGGCATCAGCGCGGTCAGGGTGGAATTGCGCAGGCCGTGCGCGACGATGTCCTTGCGCAGTTGCTCCCAGTCCAGTTGCAACGCTTCCTGGCACACCGCATCGAGGTCCTTCTTATAGGTGTCGATGGGCAGCAGGCCTTGCGAATAAGTGGTTTCATTGAACGCGTCGCAAGGGCCGAACTCGCGCGCGAGCTGTACCGAGGCCTTCAACAGGTAGTACTGGATCGCCTCGAAGGTGCGGTGGGTCAGCCCCAGCGCCGCATCGTCGGTATAGCCGGTGCCGTTCTTGGCGAGGTAATAGGCGTAATTGATCACGCCCACGCCAAGCGAGCGGCGCTTATCGGTGGCATTGAGCGCGGCCTTGACCGGGTAATCTTGGTATTCGAGCAAGGCGTCCAATGCACGCACCACGAGGTCGGCCAGCCCTTCCAGTTCGTCGAGGCTTTCCAGCGCGCCGAGGTTGAACGCGGACAAGGTGCACAATGCGATCTCGCCGTTCTCGTCGTTGATGTCCTCGAGCGGGTGCGTCGGCAGCGCGATTTCCATGCACAGGTTGGATTGGCGCACCGGTGCCAGCTTGGGGTTGAATGGGCTATGCGTGTTGCAATGGTCGACGTTCTGGATGTAGATGCGGCCCGTGCCCGCCCGCTCCTGCATCAGGAGCGAGAACAGGTCCACTGCCGGCAGCGTGCGCTTGCGCAGGCTGTCGTCCGCCTCGTATTGCGTATACAGGCGCTCGAACTCGTCCTGGTCGGCGAAGAAGGCGTCATAGAGTCCGGGCACGTCGTGCGGCGAGAACAGCGTGATGTCGCCGCCCTTGATCAGACGCTGGTACAGCAGGCGGTTGATCTGCACGCCGTAGTCGAGATGGCGCACGCGGTTTTCCTCGACGCCGCGGTTGTTCTTGAGCACCAGCAGCGACTCGACTTCCAGGTGCCACAACGGGTAGAACAAGGTCGCCGCGCCGCCGCGCACGCCACCCTGCGAGCAGGATTTCACCGCCGCCTGGAACAACTTGTAGAACGGCAGGCAGCCGGTATGCTGCGCCTCGCCGCCGCGGATCTCGCTGCCCAGCGCACGGATGCGGCCGGCATTGACGCCGATGCCCGCGCGTTGCGAGACGTATTTCACGATCGCGCTAGTGGTGGCGTTGATGCTGTCCAGGCTGTCGTCGCACTCGATCAGCACGCAGGAGCTGAACTGGCGCGTCGGCGTGCGCACGCCGGACATGATGGGCGTGGGCAGGGAAATCTTGAAAGTGGACACCGCATCGTAGAAGCGCTTGATGTATTCCAGACGCGCCTTGCCCTCGTACTTGGCGAATAGGCTCATCGCCACCAGGATATAAAGGAACTGCGGGCTCTCGTAGATTTTCTTGGTCACCCGGTTCTGCACCAGGTATTTGCCTTCCAGCTGCTTCACGGCGGCATAGGAGAAGTTCATGTCGCGCCAGTGGTCGATATGGTCGTTGAGCTCGTTGAACTCTTCACGGCTATAGTCGGCGAGGAGATGCTGGTCGTACTTGCCCATCTCGGTGAGCTTGGTGACGTGGTCGAACAAGTGCGGCGGCTCGAACTGGCCGTAGGCAATCTTGCGCAGGTGGAAAATCGACAGGCGTGCCGCCAGGTACTGGTAATCCGGCGTGTCCTCGGAGATTAAATCCGCGGCAGACTTGATGATGGTTTCATGGATGACGTCGGTACGAATCCCGTCATAGAACTGGATATGCGATTTCAGCTCGACCTGCGATACCGATACGTTGTCCAGTCCCTGCGCCGCCCAATCGATCACGCGATGGATCTTGTCCAGGTTGATCGGCTCCTGGCGACCATCCCGCTTGGTGGCATTCATGGATTCATACTTTGTCATCTAAGGCTCCCTGTCAGGAAGCAAGGCATCCTCATGACCACGCATCAATTGCCGAGGCAACCGAGCAACAATCACAAAGCAGCATGACGGACAAGGCGCCGACCCAGCAGCGCAATACCCTATCCGGCCGAGGACACCCCGCCTCAAACGTTATGAAAATGATCTACGGCAGGTTTCCTGGCTCCCAGGTCCACATGACCGGCCTGTCTTCCCGGGCCTCACACTTTCAGGCCCAGTGACCCTTGTTGGCATGCCACTCACTGGTTACAGTTGCGGGGGCAGCTGCGGCTTGGCAAGGCACCGCCCTGCGACCGCATTCCCTTTTTCCGACGTAATCGAACAACCGTCGAACACCGTAGATGGGGTGGACTATAGCGCAATAAAATGTGCTTGTGTACACCAAAAAACACTAGATATTGTTTTTTTGAGATATATACAGGATTTTTAAGGGGAAATTTTTTGCGAATTTTTTACACGGATTTTGGTCATTCATGGGCACGGCTGTCGTGCAACAATCACCTATCATGAAACGTAAATTTCGCCAAGCCAGACAATGAAACCAGCCTTGAATCCAGAACCAAGCCGCGACGATATCGATGCAACGCCCGGATGGCTGTTGCTGGAGTTCGGCGCCAGCTGGTGCGGCTTTTGCCAGGCGGCACAGCCTTCGCTCAACGCGGCATTAAAGCAATCGCACGCCCTGCGTCACGAGCGCATCGAGGACGGCAGAGGCAGGCGGCTGGGCCGCAGCTTCAAGGTAAAGTTATGGCCGACCTTGATCCTGTTGCGGGATGGACAGGAAGTCGGCCGTGTGGTGCGCCCGGAAAGCGTGGAAGAAATTTCCAGGCTCATCATGCCGGCAGCTGAATGAGTGTGCAGCAGCAATTGATCCCTGGCTGACGACGTGGGACAAGGGACGGGAGGGTGCCGTCAAATGCAAGTAGTCCAAGCAATCGTCAACTAACGCCACAATGGCTATACGCCTAGCGTGCTTGCATAGGCTCCGCAAGCACGCCCTGGCCGCCATGCGTGCTGAATATGTCAGCCACCTGCGCCGCCTCGTCCGGCGGCTGCATATAGACCAGCAACAGCATGGCATCGTCGCGCTCGGCGGCGCGCTGCATGAGGGCATTGGTCTCGCTTTCATGCAGCCAGCCGTAAACCGCCCCAAGCACCGCGCCCACGACAATCCCGATATCCGGCCCCAATAACTGGATCACCGCCATCCGCTCGCTGACTTCATACTCCATGGTCAGAATGATGCCCAAGGTCAGCACAGAGCTGATGAGCAGCCCGGCCAACGCGCCCCGGCCTGTCCAGGCGAACCAGTTGTCCGTATTCCTGCCGGGTTTGAGCGCTGTGAACCTGGCAGCCGCCTGTTCGGACAAGGCAAGGTCGATCAGGTCGCGCGGAATGCCGCGCTGCAGGCAGGCCGACAGCACCTTGTCCACTTGCTGCGGCTGCTGGAAAAACCCGGAGACCGTCAACGATTCCCGCTGCTTTTGCTGTGTATTCATGATCGCATCCTCCTCATTTTCCCAGCGCCTCCAGCTCTTGGACGGTCCAGGGCTTTTGCCTATCCTTGCTGGCCTCCCTGACGTGCTTCACCAGCGCCGCATCCACCTTGTCCGCGCTGTTGCCGCCGAGTTCGCTGCGGATGTGGCTGGCCACGGCGGCCACTTCCTCGTCACTCAGTTGGTCCTGCCACGGCGGCATCAGGCCATTGTAGGTTTGCCCTTCTACCTGTACTTCGCCTTGCAGCCCCTGCAGCACGATGCGCAGCAGGATTTCCGGGTCGCCCAGCACATAATGCGACTTGACCAAAGGCGGAAATGCGCCGGGAACGCCCTGCCCGCTGGCCTGATGGCAACTGACGCAGCGGCTGGTATAAATGGCGGCTCCCGAAACCGCGCTCGCCTGGGCGAAAGCTGGCTGAGCATCCTGCGAAGCAGGCGCGTGCAAAAATCCGTTGTGCGCCCTGGTATCCAGGCTGCCCATATGGCGTCCCAGGTAGAACGACCCGGCCACCAGCGCCACCCCTACCAGCAGGTAAAACCATAATGGCCCGCTGACCATATCCTCGAACGGCTCGGGAGTTTCATAAATGATCTGGTCGCCGCGCTGATCCTGCATACTTCGCTGGGAATTGGTATTTTTCCCGGCATGAGCCTGCCTGGATGGCGAAGAATGCTTCCTGTTCATGGCTGTGCCTCCTTGGCGGCTGCGTTGCCGGGAGCCGGATAGTGATGCTGCAGGCTGACCAGGTAATCCACCAGCGCTTCCGCCTCCGGCGTGGTTACGATCACGCCCTGCTTCGGGGCGAATGCGGCAGGCACCTGCAATACCTTGTCTCCCGCTTCTGCCTGAGGCTTGTGTTTGAACAGGAAAGGAAACGCAGGCATGATGGACCAGGACACCAGCGCGCGCGGCTGATACAGGTGCAGCAAGTGCCAGTTGCGGTCCGGCAGCCGCGCCCCGACGTTGAAGAGGTCCGGCCCGGTGCGCATGGTGCCGAGCAGGTGCGGCGCATCATGGATGTAATCCTCCGGCACCGAGGGCCGGTTGCCCAGCCCCTTGCTTACGTCCGTCGTAAAGGCGGAATCCCTCACCTGTTGCGTGTGGCAATAGATGCAGCCGTTACTGATATAGATTTGCCGCCCCAACTGCTCCTGGGGTCCCGGCTGTTTCAATTGCGGCGGCGCTTCCAGCGTGGACAGCATGCTGGTGGGCAATATCACCAATATCACCAGGGCGAAGATGACAGTCGCCAGCGCCCCCATGATCAATACGAAGATTCTCGTCATGATGGCCTCCTTTTCACCAGCACAGGCTTGAACTCAATGAAAGGAGGCGTTTGCGATGCACGTCCGCGCCGGGAGAATGCAAGCAGCCAGGCATGATAGATGAAGGCCACGTGCCCGGCCGAGATAATCACCGCCGAGATGCTGCGCAGCAGCAGCCAGGGCTTGGTGCTCGCGACCGATGCCTCGAATCCCACGCCGGGCGCCAGCAGGTTCAGGCCCTGCAGGACGCCGCCTATGCCCAGCGCGACGATGTACAGCGCCATCCCGCCGCCCGTCAGCAGGATATGGATGCGTATCAGGCTGCGGCTCGGCCACTCACGCTTCAGCACTCTCGGCAAGATGTAGTACATACCGCCGAACAGCGACAGGGTCACGAACATGTACAGCCCCAGATGGGAATGGGCGATGGTCCAGTGGGTGAAGTGGGTGATGCGGTTGACGCTGACCAGCGCCGTCAGGATGCCCTGCAGCGACACCGCGGTATAGGACATCGCCGCGATGACGGCGAGGGTCAGCGCTGGCGAATAGCGCATGGCGCCGAAGCGCCCGACTACGGTCATGTGCTGATTGATGCCGACCGCGATCACGGGAATCACCATCATGATGCTGGCGGTGATCGACGTCGCGATCATCCATGAAGGAATCGGCCCGCCGATCAGGTGGTGCATGCCGTTGAGTGCGTAGAACAACGCCAGCGCCCAGAACCCGACCAGCGACAGCCAATATGAATAGATCGGCCTGCCGATGATCTTGGGCAGCAGGTAATAGATCAATGCCAGGTTGACGGCCGTGAGCCAGAGGCCCAAGGCGTTATGCGCGTAGAACCAGTTGACCGCCGCGGACTCCGCCCCGCGATAGAAAGGCAGGTTTCCCGCGAGAAAGATAATCAGGAACCAGGGATAGGATGCCGCCACATACCAGACCGATACATACATATGATGCACGTTGCGCGCGGCCAGCGTTCTGCACACCGACGCGCCGACCATGGCGGCCCCTGCCACCAGCAGCGGGTCGGCCCACACCCTGTCCAACTCCAGCCATTCCAGGCCGTCGCTGTGTCCGGCCAGCAGCAACCCCAGCCCGATCGCCAGCCCCAGGGTCCAGATCAGGATGCCCCAGGTCGCCAGCCCTCCCCAGCGCAACGGCGTGCGGCACAGCCTGGGCATCAGCCAGAGGGAAACAGAAAACATGGCAGTGCTGGCCCAACCGTAGACCATGGCATTGAGGTGGGCCGGGCGGATGCGGCCGAAGGTAAGATAGGCTTGCCCGGTCAGCAGGTCCGGCCGGTCGAACTTGAAGCTGCTCAAGTCGCCCAATACCGTCCCGGCCAGCAGCCAGATGACGGCAATCAGGAACCCCAGCAGCACCGGCCGCCGGCCGGATTGGTCGTACACAGTCATCTCTTCGGCGCTGGCCTTGGCCTGCCATGATGGATGTTCGTGATGCGTATTGCCTTTTCCTGTGGTACTCATAGCCAGCGCTCCCATTCAGGTCTTGGGTTGTTCAGCAGGTAGCCATGCTGCTGTACGCGATCCTGCAATTGCCTGCGGCTTTCCCACGGTCGCGCGTAGCGCAGCTCCTCGACTTCGAAAATGGATGCAGCGGAAGAACCATCATCGTCCAGATACCCGGCAGCCAGCGCCATGAACAGAAACACCAGCGGAGGCAGCCCGATCACCAGCGTGAGCAGAATCAATATAAATGAATTGGCAAACATGGCGCCTCCTAGAAAATATCGTGAATAACCCGCGCTGCGGCCAACATCCTGCGCAATGCAAGCCCCGTATTCAACATTCGGCTGTTTACGCCATACCGGCAGCGTTGCTTATGCTGTATGTCCTTTCGGGTCGGCATGCATGGCTTGCAACCCTTCCGACTCCCGCAACCCCAACATGATGTTCAGGTTCTGTATGGCCTGGCCGGCCGCGCCCTTCACCAGGTTGTCCATCGCGACCAGGATCACCGCCGTCCCGTCATTTTTTTGCTTGTGCGGCGCAATCTTGCAGTAACTGGAGCCGCGCACATGGCGTGTTTCAGGCACGCAGCCCGCGGGCAGCACATCGACATATACCTCTTTTCCGTAAAAATCCTTGTAAAGCTCGAACAGGTTGAGACCCGCTTCCGCCTTGAAATGCAAGGTGGCGTGCAATCCGGTGATCAGTTGTGCGGCGTGCGGCGTACAAGTCAGTTCAAGATGCCTGCCGTAAATACGGGAAATGACATGCTCCACTTCAAACTTGACCAGCGGCAGTTCAGCATCGAATATTGCCAAGGCGTCCAGGCTTTCCCCCGCTATGTCGGGGGCCACTCTGCCGTGCGAGGTCATGCCGACGACAATATCCGCAAGCAGGGCGCCTTCCCGCAGCAATCCTGTTCGCAATAACGGTAACGCGCCAAGGATGATGGCGGTGCCGTAGCTGCCGGGGCTATGCACCAATGCAGCCGTCTTGATGGCGCTTCTATTGATGGCAGGCAATCCGAAAACTGCCGTGGAAATCAAGGCCGCGCCCGGATGTTCGCAGGCAAAACAGGATTTCCACCTTTGCGCATCTCCGAGGCTGAAATCGGGGGACAGGTCGATAATACGTATGCCCTTCTGTAAAAATACCCCGGCGTATTTCATCGCAGCGCCCAGCGGCGTGGAAAAAATCACCACGTCGCATTCCTGCAGCGCAGGATCCTGGACATCCACGAACCTGAGGTTTAGGAATTTCGCAATATAGGGGTAATGCTCGTTGACGCATCTGCCCACGTTGCCGCGCGAGGTCACCGCATGCAGCCGCACATGGGGATGTGCCGCCAGCAGTCTGACCAGCTCCGCGCCCACATATCCGGTACCGCCCACGATGCCGACCCTGACGGGAGACAGGTGGAGGTGCCTGAGTATGCGGGACGGCGTCAACATGGCATTCCTTGCCTCCTCACCACTGCCAGACCCGGTCTGCCTGGTTGTAGAGGCTGGCCAGCTTGCCGCGGTCTATCGCCTGGACCGATGGCCGCAGCATGCCAACGTTCAGCCCGCGCTCGAGCAAGTCTTCGTTCAGCACATACACTGGCACGCCCTGCTCCAGTATCCTGCCCAGGTCGGTGGGAATATCGGCCGGCTCCTGCTGCAGCCAGGCGCCGATTTTCAGGGCAGGCTGCCTATGCCTCATCACAGCGTAATAGACCGCATTTCCAGACAAGAGCACATCCAGGTTCGCGCCAGCGCCCAGCATGGATTGCGTGAGCCAGAGAATCGTGTCGTCCTGTTCCTCGCTCAGCGTCCTGAATGCCTGTTCGACAATTTGCAGAATCTTCATATCATCGCGTCCCGATTACCAAGGTGTTGAACGAGCCTGAGGCATAACGCCACAAGTCGGCTGGCGAGCCGCGCTTGCAGCCGGGAATGCTCTCGTTGACGCCCCGCTCGTCTACGCATAATCCGCAATTGACCCAGTCCAATTGCCAGCCTAGCCGCTGCGCCTTGACCTGCAAGGCGGCGATCCAGTCCTTGGTCAAGGGGTGCGCCTCCTCCGCGGCATCGCGGTGATGCACGGAGTTGCCATGCGCTTTCTGCAGCGCGAACGCCAGGGCCGCCGCGCCTTCATAGGCGAATACCTGCACATCCGCGCCCGCATCCAGCGCGGCATCCACAAGCCTGAAAAATGTGATCGTTCTTTCGTTCTCAAACGGAGGGTCCATAAAGGCAAATGTCAATTTCCGGTTTTCCATGCTGAGTTCCTCTATAAGTTCTGAATAAATAGACAGCACACAGGCGTCACCACCAGACCACCTTGTCGCCGCTCAGCATGGCGTCGATCACCATATTGATCTGCGCCGGTTCGACCAGGGCATTGAGTTCGTCCTGCGCGATCTCCCTTTGCCGCAGGGATAAATCGTCCGCGTAAACCCTGATCTGGCGCGCACTCAACCGGTCGAATACTGTCGTCGCCACGCCCTTCCGCGCGGACAGCACCGCGTTCTGCACCAGCAGGACGTCGACACGCTCCCCGGTGTCCGCAAGGGCGATGGCCATCTCGTATTGCGCGCTGGTCCTCGCGTCGTAAAACTGGTCCTGGCTTTGTATAAACAAGTAACCGCTCATCATTCACTTCCTTTTCATTGGTTCTTATGCATGTTCCAGATGAGCGGCCACACCATCCAGCAGCGTGGTCCTCACCAAAAAATCGCCGAACTTCTCGGCGGGATTCGCCAGCAATTTGTAGCGCTGCATCAACTCGTTCAATATGGTGAGTATCTTCATTTCATTGACATTCTTCGCATACAGCCTGGCCAGCCGGTTGCCGGTATGGCTGCCGCCAAGGTACAAGTTGTACAGGCCGTGCGCCCGCCCGGTCAGTGCAATCTCCGCAATATAGGGCCGCGCGCATCCGTTGGGGCAGCCGGTGATACGCAAGGTGATCGGCAAGCCCTGCAACCCGTAATTGGCCTTGATCTGGTTGAATTTCGGCAGGAACTCGGGCAGGTAGCGCTCCGCTTCCGCCATCGCCAGCCCGCAGGTGGGCAGCGCGACGCAGCTCATGGTGTAAGCGGCCTGCAGGTTGGGCTGCAGCAATGGCGCCAGCCCCAGGTCCTCCAGCCTGACCTTGAGATGCGGCAAGGCGTAGTCGTGGATGTCCGTGAGCTGCAGATTCTGGTTGGTGGTCAGCCGGATGCCGCCGTCGTATTGCTGGAGCAGCGCGGCCAATTGGTCGCGGAGCGCGCCATTGACTCGGCCGCTCTCGATATGCAGCGTGCATTGCCACAACCCGTCGGCGCCGTGCTTCCAGCCGATGTCGTCACCGTTCTTGGTGAACTTGACGGGGAACGCCGCCGCCAAGGGTTTGCCACGGCGTTTTTGCAGTTCATCGAGGAACCAGGGCATGCCCAGCCGGTCCAGCGTGTATTTGAAGCGGGCCTGGTGTCTGTCCTGCCGGTCGCCGTAATCGCGCTGGATGCCCATGATGATTTCCGCCACTTCCGTCGCCTCGTCGGCCTGGACGAAACCAATCTCCTGCGCCAGCCTGGGGTAGCTGTCCTCCCTGGCGTCGATCTGGCCCATGCCGCCCCCCACGCATAGGTTGAAGCCCAGCAATTTGTTACCCTGCACGACGGCGATGAAGCCGACATCCTGCCCGTAGACGTCAATATCATTGATGGGCGGCACGACGAAGCCGACCTTGAACTTGCGCGGCAGATACAGCGGCCCATACACAGGCTCCGCATCAACAGGCTGCACCGGACGCGATTCCTCATACCATATCTCGGGATAGGCGCCGGTTTTCGGGATCAGCCGCTGCGAGGTCTGCCGCGCGATTTCCTGCACTTTCCGGGAAATGGCCGAAATCATCGGGTTGCCACCGCACACCACCCCGCGGCTGTCGTCGCCGCAGGCGGCGATCGTATCCAGGCCAATGCCTCTCAGGGCCTGCATGCATTTCTTCATGCTGCCCTTACGGATGCCGTGGAACTGGATGGTCTGGCGGGTGGTGATCCGCAAGCCGCGCTCCGCATATTTCCGCGAGATGCTGTCCAGCCCTGTCCATTGCTGCTTGCTGAGCAAGCCTCCCGGAATGCGCACGCGCACCATGAACTGGTAATTGGGCTCCAGGAACCTGTGCTGGCGCTCCGCGCGCAGGTCGCGGTCGTCCTGCTGGTAAATGCCGTGGAACTTGAGCAGCAATGTATCGTTGAAAGGCACGCTGCCGGTCACTGGATCCTTCAGCCCGGCGTCGATCGTGCCCCTGAGATAGTTGCTTTCGTACTTGACCGTCTCGTTGCTGTTGAAATGCTCGAGACGACTCAGAAGATGGGCGAATTTATCATCCATGGCGCACCTCAATATAAATTCTTGTGTAAACGCTTTTCAGCGGCCAACGATTCCCAGGCACCGTCCTCCCTGGACTTGAACCAGGCTTTCAGGGACTCTTCCGTTTTCGTCATCAGGGGCTTGTCGCCGCTGAAATACAGGTGTCCGCCGCGCGAGAGCCAATCCCTGAACCGGGATTCGTGCTGCACGATCGCATCGAAAATCACGTCGTCCGTGGTATCGCCGTAGAACACCGGATGCAGGCATTTCAGCGTGCCGGAGGCGAGGAATTTCAGCAGGACGGACTGGTAGAGGAAATCATCCTCGAAGCTGCGCTCGGAAAACACCAGCCAGCACTCATGCGGCTTCTGCTCCGCCTCCATTTCCTGCAGGAAGGCGATGAAGGGCGCGATGCCGGTGCTGTCCGCCACCAGGATCAGAGGCGCCTCGCGGTTCTCGGGCATATGGAAACGCTGGTGCCGGTGCGGGAATACCGCCAGCGCATCCCCGGCGTTCAAATCAGCCAGATAATGCGAGCCGACGCCGGGGTATAGGCTGTCTTCCTTGGTATAGAGATATTTCCTGACGCACAGGTGTAATTCCTCTGGCGACTGCTTCAGGCTGTTGGCAACATCGTAGAGTCGCGGCTGCAAGGGCCGCAATACATCGACGAGCTGCTGCGCATTCACGGTCACGCGGAACTGTTTGACCAGCTCCAGCAAGGGCTTGCTCTTGAGGAAATCCTTCTTGCTTTTTTCCGTATCCCCCATCGCGGCATGAAACATGCCGGAAGTATCCAGCGACTCCCACAACTGGCCGAAATCGCGGCTGGGCACCGTAATGTCCAGTTTGTCGCGCAAGGCCTGCGCCAGGCTCAGGCTGACGCCCTCGACGCTGACAGTCTGTTCGCCGTTCAGGTGCGTGGCCTGCAACAGCTCCTCCACCATCTCCGCGGGGTTCTTCACCCAGATGCCGACGGCATCGCCCGCCACCAGAGGCAAGGTGTGCTCCCCCAATTCGCAGACCAGATGATGGACGGCATCCCGGCGTCCTTTGGCGCTCAGGTTGATGTTTTCCGCGATGCTGACGGTGACGGGATAATGCTTGTCTATCTCCTTGACCGCAGGCCTGACGGCTTCCGGCATGTCGGCGTGGGCTTGGGCGCCGTCCGGCGCTGGCAGCTTGGCGATCAGGGCGTCCAGCCAGGCATCCGCCGTTTTCTGGAAGTCGGTATCGCAGTTTTGCCGTTCCAGCAGGCTGCTCGCGCCGGACTGCCGCAGTTTTTCATCGATATTGATGCCAGTGACGCAGAAATGCTCGTAGGACGAATCCCCCAATGCCAGCACCGCATAGCGCATGGCGTCCAGCGGCAACCTGGACGACATCAGGCTGTGGTAGAAAGCCGCTATCGGCTCAGGCGGGTCGCCGTCGCCATGCGTGCTGCAGATGATGACCGCCATGCGCAGCTTGGCAAACTGGCGCAGGGTGACTTCAGCGAGGTCCAGGACCTTGTTCCTGTAGCCGAGCGCGGAGAGCTTCTTCTCCGCCTGCAGCGCTATTTTTTTGGAATTGCCCGTTTCGCCGCCGTGGCAGACGACGATCTCATCCAATGTTTCCGCTTGTGCCGCATGCGCCGTCAATGGCTGCATATTCACGCGCCCAGCGAGATAGCCGGAGAGCCAGATGCACTGCTTCTCGTCCAGGCGGTTGGTGAGATCCACAACCTCCTGCCAATGCTCTTCCTTGAATATTTCCGGTCTTGTTTTCAAAATCGTCACGATGCCAAACGCATTGATGGCTGATTATGATCCGGTATAAAATCAATTAATAATGAAATTTAAACCAATTTAATATTGGAAAAATTGATATATAGGAAATTGATATGGATATCACCCTCGCCAGGACATTCCTTGAAATCATCCAGTCGGGCAGCTTCATTGCCGCGGCCGAACGGCTGCATGTGACGCAGACGACGATCACCACCCGCATCAAGACATTGGAGGAATTGCTTGGCTGCCAGTTGTTCGTGCGCAACCGCAGCGGGGCGAAACTAACGGACAACGGCGTCAGGTTCACTGCCTACGCTCAGCAGATGGTGCAGACCTGGCACGCAGCCAAGCGCGACCTGCCCTTGCCGGAAGGCACGGTGAACACAATCACGATAGGCGGGGAAATCAGCCTGTGGAACCCCCTGCTACTGCAATGGTTCAACTGCCTGCGGGAAGAAGTGCCCTCCATCGCCATCCGCGTGGAAGTGGGAGAAGCCGCGACGCTGCACAAAAAACTGGAAGGCGGCATCATGGATGCCGCGTTGGTGCACCGTCCCGACTATTGGTCGGGCATGCAGATCGAGGAGCTGCTGGAAGAAAAGCTCATCATGGTCAGGTCAACCCGCAATCCGGAGCCCTATATCTATATCGACTGGGGAGACTATTTCAAGCAGCAGCATGATTCCGCCCTGGTCGAGTTCGCCAAGCCCGGCCTCTCGATCAACCTCGGCCCGCTAGCGTTGAACCACATCCTGGAATACGGCGGCAGCGGCTACTTCAGGAGCCGGGTCGTGCAGAAATACATCGAAAACGGCGAGCTGGCCGTGGTCGAGGCGTCGCCGGAGTTCTCCTACCCGATCTACCTCATGTATCCGCGCAACAAGAACAATGCCGTGATGTCGCAAGTGTTGAAGACGCTCAGGGAAGCCTCCAAGAAGGAATTCGACTGGTCGCAGCACTAGGTCGGCTTAACACTCCGTGATGCACACCCGCTTGTTTTTCGGGCTTTCTTTTGTTACTCGCCGCCGTAGCACACAGGGGAAGACCATGCCGCTTCATGGCGGGAACGGAAATGGAAAAAATACAGATCGCGCATCAGCATTTCCACGCGCTGGGGGGATATTATCCATTCCGGCTTGCCGGAGCGGAAGTAACGCAAGCCGTTTTCCGTCAGGACGAATTCCATCGGCACCTCTCCAGGCCGGGGCATGAGGTCGTCCAGCAATCCGGTCTCGTAACCGATGCCAATGGTAATGGGCGGCGGGTCGAGACGATGCAATGTCCTGTCGTAATACCCCCCGCCGCACCCCAGCCGGTAGCCATGCAGATCAAAGCCGACCAGCGGGATGAGCAGTATTTCCGGCTGCTCGTAATCGGTATTCACGGGAAACGCTATCTGCAGCCTGCCCCTGGTCATCATGGCTTCGGGATGCCATTGCCTGAATGTCAGTTGCGCATTTTCATCATCTATTTCCGGCAGGGAGACAATGCTTCCGGCCTTGTGCAAGTCCATCATCAGCGGGATGCTGTCGAACTCCCCCTTGATCGGCCAGTAGCAGCCGATACTGCGGCCGTAGATGCTCTCGAAAACGGATTTGAAACACTGGGCGATTGCCGCGTTCATCCCGGCAACGGACAAGCTGTCGAGCGACATTCTTGCCTGTATCAATTGCTCCCTGATCCGCTTGCGATCCATGATCTCACCTGGCGGACATCATGGCTGGGTTTCCACGCCGAAGCGCATTTGCAAGTAATCCTCCAGGGCCACCGGCGCAAATTCCGCACGGCCGGCGCCGCACACGGCGCATGTCCAATGTTGCGGCAACGCCTCCCAGGCCGTGCCCGGCAAGATGCCTTTTTCATGCTGTCCCAGCAGTTCGTCATACACAAAATCACAACGACCGCATCGCCATACGTCATTGCTCATGTCGGTTTCCATGCCCTCATTGACCATCATGCCGGCAACCATCCCGGCAAAAATCGCTTATCGGTCATGCATTATGAGGAACATCCGGCGCTGAATCTAATGAAAATAGTTGGTGTTTATTATCAGGTTTTTCCATATGAAGCAGCATCAACCAGCTATGGGATCGCTTCCCAAGCCCGTGGATTTATTGCTCGGTAGAGGCGGAAGCACGGCGTGATTGCACTGCGGCGTCGGAGGCCAGCAACTCGTCGGCAATGCTGCCCTCGCCTTCATTCAGCCCGCGCGCCAGCGCGACCACCTCGGCAATCTTGTCGTCGGCAAAGGCCATTCGGGATTTGGTTTCCTCGTCCGACACCTGTTCCTGCGCAACCACCGCCGGCAAGTGCAGCAAGGAGCAGCTGGGCGCGACCCATAGCCTGTCGCCGAGCTTCTGCGCCACGGGCTGCAGCATATCGAGGCTTTGCCGCAGGTCGTTGCGCCAGGCGTTGAGGCCATCCACGATGCCGGCAGACAATATCCAATGTCCAGGCAAGGCATTGAGCCAGGGCGCCAATTGTTCAGGTGCGCGCACCAGGTCGAGATGGATGCCGTCGACGGGCAAATGGGTGACGAATCCTTGATAACGCGCCACATTGCCGAAATAGGTGCCGAGCAATATTTTAGGCCGCTGCGTGCGGAACCAGGCGTATGCGCGTTCGAAAGCGCCCAGCCATGCATCGTCCAGGTTCAAGGCAAGAATGGGTTCCTCAAGCTGCAGACAGGCAATCTTGCGGTGGTACAGCTCCTTCAGCAAATGCACGTACTGTTCCGCCAGCCTATCCAGCAGCTGCAAACGGTCGCAGCCATCCGCCCTGCTCAAATACAGCAGGCTGACAGGACCCAGCAACGCCGCCTTGACCGGCCTGGAACGCGCCTGCGCTTCGTCGAGCTGGCTCAGGAACTCATGGGCGTTGATCGTGAAGCCGGTATCCGCATCGAGCTCCGGCACGATATAGTGATAGTCGGTATCGAACCACCTGGCGGTTTTCATGGCCGGCTGGACGGCATTGCCGCGCGCCAGCGCGAAATAGTCATGTTCGGATAAAGCGCCCTGTAAGCCAAACCTTCTAGGGATAGCGCCGAACATCACCGCGTGGTCGAGCACGTGGTCGTAGAATGAGAAATCCCCTGCAGTAATGAAGTCCAGCCGCTTTTGCTTGTTCCAATGCTGCTCCCGCAGTCCCTTGCCTATTTCCTGCAATCCCGCCGCAGTCAGGTCGCCCTTCCAGAATGCCTCCAGGGCGTATTTGAGCGCACGTCTTTCACCGATGCGCGGATACCCGAGAATATGTGCGCTTGCCATACCCAATGCCTTGCCTGATTTTTTGACGAAACCGGGAATTTTCCGGCAGGCAAGCAATTTAAAAAAGCGAAAGTTTTTTTGGTAAAATTGAATTCATTTCATATCTATCCAAGCTTCTTATGCTGGAAATCCGCCACCTGAAATCCCTGATCGCGATTGCCGACACTGGAAAACTGGCCCACGCCGCAGAGCGGGTCTTCCTCACGCAATCCGCGCTCTCGCACCAGATCCGTGTGCTGGAGAAGCATTACGACACCACCCTGTTCCAGCGCACGGCGCACGGCATCCGCTTCACGCCCGCCGGGGAACGGTTGCTGGCATTGGCAAGGGAAGTGCTGGAAGCGCAGGAAAAGGCCGAGCGCGACCTGATCCGCCTCAAGAGCGACCAATCGGGGGAGTTGAGGATCGTGCTGGAATGCCACACCTGCTTCGACTGGCTCACCCCGGTGATGGACGCCTTCCGCCGTGCCTGGCCGGAAGTCGAGCTGGATTTGGTGGCCGGTTTCCATAGCGATCCCTGGCACTTGCTGCACGACGGCAAGGCCGATCTCGTGATCGGCAGCCTACCGGAGAAACAGCGCGAACTCGGCGCGATTCCGCTATTCAAGTTCGAGATCATGGGGGTGTTGCCGCCCGAGCACGAGCTGCGCAACAAGCCGCGCCTGATGGCGGAAGATTTCGCGGGTCAAACCCTGATCACCTACCCGGTGCCGGAAGAGCGCATCGACGTCATCCGCCAGGTGCTCAAGCCTGCCAATATCGAATTCAGCCGCCGCACCAGCGAGCTCACCATCGCCATCATGCAATTGGTCGCCAGCCGCCGCGGCATTGCCGCCTTGCCCAACTGGGGCATACAAAGCTACGTGGAGCATGAGTACGTGATTGCGAAGCCCATCGGCCGCAAGGGACTGTGGTCCGAGCTGCATGCGCTCGGCATGCCGGACGTCATGGCAAGGCCCTACACGCAGGACCTTGCGCGCATCATCCGCGATACCTGCGCGGAAGGGCTGAGCGACATCAGGCTGCTTTAAGCTTTTGCCGGCCGCGCTTCAGCCGGACAATGCGTTCAAGCCTGCATCGCAATCTTGGCCAGCTCGAACCCGAGCCACATCACCGCCAGCCCAACGACGATGCTTGCAACGACGTACGCGGCAGCAATGCCGATATGGCCTTCGCGCAGCAATACCATGGTTTCCAGCCCGAAGGCGGAAAACGTGGTGAACCCGCCCACCAATCCGGTAAAAAGCAGGACGCGCATATCGGCTGACATGAACCCTTCCCTTGAGGCAAGTCCGGCCAGGATGCCGATGACCAGGCAGCCGATGATGTTGACCGTGAAAGTGGGGAACGGGAACCGCCAATCCAGGCTGTAGCGCAAGACCAGCCCCGAAAGCTTGAAGCGTGCGACTGAGCCGATTGCGCCGCCCAAGGCCACGAGCATTACCTGATTCATTACATCCCTTTCAAAAAGCAAGCTTGGAAAATTGGAGCAGGAATTATATCGGCCGGCAAGCCCTGGTCAGGCGGCGGCACGGGAGGCAACCTGGGTTTTATCGGCGCATAGGGTTGCGGCGGGCATGTAATGCCTGCACCCGAATATTGGCCTGAGCTTATGTGATATGGGTTTTGCATGCTCTTGTCCTCTGTTTGCATCAACATCGGGACAAGGTGCACAGATATGCCTACACATCCCGGTCCCGGGATTCGTGTAGGCATCATTAGCTGTTACAGCGGTTGAAAGGTGTTTAACCTTATGGAGGAATGCCATCTCCAATTGCTTGGCAAGTATATTACAAAACGGCTGCTCATGCCGCAATTCAAACACGCGACCCGGGACAATGCGATATTGCCGCCGCTAGCGATAAAAAGCGGAAGGCGGCACGCCGAAATTGCGCTTGAACAATGCAGCATAGGCGCTCTGGCTCGCGTAGCCGTGCTCCAGCGACACCTGCAATATGGAGGCCCCTTCCGCCAGGCGCTCCAATGACCTCAGCAGCCGCGCGAGCTGGCGCCATTGCGCGAACGTAATGCCGGTCTCGCTGCGGAAGTGCCGGTGAAACGTGCGTACGCTCATCGCCAGCTTATCCGCCCACTCCCCGGCATTGGCTGGCGCGTCGGGATGATCGTAAATTTGCCGGCACAACGCGCCCAGCCTCTCATTCGCCGGCCATGGAATATGCAAAGGCAGCACCGGCAATTCGCGCAGCTCGTCCAGCAGAAAGCGCATGAGGCGGCCGTTTCTGCTTTCCATCTCGTATTCCAGCGGGACCTCCGTCGCTGCCAGGATCAGCTCCCTGAGCAAAGGCGAGACGGATACGACGCAGTTGCCCCTGGGCAGCCCAGGCGCGGCATCCGGGTCGACGAACAACGTCCGCATCCTGACATTGCCGCGCATGCGCACGGTATGCTCCACACCCGCCTGCAGCCATACGCCCCGGCTGGGAGGTGCGATCCAGCGCCCTTGCTGGGTCTCGATCAGCATGATGCCATGCGTCGCATAAAGGAACTGCGCCCGGCGGTGCGCATGCGCTTCGATGAAATGGCGGTCCGGATAATCGGCCGCCATCGCAGTCACCGGCATGGCGGCATGTTCGAAAAGAATATGCGCATCGGGATGGACCATGACATGTCGCTTTTGAGATAAAGATTGTCATTTTATCGTGAGACGGTCTCATTCAGGGAATGCCATGATCGCCACTCCTGATTTTGAATAGGCATCACGACATGAGATTCTGGCTTTTTCCCCTGACGGCAATGGCATTGTGGGCTGGCAACGTGATCGTTTCCAAACTCGCGGCCGGCATCATCGCGCCGCCTGCGATCACCTTTTACCGCCTGATCGTGGCGGTCGTGCTGATGTCGGTGTTTATCGCGATACCCGCATGGAGAAACCGCAAAGCGGTCAAGCAGGCATTGCCCAAGCTATTGTTCCTCGGCTTCCTCAGCATGGCGTTTTACCAATGCCTGTCTTATTGGGCCGCCAACACTTCCACCGCTACCAATATGGCCATCATTACCGCGCTGACTCCGCTGGCGACATTACTGATGAGCACATTGGTGCTGCGCGACCGCCCCACGCCCGTCATGCTGCTCGGGGCGGCCATTGCGTTGACGGGGACGCTATACCTGGTCGGCCAGGGGCATATCGCCAAGCTGCTGCAAGGCGGCTGGCATGTAGGGGATCTCTTGATGCTGGCTGCCGTCAGCAGCTATGCGCTGTACAGCGTCCTGCTGAGGTATTGGAAACTGGCCCTACCCGCTTGGCAGTCCACCTATCTCCAAGCGCTGGCGGCATTGGCCTTTATGACGCCCATGATGCTGTTCGTCCCGACAGGGCAAGCGCAGCTCAGTGCCCAATCGCTGCCCCTGGTCCTGTATGCGGGCATATTGGCTTCCGTCGCGTTGCCGTTTTGCTGGATCAAGGGAATTGAACACCTCGGCCCCAACCGTTGCAGCATGACCATGAACTTGCTGCCCGTGTTCACGGCGGGGCTGGCGGTGGCGATACTGCATGAGCGTTTGCACGCCTATCACCTTATCGGCGGCGGCATGGCATTGCTTGGGGTGGTTCTTTCCCAGCTACCCGTCAAGAAGCGTCATCAGTGAAAGAGCGGTAAACCGTAAGCGACAGGCCTGTTCTGCCTGCCGCCTCTCGGCCTAGTCCTGGGAAATCTCGACCCGCTGGCCTTCCGCGGCGGACTGCATCGCCGCCACGATCGCCTTGCAGTTGCCGCGCGCATCCGCCAGGCTGAGGAACGGCGGCTTGCCGTTGAGCACGCAGTCGCTGAAATGCTCGATTTCGAGGATGAAATGGCTGCTTGCGGGCAGGCGCTCTTCCCAAAAGCGGCCGTCCTCGGTCCACCAGGTGATGACCGGCACGTCGCCCGCCTGCTGCCAGACGGTGTGGCATTTCAGGCCGCCCTTGCTGCCGGTCACCTGGTATTCGGAACGGCGCGAGCATTCGAAGCCGATATCGAACTGCCCTTGCCTGCCTTCGCCGAAATCGAATACGCCGCTGGTTGCGATGTCCGCCCCGCTTTCAGTATATTGCGCTATCGTCACGACGCTCTTGGGTTCGGTGCCGAAACAGCTGCGCAACGAATGGATGGCATAGGGCCCGATATCCCACATCGCGCCGCCGCCATGGTCCACATCCTTTTCCAGGCGGTAGAGCCGCGCGGGCTTCATGATGAAGGAGTAGCTCGCGCGCACGAATTTCACGTCGCCGATCACGCCGGAACGCAGCAACTCTTGCACGCGCGCGAATTGCGGATGGAAGACGTACATGAAGCCTTCCATCACGGTCACGCCCTGCTGCTGTGCTGCATTCGTAATAGCATCCACATCGGCCACGGTCAGCGCCAGCGGTTTCTCGATCAGCACGTGCTTGCCCTTCGCAATCGCCTTCAACGCCCATTCGGTATGCTCGTGGTTGGACATCGGCAGGTAAACGGCCTCGACATTGTCGTCGTCAAGCAATGCTTCAGGCTCGTCATAGCACTTCACGGCGCTTGCCGCCTGGGGCGCATGCTTTTGCACGGTTGCAGCGGCGGCCCCCGGACGGCGGCTGGCAATCGCCACCAGCTCGGCATTGGCTGCATCGACGATGGCGGGCAACAGGCGCTCATTGACGCGTGCCGCGCCCAGTATGCCCCAGCGCAGCTTGCGGTCCCGACTCACGCTATCCTTGCTCATCTGCGTTTCTCCTTTGACTATTGTTTGAATATTTCACTGTATTTAATTTCACGTTTCGAATCTCTCTTGCTGCATCTCTCCTTGCGGCAGCCCAATCAAGGCTGCGTGCCAGGGAAGCCCGGAATCAACTCGGTATCCACCGTCTGGCTGGCAAGCGTGGTGGCGACGTGTTGCATCAGGTTGGGCGATGCGTAACCGTCCGCAGGCAAGGCATGTGCCAGTTGATAGCCGCGGATTGCCGCCTGGGTCTTGGGGCCGGGCAGGCCGTCGCTGCCGCCGGTATCAAAGCCCAGATCCGTCAATTGCCTCTGCAGGCGCTTGACGGCATCTATGCTCACCGCCTCCTGCTCGGCCCCGGCGCCGCCAACCAACGCAGGCCCGCCCTGCAGGCGGCTGGCAAGGTGCGCCACTGTCAGCGCATAGCTGGTGGAACGGTTCCATTGCATCACCACGTTGAAATTATCAAACACCATGAAGGCCGGGCCGCGCCAGCCTTGCGGCAGCACAATCGCCGCATTGAGGCCGGCTGGCAGAGCGGTCTGGTCCGCCGCCTGCACGCCAAGGGCCTGCCATTGCTCCACGCTGCGCTTTTGATTGATGGCGGCCTGCTGCCAGGCAAAATCCCCAGGCAGCGCCACCTCGACGGCGATGGGCTCATCGCGCTTCCAGCCTATCGAGCTCAAGTAATGTCCCGCGGAAGCCATGGCATCGGGGATGGATTGCCAGACGTTGATCCTGCCGTCCCCGTCACCGTCCTCGGCATAGGCCAGGAAGGTCGAGGGCATGAATTGCATGTGCCCGACCGCGCCAGCCCACGACCCCACCATGTTGCCGGCCTCGATATGGCCCGCATCGATGATGCGCAAGGCATCCAGCAGCTGGCTGCGGAAGAACGCATGGCGCCGCCCCTCGTAAGCGAGCGTCGCCAACGCCTTGGGTGTGGAAAAGCTGCCAAGCGTCTGGCCGTAATTAGTTTCCAGCCCCCAGAAGGCCAGCAATACAGCGGCGGGCACGCCGTACTTCTGCTCCACCGCCTGCAGCACAGGCGCTTGCTCCTGCAGCAAGCCCTGCCCGCGCGCGATCTGCTTCGGCGTCACTCGGCGGCCGAGGTAGCCGAGGAAGGTTTGCACGAACTCAGGCTGCGCCTGGTCCAGCTCGACCACGCGGTCTATCGGCTGGGCATCCGCCAGGGCCGCCTGCAACGTCGCCGCCGAAATCCCTTGCGCCTGCGCATCGCGGCTGAAATCCTGCACCCACTCGTCAAAGCTTTGCCCGTCGGCGTACGACAGCATGGTGTAAAACAGGCTGCAAGCCAATATACAAGCTAGCGAACGGCGCAATTTGAACAACGCATCCTCCTTAATATTGCTGCAATGCTTTAATGCATCATTAAATTAGGCACTAGCTGGCGACAATGCGTATTAAGAGCTGCTAACAAAACCCAGCGAAGCGATTTTGGCTAGGCGTTCTACTGCAGACAGTACACCAAGTACGGCAAGGCAGAGCAACGACGCCAAAAGGGTTTTGTTAGCAGCTCTAAGCGCGAACCATGTCTTCCCAGGCCTTATCCAGGCGTTTCACCGACACCGGGAACGGTGTCTTCAACTCCTGCGCAAACAGGGAAACGCGAAGCTCCTCGATCAGCCAGCGATAATCCAGCACGGTCGGCGGCACTTCATGGTTGGCCTTGCGCAAGCCCAGCACGTGCGACTCCCAACGCTCCCACACTTGCTGCACGAACTGGCCGCTGCGCGTATCGCGCTCTATCGCGCCTGGATACTTCTCCAGGCGCAGACGCATGGCCTTGATATAGCGCGGCAAGTGCTGCAGGGTTTCCCACGGCGTCGCGCTGAAAAAACGCTTGGGTAGCAGGCGCGCGAGCTGGCCTTCCAGCTCCTTCTTGATTCTGGACAGGTTGGCGGGAGCGGCGTTCAACTTTTGTGTGAGTTGCGTGTATTCCGCGGCAATTGCCGTCGCCAGCCGGCCCGCACCCTCCACCACCGCCGGCAGGCGCGTTCGCGCACGGGTCTTCAATGCCATGAAATCCTGGTTGCTGCGCGGCAGCTCATCCTCGCCGATGAACGCCCGGTCGCTGATCGCGACCAGCATGTCTTCGCGCAACTCGTCCGGGTTCATGATGTTGCGCAACTGCAAGGCATATTGGTTGAAGCCGGGCAGGCCTTTTTCCAGCTGCTTCATCTGCTCTTTGAGCTCGAAGCGCATCAGGCGGCGTACCCCCGTCCGGTGCGCCAACCTCGCCGCCAGTTCGGTATCGAACAGCTTGATGGCGACGCTGTCGGCGTTGTCCTCCAACGCCGGGTAGCCGGTCAACTGGCGTCCGTCGCGGCTGAAGCTCAAGGTCGGCGGCAAATCGCCGAAATCCCACTGCTTGAGTCCGGATTTCTCGATGCCGGGCGAACTGCTGCGAAAAGTCAGCTGCGCCGCCTGGCCAAGTTGAGCCTTGAGCGCGTGCCAGTCGCGGCCGCTGCCCAGTTCGCGGTTTTTCTCGTCCACCACACGGAAATTCATGTAAAGGTGCGCATCCAGCGCATCGGCCTGCCATTCACCCGCGCCCAGCTTCAAGCCGGTACGCTGCTGGATATAGTTTGCCAATGCGGGCAGCAATGCCCCGTCTTTTTTGGACGCTGTTTCCAGGAAGCCGGTCACGAAATCCGGCACCGGTACACAGACGCGGCGCAGCGTCTTGGGCAATGCCTTGATCAACGCCGTCACCTTGTCACGGATCATGCCTGGCACCAGCCATTCCGCCCCCACCGGGTTGAGCTGGTTGAGCAAGGCCAGCGGCACGGTCGCCGTCACGCCATCCAAGGGATGCCCAGGCTCGAAACGGTACTTGAGCGGCAGCTTGACGCCGTCCAGCTCCAGGCTTTCCGGGAACTGCACCTCGGTAATGCCCGCCGCGCCGTGGCGCATCAAGTGGTCGCGCGTGAGATAGAGGATTTTCGGATTGTCCTTTTCCGCGTCCTCGCGCCATTTCTCGAACCCGGCGCCGTTGACGATGCCTTCGGGAACGACCGCGTCGTAGAACGCAAACAGCGTATGCTCGTCCACCAGCACGTCTTGCCGCCGCGCCTTGTGCTCCAGCTCTTCGATCTCTGCAATCAGGCGGCGGTTGGCGGCGAAAAACGGCGCGCGGGTATCGAACTCCATGTTCGCCAGCGCCTCGCGGATGAAAATCTCGCGCGATTCCTTGGGGTTGATCGGGCCATAATGCACACGGCGGCGCGGCACCACGGTAAGGCCGTAGAGGCTCACGCGCTCCCAGGCCGCCACTTGCGCCGGCTTGCGGTCCCAGCGCGGATCGCTGTAGTGGCTCTGCGTCAGGCCGCGCGCCAGCGGCTCTATCCAATCCGGTTCTATTTTCGCCACGCAACGCGCATACAGCTTGGTGGTTTCCATCAGCTCCGCCGCCATCACCCATTTCGGGCGGGCTTTCTTCAAGGTGGAGCCGGGCGCGACATGGAAGCGGATACCGCGCGCGCCGAGGTAATTGTCCGCCTCGCCGTCCTTGAAACCGATATTGCCCAGCAACCCGGCAAGCAAGGCGCGATGCACCTGCTCATAGGAGGCGGGCTGCTCATTGAGCTTGAGCTCCAACTCGTCGGCGATCTCCCGGAGTTGCTGGTACAGCTCGCGCCACTCCTTGAGCCGCAGGAACGAGAGGAAATTGCTGTGGCACTTGTTGAGCAAATCCTTGTTCGACTTCCTGCTCTTGAATGTTTCCTCGTACCATTCCCACAGCTTGATGAAGCCGAGAAAATCGGAATGCTCGACCTTGAACTTGGCATGCGCCTGGTCTGCCGCCTCGCGCTTGTCCATCGGCCGCTCGCGCGGGTCCTGGATCGCCAGCGCGCTGGCGATGATGAGGATTTCGCGCACGCAGCCCTGTTTCTTGCCTTCCAGGATCATGCGCGAGACGCGCGGGTCCAGCGGCAGCCGAGCTAATTGCCTGCCGGTTTCGGTGATGTTCTGCTCCGCATCCACCGCGCCCAGTTCCTGCAACAACTGGTAACCGTCGGCAATATAGCGCGAGCTGGGCGCCTCGATGAAGGGGAACTCCTGCACGTTGCCCAGCTTGAGCGCGGCCATGCGCAGGATGACGGCGGCCAGCGAGGAACGCAGGATTTCGGGGTCGGTGAATTCGGGACGGTTGTTGAAATCCGCTTCGTCGTAAAGCCGGATGCAGATGCCGTTGGACACGCGTCCGCAGCGGCCCGCGCGCTGGCGCGCCGCCGCCTGCGAGATTTTCTCCACCTGCAATTGCTCGACCTTGGCGCGCGCACTGTAGCGGTTGACGCGCGCCAGGCCGGTATCAATCACATATTTGATGCCCGGCACAGTGAGCGAAGTTTCGGCGACATTGGTTGCGAGCACCACGCGCCGCCCACCGCTGGAGCGGAATACTTTCTGCTGGTCTTCTATCGACAAGCGCGCAAACAGCGGCAATATCTCGACATGGCGCAGGTGCTTGTTGAGGTAATCCGCCGTATCGCGAATCTCACGCTCGCCCGGCAGGAATACCAGGATATCGCCGCCGCCGAGCCGGGAGAGTTGCTCCACGGAATCGAGAATCGCCTCTTCCATCGCCTCCTCGGCATCGTCCTCTTCCAGCCACTTGGCCTCGGCGCGCGGCTTGCGCTGGATGCCCATGATGTCCTGACCGAGCAGCTCCACATCATCATCGTCATCCAGCCATTTGCGGATGGAAGGGTCGATATTGCCGGCCTTGCGCTTGATGCCGATGTCAATGATATCTTCTTGCGGCGCATCTGCTTCCCGTTTCACTACGGGAACAGGCGCAGCGACTGGCGCGGGCGGCGCGATTGCCATACGGCGGCTGCCCAAGGGACGATAGCGGATTTCCACCGGATATGTCCGCCCGGAAACCTCGATCACCGGCGCGCCGTTGAAATGGCGCGAGAAGCGCTCAGCGTCGATGGTCGCCGAGGTGACGATCACCTTGAGATCGGGCCGTCGCGGCAGTAATTGCTTCAGGTATCCGAGCAGGAAATCGATGTTCAGGCTGCGCTCGTGCGCCTCGTCGATGATGATGGTGTCGTAGGCGTTGAGGAAGCGGTCGCCCTGCGTTTCCGCGAGCAGGATGCCGTCGGTCATCAGCTTGATATAGCTGTTTTCCGAGAGGCGGTCGTTGAAGCGTACCTTGTAACCTACCGCCTCGCCTAGCGGAGACTTTAATTCCTGCGCAATGCGCGACGCGACCGAGCGTGCGGCAATCCGCCGCGGCTGGGTATGGCCGATCAGCCCGCTGACGCCGCGCCCCAGTTCCAGGCAAATCTTGGGCAATTGCGTGGTCTTGCCGGAACCCGTTTCGCCGCTGACAATCACCACCTGGTGCTTGCGTATCGCCTCGGCAATTTCATCCTTTCGATTGCTGACCGGCAGCTCGGCGGGATATTCAGGCCTGGGCAGCTGCTCGAGCCGGGATTGGCGCCGTTGCACGGAAGCCTGGATCTTGGCGGCCACATCCGCCAGGGACTGGTCGACAGGTTTGCCCTGCTGCTGCGATGCATTCAGCTGTTGCAAACGTCGCCTTAACGGAAACTGGTCCTGCAACATGCATTCGGGAAGCTGCGCCTGCAATCGTTGCAGCATCTGGCGCTCGGAAACGGGATTGGGTGTACTCATAGATAGGCGTGGATTTTAGCATGGCTATGGAAACTTCATCGCCACCTCCCCAGGCATCAAGAGTGTTGCTGTATTAGTCAATTGAGACTAATTGCCAATACTCTCTTCAGTGGAGATAATCGTGAACGTAAAGAAATAAAAACTATTAATAACAAAACTTAATTTTGGGGAGTAAATAAATTGAAGTTAGTCCAATGGTCTATTCTTGCCGTGATCCTGACACCTACACTCGGCAACGCAGCACCCAGCTATTCCCTTAGCCAACTAAGCGCACCAACCGGTTTCAGTTTCATCGTTGCCTCGGCAATCAATCAAAACGGCCAGATCGCTGGCACCAGTGCTTTTATTGATGTCGAACCAGCACACTCCCCAGAATATATTGTTGGAGCGCGTGCCACTATCTGGCTGAATGGAAGCGCTCAAGCAATTGACGGTGGTGCAGGTAAATACAGTCACGGCAACGCCATCAACGACCTTGGGCAAGTGGCAGGTGTCAGCTATACGCAATCGCCAGATTTCATGCAATACAACACTCAAGTTCCGGAGGGCTTGGAGTCCATTCCTCCGGGCCCAACGACCTACGATGCACAAGCAACCGTCTGGCATAACGGAACTGTTACCACCTTGGCTGGGTTGAGCAATCAATACGGCACCGCCAATGCAATCAACAACCAGGGACAAGTGGTCGGCTGGAGTTTCAACGATCAAAACAAACAGACTGCCACATCATGGCGTAACGGAAACGCGATTGCCCTCACCACTACAGGATCCGCCAGTGAAGCGAGCGACATCAATAACCAAGGACAGGCGGTAGGCTGGCAAAATATAGGGGACCGGGCAAATGCGGTTTTCTGGACCAGCGATAATCAATTGATTGAGCTGGCTTCATTGGGTGGCAACGGCAGCCAGGCTTTCGCCATCAATGACGCTGGCTGGACAGTAGGATGGAGCAACTCAGCGGATGCTTACCAACACGCCACGCTGTGGGCAAACGACGAAGTAATCGACCTCGGCAGGTTAGGAGGCTACGCCAGCTATGCTTATGGCATCAACAATCTCGGCCAAATTGTCGGCAGTTATGTTAGTGACCAACAAGATGGTGTTGAAGAATTCGCAATTCTCTGGGAAAACGGCAATGCCATCGACCTGAATGACCTGATTGGCGACAATCTGGGTGTTACCTTGATTTCAGCCAATAGCATTAACGATCAAGGTTGGATCGTCGTTCAAGGTGAAGACAGTAATGGATACCTTAACTATTACCTGCTTACACCAGTGCCGGAACCTTCCACTTATGCCATGCTGCTGGCAGGCCTTGGTTTGCTCATGAGCAGCTCGCGCCGCAAACCGCACCAATAAATATCGGCTTCAGCCATATCCTAAAGCCCTGCATTGGAGCAGGGCTTTTTCATTTTCCCATTAGCGAGACAGCTGTGCTTGAGCTCGGGGCACCAATACTGCGCCGGAACTCTACTAGTAGGCCGGCGCAGTTTCACTACACAAATTTATCCAAACTTGTTTATGCGAATTTGGCAGCAGCCACAACATTCTTGCGACGGCGTAGCGCAACAGCGCCAATCACACCTGCACCTAGCATCATCATCGCCCAGCTGGATGGCTCAGGAACGGCTGCAATAGTCACCGAAAGATTGTCGATCGAGACATTGCCTTCCGAGCCGAAAGGCAGGATACGGAAGCCGCCAATGCCGTTGGTGGTATCGACGCTGTAACGAACATAGTTCTCTTGCGCGAAGTCGTAGCCGTTGTTTGAACCGTCATCAATCCCCTGTGGCGCAACATCGAGCACACTGCTGAACAACGTGTTGCCATTGATATCGAACACGGTCAGCGTCTGTGCCAGGCCGGTAGTGTAATTGAGAATGTCGAACGAGAAGTTGGTGATCGTCGCACCAAACTCCGCGTCGAAGAAAATATTGACCGAGCGGCCGTCGTCGCGATTGCCGTCAAAGATAGTCAAGCCAGTGACATTGTTGCCGCGATAGTCCGGGTTATACGAACTTTCAAGCGCCGCGTTGGTGTATTGGCCGAACCAGCGTGTCTTCCAGTCGCCGAAATTCGGATCATCAAAGCTTTCAGTCAACACGTCAGCCTGTACGCTAGTCACGGAAGCAGCAACAAAAATAGCAATGCTGCAAAGTTTAAAGATATTCATGCAATGTTACCCCTGTAAATAAATGAGCTTGAAATGGCGATCTGGAAAATGCGCACGACGACACACTGCCGCCAATACACGCAGCCAAGCTTGAGCTAACGATGTGACGCAGAAATTAAGGCAGACCCACTCCCCACTGATCCATCGAGAGGGCTGACAGGCTCCCCCGAACTATCAAATCAGAGACGGGAAGTCAAAATGCAAGGAAACGAAATGCACCAGACATTGCGTGTACTTGCCAGCCCAACAGGCACCGCTAAAATGCTCACATCATTCGACCATTTAAGGATTGCCCGTGAAAGCCGTCGCCCTGACACGCTATTTGCCGACTTACCATCCCGAATCCCTGCAGGATATGAACCTGCCTGTCCCGGTTCCCGGACCGCGCGACCTGCTGGTAAGGGTGGACGCGATTGCGGTCAACCCGGTCGATACCAAGGTACGCGCGCCCAAGGACAAGATTGAGAAGGAGCCGCGCATACTGGGCTGGGATGCAGTCGGCACAGTGGTCGGCATCGGCAGCGAGGTATCGCTGTTCCAGGTCGGCGATTCGGTATATTACGCCGGCGACATCACGCGCCAAGGTTGCAACAGCGAATTTCAGGCGGTAGATGAGCGGATTGTCGGCCACAGGCCGAAATCCCTGACGCCTAGCGGGGCCGCCGCCCTGCCGTTGACCGCCATCACGGCGTGGGAATCGTTGTTCGACCGCTTGATGGTGGAAGTGCCGCCGCACCCCGGGCGCCGCAAGACGATCCTGATCATTGGCGGCGCGGGAGGCGTCGGTTCGATCGCGATCCAGCTCGCCGCCAAAGTCGCGGGGCTGCACGTCATCGCCACTGCCTCGCGTCCGGAATCCGCCGCATGGTGCCGTGAGTTTGGCGCGCATGAGGTCGTGGACCATCACCAGAGCCTGGAAAGCCAGCTCCAGGCATTGGGACATGAATTCGTCGATTACATCCTGATCCTCAACAATACCGACCTGCATACGCCGGCTGCCGTCAGACTGGTCGCTCCCCAGGGCGCAATCTGCAGCATCGTGGAAAATGTGAACCTGCTCGATATCGCCCCGCTCAAGAACAAGAGCGCGCGGTTCTGCTGGGAGATGATGTTCACGCGCGCGATGTACCAGACCGAGGACATGGTGAGGCAGCATCACTTGCTCAACGAGGTCGCGCAACTGGTGGACCAGGGCATTTTGAAAACCACGGTCAACCAGGTGCTTTCGCCCATCAATGCCGCCAACCTCAGGCAGGCCCACGCGCAACTGGAAGCAGGGAATACGATAGGAAAGATCGTACTGGAAGGTTTTTAAGCATTGTAACCTCCGCGGCAACATGCCGCATAAGCAGTTCCAGCCTGCGTGATAAGATAGCGGCATGGAATTTGATCAATTGAAGCTGGTAGGCGGGCTGAGCGCTTTTTTCCTGCTGTTTGGATTCGGCTGCTGGTTATTGCTGCAGACCGCGACCATGGGCGACGGCCCTGCCGGTGCGGATTTCTTTGGCGAACTATGCATTGTTACCCCTGCTTCCGGCACCAAGTCCCTCACGCCATGCATTGCGTGCGTGGCGCTTTCGCACCAGCTCGTCTCGCAGACATTGACGCTTGGGCCAACCGCACTCGCCCTGCCCGGCATCAGCGCCTACGCTGAGCCGCTTACCATAGGAGAACAACCATGAAGAGCATCTGCATAAGCCTGCTATTTCTGTGCAGCCTGCAGGCGCAAGCCGGGGTCACCGTCGTCGAGCCATGGGTACGCACCACCGCGCCCGGGCAAAAGGTGGCGGCAGGCTATGTGCGCATCGTCTCGGACAAAGATGTCGCCCTGGTCTCGGCGAACTCAAGCTTTGCCGACAAGGTCGAAGTGCATGAGATGCAGATGGATGACGGCATCATGAGGATGCGCCCGCTCAGGCAACTCGAGCTCAAGGCAAACACGCCAGTGGAATTGAAGCCTGGCGGCTTGCACCTGATGCTGGTCGGGATCAAGAATGCAGTCAAGGCAGGCGACACCATTCCGCTTACCCTGGTGTTTGAAGACAAGAAAGCCGCGCGTGAGAGCGTAGACGTCGTGTTCAACGGCCGCGCCGTCGCCCACCAGGGCATGGAACATCACGCCCATTGACCGCCTGCCGCCGTCATCAACAGGAGAACGCTTTTGGTTGCAAAAATAATACAAGGCCTCAGCCAGCAAGCTGTGCACCGGCTGAAATGCCTGAGCCAGTTGTTGATCCAGTCGGTGCTGTCCTGGTTTTCCCACCGCGCCACCAGCAAGGGAGCCGCGCTCGCCTTCTACACCATGTTCTCGCTCACGCCCATCCTGGTGCTGGTGATTGCAATTGCAGGGTACTTCCTCGGCGAGCGTGCCGCGCATGGTGAAATTGTGGCGCAAATGTCGGACCTGGTGGGCGAAAGCGGCGCGCAGGTAATCCAGAACATGCTGGCGCGGTCGAGCAACCCCAAATCCGGGATCATTGCGACGCTGGTGGCCTCTGCCCTGCTGTTCGTAGGCGCAACCACAGTATTCGCCGAGCTGAAAGCCAGCCTCGATGAAGTCTGGGAAACCACCAAGGAAAAAGCCCAGGGCGGCAGGCAAGCGGTCGGCAACCTGATCAAGACCCGGCTGCTCTCCTTCAGCATCATCCTCTCGCTCGCCTTCCTGCTGCTGACCTCGTTGCTGGTGAATGCCGGCCTGGCGCTCGTGGAACAGTTCTTCGCGGAATTCGTTGGCCGCTTCATTACTGCGATCGGCATATTCAAGCATATTTCCGCACTGGTGAGTTTCGGCGTGATCACTTCGATGTTTGCCGTCATCTTCAAGATGCTGCCGGACGTCAAGCTGCCGTGGTCCGATGTCTGGGTCGGCGCCGCGTTCACAGCCATCCTGTTCAGCCTGGGCAAATACCTGATCGGGATATACCTGGGCAACAGCGCAGTAGCATCAAGCTTTGGCGCCGCAGGCTCCTTGATCGCCCTGCTGCTCTGGGTGTATTACTCCGCGCAGATTTTCTTCTTCGGCGCCGAAATCACGCGGCAATATGCGCTTACGTTCGGCAGCCTGCGCGACATCCCGGCAGACAAGATTCCTCGCAAGTAAACCAACGGGCGGAAATATCAAGCATTAATAGACAAAGCGGTGATGCAGGTCCTGGAGGTTAAGCTGCTCGAGGATCTGCTCAAGCCTGGATTGGGCGTTGCGCCGCGGGCTGTTTTTATAGCGGGCGATGATGAGCTCGTTCTTCATCGAATGCTCCCAACCCACCAGCTCCGTCACCGTCACCTGGTAGCCATGGGCCTCCAGCTGCAGACAGCGCAGCACGTTAGTGATCTGGCTGCCAAATTCGCGAGTGTGAATCGGGTGGCGCCAGATCTCCGATAACGGCGTCTTGCCGAACGAATCGCTCTTGTGGCGCCGCAGCACTTCCGCCACCTCGGCCTGGCAACAAGGCACCAGCACCATGAACTGGGCTTTTTTCTCCAATCCGAAACGGATCGCATCATCGGTTGCCGTGTTGCAGGCATGCAATGCGGTGACGATATCCACCTGCTCGGGCAAGGCAGGCGAAGTAATCGCCTCTTCCACGCTCAAATGCAGGAAATCCATGCGCTCGAAACCCAGCCTTTCCGCGAGCGACTTGGATTTTTCCACCAGTTCGCCGCGGGTTTCTATCCCGGCAATGCGCCCTGCCGCCTGCTGCTTGACGAACAGGTCATAGAGGATGAACCCCAGATACGACTTGCCTGCCCCATGGTCGACCACGATGGGGTTGGCGTTGTTTTCCATCACCTCGAGCAGCAGCGGCTCGATGAAGTGGTAGAGGTGGTATACCTGCTTGAGCTTGCGCCGCGTGTCCTGGTTGAGCTTGCCTTCCCGCGTGAGGATGTGCAACTCCTTGAGGAGTTCGACGGATTGCTGGGGCTTGATTTCTGGGATGAGCGTCATGCCGCTATTTTAGCATCGCCCTTCCCAACCTACTCACCAGCGCATCACGCTAAATAGGCAAATGCGCTGGCAGACAGGATTCACTATGCTTCAGTGCTGGTGCTGATGGTCGTGAAGCTCGTCATGGTCATGGCGATGCACATGCACGCCAGGCGCGCCCTTGGCTGAGGACAGCCAGGCCACGGCCTGCTTGTCATGCTCCATGTCGCCGATATCGACAAAATCCACATGCTGGTAGTCATGCAACATCTGGTTGGTGGTTCTCTGCACCGGCAGCTTGCCCTGGTAGCGCTCCACCAGCTTCACGGTCACGTGATGCTTGGGGTAGCGGTATTCCACCTGCAATGGGATCTGCAATGCGGGAATCCAGGTGATCTCGGTGTCTACGCCGTTCAGTTTGCCCTGGTAAATCTCGGTCGCCATCTTTTCGTAGGGCTGGCCCGGCTTCTTCTGCAGGCTGGCAAGCTCGCTGGCCTTCACCAATTGCGCCAATGCCTGCCATTTATCCTCACTGGCGCCAATGCCGAGCAAACGCAGATCGATGGAGGTGTAGTCGATCGCGCGTTTTTCATCATGCATCAGGTAGACGTAATCCAGGGTGCCGTCCTGCCACTGCCAAAGGTCGCTGTGCTTGGCGTTGAGGTCGCGCAATTCGACCTGGTTGGCCTCGCGCAGCATCAGCCATTCGCGCTTGACCGGCTTCTGGCACGGCACCGCGCATTGCGATGTCTCGAAACGCGCATCCAGGCTGGGCAATGCCTCGGCCGCGGCCAGGTTGGGCAACAGGGCGAGCAACAATGCCCCGGCATATTTCATGTTGTTTTGCATGTTCATACTCTCACAAACTCAAAAGCAAAATGGATGGGATGGCTTGCGCCATCCCATCCGTCTCAATCACACAACATCAAGCGCTGCATTAGAAGCCGAAGGCATCCTTCATGACGTGGAAGATGTAGTGCTGCTCTTGCACGCCCTGGAACAGGTGGGCCTTGGGGCCGCCTGCGAAGATTTCCACTTCTTCAGCCGCATGGGTCTCGGAATCGAGAGGCACAGTCACTTCCTGGTGGAAGTCAGGGTCGCTGGTGTCGACATTGGTCATGTCCTCGATACGGCCGCTACGTGCAGGGAAGCCATAGACATCCTCGCCTGGGACGTTAGGGTAGTAACCCTTGCCGTTGGCGTAGGAAATCGTGGTGTATGGGTTGCCATCAGTTGCTTTGGTCAACTTGCCATCCACGGTTACCTTGCCAAGGATAGGATTGCCGCGCTCTGGGTAGCCGCCAATCGTCATGGTGTGGCTGTGGTCGGCAGTCACGATCACCAGGGTGTCGTTGAGGTCTACCTTTTCCAGCGCCTTCTTCACTGCGTCAGACAAGGCGATGGTGTCGGTCAAGGCACGGTAGGCATTGTTGGCGTGGTGGCCATGGTCGATACGGCCGGCTTCCACCATCAGGAAGAAACCCTTGGGGTTCTTCTGCAGGATATCGATCGCCTTGCCGGTCATGTCGGCCAGGGATGGCTCCTTGCCTGTGTCGTTCGGGCGGTCATGCTCGTATTGCATGTGGGAGCGCTCGAACAAGCCCAGCAGGCGGTTGGTGTTGGCAGGGTTGATGGCATCGAATTGCGCCTGGTTCCAGACGAACTTGCCGCCGAACTTGTTCACGTATTCCTGCGCCAGGTTGCGGCCGTCGCGGCGGTCGCCCTTGCGGCCTGCATTTTCAGGATCGTCCACAGTGTTAGGCAGGAAGCGACTGCGGCCGCCGCCCAATACCACTTCAATACCGTCGCCAATCGCGCCGGCGCCGAAGTTATCGATCAACTGGGAAGCGATGTCCTTTACGTCCGCATCAGCAGGCACGTTGTTGTCGGACTCCCAATCGCGGGTGGATGTATGGGCATAGGTCGCTGCAGGGGTAGCGTGCGTAATGCGGGCGGTGGAAACCACGCCGGTGGCACGGCCGTTCTGCTCAGCCAGTTCGAGGATGGTCGCGAGCTTGGCAGCCTGCACCTTGCTGTTGTCCTTGTCGCCGTTCAATACGCGTTGGTCGACAGAAATGACGCCGTCATTCGTCTTCACGCCGGTCACCATGGCGGTCATGGTAGGTGCGGAGTCGGAAGTCTGCTGGTTGGCGGAATAAGTCTTGGACAAAGCCAGGTAAGGCAGCTTCTCGAATGCCAGCTTGTTGCGCTCGCCGTCGCGGCCTTGCAATTGGCCTTCGAGGATGCGGGCGGCTGTCACGGTGGATACGCCCATGCCGTCGCCCACGAACAGGATCACGTTCTTGGCCTTGCGGTTATTGGGGTAAAGCTTCTTGGCGGCTGCCAAGGCCTCCTGGCCATCCTGGTACCAGGTGTTGGCGTCTTCCGCCATGGCCTGGCCACACAGGGCCATCATCACCGCCAGGGCGGAAACCTTCATTGTTGCCTTTTTCATTTTATGCACTCCCATTGTGGTTAAACTGTTTTACGACGGCGCAATGCCAGGCCAAGCACGCCCAGGCCGGCCAGCAGCATGGCGTAGGTATCGGCTTCAGGCACCGGTGTGACGTTCAGGCTGATGTTGTCCAGGCCGACTTGCAATGCGCCCTGGTTGCTCACTGCGGCAAAGCGCAGAGTGTAATCTCCGCCTGCGGCGAGTACATCGCTGATATCAAAACTGTAATCTACGTAGTTGTTCACGTTGTCATCGCCATCGAAACGGCGGCCGTTTGCTCCACCGAGATAATAAGTGCCGATGATGTCAGTAGCATGAATGGAGAACGGATCGGCATCTGCGCGCAGGATATCGACGCGGACGTGCTGGTTGGCTTCATAGCTGCCGCCGGTAGTGGCATCCAGGCCAGCTTGGTTGATGTAGACGATGCCGTTGTCGCTCTGGTCGTTCACGAACATCTGGAAAGACAATACGGCGGACGTGACGGCGCTGATGGAAAAGTTCTGGTACAGCACTTGGCTGCTGGCGTAGGAAGAATCCAGGAAGCCGTAGAACTGGCCGCTGGCGGCGCCGACGGTCTTGTAGCCGCTGGCGTAGGACTCGGTAGCGTCTGTCGCGAGAACGGAGCCGGCAATGCCTTGCTCGGCCACTTGCCAGCCTTGCGGGTTGTAGCTTTCGGCAGCGTCGGCTTCGAAGCCGCCGTTGACGATGACTTCCTGCGCGAATGCAGGAACAGCGAACAGCACGGAGCTGGCCAGGGCCAGCGCTACGCCATGTTTTTGTAACTTCATGGTGATTCCCCTTTAAAAGTGAGAGTAGAAAACGGTTCGGGAGCCATACTAGGAAGCGCTTGTGTTAGATATATGGATGCAAAATAGTCCTAATGGACTAGTCCATGGCATGCGCAGCCGTTCATTTCTGCAACAAAGATGCAAAACGGGGCCGGAATAGCAGCCGGGATGCTAAAATGACAGCCATGACAGGCTTGCCCGCAAGCCGCACGCAAAAAGCCCGATCTTTTTTCATCAACGCATTCACATAGAGCAGTTCATCATGGCAATTCAATGGTTCCCCGGACACATGACTTCCGCGCGCAAGAAGGCGGAAGAAACCATGGAGTTCACCGATGTGGTGATCGAAGTGCTGGATGCGCGCGTGCCGGAGGCCAGCCATAACCCGATGATTGAAGACCTGCGCCTTTTCCGGCAGCGTCCCAGCCTGAAAATCCTCAACAAGGCCGACCTGGCCGACCCCGCTGTCACCCAGGCATGGCTCAATCATTTCAACCGGCAGGACGGCGTGAAGGCCGTGGCGCTTTCATGCAAGAAGCCTGGTGATGCGAAAAAGATTCCCGGCCTCTGCCGTAGCCTCGCACCGCATCGTGGCAGCAACCTCAAGCCGCTGCGCATGATGATCATGGGCATCCCCAACGTCGGGAAATCCACGCTCATGAACGCGCTCTTAAACCGGCGCATCGCCAAGGTCGGCGACGAGCCTGCCGTGACCAAGAGCCAGCAGCGTTTCGAGCTCAGCCCCCAACTCACGATTACCGACACCCCGGGCATGATGTGGCCGAAAATCCAATATGACTCGGACGGCTACATGCTCGCTGCCAGCCATGCCATCGGCCGCAATGCGGTGATCGACGAAGAGGTCGCCGAGTTTCTCGCCGGCATTCTGCTGCAACGCTACCCTGCCCTGCTGCAGGCACGCTACAAGACCGAGGTGAGCAATATGGACGCGATCGACCTGCTCGAGGCAGTCGGCAAACGTCGCGGCTACCTGCTCAAGGGCGGCGAACTGGATATGGAGAAGACCGCGATGGCGTTTCTCGTCGATTACCGTTCCGGCACCCTTGGCCGCATCAGCCTGGAAACGCCTGAGTCGCGTGCCGCCATGGTGGCTGAAGCACTGGAGCGGCAACGGTTGACTCAAGAAAATGCTGCAGAGAATAATGAAGAAGAAACCAAGGACTAAATCGCACCGTTGATTTTCATTTCTATCACTTATGAAAATCTGCAATTATTTCATTTACATACACGACATATCCTCTTGTAAAACCTCACAAAATTAGTCCAAACGTATCAGCCACAACAGACTATTGAGGGCTCCCTATTGCAGAGCTAGCATGTGATTGCTGTTTAAAAATAAAAAACACCAATCAAATCAACTGCTATGAGGAGAAACACATGAGCATTTCCAGAGTACTGGCCACCACGGCAAGCTGCGCATTGATGATGGCTGCCGTACAGGCCTTTGCCGCGCCCAATACCGTCTATGGCACGGATTTCGGCACCGGTTCCGAATATACCGCCGCTATTGCAGACACCAGCGTCACCTTTTATGCCAAGACCAAAGGCAACCGCGGCCTGAAAGACGGCGTATTCAGTTATAAGCCGGCACAGGACGGCTATCAGGGCGTAGGCGTATCCCCGTTGAAGGGCAGCGACGTCACGGTTGGCGAAATCGACAAGAACGAATGGATCATCGCCAAGTTCGACGACGCCACCGTCATCAGCAACCTTACCCTGGGTTTGCTGTTCAATGGCCCGGAATATGGGGACAATAAGGAGCAAGCCTCGATTACCGTAACCTACTTTGACAACTCCACCGACACCTTCAAGCTGGTTGCCACAGGCGACACCACTGCATTCTGGAGCGGCCTAGGCAGCGTCACCAACCTGAGCCCGGCCATTGATGGGCTGGGCGGGGTCTGGAGCCTGGACAACCCATTCGGCGACACGGCGATCAAGTCTTTTTCCCTGACGTCCCTCAAGGAGAAATCGGATTTCACCCTGTACAGCGTCACCGCCGTGCCGGAGCCGGAGTCCTATGCCATGCTGGCGCTCGGCCTGGGGCTGGTCGGCTTCATGGCACGCCGCCGCGGCAGAAGCAGGCTGTACGCCTGATCGGCCAAAGCGTTTATTCAGCCCCGCCGAAACTTGGCGGGGCTTTTTTATACTGGTCATGGGCTATATCGGCTAGCTTCAAAACACGGCTCAAGATAAAATTAGGGCCGATGTTGTTACATGCTTGTAGCAGCTTTTCCCAAGATTCATCTATAGAGCCGCAGGCAGATCAACATGCTGAATTCCATGAACCCGCAGCAGCGCGAAGCTGTGAAATACCTAGATGGCCCCCTGCTGGTGCTGGCCGGCGCAGGCAGCGGCAAGACCCGCGTCATCACGCAGAAAATCACCTACCTGATCGAGCAATGCGGCTACTCTCCCAAGGAAATCGCCGCGATCACCTTCACCAACAAGGCCGCGCGCGAGATGCAGGAGCGCGTGGGCCATTTGTTGCAAGGCAGCAATACCAAGGGGCTCACCATCGCCACGTTCCACTCGCTCGGCTTGCAGATGCTGCGCCAGGAAGCCGAACTGCTGGGCTACAAGCCGCAATTCTCCATCCTCGATTCCTCCGACAGCTTCAAGATTCTTTCCGATGCGCTGGCCACCACGGACAAGCAGCTGCTGCGCAAGACACAATGGCAGATTTCCAGCTGGAAGAACGCCTTCATCAACCCGGACCAGGCCGCTGCGACCGCGGAAGAAGAACTCAGCCATGCCGCAGCCAAGGTCTACCAGGTTTACCAGCAGACCCTGAAAGCCTACCAGGCGGTGGATTTCGACGACCTGATCAAGCTGCCGGTGGAATTGTTCGAGCAGCATCCCGATGCATTGCGCAAATGGCAGCACAAGCTGAAATACCTGTTGATCGACGAATACCAGGACACCAATGCCTGCCAGTACAAGCTGGTGAAGATGCTCACCGGAGTGGAAGGCCGCTTCACCGCCGTGGGCGATGACGACCAGGCGATTTACGGCTGGCGCGGCGCCGATGTGGAAAACCTGCGCCAGCTCACCGAGGATTTCAGCCGGCTCAAGGTCATCAAGCTGGAACAGAACTACCGCTCCACCGTGCGCATCCTGCGCGCCGCCAACCAGGTGATCGCCAACAATCCCAAGCTGTTCGAGAAAAAGCTCTGGAGCGAACTGGGCACGGGCGACCTGATCCAGGTCAGCGCCGCCAAGGATGAAGACCACGAGGCGGAATCCGTGGTGATGAAGCTGCTCGCGCACAAGTTCGAGCACCGCACCAAGTTCCTCGATTACGCCATCCTCTACCGCGGCAACCACCAGGCACGCATTTTCGAGCAGCAGCTGCGCCAGCACAAGATTCCCTACACCATTTCGGGCGGGCAATCTTTCTTCGACAAGGCGGAAATCAAGGACCTCGTCAGCTACCTGCGGCTGATTGCCAACGAAGATGACGATCCCGCGTTCATCCGCGCCGCGACCACGCCGAAGAAAGGCATAGGCAACACCACGCTGGAACGCCTGGGCGAATATGCCAGCGCGCACAAGATGTCGTTGTTCGAGGCCGCGTTCGAAGGAGATTTCCAGCGCACCATGGCCAACCGGCAACTGGAAGACTTGCTGACCTTCTGCCAATTCATCAACCGTATCCAGGAACGCGCCGAGAAGGACCCGGCAGGCGAGGTATTGAACGACCTGCTCAACGCCATCAATTACGAAGCCTTCCTCTACGATAGCGAAGAGCCACGTAGCGCGGAAAACAAATGGAAGAGCGTGCTGGATTTCGTCGGCTGGCTCACGCGCAAAGGCGATGAGGACGAAAAGAACCTGCTCGCGCTGACGCAGATGATCTCGCTCATGAGCATGCTGGAAGGCCGGGAGGATGCCGAGCCGGATGCCGTCAAGCTTTCCACCCTGCACGCCTCCAAGGGGCTGGAATACGGCCATGTGTTCCTGGTCGGGTGTGAGGAAGGCATCCTGCCGCACCGTGAAAGCGTGGACCAGGGCAAGATCGAGGAAGAGCGGCGCCTGATGTACGTCGGCATCACGCGCGCGCAGAAATCGCTCAACATTTCCTGGTGCCGCAAGCGCAAGCGTGCCGGGGAACATGAGTCCTGCGAGCCCAGCCGCTTCATCGCCGAGCTGCCGGAAGACGACGTGCGCCACTCCGGCCAACCGCAGAGCGACCCGGCCGCCAACAAGGAAAACGCACGCCAGCGCATGGCCCAGATCCGCGCCATGCTAGGTAGTGGAACAGGCGGTAGCTCCTGATATTGACCGGGTCATAAATTCATATCCAGTACATCGCCGCATGGTAAAGTAGCGCCCTTAGATGGCCTTTCCTTTCGTGCGCTCCGCTCATTCGGAAGCACAGGATTTCCTCTTCAGCGTTAATTTCTCCACCAGGTAACAAGCGAGCAAGTATGGGCAGTTGGATGATTGCACTAGCCGCCGGTGCGTTCTGCATCGGCATGACCGAATTTCTTCCGATGGGATTGTTGCCCGACATTGCACACGGGCTGGACGTCTCCATTCCGGCTACCGGCAACCTGGTTACTGTGTACGCCCTTGGCGTGGTGGTCGGCGGGCCCTTGATGGTGGCGCTCACGATCAACCGCCCGCGCAAGGCCACGCTGCTTGGCTTGATGGCAATTTTCACTTTCGGCAACATGCTGTGCGCCTTGGCGCCGAATTACTTCACCCTGGCCGCTGCCCGCATCTTCACCGCATTAAGCCATGGCTCGTTTTTCGGTATCGCTGCGGTGGTCGCGCTCTACCTGGCTCCTCCCGGCCAAGGCAACCGCGCCCTGGCACTGATGTTCACCGGCCTCACCATGGCGAACGTGCTCGGCGTGCCGCTAGGCACACTGCTAGGCCAGGAAACCAGCTGGCGCGTCCCATTCTGGACAGTCTCGGCTTGCGGCGCGGTTGCCATATATGCCATCTGGCGTTTCATTCCCGACCTCGGCGCCATGCCCAGGCCAGACATTCGCCGCGAGATGCACGCCGTATTCCAGCCTAACGTATTGCTCGCCATGGCAATCACCGCCATCGGCTTCGCCGGGGTATTCACCATCTTCACCTATATCACGCCGATACTGGAAGACATGTCCGGGCTCTCGCCCCACCACGTCAGCTTCATGCTGATCGCGATGGGGATCGCAGCCACCATCGGGCTCAATATCGGTGGAAAAATGGCGGATTGGAAACTATTGCCGACAATTACCCTCTCACTAACAGGCATGGCCTTACTGGGTATCGTATTCGCTTGGAGCATGCAGTTCACGCTGGCGGCGATTGCGACGGCATTTATCTGGGGCATGGTGAGCTTTGCCGTCGGGCCCGGCCTGCAGACCAATGCCATGGCGCAGGCCGGCGACTCGCCGCTGATGGCTTCCACCGTCAACCAGAGCGCATTCAACCTGGGCAATGCGGGCGGCGCCTTCCTCGGCGGTGCCGTGATCCATTTCGGCCTCGGCTTGCCTGCCGTTGCATTGGCTAGCGCAGCCGTTGCCGTTTGCGGGGCGTTACTGACCTTGTACAGCATGCGGCACTACGGAAAAAAGAACCTATAACCATCAGCTCCTGCAAGCTTTGCCTGGGCTGAACAAAAGCAAAGGTGAACAATGGCGCAACAGTTTGCCGGGCAACCTGCCCGCGGCTTGATCAAATTCGGCAAAGCCTTGCTCTGGCTGTTCCTGGGCCTGATCCTGGCTTTGATCATTTGCGAAATCCAGGGTTGGACGTTCTTGCGCGAGCCCGCGCAGTCCTTCCTCAGCAAGCAGCTGGAACGCGACATCAAACTGGACAAGCCTTTCAAGCTGCACTTATGGGCAGGAGTGCAGCTCGACCTCGGCCACCTTTACATATCCGCCCCGGAAAAATTCAATGTCCCGCACTTGGTGGACGCCGGCAACATCAGCATCAAGCTGCGCTATAGCGATCTCTGGCATTACAAGAAGCATGGCGAGTTGCGCATCCGCGAAATCAAGGTGGATGAAATCGACGCGCAACTGGTGCGGCATGCGGACGGCAGCGCCACTTGGGAATTCCCAAAGGACGAGAGCCAGCCAGCCACGCCCTTCCCCGTCATTGAAACGCTGATCGTGAGGAATGGCAGCAGCCATATCGACGACGCAATCAGCGCCACCACGCTGGAAGCCAAATTCAAGACCGAGGAAGGCGCCAGTCAGGAAGAGCTGCGCTCGGAAGTCAGCGTCGACGGCCAGTTCCAGCATCGTCCGCTCAAGGCTTTCCTCGAAACGCCCGGATTCCTCCCCATCGCCACGCAAGACAAGGACTCTCCGCCGATCAAATCCAAGGGCTGGCTCGAATACGGCAAGCTCAGGGTGGATTTTGACGGCCAAGTGGCCGACCTTTTCGGCCGGCAGGACATCGAGGGCAACGCCGTGGTCACCGGCCCCTCGCTTTCAGTGCTGGGCGAGCTGGTCGGCAGCGTTTTCCCGACCACCGACCCATTCCGCCTCAGCGCCAGCTTGAGCAAGCATAGCGACGTTTGGGATGTCAACGTGGACTCGGCGAAGATCGGCAGGAGCAGCCTCACAGCCGTGTTCAAGTACGATCCTCGCAGCAAGACCACCGGCATTCCGCTACTGAACGGGCATATCGACGGCAGCCGTTTCTACCTGGCCGACCTGGCGCCCGCGTTCGGCACATTGCAAGCAGACGGCAGCAAGCCCAAGCCTGTCGAGGGGCGCGCCATTCCCAACCGGCCGCTGGACCTGCCCTCCCTCAACCGCATGGATGCCGATATCAAGATCAAGCTGGACTATATGGAGCTGGGCAATGCCTTCGCGCTGCCGATCTCCCCCTTCAAAGCCCAGCTTAGCCTGGACAAGGGCAAGTTCATGGTCGGGGACATCCTGGCCCAGACCGCTGACGGCACCCTGACGGGCAGCTTCTCGGTCGACGCCCAGGAAAGCAAAGACGCCGACAAGGGAAAATATCCGCCCCAATGGCAAATCAAATTGGGCTGGAAAGACATCGATCTCGGCAAGTGGCTGCAAGTGTCCAAGGCACGGCAGGAAGAAGCTAAGAAACAAGGCAAGCCCGTGCCGCCCGCCTATGTCACCGGCACCCTCAACGGACGCACCGACCTCAGCGGCAAGGGCTCGACCACCGCCGAGCTGCTTGGCTCCCTCAACGGCAAGACCACCTTGTTCATCGAGCAAGGGGAAATATCGCGGCTGGTGATGGAGCTGCTGGGGCTGGATATCGCGCAAAGCGTGAGCGCCTGGCTAGGCGGCGACCAATCGCAGCGGCTGCAATGCGCGGTCATGGACCTCAAGGCGTCCAATGGCGTGGTGCGCCCCGAGGTCGCGCTCATCGACACGCCGGTCACCTTGGTATTGATCGACGGCAATATCGACCTCGGCCAGGAGAAACTGGATTTGCTGCTTGCTGCCAAACCCAAGAACTTCTCGCCCCTGACGGTACGCTCGCCGATCAAGGTACAGGGCAGCTTCGTCGATCCCAAGGTGCGCCCGGAAGCCGTGCCGATCGCCGCACGCCTGCTCGGCAGTGTGGCGCTCGCCTTCGTCAACCCGCTGGCGGCCATCCTGCCTTACCTGGATACTGGCTCCAAGGGTAACTCCTACAATTGCAGCCAGGCGCTCAACGCCTACTCTGCACCCAAACCGGCCAAGGCGCCCGCAGACAATAAGGCTCCTCCGCCCCAAACGCCTGCGACGGCCATTCCCGGGCATTGAAGTCAATGCCCGTTTAGCGGCCTGACTAGGCCCAAACGGGCCATATAGCAGCGTCCTCCGTGCTGATACAATACGGCCCATGCCTTATATCACCCTAGATCAAGCCAGCCTGGCTTATGGACATTATCCCTTGCTCGACCATGCCGATTTCCAGCTCGACGCTGGCGAACGGGTCGGCTTGATTGGCCGCAACGGCGCCGGAAAATCCAGCCTGCTCAAGGTCATCGCCGGCGAAAGCAAGCTGGACGACGGCATCTTCTGGCGCGCGCCCAAGTCGCGCGTCGTCTATGTGCCGCAAGAACCGTCCCTGTCGCCCGAACATACCATTTTCGAGGCGGTGGCCGAAGGCTTGGGCGGCTTGCGCCAGGCCTTGGTCGAATACCACCACGTTTCCCAGCAGATGGCAGAACCCGGGGCCGACATTGACGCCCTGATCGCGCGCATGCAAACCCTGCAACACGACCTGGAAGCGCAAGGCGGCTGGCAATCCCAAGCGCGGGTCGAGGCTGTCTTGAGCAGGCTGCAGCTCGACCCGGAAGCGAAGATTGACACGCTCTCAGGCGGCTGGCGCAAGCGGGTCGCCCTTGCCCGCGCCTTGGTGGCGGAGCCCGAGGTATTGCTGCTCGACGAGCCTACCAACCACCTGGACTTTGCCGCCATCGAATGGTTGGAGAACCTGCTGCTGGATTTCAAGGGCAGCCTGCTGTTCATCACGCACGACCGCCGCTTCCTCGACCGGCTTGCCACGCGCATCGTTGAGCTGGATCGCGGGCGCCTGACGGATTTCCACGGCAATTACAGCCAATACCAGGTGAAGAAGGAAGAATTGCTGGCGGTGGAAGCGACACATGCCGCGAAGTTCGATAAATTCCTCGCGCAGGAAGAAGTCTGGATACGCCAGGGCATCAAGGCGCGGCGCACCCGCAACGAAGGCCGGGTGCGCAGGCTCGAGGCCTTGCGCCTTGAACGGGCCGCCCGTCGCGAGCGCCAGGGCAACGTCAAGCTTACGCTGGATAGCGGGGAGCGCTCCGGCAAGCTGGTCGCCGAACTTGACCATATCTCGCTCGCATATGGTCAAAAACTGCTGATCCAGGATTTCAGCACCCGCATCATGCGCGGCGACCGCATCGGGCTGGTCGGCCCGAACGGCGCAGGCAAATCCACCCTCCTCAAGCTGATTCTCGGTGAGCTCGAGCCTGACAGCGGCAGCATCCAGCGCGGCACCAACCTCAACGTGGCGTATTTCGACCAGATGCGCGAGCAGCTGGATGAAGAGGCTACCCTGGCCGACACCATCAGTCCCGGCTCCGAGTTCGTGCAGATCGGTAATGAACGCAAGCATGTCATCAGCTACCTGGAAGACTTCCTGTTCCCGCCACAGCGTTCGAGGTCGCCCGTGAAGTCGCTTTCCGGCGGGGAGCGCAACCGCTTGCTGCTGGCCCGTTTGTTTGCGCGCCCGGCCAATGTGCTGGTATTGGACGAGCCTACCAACGACCTGGATATCGAGACGCTGGAGCTGCTCGAAAGCCTGCTGCAGGAATTCGAGGGTACTTTGTTCCTGGTCAGCCACGACCGGGCCTTCCTGGAAAATACCGTCACCCAGATCATCGCCTTCGAAGGCGATGGCGTATTGAGCGAATTCGGCGGAGGCTACGATGACTGGTCCCGCCACACGCAGGCACGGACGGCTGAAAAAACCGCGGCCAAAACACCGGCGGAAAAGCCCCGGCAAGAAGCGCCAGCCAGGAAACCCGCAGCCAAGCTCAGCTTCAAGGAAAACCGTGAGCTTGAAAGCCTCCCCGCCGCGATCGAAGCACTCGAGGCAGAGCAAGCCTCAATCAATACGGCGCTTGCGAACCCGGACATCTACCGGGAAAACGCTGAACAAGCGCGCGCATTGCAGCAGAGGCTGAACGAGATCGGCACGGAAATTGACCGGGCCATGCTGCGCTGGGAAGAACTGGAAAGCAGAAATTAGCGTAGAGTTGCAGAGGTCGCATGGACAATACATAAGCCCATGCCTCCCCTGCAATATTCGAGATTGATTGCATTGTGAATACCTAAGGGAACAATAGCTTGGATTCTTTTTGGAATTCATATACCGCCAACATCGCCTATTCGATCAGCCAGCTGTGCATCGCGATCATCATGGGCGGGATGTATTTTCTCGCGCCTACGGAGCGCTGTACGCGCTATTGGGCGCTCTCCGGGCTGATCAGCGTATTCGGCTCCACGCTTACCGCTTTCAGCATTTCGAAGTTCGGGCACCTGCCCCTCATTACCGGCTCCACCCTGATGATTGCGGCCATGACGGCAAAATGGTGGGGGACGCAGGCTTTTTTCGGCAAGCGGCCAGCCTATGTCGGCTGGTATCTAGTGCTGGGCTTTTTCATTGCCTACAGCCTGGTGGTCCTGCTGCAATTGGCCGTCGGCATACGTACCCTGCTGTTTTCGCTCATGCTGGCACTGCTGATGTTCCTCAATGTGGTCGAGGTCATCCTGGCCAGGGGCATCAGGCTATCCTTCGCCAACAGCCTGGTCATCATCGCCTATACATTGGCAGCGGCGGATTTCATCCTGCGCGGCATCCTCGCCATCAACGGCGGCTTAGACCTCACGCCGCAAAGCCATGACCCCATCAATGTCTTCGGGCTTTACCTGATCCCGATGTGGTGCAACCTGCTAGGGTCCCTGGGCCTGCTGCTGATGTACTTCGAATCCATCATCCACGAAAAAGAACACTTGGCGACGCACGACGAACTTACCAAGATTTATAACCGCCGCGCATTGGTCAACCTCGGGCGGCGCGAGATCGACTTGGCGCACCGCTATCAGCGCCCGATCAGTGTCTTCATGTTGGACCTGGATCATTTCAAATTGATCAACGACACCTACGGCCATGATGTGGGCGACAAGGTGCTGAGAAGCGTAGCGCTGACCTTGAGCAACACTTGCCGCAATACCGACATCATCGGCCGCTACGGCGGCGAGGAATTGTGCATCATCTGCCCCCATACCACCAAGGAAGAGGCTTCCGCATTGGGCGAGCGCCTGCTGGAATCCATGCGCAATCTACGCCACCGGGCATGTGATGACCGTCAAGTCACCTGTAGCATCGGGCTGTATACCTGGAACCCGAATGACTTGGCTGCAAGCTGGGAGGCCATGCTGCACCGGGCCGATACCGCCTTGTATGCCGCCAAGGCCGCAGGCCGGAACTGTATGCTGCAATATAATATCGAAGCCGATCATCAATAAAATTTATTTATCAACTGAATTTAAACAATCAATTTTATTTAATTAAATAAATCCCCTACACTGCAATCTCACTATTTCAACCACCCTAGGAGATTGCAATGACCACATCCCTTATCAACACCGAAATCAAACCGTTCAAGGCCACCGCATTCCATAATGGCGAATTCGTCACCGTTACCGAAGCGGACTTGAAGGGCAAGTGGGCAGCCGTCGTGTTCTACCCCGCCGACTTCACTTTCGTCTGCCCGACAGAATTGGGCGACATCGCCGACAACTACGATGAATTGCAAAAGCTTGGCGTCGAAGTGTATTCCGTCTCTACCGACACCCACTTCACCCATAAGGCCTGGCACGACACTTCGGATACCATCCGCAAAATCAAGTTCCCGATGATCGGCGACCCGACCGCCACCATCACCCGCAACTTCGGCGTATTGCGCGAAGACCAGGGCTTGGCCGACCGCGGCACCTTCATTATCGATCCCAACGGCGTGATCCAGGCAATCGAAGTCACCGCAGAAGGCATTGGCCGCGACGCTGCCGACCTGGTGCGCAAGATCAAGGCTGCACAATACGTTGCCAACCACCCAGGCGAAGTCTGCCCAGCCAAGTGGAAGGAAGGCGAAGCTACATTGGCCCCATCCCTGGACCTCGTCGGCAAGATCTAAACGCTAGTCAAGCTGGACTGTGCCCGGGCAACCGCAAACTCCCTGCCTCAATGCCCGGGCATTTTTTGAAGCAATATCAATACAGAATTGAGAGCACATCATGTTGGATGCAAACATCAAGACGCAATTAAAGGCCTATTTCGAAAAACTCACCCAGCCTATCGAAATCACCGCCTCTGTAGACGGCGGCGACAAATCCCGTGAGCTGCTGGAGTTGCTTGACGACCTTAAGAGCCTGTCTTCCCGTATCACCGTCCAACAAAGTGATGATGACACTCAGCGCAAGCCTTCCTTCAGCTTGGACAGCCCAGGGAAAAACCTCGGCATCCGCTTTGCCGGGCTTCCGATGGGACATGAATTTACCTCGCTCGTGTTGGCGCTGTTGCAGGTTGGCGGACATCCGCCCAAGGCCGAGCCGGAAGTCATCGAGCAAATCCGCAACCTCGAAGGCGAATTCAACTTCGAGACCTATATCTCGTTGAGCTGCCACAACTGTCCTGAGGTGGTACAGGCCATCAACCTCATGGCTGCCATCAACCCGAACATCCGCCACGTCATGATCGACGGCGCCTTGTTCCAGAAGGAAGTGGACGAGCGCAAGATCATGGCCGTGCCTACCATCTTCCTCAACGGACAGGAATTCGGCCACGGACGCATGGGCGTGCAGGAAATACTCAACAAGATCGACACCGGCGCGATCAGGAAAGAAGCCGAGAAACTCTCCGCCAAGGAACCGTTTGACGTATTGATCGTCGGCGGCGGTCCTGCCGGCGCTTCTGCCGCGATCTATTCAGCCCGCAAAGGCATACGCACCGGCGTGGTTGCCGAGCGTTTCGGCGGACAGGTCATGGACACCATGGCCATCGAGAACTTCATCTCGGTCAAGGAAACCGACGGCCCCAAGCTGGCCGCGGCATTGGAAGAACATGTCAAGAGCTACGACGTGGATATCATGAACCTGCAACGCGCAGCAGCGTTGGTGCCGGCACATGACAACGGCGGCTTCACCGAGGTCAAGCTCGAAAGCGGCGCTGTATTAAAGGCCAAATCCGTCATCATCGCGACCGGCGCACGCTGGAGGGAAATCAATGTTCCCGGCGAAAAGGAATACCGCGGACGCGGCGTGGCCTATTGCCCGCACTGCGACGGCCCCTTGTTCAAGGGCAGGAGCGTTGCCGTGATCGGCGGCGGCAATTCCGGCGTCGAAGCCGCGATCGACCTCGCCGGCATCGTCAAGGACGTCACCTTGATCGAATTCAATGGCGAATTGCGTGCCGACGCCGTGTTGCAGAAAAAACTGTTCAGCCTGCCCAACGTCACCGTCATCACCGGCGCGCAAACCACCGAGATCAACGGCGACGGCGAAAAGGTCAACGGCCTGACCTACACCAACCGCCAAACTGGCGAATCGCACCGCATCGACTTGGCTGCCGTATTTATCCAGATCGGCCTGGTGCCCAACACCGACTGGATCAAGGACACCATCACCTTGAGCAAATTCGGCGAGATCGAAGTGGATGACAAAGGCCAGACCTCGGAACCAGGCGTATTTGCCGCGGGCGACGTCACCACCGTGCCATTCAAGCAAATCATCATCGCCATGGGTGAAGGCTCAAAAGCCGCACTGGGCGCTTTCGAGCACCTGATCCGCCACTAAACTGCAGCGGTACTGCGACGCAAGGCCAAAAACCAAGCGAAACAGTACCGCTCAGGCTGCTTAAAAGGTAGAATAACGGACTTGGATGTCCTCGTGGTGAAACGGATATCACCGGCCCCTCCTAAGGGTCAGTTTCAGGTTCGAGTCCTGACGGGGACACCATCCTCCATTTAAGGCTTTGATTTTTATAGAAGCCTTACCCCTCAAGGGATTCCAAAGGTTCACTTGGTTACTTTTCTGGAGACATTCCAGTAATATCCACAGGATGAAACCTAAGAAAATGGCGTACCCTCCTGGCCTCGTTTTACACGGTATACCAATCAACAGCTGCTGCACACATTGAAACTCTTAAGTCGCAGTCTAGCTTTGAAAGCGGACTTCAAGCAATTTCGGACAAATGAGGGAATTACGCCCACTAACACAGATTATTAAATATGAAATCAACGGTAAGATTACGGTAAGACGGGTGATGATAATCATAATTATTTCCGGCTGCTCAGCACGGCTCCACCTCCATCAGCGGAAAGGCGTATAGGTGCTAGAGTGAATGTCTATAAAACAGTACTGATCCTGAAGAGTTCATAGAGAGGTTCTATAATGGATGTCCACGAATCCAACTTATAGATCAGGGGCAATCGGATAAGTGATGACTGAACTAATGCGGATAACGAAATTATAAATGTCAAAAAGAAAATTGCCCAGCTATGTATCTTTGCGTTTCTTTCTCTAACCCATTCAACCTCATAATTAGACAAAGACTCCCACAATTTTCCAGCCAATAAATAATCTCCCTCCCTGTTTTTCTTCAACTCTCCTATTTCACAAAGCCACTCCAGCTGAGTTCTTATAATTTTAATTTTTTCTGCATAATCTGGCCTTCTCAATATTCTCCATGAATACAATTGCATAGTGAACATTGTAGGGCTGAATGATGATCCATCAGAATAAAACTCTTTTAGCCTGATTAACAAATCATATCTTTTTAAAGCCTCTACTTTCCTTTTATTATTAAAAAATTGAAGGACAGTGTCTTTGATAATTTCTAAAAATGTACAAACCCTATGAATCCCAGTGACATAAAGAAACATATATGCCATTAAGCTTCTATAGCTATATTCGTACACTCCCTTATAAAACCATATCTCAATATTTGAATCATCAACATCGGAGATTAACATCTCATGATTTTGTTGAAATGAATTACCATCCCACCTTCTACCAATCAAGATATTTTCATTGATTTCGTCAACCAAAAAATATGGATTTCCATCTGAATTAATGTAAATAGTCAGGCAGTCTACTTTTCTACCATTTTCCCCACTACGGGGAATAGTACTTGGACATTGATTTTTTATGGCCAAAGTTAGAAACGTCTTCCAGAGCCAAGTTTTTATCGACACAGCACTCCCCTTAAATGCAATCGTTATGATTTTTGTATTATGATAATGGATGAATTTACTTGATCCAACTGAAACTGTGAAGATAATACCCCTCCTTCTCTGCTTTATCCTAGCCCGCCCCTCTCAACAAGTAGAGCTTATGGGCAAAATAAAACCCGCCAGGGCGGGTTGTTGGTTATGGCAATTCAAATTCCTCAAATGGCAAATCAAGACTATCACCCTTCTTCTTTAAGACCTTATCAACCATATTCATAAATTTAGTCCATCCCCACCCACTGGCAATAGCCAACCTCTGAAGGGTTAAAATAGATTGGATATGACTCGCAAGCATTGGGTCTCCGATATCTCCGGTTAGCCATTGATGCAATTTATTTTCCCTATTTCCGCCTGCATCTTTGGGACTTTTTGTCTCAAGTTCCTTAAGTAGCCCCGGCGCCATTCTTTCGTATACTAGGTCTCTTGTATAATGAGCAACAACGCTATAACGATTTTTGCTCATTCCAGTCCATTTCCAACCTCTCAACTTATATATGTTTTCATAGAACTCATCCGGGAACTTCTTTACCCAAACGGCAAGTTCCTTGCTAATAATTGCCTCAAGGTACTTTTGCAAAGCATCCTGTGGCCGAATTTCCTGATAACCGGTCGCTTCATCCACAAGGGCAACAATACCGATATGGGCCAGCGCCCTCATCACAATTTCTGCTTGTTCTGCCCGCGATAATTGACTTTTGGTAAGTAACTCCAGCTGTCTGGCTTTTAACCATATTTCACATGCGGCAGGAAGCGCGGACGCTTCAAACCCTGAAAACTCTCGCCCCTCATCTAGATATTTAATGGCTGAACCGGCGCCGCTCCAATAATCCTTCAGAATCAAAGAAGATAGTTCTTTTTGGGCAATAAAAACAGGCAATCCGGCGCCAGCGGCAAGATTAAATTGTCTTCCATTTGGGCGTGTGGGGAAAAATGCATCTGTGATTCCCCTTTCAGATAAAACTCGACGGCCATCATCAAGAACACAACACGGAATTGATATATCTCCTAACACAAGCTGCCCGGATTTAATTGCCTTTGGCAATCCAGACGGCTTCTTTTTTGCCAATGCAGCAATCCTAGCTATTTCACTTCTTCTCTCAGGCGACAATTTTTCACTGCGCGCCACCCCACCCTTTGCTCTTCCTGTAACATTAACCATTGCAAGCACCCTTATGTTATTTTCTTGCATTAAAGCACTCAATCATATCTTATGCAAGCATAATTTCCATTAATGCTTGCATTAATGACAGCATTCATCGAGAAATATTTTAATGAAATTGGCAATATTGGCTTTATATCTGCTACTCCCTGCTATCTGCATGGCCGACACTCTTACCGGCAGGGTCAAGCTAGCCTCGGAAGGGCTGAGCCATGCGCTGGGCGTTCAAGAGTCCAAACTACACAACCGACTGGAATGACATTCCTGTCATTCGGTAACTGTAAAATCTGCCAGTGTCCATTCGGGCTATATCCCGCCACTACTGAGCTATGCTTAAATCATCCTGCAGTCTGGACAGCACCACCTTTACCAGATCGCGATTCTGTCTCAGGCGCAAAGGTGTCGGGATGATTCACCCCTTTGATAACAGCCTCCGCCTTGAGCCAGTAAGAATCAATGTGTCTGCTGGCAATGTGTATTCATTCATTTGGGGAGAGTTACTCATGGCTGTATATTTCCTTTCGTATGATTTAAGAAGAAATAAGAGGGATTATCAAAAACTTTATGATGAGCTTAAGAAGTACAAAGCTGTTCAAGTTTTAGAGTCCGTATATGCTTTTAAATATGAGGAAAAAAAATCCACGGAATTGAGCAACCACTTTAAAAGCTTCATTGATTCTGATGATGGATTACTTGTTATAGAAGAAAAAGACTGGTCAGGAATTAAAATTAAAAATTCACCTAATCCACTTTACTAGTTCAAGCCCGCACTCGCGGGCTTTTCTTTTCCAGTCTCATAGCCCATCAAGCCGGAGGGTGCAGGGTGAGCCTGCACGCTGATACAGTCGTGTGTGCCCACAGACCTGGGATGTGTGCCAAAGAAGGTGAAAACGACTGCAAAATTTAAAATAAGATGAAGAGATAAAACACAGTGATATTAAAATAATTGGGGTAACTTTGGGGGTAACAAATAAAATTAAAATCCCATAACCATTGCAGTTACTAGATTAATGAAATCTGTTCGTTGATGACAGGCCAGCATTCAAAGCAGTTCAACCAACAACCCTAACCAACTCCGAGCGATAGGGTATCCCCTACCGCTTCTGTATATCCCTCACGAACTATCAGTTTCCAAGTCATTTAAGACGGAAGAGATTGTCATTTTTCACTTACTCAGCGCTGAGGGCACTCCACTTGAGTTCATCGTTCAGAACTCAAATGACCAGACCTTCTACATTGAGACTCTACCGATCGACGAAAAGCACAAGGTTGTACTGAGAAAGGTGAAGGTGAAACTGAATCTCATCAATAGCGATTCAGCACCTTGAATATCTCCTGAACAGCTTGGGCTATGCTTCTCGTATTCATTGATAATTTGTTAGGTTGATGAGGGCGTAAAAAAGCCACCCGAAGGTGGCTTTTATCAGGTTGGAGAATTAGCCCAGGTTTTTATTCCTGCGCATGGCAAAAGCACCTATCAGTGCTAGACCGACGCCAAGAAGCGCATATGAGGCCGGCTCAGGCACGGCCTGGACGCTAATCGCACCGCTATAGACCCCGCCAGCCACCCCATTGGTGGTGCCTTCTACATTGATGTAGTAGTTTCCGGCTTCGAGATTAGCAAAAGTGAATTCGCCACCGGCTACGGAACCAGCAACCCATGTGTCAGAGCTGTTGTAGAGGTTGAAACTGAGGTCGCTAAAGCCTAGGACATTCACTCCGCCATTGGTTAACGGCAAATCGCTAAGCGAGAAAGTACCTGTCGAAACATCAGCCAAGCTAAAGTTGAAGGTATTCGTGAATGTAGTATCGGCGGCTACAGTGTTGGTATAGGTATTGATACCAGCATGCAGTTCGCCAAGATCCACCACATCGGCGGCATACGCACCAGAGGAAGCAACGATGAGCGTTGCGGAACCAAGCGCTGTTTTGAGAATATTCATACAGACTCCTTACAAGTTGTTGTCGATGAAATTCCCCCCAGAGAAATTATAAACAGACTTGCCTCGTTACAAAGAACTTATAGTTATTCCCATATAACTTCTAAATAACCTCAACATTAAAAATTCTCATCATTAATAATATGCAAACCCTTGGTATCATTGCGCTCGCGGTTGTTTGCCGTAGGGACATACCAACCCGGTGTTATCTGCTGTGTATGAGGTACTAACGGACTATCCCTTCAGACGCTCACTAGAGGTTTAATTACTTTTTCACTCCAGAATTAACCGCTCCAAGAGCGCACATACATCAATCTGAGGCGCCTTGAGTGTTCAAACCGGCGCGGATAATTACGTTTTCACATTCAGCAGGAATATTTCTGCCACCTTCGGCCCTACTCCTTTGATTTCCTGCAGCCGTTCAGCTATTTCGCTTTTCTTTTCCGACGCAGAGAGAAAATTGCCGATTTTCCCTTGATATTGGAATGCCGCCATATTCAGCATGTTAGGCGCAGTAGATTCGTCATAGCGTTTATAGTGGCCCTCCCCAGCAAATCCACGAGGTGTTGCCAAGTACTGCTGAAGATCTTACTGGGAGAATCGATGCCATGCGCCATGAACACTTTCCAAGTGTTGACGGCAATCTCCTGGGAGATACGGTGGCCGAACAAGTAATAAGCGAGAACCATTTGAACAATCGCTTTCACTGCCGGATCTGGGGTCCAGCCCTAGACCATGTGCGCTTATTTTTCCAGTCATGATGCATTCCATATCTTTAAGAATGAAGAAAGGTGTCCTGGCAAGCCCTACTGCGTTTTGGCTAATCAATCTTTCCGCAAAGCCTCCTCTTCCGCGCCGAAATGCAGTCAATGTATGCCTTCTAAGCAATGACTTATAGGAATGAATGGACCGAACTTGCTGTCGGAACGTATGACGTTTACCAACTGCAAGCATCAAGACAACTATTACGTTTTCCTACACTAGGTTCAGAACAAGCCTGATAGAACTACCGTATGCGAACTGAGGATGATGTTTTTATTACCCTGCTCTCAGGATTTATCCTATGTCACGCCCTATCTGGAAAGGCGCCATCAGCTTCGGCCTGGTCCATATCCCGGTTGAATTGCACTCAGCCAGCGCTCCCGCCGGCATAGACCTTGATCTATTGGATAAGCGCGATTTCGCCCCGGTAGGCTATCGTCGATACAACAAGGTCACGGGCAAGGAAGTAACCCAGCAAGATATCGTCAAGGGTTATGCCTATCAAAAAGATGAATATGTCGTACTGAGCGATGCCGATTTGCGCAACGCCAACCCTGAAAGCACCCAGACCATCGATATCCTGTCGTTTGTCGAAGTCAGCGATATTCCCATCATGTTCTTTGACCAGCCCTACTATTTGGTGCCCGCCAAGGGCGGCGAGAAAGTCTATGCCCTGCTGCGCAAGACCTTGGAGAAATCGGGCAAGCTGGGGTTGGGGCAGGTGGTGATCCGCACAAAACAGCACCTTGCGGCGCTGATGCCGTTCCAGGATGTCATCGTGCTTAACCTGCTGCGTTACCAGGAGGAGCTGCGCGAGCTGCCTGAAATACCCCAGCCCAGGGCAGGCAAGCAAAGCCAGGTGTCCGTCAAGGAGGTCGAAATGGCCTTGTCGTTGGTGGAGGACATGACCGAGCCTTGGAACCCTAGGCAATACCAGGATACTTTCCGGCAGGACATCATGGCGCTGGTGAAGAAAAAAGTGAAGGCCAAGCAAACCCATATCCTCACCGAGCCGAATGAGGAAGAGGATGGGCAGGCCGCAGCAAAACCCAGCAACGTGGTGGACCTGATGCAATTGCTCAAGGCCAGCATCGGGGAAAAAGCCAGCCGCAGGGTCCCTGAAAAACCGGCCAAGCCTGGCCGCAGGCGTTCGGCTTGATTGGAGCTCATCATGGGATTGCAGAAATATTGGAAAAAGCGCGATTTCAAGATCACTCAGGAGCCGCGCGGCCAGGTTGAAAAATCAGGCGGGCAGCTCCGGTTCTTCATCCAGAAGCATGATGCGCGACGCCTGCACTATGATTTCCGGCTTGAGCTGCAAGGCACGCTGAAAAGCTGGGCGGTGCCCAAGGGCCCCAGCCTGGATCCCAGCGAAAAGCGTTTGGCCGTGGAGGTGGAAGACCACCCTCTCGCCTACGGAAGTTTTGAAGGCGACATCCCTGCGGGCCAATACGGCGCAGGGCATGTCATGCTCTGGGATCAAGGCACCTGGGAAGCCATCGGCGACCCGCTGCAAGGCTACAAGAAAGGCACTCTCAAGTTCCGGCTGCACGGCCACAAATTGCAAGGCAAATGGGCGCTGGTGCGTATGAAACCCCGAGGGGGAAAGCAAGGAGAAAAAGAAGCCCAACCCAATTGGTTGCTGATCAAGGAACAAGACGAGCAAGCCCGCAGCGGACCGGAAGCCAGCATCACCGAGACCTCCGGCGAATCTGTCAGTGCGCTTCCTCTCAATAGCGAACTTGTATCGCCGGCAGGCGTGGATAATGAAAGTATGTCCACAGAGGCTGCCGCCATGCCGGCCGCTTACCAACCCCAGCTTGCCACCCTGGTCAGCCATGCCCCTGAAGGCGACCAATGGCTGTCGGAACTGAAATACGACGGTTATCGCGCCTTGACGCGGATTGAAGAAGGTAAGGTAAAGATGCTGACCCGCAATGGCCACGATTGGTCGGCCAAGTGGCCGGTGCTTGCAGAAGCGCTCTCCAATTTGCCTGCCGACACTGCATGGTTGGATGGAGAAGTCGTCGCGATGGAGGCAGATGGCAGCATCAGCTTTCAGGCCCTGCAAAATGCGGTGCGACTGGGGAACGAGGCCAAACTTGCCTACTTTGTCTTCGACTTGCTCTACCTTGATGGGCATGACTTGACACAGCTTCCCCTGCTGCAGCGCAAGGAGCTTTTGCAAACATTGCTTGCCAACCAGCCATCGCAAGGCCATTTACGCTTCAGCGACCACATCGCCGGCAACGCGCCCGAGGTGTTCAAGCACGCTTGCCTGCACGGCCTGGAAGGCATCGTGGTCAAGCATACCAAGGGAAAATACCTGCAACAGCGTTCCGATGAGTGGCTCAAGGTCAAATGCGGCTTGCGCCAGGAGTTCGTCGTGGCAGGCTACACCGACCCGGCAGGCAGCCGCGAGTCATTCGGGGCTTTATTGCTTGGCGTGCATGAAGAGAGCGGAACACTGCGCTATGCAGGCCGCGTCGGCACGGGCTTCAACCAGGACAGCCTCAAGCTGATCGCCAAGGAATTCCCCAAGCTCAGCAGCGCCAAGCCGGCATTCGCAAACCCGCCGCGCGGGCGTGAAGCGCTCGGGGTGCATTGGCTCAAGCCTGTATTGGTCGCCGAAGTCAAATTTGCCCAATGGACCAGCGATGGCCTGGTACGACATGCGAGCTTTGTCGGCCTGCGTAGCGATAAGCCGGCGGAACAGGTTGTACATGAAATAGCAAAAAAGCACGTCAGCACCGCCAAGCAATCCGCCAAGAAAGCACCCCAACCCCAGCCTGGCCATCATGAGGCGCAAGTGGCGGGAATCAGGCTCAGCAACCCGGCCAAGGTACTGTTTGCGGAAGATGGCCTTACCAAGCTGGACATCGCCCGCCATTACGCGGCGGTGGAAAAATGGATACTGCCCTACCTCCATAACAGGCCGATATCCATCGTGCGCTGTCCCGACGGCTACAACCATCACTGTTTTTTTCAGAAACACGTCACGCAAGGCAAGCACCATCACCTGAAGGCGGTACAACTGGACAGCAAGGGAGGACAGCCGGAATACTTTATGGCGAACACCCTGCCGGCCATCGTGGAGCTGGTACAGCTTGGGGTATTGGAGCTCCACTCCTGGGGATCGCGTTATCCGCATACATCCCTGGCAGACAGGCTCATCTTCGACCTGGACCCGGCCCCCGGCTTGCCCTGGGAGCGGGTCACCGAGGCGGCGTTATTGTTGCGGGGCCTGCTGGAAGAGCTGGAGTTGGCATGTTTCGTCAAGACGACCGGTGGCAAGGGATTGCACGTTGAAGTGCCGATCAAGGCGGAACATCCTTGGGAACTGGTGAAAGCCTTTACCCAAGGAATCGCCCGTCATGTCGAAACGCAGATACCCGAGCGCTTCACGTCCAATCTCTCGAAAAAGAAACGCGAAGGACGCATCTTCATCGATTACCTGCGCAACAGTGCGGGCGCCACCGCTGTCGTGCCCTACTCCACCCGCGCCAAGGCGGGCGCCCCGGTGGCGACTCCCCTGACATGGGACGAGGTCGGGCAGCAGATCCACTCCGATACTTTCAACATCAACAATATTAGCGAGCGCCTTGCACAGCTAAAGACCGATCCTTGGAAAGGCTACCTTGCCCATCGCCAAAGACTGGGAGCAAAGGTACTCAAGCTGTTTACTTGATGGCTGGATTTCATATCGTTTCGTTATTGCCATATACAAAGTGACAATGCTGATTTTGCCGCAAAGGTGGCCCTCCCATACTGGCTTTAGGCTCTTTGCACGGCCTGCGACCTCCCGTCGTAGCGGATTAAGAGATTTTCGTTTGCAAAACATCTTTTAGACTAATCTTTTTGGACTCTTTCATGAACATCTCGCCACAGAGCGCCCTATCGCCGCAATTAATTGTGGCATATCAGGATGCCGACTATGTGGTGAACCATGACCAACAGGCTTTCGTGATGCGAATCGGCCTTGCCAGCCCGGAAATGGACAAGCTGCTGGAGCAGCATGCGGCTACCGCCATGGCCATCATTTCCGCGTTCAATCCGCTCAGCAAGCCAGCAGACGAAACCATCAATATCCAAAACACCGCGAAGCTGGGCAACGAGCTCAAGAATCGCCGTCTTGAATTCAGGAAAGGCTTGGCGAGATCGAGATCCAACCAGTGGACGGAAGAAAATTTCGTCGTTATCGGCGTCACCCTGGATGCTGCAATGGAACTGGGTAAGCTGTATCACCAAAATGCCATTGTGTTTTACGAGAAATGCGGCACCGCGCAATTAACCCTCTTGCGATAAAAAAATTACAACCTGCGTGAAGGTTGCCTCGGTATCGCGCCTTCATGCAATTGCTGGCCCAAAAAACCACCACTTCAACAGGCTCAAGGCGAGAAGCATCAAGATGACGATGCCAATGACCAGCCCTGCTCCATATTCGGGTTTCCATTTCATGTGGTTGAACTCCTTGCTTTTGCTATTTTTCCGACCGCAGCTTAATAAGACTTTTCGGCATTGGGAATGCGGATTGCCCCGTTCATTCTGAAAGCTATTCGCTAGAGCCTAGCTTCCTGGTCCTAGGTGTCAGTAGTCCTAAAAGGGGCTAAGTATTTACCAGAGCAATCTTCACTTTGCGCAAAGTAAACAAGCAGCCGATCCGTTGCGGAAATCTGACAAATCTATCAGCCAACGACGGATGAAGTGGCAAGCGTGAACGGCATAAAGTGGAATCACGTTGCTTTTAACCAATGATCCTTGCTCCAGATGAATGACATCTTCAGCAACGTACCGTCTGGACAAGGACCCAAAGGAGATAAAACCATGGCAAATAGTACACAGAACAAACAAGGCGGTACCCATGAGCAACACGTCAAGGCTGGCAGCCAAAGCCATAAAAACCAGCCGCAATCGGCAGGCAGCAATACCCGCGGTGGTAGCCGGGAGCAACATGCCAAGGCAGGCAGCCAAAGCCATAAAAACCGCTAAGTCGGCATAAGCATGCATCAGCAAATGGGGACCACCCTTTGCTGATGTTCGCCAATATGCAACAGGAAAGCCCGCGTCATGCACAAGTAAGAGGCTTCGTATGGACACCGACAATATCCTTTCCCAGATTGTTTCCTCCAACCTGAGAATGCAGGGATTTGCTGATCAGCGCATTGGAAGTAGTCCCAACCAATTGCGACTTGCATGAGAAAACCCATGAGGCGATGCAGATCAATATCGCCTTGACAGATAGCCTGTCTAAGGAACCAGAATAGGCAATGTGCATCAGGCATTGTCGGAGCCACATCCACAAATGCGATTGTTCCGCTTTACTTCCAATCCTGAATGTTGCGTATGCTCATCCCGATTCAGAAAATAACCCACGGGGAGGGGTGATCCTTTTCAAGCGCGCGGGAATGCCGTTACTCAATGTGGTCTTCAACGCATCGACCATGCCCACGTCAGCCAATTTCACCTTTATAAGAAATCTCTGGCCACCAGCCGTTTCCATCGAACGGGAACCTATGGAGTGGAAATCCCCGAACACTGCATCATGGAAACTCAGAGGAACATTTTCAGATGTCTCGATCACAGAGTATTTCCCTGTGGAATAGGCTTTTAAGGTAAACAGCCTTTTAGCATTATCTGCGGCAATCACTATCCATTTCATTGAGAAGCTCCATCTGATCCCATTGGGAAACAGATCAAAATATTTGGTCAATTAATTTAATGGCATATTGGCGAGCCTGGAGTTTTGCCTCCTCCCAAGAGGATAGAGGTTTGACCCAAGGATGATGCTCTATGCGGTCAATCAAAACGGAATAAGTGACTCCCACATCAAAGAATTTAGATCCTTTAATTTGGACATCGAAATCCTTGTATTTAAAAGACTCAATCATTTTATTCCCCATTATTGACTCATGTGGCCAGATTAAATCAGCTTCTATCGGTAAAACATATCAGCGGAAACCCATCCAATTTGTCAGTCGAGTTCTCATCATTTGTCAGAATTACTTAACCTAAAAAACAAAATTATTTTTCCCTTAAAAAATTATCTATTTTCACAAAACCGGAAGGAATTACGCACCGGAAGAAAGGTCTTATTCATTCAAGCTATGAATCTCAAGGAAACTACCATGGCAACAGACAATCTTGAAATCAACAATAATAGCGACCGAGTCCGCAGTTCTACAACCGAGAGCGTCAACGATGAGATAGACCGCCAAACCGACCGCAATATTAAAGCGTTCTCCGCCCTCGGCGAAGAGGGAGTAAAGGCGCGTATCCAACAATTGGATAAGGAGTGGGATATTGAAAGAGTATTGGAAGTTAATGCCTCCACCCTAGCGCTCACCGGGTTGGCACTTGGGGTATTTGTTAACAAGAAATGGCTATTCTTGCCAGCGGGAGTATTAACTTTCTTGCTACAACATGGGCTTCAGGGGTGGTGCCCTCCGCTTCCAATCCTGCGCATGCTCGGCGTTCGTACCAGGGGCGAAATCGATCGGGAAAAATATGCTTTGCTTGAATCGATCAAAGGTTAAATGAGCGGCAGCATCAGTGTGGATTAAATCAGCTTTAGGCCTGTCGCCATTAAAAGGATGAACAGTACGGTTACAACGATGACAAACCAAAAGAAAGAGTCAGGTTGCTTCATTATCAATTTCTAATACGTTAATTAAGGTTTATTTATTTTCCCAAATCGCATAAGCCACCTGCTCAATGGCTGATCAGCCCAATCTCTTATTGTCCGTGTATAAGTGAACCTCGCCGCAAGGCTGGCTCAACCTGAGCTAATCAGCGGGGTAATTCTAAAAAATATTGCGGCAGCAACTCTATCAGACACGACTGATTTTCTTGCAGGAGGATTCTGACAACACTGCTATGCAATGAATCTCGGTCAGACAGCAGCTATCTATATACCACTTTGCTTAAAGCACCAGAAAATTGTATGACAGCCAAGACATGGCAATAAACAAGATCGTAATTTCAGTCAGGCTAAATTTGAACATGATGCTCTCCTTGTCATGGTTAGAAGCATCATATCGTTAGCGCTTGATCGTTCTAAGAAGACGGTTTCCGATTTGCATGTCAGTCATGTCTGAGTCTCGGCGATCATATTCGTGTTGCTTTTTACATATGCAAAACCTACCATAGCGCCCATACGGTTCTGTACCAATGCATATTGGTCAGATTAATAGGGAATCCGGTGAAGACAAGATGATCTTAATCCGGAACTGCCCCCGCAACTGTAATCGATGAGTCTGCTTGCCAATCTCGCCACTGGACAACCATCCGGGAAGGCCGCAATCAAGATGATGACCCGAGAGTCAGGAGACCTACCGTATACAGATACGTTGAAGCAAAGGGTGGGGTGGGTATCAAGCACAAGCTGTCGGATGCCAGGGGCGAAGTGTCCTTGTCGCTTTTCCACATCGCCAAGGACAACATCATCACCTATAACAGTTTATTCTTTGCCGGCACACTACAAGGCGGCGAGCTTTCCTCGCGCGGTATTGAACTCTCGACCATTCTCTTCCCCGCACCTCATTGGCGAATCGACTTGAATGCGACAGCGCTCAATGCCCGCTATGACGATTTGGCGGATCTTTACAACGAGTCCAGAATGGCAAAATCCCCGCGAACGTCCCCGAGCATACCACGAATGCCTGGATTCACTACCAGCAGCCGCAATGGGAGGCCGGTATAGGCGCCCATTATGTAGGGAAACGTTATGTATATGGTGATTTTGATAGCCTTGATGACATTGCTGCAATGAGCGGCTATACCGTGTTCGATGCCAGCGCCGCCTGGCATGTGAGCCAGCAGATGACGCTGCGCGCCAATATCCGCAACCTCACGGACAAGTTTTACAGCGCATTTGCTTACTCAGCCACCCAGCAACTCGTGGGCACCCCGCGGCAGATCGAGTTGACGGCTGAGCTCCGATACTAATTTTAATTCTTTTTACTCACACAATGCCCGGCCTGCATGCTCCCTTGCCGGGCATTTATCGACTGTGCGACATCGCCACTTCCCTTACAGTAGCCCTATTGCTGTCCATATACTGAGGTTTTTATGAAGCAGCCTTTCTCTTGCTCTGCCACAACTCCTGTTCCTGGCTTGGCAATAGCGGGTTGGTTTTATTCCTAACGCAACCTATACGATCAGCTTGCCTTCATAAACATAGATAGAGCGCGGTTCCAGCTCCAACTCATCCCCTTGCTGGTTGGGAATCGGCTTGAGCGGGGTATCCAACAACAGCTTCCAATCATAGCTGTCGCAGTAGGGAATACGGGCAGGCACTGTCACATGGGATGCGTTGATCATGACCAATATTGCGCGCCCTGTCTTGTCTGGCGGTACGAACTTGACTGCCATGGCCTTGTTGCACGGATCATTCCAGTCCTCGTTGCTCATGGGTTCGCCGTTGACATTGAACCAGGCCACGTCTGAATTGCCATGCTCGTTCAGTTTGCCCGTGACAAATTCGGCACGGGAAATGGCGCTGTGCTTTTTGCGCAGTTCCGCCAACGCCCCGACAAAGTCGATCAAGGCGTCGTCGGCATTGTCCCAGTTGACCCAGCCGATCTCGTTATCCTGGCAATAAGTATTGTTGTTGCCCTGCTGGCTGTTGTTGAGCTCGTCACCCGCCAGCAGCATGGGAATGCCTTGAGACAAGAACAGTGTAGTGAGGAAGTTGCGTTTCTGCTGGGCGCGAAGCGACAGTATGCCTTCCTGATCGGTATCTCCCTCGTGACCGCAGTTCCAGCTGTGATTGTCATTGGCGCCGTCCTGATTGTCCTCGCCATTCGCCTCGTTGTGCTTTTCGTTATAGGAAACAAGGTCATGCAGAGTGAAGCCGTCGTGCGCCGTGATGAAGTTCACGCTGGACCATGGCCGCCGATGCTGGTCGTTGAACAAATCGCTCGAAGCGGCGAAACGGCTGGCAAAGCGCGACAACATGCTTTCCTTGCCGGCCCAGAATTCGCGGGTGACATCGCGATAGTCGCCATTCCACTCGGAAAAGCCGGGCGGGAACGAGCCAAGCTGGAAGCCTCCCGGGCCGACATCCCAAGGTTCGGCAATCAGTTTGCAACGGGTCAATATCGGGTCTTGCAACATGGCATGGAACAATGCGTGGTCCCGGTTGAAGCCGTTGTCGTTCCTGCCTAGCGTCAGCGCCAGGTCGAAACGGAAGCCGTCGATACCGTAGACGGAAGCCCACAGCCGCAGGCTGTCCATGATCATCTGCATCACTTTGGGATGCGAGGTGTTGAGCGCATTGCCGCAGCCGGTAAGGTTGTCGTAATAGCGCGGATTGCCTGGCAGCTCCTTGTAATAGCTCAGGTTGTCTATGCCCTTCCAGCACAAGGTCGGGCCCAGGTGGTTGCCTTCGCAGGTATGGTTGTAGACCACGTCGAGTATCACCTCTATCCCGGCATCGTGCAGGGCATCTACCGTCTTGGCGATTTCCTCCAGCGCGCCCGACCCCAGGTAAGACGGCTCGGGAGCAAAATACGCCAAGGTGTTGTAGCCCCAGTAATTGGACAGGCCACGATCGAGGAGATGGCGGTCCTGGGCGAACGCGTGAATCGGCATCAATTCGATGGCAGTGACGCCTATGCGCTGCAAATGGCTGATGATGGCGGAATCGCTAAGGGCGGCGAACGTCCCGCGGATATCGTCCGGGATCAGCGGGTGCTGCATCGTCAGGCCGCGCACATGGGCCTCGTATATGATGGTCTTGGGCCAGCGGATATCGGGCTTGGGAGATTTGACCAGAACATCGGGCTTGACCACGATGGCCTTGGGCATGAACTTGGCGCTGTCGCGCTCGTCCATATGCAGGTCGGCATCCGGATCGTCGCTAATGGTGTAGCCGAACAGCGCATTGTCCCACTGGATCTGACCGGAAAGCTTGCGCGCATATGGGTCCAGCAGCAGCTTGTTGTGGTTGAAACGCAATCCCTCTGCCGGCGCCCAGGCGCCGTCGACCCGGTAACCGTAGAGCTGTCCGGGCTTTATGCCTTCAAGATATCCATGCCAGACGCCATTCGTGCATTCTTTGAAAGTGATACGCTCGGTTTCCGACTCGCCATGCTCATCGAACAGACACAGCGTCACGCTGGCAGCATGATCGGAAAACAATGCAAAGTTTGTGCCCTTGCCATCGAAATAGGCACCGCGGGGATAAGGTCTGCCTTCTTTGAGAGTGCTCATGACATCGTGGCCGGATTGTGATGGCTCGAATGTAATAGGAGCAGCTTAATATTGCCTATCAGAGGCTCGGCCGTAGCCGCGTAGGAAATTCTTACTTATTCTCTTTACTCATGCTCTGGCAACAAATGAGCAATCAACGCCCATAAAAATGCCCGGACATGCCGGGCACTTGATGAGCCTCATCTGGAATGCATCTGCACTCCGTTAGCTCATTGCTTTATATCAAATCTTATTCAGGTTTGATGTTGCTGGCTTGCTTGCCCTTAGGGCCATCGGTCACGTCGAAGCTGACGCGTTGGTTTTCTGCCAGGCTCTTGTAACCGCCTTCGTTCACAATAGCGGAGAAATGCGCGAACAGATCGCTGCCGCCGTCATCCGGCGTGATGAACCCAAATCCCTTGCTATCGTTAAACCACTTAACTACACCTGTTGCCATAATTGATTCCATTCATTTCAGTGTGGGGAAGGCACCCCAAAAGTTTGTATTTCAAATTCTGTAAAAAATCAAAGTTCAAACACCTTGATTAAGGTTTTACGTGCTTATTCCAGGGATGTCAATCAATAGTTGATAATAAATGCAAAATGACCTCGGCCGGCCATTAAGGCCATTCGCATAAAATTAATGTATCCCTAAATGTATCCCAAGACAACTTGCTCAGGATGACGGGTTCACCATACGCCTGACCTGGCATACCAAGCCTGCAATCGTCCTGGCGTCTTCATCATGCTGCAGGGCTTGGAACTCGCGCGTGCCTGCGGTCTGGCTCAACAACTTGCCTTTCGCGTCGAATGACGCCGTAGCAAGCGTACGGTAAGTCTGCTTGCCGCAATCGAATTCCAGCTTCATCTGCTTGGCGAACGCCTGTTTGCCATGCACTTCGCGCTTGGCCAGTATTGAAGAGTAAGCGCCTTTCTCATCGTAAGAGTCCAGGTCCACCGACAACTCGGCCCCGGCTTTCTTGGCCAATGACTCCCACTCGGTGGCCAAGGCGTTGGTCGGAGACAGGAACAAGGCTGCAGATAACAAGGTGTAGGGATGCATGTGCGTTAACTCCTGACAGTTAGCATGATGTTGCTATACAACAAGCCGCCATGCATATCAGTCAAATGACGCATATGAAATAAAAAAAGCGAACCCGAAGGTTCGCTTTTTCTGGCGGAGCGGACGGGGCTCGAACCCGCGACCCCCGGCGTGACAGGCCGGTATTCTAACCAACTGAACTACCGCTCCATGACTCTGCACCAGGTTGTCATGCCTGATGGCTTTACTGCTTTTTTCAGCAGGCAAGGGATGGTGGGTGATGACGGGGTCGAACCGCCGACATTCGCCTTGTAAGGGCGACGCTCTACCAACTGAGCTAATCACCCGTGCCTGACTGAGGAGCGGCATTCTACAGCATTTTTTTGATTTGGGAAGAGGCCGAATTAATTTTTTTGCACAAACTTTCCACCCTGCCCAAACAGGCTCAATCATTTTGCCTGGGCACGTTATACTGATGTCATTCTATTTCAATTACTTGCCAGGCCGCTTGCCTGGATAGCCCGTGCCTGCTTGCATATTCTTCCGGAGAAAACATGTTGAAAATTTTTTCTATCGTTATTGTGTTGGGCTTGGCGGCCCTCTTCATCTTCCGCTCGGCCAATGCCGCATCCGTTCCCAAACCGGGATCGCCAGCGCCGAGCTTCACTCTTCCGGATGCCAAGAAGGAACAGCACCGGCTCACGGATTATGCCGGCCAATGGCTGGTGCTGTACTTTTATCCCAAGGACGATACCCCGGGATGCACCAAAGAGGCGTGCAGCTTCAGGGACGACCTGTTCCAATTGGAAAAACTCGGCGCAAAGGTAGTCGGCATCAGCGTGGACGACTCGGATTCACATGCCAAGTTCACCGAGAAATACAGTCTGCCCTTTCCCCTCCTCTCCGACGTGGACGGCAAAGTGGCGGATAGTTACGGCGCATTGACCAACCTCGGCATCATCAAGATTGCAAAGCGCTATACCTTCCTGGTCGATCCCAAGGGCAATATCGCCAAGACCTACCTGAGCGTGGACACTTCCCGCCACTCCCAAGAAATCATAGACGACCTGAAACAGCTCAAGACAGCGCAGTGACCATAAAAAAACGCCGGATAACCCGGCGTTTTTTTGAATTCATAACACAGCCTATGCCGATGTCTTCTCATTGAAGTGGCGGTTAACTTCAGTCACGTCAAAGGCAGCCCAAGCCTGGATCGCGTTCTCAAGCTCGGCATGGCTCATTTCCCCGACTTGCGCATCCACCACGATCTGGTCGCGGATCGGCATCACGGCAGGGATCTGCTTCACGTTGAAATAATTGCTGATCTCCGGATCTTCATCGACATTGACCATGGCGAACACCACATCGGGATGCGCATCGGATGCGGCTTCGAAGACAGGCGTGAATGACACGCAGGGCTCGCACCAAGGCGCCCAAAAATCGACGATCACAAACGCATTGCTTTCTATCGCTTGCTTGAAATTACTCTTGTTCAATTGCTGCACAGCCATGATCACTCCTCGGTTCTATCTCATCGTTATCGTTACTTGGCGACTCTCATCGCCACACCAGTCTAGAGACAGTCAACCGCGTGGACAATGTCAAAAGCTCCCGTCATTGTCAGAGTGTTTTGACTAATCTATAGACCAAACCCCGTTTCATGTTGATGCCATAAAAGGCCGTACAATGAAAAAATCAGCTGGAACGGCTAAATAAAAGGCTGGCAAAGCCGTTATTGACTGAAGTGCCAAACTGCGCACGCAAAAAAGTATTAACTATCTTGAATGGCAATGTTAAAGTACTTTCTTAAGAAATCTTACAAGTGATTTATTGATAAATTAAAATCAATCCTTAATGGTACCAGGCCCTCACGTTATAACGCCGTCCGTACGGCTCGCACATCGAATAAAGTTCGGCACAATATTTATTACCCAAGCCGACAATAAGTGACTGGCCTACATGCAAAATATCTATATGGGGAACGTTTAGAGAATGTGCAGTGCAGCAGGAGCCCAAATTGTTCTGAATAATGCCACAATCAGCGCATTACCTTCCGTTCCGCAAATCCTGACCAAGCTACTGGAAACGTTGCAGGACGAGAACTCTGGCCTGGAACAACTGGCCAACCTGATTGAAATGGATGTCGTCATCAGCGCACGCGTGCTGGAGGTCGCCAATTCGGCAGCCTACCGCCGCGACCGTCATGCTGTGCTTTCGATCCGCAGCGGCATCATCATCCTTGGCTGGGACATGGTCAAGATGCTAACGCTCAGCATCATCTGCCAACGCATGTTCAACGACTACTATGAACAGAGCAACCAGGACATCGAGCATTATTGGTACCACTCCCTGCGTTGCGCCGTGATAGCCAAATCGCTGGCCGCGCGCACCGGAGCCGCCTCCGCTGACGAAGCCTATGTCGCCGGGCTGCTGCACAACATCGGCAGGCTTGGCCTGCTCGCGGGCTTCAAGAACAAATACCCGCCATTCTTCGCGATCGACGACTCGCTGCCCGGCTACCTGGAAAGCGAAGTCGCCCATTTCGGCATCGACCATTGCGAGCTAGGCGCCTGGATCATCCGCAACTGGAACATCAAATCCTTCCTTGAGGATGCGGTGGCGTACCATCACCTGCCAGCCGCGCAGGTGGAACACACGCCCAACCTGGTCAAGATCGTCTACCTTGCCAACCTGCTGCTCACCGAACGCCGAGCGGAACGCCAATCGGCACTGATACTCGCCAACAAATGGTTCCAGCTCGACAGCACCGTCATCAATGACATCATGAGCCAAGGCATCTCCCAGGTGCATATCCTCTCCGACTCGCTTGGCATCAACATCGGCAATGCCCATACCAGCCAGCATCACTGGGACAAGCAGGAGCCGGACATTGAAGCCTTGGTGCAGGCGTTGGGCAAGAACTTCAACCCGACCCATGCCTCATCGTCCTCCAGCAAGAACAAACTGGTCAAAGGCGTGATGGACACCGCCTTGATCAACCACCTGGAGTCCACCTGCGGCCAGGCAGACCAGCAAGACGGTTTTTTTGAGCTATTGTCCAAACTCTCTAAACTGCTGTGCAATGCAAGGGAAGTGCTACTGTTCGTGCCAGACGAGGCCGGGCAGCAACTCTTAGGCAAAGCCATTTCAGACGACCAGGACTGGATCGAAAGCTTCCATCTGCCAATCAAGCCCGCCACCAGCATCATCACCGCGGCCTGGATCAAGAAATCGCATTGCCATAGCTTCCAGGCGTTTGACGGCTTCAAGCCTTCGCTGCCTGACCAGCAGATCATGCGGCTGTGCGGGGTGGATGGCATCCTCTGCTTCCCGATGTTTGCAAAAGACACGATCGTTGGCGTCATGGTATTCGCGCTGGACCAGGCGGAATTCCTGATCGCAAAACAACAGCTGAACGTGCAATCCGCCCTGGCCAGAATCGTCGCTTCCCGCCTAGTGCCGGACCAAAAGCCGGCAGAACCGGAGCTCGAAGCCGCTGTCCATGAAGAGCGTCTCAAGCGCTTCGTGCATGAAACCAGCACGCCTCTATCCACGATCAAGAACTACCTCGCCATCCTCGAGCAAAAGATGCTGCTGAACGGCATGCCCAATCGCGACATCGCGATCGTGAACGAAGAAATCGACCGGGTCGGCTCGCTGATCGGCAACCTGTACTCCAAGGAGCAGGATCACATCGCCGCCAGCACGGATATCAACGAATTGATCCAGGACATCGTCGCCCTGCATCGCCAGACTTACCTGCAGCCCGCTGGGGTGGAAGTCACGCTGAACCTGCACCCCAGCCTGCCCAAGGTCACCACCATTCCCTACCAATTGCGGCAAGTGCTCGTCAACCTGATTCGCAATGCGGCGGAAGCCATGCACAAAGGCGGCAAGCTCAGCATCTCCACCTTCGTGGAAAACCAGTCCGTATCGGGCCAAGGCATCCTGATCCAGGTCAGCGACACCGGGCCGGGCATTCCCGAAAGCGTGCTCAGCAAGCTGTTCACCCCGGTAGAAACCACCAAGGGTGGCAAACATAGCGGCATCGGGCTGTCCATCAGCCACGACCTCGTCAAGGGGTTATGCGGCAGCATTGCCTGCCGTACCTCCAGCGCGGGAACTAGCTTTGACATCCGCTTGCCCATCCAAGCCAGCCCGCAACCTGAGCTAATCAAATAAGGCAAACTCGATGGCCGCTTCCACCCCTTCGCAAGTCGTGAACAAACTGATGTCCAGGCCCAACGTGCTGATTGTCGACGACAATGAGCGCCTGGCGCAAAGCCTGCAGCAATTGCTGCAGCTGCATGGCTACAACGCGGAAATGTGCTCCTCGGGCGAGGACGCGCTGCAACTGGTCATGGACATCAAGTTCGACCTCATGTTGCTCGACCTCTCCATGCCCGATATGAACGGCTTCGACGTCCTGACCGAGCTTGCCACCCACACCTCCCCTCCTCCCGTCATCGTCATCAGCGGCACGAAGACCCTCAATGCCGCCATCGAGGCCATGCGCCTAGGGGCCTATGACTTCCTGCGCAAGCCATACCAGCCGGAAGAATTGCTGCATACGATCGAAAACGCGATCGAGAAATCTCGCCTGGAAACACAGAACCGCAGCATCCACGCCAGGCTCGAGGAATCGGAAAACCTCTACCGCTACCTGGTCAACAGCTCGCCCGATATCATCTACACCCTGGATGACAGCGGCCGCTTCACCTTCATCAACCACCGGGTGGAAACCCTGCTCGGCTACAGACGTGAATCCCTGATCGGCAAGCACTACACGGAAATCATCTATAGCGATGATTTCGACCGCGCCTCCTATGCCTTCAATGAGCGACGCACCGGCAACCGCGCCACACGCAACATAGAGCTGCGCTTGAAATGCAAGGACCGCGAAACTGAAGTACGGCATTTTGAAATCAACTTCATCACCGTCGTCCTCAATGCGACCGGCACTTACATCGGCACCCATGAGTCAGGCACCCCTTTCAGCGGCACCTACGGCGTCGCGCGTGACATCAGCGACCGCAAGAAGGTGGAAGAAGTCATCACCCGCCAGGCCTATCACGACACCCTGACAGGCCTGCCCAACCGCGCCCTGTTCAAGGACAGGCTCAATGTCGCCCTCAACCACGCCAAGCGCAACCAGCAGCAACTCGCCATCATGTTCCTGGACCTCGACCGCTTCAAATGGGTCAACGACACCCTGGGCCACTTTTACGGCGACGAACTGCTCAAGCACGTTGCGCAGCGCCTTTCCGGCTGTTTGCGCGCGCAGGACACCCTGGCGCGCATGGGCGGCGACGAGTTCACCCTGCTGCTGCACGACTTGCAGCAGCCCGACGACGCCAGCCTGGTCGCGGCCAAGATTGTGGAAGAGCTCAAGCGCCCGTTCCTGCTGGACGAACGCGAAATCTTCATCTCGTCCAGCATCGGCATTGCGCTCTATCCGGACCATGGAGACTCTATTGAAACGCTGATCAAGAGCGCGGACATCGCCATGTACCACGTCAAGTGGCGCGGCAAGAACGGCTATCAATATTACGAAGCCAGCATGAACGCCATGTTCCACAAAAAGCTATCCATGGAAAACGAGCTCAGGCGCGCGATCGAGAAAAAGCAAATCGTCCTGCACTACCAGCCCCAGGTGGACGTGGAAACCCGCAAGATCATCGGCCTAGAAGCGCTGGCGCGCTGGCATCATCCCGAGCTCGGCATCATATCGCCCACGGAATTCATTCCCTTGGCCGAAGAAACCGGCCTCATCTTCTCGCTCAGCGAGATGCTGCTGGCAGAAGCCTGCCAGCAGATGCAGTCATGGGAGGAAGCGGGCTTGTTGAGCTTCAGGCTCGCCATCAACATCTCGCCCCAACTGGTGGAGGAGGAAAACTTCGTCGCCAAAACACTCAACTACATCCAGGCCCAGCACCTCAAACCGGAATTCTTCGAGATCGAGATCACTGAAAACCTGTTGGTCAGGGACCTCGAGAACACCGTCGCAAAACTCAAGGCATTGGGCAAGCAAGGCATCAAAATCGCCCTGGATGATTTCGGCACCTGCTACTCGTCCCTGTCCTACCTCAGGCAATTCCCCATTCACAACATCAAGATCGATAAATCCTTCGTCGGCGACATTAACACTCATAACGAAAGCGTGCCCATCATCACCGCCATCTCGGGAATCGCCAAAGGCTTCAAGCTGGACCTGATCGCAGAAGGCGTGGAAACGTTGCAACAGATGAAGACCCTGCACAGGATGGGTTGCAGCAAAATGCAGGGCTACCTGTTCAGCAAACCCTTGCCCGCTCAACATATCACCAAACTGCTCAAGCACCAGGCAAACCTGTTCCAGAAAAACGGCGAGCCCAATAATGCCTTGATCACCCAGCATTGATGGTTGGCGACTAACCCAATCGCCCCATTTATGAGGAATACACAGGGGTTGCAAAGCACGTACCGCCTGGCTACTCAAGCTTTTCTATTCTTAAAAACACAAAACGCGCCTTAAGGCGCGTTTTGCTAACAAGGATAAAATCCAAATCAGGAGTGGACGTAATGACCCTTGTTGGATTCCCAGTCCTGTGCGAACCTGCGGGAATCCTCGTCGCTGCGGGAACGGACGCCTACAAGTATCCCGCCCCTGTTCACGCCTTCCTCGTACTCTTTGAGCCGGTCCTCAGGGATGGCCCAGCCCACCAAGGCGCCTACAATACCCGCTGATACGCCGCCAGCACCCGCACCGGCGACTGCGGCAGCCAATGGGCCGGCAATCACCAAACCCAGTCCAGGCAATGCCAGGACCGTGCCGGTAGCGGCGATGGCACCTGCAATCGCGCCGACGGAAGCACCGATTGCACCACCAACGGCAGCACCTTCGGCCGACTTGTTACCTACCTCGGTAACAAGGGTCGTATCCTTGCCATAAAAGCGCTCGCGCGTCTCTTCCGACATGACAACGTCAATCTCTTCGGGCCGGTAACCGGCGTTTGTTGCGCTCAGGTACGCGCGCTCAGCGCTATCTTTATCCTTGAACAATCCTGTCACAGTTCTAGCCATGATGCCTCCTAAGATTTATATTTTGTTGATGAAAGCTGCGACTACACTATGGATCATCCATGCTCAGGAGGCTGTACGAGAGATGCTTGAAAACGGGTAGGAGCTTATGGAGGCATACGTAGGCGGAATGCACATCGCAATATTGCTGAATCTGTTTGCCATGGCTTTTGATGCTAACTAAAAGTCGGCATGCGGATTATTAATAAATGAGCTTGAGCTTGCCTATACCGGCACTGCGCATTGATTGCACCACAGCATCTGAAGTACACCTATGTATTGTTAAATTCCGACATATCAATCAGATATCTTCTTATTAGTGCAATCATTTCAAACTGATACGTTTCCTTCTTCATTATTTAAGTGGGAGACCAGAATGAAAACTTTGCCTTATGCATTAGCCAAGCCCTGCCTGCTATTCGGGCTTGCATCGTTGGTATACGCTTCCACCGGGCTGGCGGCTGATCTTTCCATGGCGGACAAACACTTCATAGAAAATGCCGCCCAAGCTAGCAAGGCTGAAATCGCAGCCAGCGAACTTGCCAAAACCAAGACCAAAAATCCAGAAGTGCTCAAGTTTGCCAATACCATGATTACCGACCACAACAAGGCATACGGCGAATTGAGCGCTCTTGCCAAGAAGAAAGGAGTGGAAATCCCGACGGAGCCCAGCCTAGTGCAAAAGGGCAAGGCCAAATTACTGGAAAGCAAGGATGGCAAGGATTTCGATGAAGCTTATGCCGATGGAATAGGCGTGGCCGCACATGAAGACGCAGTCAAGCTGTTTGATGAAACCGCGAAAGAAGCGGACGATGCTGACGTCAAGAAATTAGCCTCCAAGACTTTACCCACTCTGCAGCATCATTTGGCGGAAGCGCGAACTCTTCAGAGCAGGGTAAAGAAATGATTTAACAGCCTCTGCATAGGGATGCAGGGCTAGCCCTGCTTTCCATATCTATACATAGCCAGCTTCTACCTGAGGCAGCGTTTCCAAGAAAAGACCATTATTTGGAAACACCAACCATCTCGATTATTGTCATAATGATACTTTTAGTGCCGGTTAACTCGTGCACTTAGCCTCATGCTTTGGAAATGACCCATTACCTTATGGCAGTACAATATCGAGTAATTGTGGAGCAGCTTCTTAAAACACCAAGTACGTGGGGCGGCCCCAAGTCAGCTTACTGGCCGCTGTTTTTCACGCCTTGGAGTAAGGATGCGCAGTATCATGTCCTTGACGGTTTAAGACAGCATTTCCGCGAGCCTGAATATCGCGTAGTCATTGAGGCACTCTCTGAGTTACCACAGGCTGAAGCTGAGAAGACATTAAAGCGTAAGAATGAACGTTGATCTCAAGTTTAATCAGGAACTCTAGTAGTTTGCCTTATCGTCAATTCTTCAAAGCAAAACCAGTGCCCCTGGCACATACCCCAAAATGATCAATAGTAGAAATACGACCGTCCTTGACCCAGTTGCATACTGTATTTTTACTTGCTTGCCTCCAGCCTTACGGACTGCCTCCTTACGTGGTTAATCTTCAAAAACAGCATGAAGTTAGATAGGTGTAAGTCAACTCATCAACGACTTCTTATCTATTTTTAATTCACTACATTCAATATGATACTGATTTATATATATTTTTATCAATTCCATATTGTCCGGATGAGATGCAAATTTTTTTGCCTATAGATGAGCATGAGCTGGTTTATACTGACACTGTGCCTTGATCGCACTAGCAGCATCTGACATGGTTTTTTGAAATCACAATCAACAAACAGGAGGATGAAATGGCTGGATGGTTTGAAATCAACACCCACAAGAATGGACAATATGGTTTTGTGCTGAAGGCTGGCAACGGAGAGATCATCCTCACCAGCGAGCAATACGTGGCAAAAGCCTCTGCCGTGAATGGCATAGAATCCGTGCGTGCCAACAGTGCCAATGATGCACGCTACGATAGACTGACAGCCAAGAACGGCAGCCCGTACTTCAACCTGAAAGCAGCAAACGGGCAGATTATCGGGAGCAGTGAGCTTTACTCTTCAACTGCCGCCAGGGATAAAGGCGTCGAGTCAGTCAAGACCAACGGACAGACCGAAACTGTCAAAGATAATACATGAGATAAGTAACAGGGAACCAAGGCTTTGCCTTGGTTCTTTACTTACACTAAAAGTAAGAGCCTGATCCAATCTACCTTATATTTATTAATAACAAACAGATTTCATTGAGTCAGCTTGACATTGCTGGATCAAAACGCAATAAAAAACCCGCATTGACGCGGGCTTTCAAGACATTACTGGATTTTAATGGATAGGTATTTGGTGGAGCCGGGGGGAATCGAACCCCCGTCCGCAAGCCCTCCACAGACAGTTCTACATACTTAGCTGTGTTGTTTGATTTAACCTGATGCCCACCAACGAGCAAGCAAACAGCAGGCGAGTTACCTTGGATTTAATGTTGTATTAAGTAACCCAATACAACACGATCCTCTCTAAATGACGCTGCTGCGGTTACCCGCCCGGACGAGAGGCCTTCCGGTGCAGCGTCCAGCCGGGATTAAGCGGCTAGAGCGTAAGTTTCGTCGTTTGCGACTATACTTGTTCTAGTTTATTTACGAGGTGACTAGGCCTCGGTATGCCCTGCACTGCTTTGCAACCCACGTCGAAACCTGGTCGGCCCCTGATGGTTTTGAAGCTATGATATGACTCACCCTAAGAATGAAAGTTCTCACGAGAGCCGGGAGGCAATTATAACCTTTCTCCGGGTTTCCCGCCTGTATTTATCAGGTCGCCCTGACGCTTATTAAATGGGGATGAGTACTGGATTATCAAGCAGGCACAAATGATTGGCGGAACTTGCGGCCAAGGCCCTGGGCAGGGTTGCTGATTGGCTCAACCATGAACTGGAACTGGGAACAATGTCTGGGGGGGAAGCCATTAATATCCCGCTTGAGCCAATCAGCGCAGCCATCATAAACATGATTCCCAAAAGCGAGTATCGGCTTTTGTCTTACATTCCCTTGCTGAAACAGGCAACTTAACTGGTCAGTCGGTCAGCTGATCGACCGATGCCAACAAGGGCCAGCCATCATGCAACCAGGAATATTCCTGTGGAGGATCGGAAGTGATGACGTAGACACGCTCTTCATTGTGCTCCTTGAGAAGCAACGCTTGGATGGCATGCCCTTCAGGCACATCGAACCAGCGCGGAGACTTGTTCTCGTCCTGTTCCATAAAGGCATGCGCAGCAAGGCTCACGATCTCCGAGTCAAACTGTTTCCACTCGCCAGCATCCAGCAAGTCTTTGCGGGCCCATCCGCCTTGCAGGAACTCGGCAATCTCCGGCGCGGTTTCCTCGTCACGCCTGCCCCACTTCAACCATTCAATCAAGCCCAGCTTACGCTGTATGGGTAAATATGCTTGCGGATCGGGAAAGTAAATCTCCAAATCCTCGCCTTTGGGATTGGTATATTTGAGGCCGCCGCACATAGGCTCACTCTGCGTAGGACATTAGCTGGTAGAACACGAACAGCCCCACTCCGTTAATCATCAACAGAATCAGTACCCAAATGCTAATTTCGGCGACTTCTTGTCGACTCAGCATACCAAGCTCCTGTGTAACGGCCCAAGCTCAAGTGAGGTAAAACTGATACATCCAACAAATGATACCCATCAACAACGTCCCAACAAAAGCCAATCCCAGCGCAATCCAAGGTTCGAGCTCTGGCCGCATAGTGTCTCCCTTTAGGTTTTCTATTGTTTATCCGTGAGTTATTGAATCGTTTACGGAGGATCATATAGAGAGATGCTCATTTTCACTATCAGGCGTTGTCTTACATTCTGGAATCAATCTTTTCCAAATGTGCCCGTTGCAACATTGCTCTGGAATCGATCGTGAAATTTGAATTGCCGCGTGCTGGGTGGCACCTTGGCGCATATTGATTGTCGTACGGTTTTACCCATCACACGAGAGGTCGAAGATGAGCACACCAGACAAGCGCCGTTTGAGTTCTCTGCAGTGGACCTTAATAGGATTGTTCATTGCCGTGCTGGCCGGAATAGGGATTTACCGCGTTATCGGGCCGGAACCACCATTGCCCGAGCCGGCACGCACAGAACTCGAAACGGAGGCACGCGTCATAGAGCAGCGCGCCGCGGAGGACAAGGCCGATGGAGACAACAACCCCAGCAAATGGATGACGGCACCGTTGGTCGACGAGCCTGCCGAGCCAGTGCCGCCGCAGGAAAAACACTGATACGGGTGGAGTCTTACAACAAGTGTTCGGCAACTCGATTGCCATTGGTTTTTAATACACCTCTTCGAAATAAGAACCTGCTTTTCAATACAAAGTGGAAAGCAGGTTCTTGGGGATCAATCGAGATATGCAGTATAGAAAGTCGGTGGAAGGAGCGTCAGGATCAAGCTGATCACTGACAATTTCACTTTACCGGTATCGACAAAGAGTAGAACAGGCATAGGCCCAGCCCACCGAATACGGACAACAGGATGATAAAAATCAGAATATCCGACAGATTTTTCCGGGTCATCATATCCAACCTCCTTAACGGCCTTTAGCTAGCAATACATCAGGCTGCTTGAGGAAATATTATCGTCGGCGCCTTATTGTCACTATCGGGAATCCTCCGACATACCCCTACAATGAACCGGGTTGAGGCAAACTTAAAGCCGGTGACGATGAAAAAGAAGCGCTCCCGTATTCGCTTATCCATGTTGCCTGATCATCCCAATCCCTTGCGTATGGATGCAGTAATCTCATCCACGAACAGCCTGGTTTTTGTCGGAATGAGCCGCCCTGGCGGCATGACGGCATAAATCCCCCCTTCCCCCGCCCCTTCCCATCCTGGGAGGATTTCGGCCAATGCCCCTTCCCGTATCGCTGAAGCGGCCAGCCAGTCGGCAGTGAGGATGACACCTGCGCCCTGGATGGCAGCGAGGAGCAAGGCCTCGGAATTATCGGTTACCAGCGGCCCTTCCGGCCGGATCGTCTTTCTCTGAGCGCCGTTTTTCAACCTCCACTCAGGCCAGGTCGACAAGCTGGTGAAACCCAGGCACGGGTAACGCGTTAAATCCTCAGGGCCGGCAGGAAGACCATGCTCCGCGATGAATTTGGGAGCCGCCAGCAACACGTAGCGGAATGGCGCAATCTTCTTTGCGGTCAGCGAGCTGCTGCTCAAGGAAGATCCCAGCCTGATGGCAATGTCGTAGCCTTCGGCCACGAGATCTACCAAGCGGTCGGTGAACCTGACGTCCACCTTGATCCGCGGATGTTGTGCGATGAAGCCCGGAATAAGCGGGGCTATCCATTGTTTGCCGAAGGTGAGCGGCAGCGATATGCGCAGCAGCCCTTGCGGACTGGAGGCGAAACTGCTGGCTTCAAGGCTGGCGGCATCCAGTTCATCGATAATGGTGCGTATGCGCGGGTAGTAAAAATTGCCCACCTCCGTCAATACCACCCGCCGGGTAGTGCGAGTCAACAGCCGCACGCCGAGGCGGCTTTCCAGTTGGCTCACCCTGCGGGACAAGATGGTGGCATCCCGGCCAATGCGCTTGGCGGCGGCGGAAAAACTACTGGTTTCCGCCACTGCCATAAAGGCGACAAGTTCATCCAGGGAAACACGGCTTAGCAATTCATGCATTTTCTGCAGTTTTCATTTGCTTAAAACATCCATTATCTATTGATTCCACATCTATACAATATCCCTTCAATTTGACATGGAGATGGAGATGAAAACTTTCTTAAGCATTGGCACAGGCCCTGGAATCGGGTTTGAAACCGCAGCGCGCTTTGCCCGAGAAGGCTACCGCGTGGTGATCAGCGCCCGTAATGCGGACAAACTTGAGGCGCTGGCCAAGACATTGCGGGAAGCCAATCACCAGGTTGAGGTGCGCACAGTCGACGCCAGCAACCCGGCCAACGTCATTGCATTGGTGAACGAGGTTGAAAGTACCCTTGGCGCCGTCGATGTGCTGCACTACAACGCTGCCAATCTGCGCCAGGCAACAGTGGAAGCGCAACCTGCGGACAGCTTCGTCAGCGACCTCGCCGTCAATATTGGGGGCGCGCTTGCCGCTGTTCAGGCAGTCAAACCCAGGCAGGAAAGCCGGGGGCAAGGCACCATCCTCATCACAGGCGGCGGCTTTGCTCTCTACCCCAGCCCTGACTATCTATCCCTGAGTATCGGCAAGGCCGGCACACGCACTATCGCACTGGGTCTGTTCGAGTCCGCCAAGCAAAAGAATGTGCATATTGCCACTGTCACGGTCGCCACCTTTGTCTCGCCGGAATCGAAAGAGGCAAAAGACATTGCGGAGCAATTCTGGCAATTGCATTCGCAACCGCAAGCTTCCTGGACAGCCGAGGTGGTGTATCCCGCGTAAGCCCAGAGCACACTCTTTATTAAACGCCCGCGCCCTGCGGGCTTTTCTTTATCAATCTTTCTGCCGCATTCACTGCGGGCCGCAGGTCAGCTCAATGCCCCTCCGTGACAATTTGCCGCATTCATAAAGCCGGTCCGACGCCCTATCATTTAAACAATGCCTGGAACATGGTTTTCCAAGCATTGCATCAAGGCTTACCAATAACAACATCTGGAGAAAGTGACATATGAAAAAATTCCTATGTGCAGGATTCATGGTGCATGCGCTGCTCTGTGGCGAATCGGCGAACGCAGCGGATGAAGGCGCAGCACAAGCATTGGCGAAAAAGAGCGGCTGTCTTGCCTGCCACAACGTGGATAAAAAAGTTCTGGGCCCGTCCTACAAGGAAGTCTCGGCAAAATACAAAAACGACAAAGGTGCCGAGGCCAAGCTGGTCGCCAAGGTCAAGGCCGGCGGCAGCGGCAGCTGGGGCGACATGCCGATGCCGCCCAATGCCCACGTCAAGGATGAAGATATCAAGGCCATCGTCCAATGGATACTGACTTTATAACCAGACGGCTCCATGCCTGAATCCCTTATCAAATCTGTGGGAATGAGTAGCTGACGCCGCAGGGCATCAGCTACTGCATTGCGATCATCAGGCGGCCTTCTGGACAATAGGACGCCATGCGCGCAATAATTTATCCATGAAACCCGCCATATTCGATATATCCGCAGCCGGAATGCGCAACACAACATCCAATACAGCCTGCATCTTGCTAAAGGTATTGGCTGGCGCACTGCTTACTTTCAACGCGCATGCCGAGACACTGACAGGCAAGGTCATCCATATTGCGGACGGCGATACCCTGACCATCATGGTGAACAATACCCAGCACAAGATCAGGCTGCTGGGCATAGATGCGCCCGAGAAAAGCCAGGCATACGGCAAGCAATCGCGCGTGGCGCTCAACCGCGCCATCAATGGCAAACAGGTCACCGTGGACTGGAACAAGCGCGACGATTATGGCCGGATCGTCGGCAAGGTGGTCTACAACGGGCAGGACATCAACCTGCAGCAAATCCAGAAAGGCATGGCATGGCACTACAAGTATTTCGAGCGCGAACAGGAGCCCGAAGACCGTTCCAGCTACGCCCAGGCAGAATACCAGGCCAAGCGCGACAAGCAGGGGCTGTGGCAGGACGCCAAACCGGTTCCGCCCTGGGAATTCCGGCGCGGCAAGCCATAGCGAGCAATTATTGCGCGAGCGCCTCTTTGTAGTCACGCAGGTACTTGGTTGAAAGCTGCTGTTTTTCCTGCTGGTTGAGGATTTTGCCCGCCATCTGGAAAAACTTGTGCTCCTCCTCCTCCAGATGGTGCAGCACCTTGTGCTGCAATTCCTTGGCATGCACCAGCCATGCCGGGGAGGAAAGCTCGGTCTCGTTCAGCAACTCCAGGATTTCATCGATCTCGTGATGTTCCGCGATCCCATGCCGGGAAGGATCAACACCGTTATCATCCATCATGATAGGACGGTAGAAATGCCGCTCCTCCGCCCTTTCGTGGGCCTCGATTTCGAGCTGGACGTCCAGGAATAGCTGCTTGCGCTCGGGCGTGTCCCCGCTGGTATTGACCAATTGCGCGAGCAGGTCGCGCTGACGCTCGTGGCTTTGCCGCAAGGCTTCGAAGATGTTCATTGTCGTGTCCCCGGTGAATGTACCAGCCACACCATACCAGGGAGCTGAACCATGGACAGTCAGCGCATCGCCATGATGCGTGTCAGATGATTCCGAGATACAGCAGGTCAGGAACCGGCCTGGGTCTTGACGTATTTCTTCATCAGCGAGCTTTGCTCGCGCTTCCAGTCTTTTTCCTTCTCGCTGTGGCGCTTGTCGTATTGCTTCTTGCCCTTGGCCAGGCCGATCTGCACCTTGATGCGCCCGCGGGTGTAATGCATGTCCAGCGGCACCAGGGTATAGCCGGCGCGCTCGACCTTGCCGATCAGCTTGGCGATCTGCTCGGAGTGCAGCAGCAATTTGCGCGTACGGATCGCATCGGGACGCACGTGGGTGGACGCGGAGCCCAAAGGCGTCACATGGCAACCGATCAGGTAGATCTCGCCGCGCTGGATGATGACGTAGGCTTCCTTGAGCTGGATGCGGTTTTCACGGATCGCCTTCACTTCCCAGCCTTCCAGCACAATCCCGGCTTCGTATTTTTCCTCGATGAAATAATCGTGAAACGCTTTTTTGTTCTGGGCGATACTCATGGTGTTTGCTGCTTCAATGTGAGGCCGGTGCTCGGGCGTTTTCCCGCCTGGCTTGATATGCAATATGGCAGGTCAATTCACGCCATTTTGCTAGCAACCGGAAAATATGACTTAAAATTGGCATTTTACTCTAGATCGCAACACGAATGGCACAGGTTGAAAAAACAGTCCTGGTGGGACACTCCGCGGAGCGCATGTTTAATCTGGTGGACGATGTGAAAGCCTACCCGCGCTTTCTGCCCTGGTGCGGCGGCGTAGACCTGCATCGCCGGGACGAAGCCGTGACCGAGGCCACCCTCCATATCGATTACCACGGCCTCAAGCAGAACTTCACCACGGAAAACCACAAGGTGTTCCCCACCAGCATGGAAATCCGCCTCAAGAGCGGGCCGTTCAAGCACCTCGAAGGGTTCTGGCATTTCATCCCGCTGGCAGAGGATGCGTGCAAGGTACAGTTCAAGCTGCAATATGAATTCTCGAGCATCATACTGGAGAAGCTCATCGCCCCGGTCTTCAGCCATATCGCCAACACCTTCGTCGAAGCTTTCGTGCAACGGGCGGAAAGCGACGACCTGACACCATGAGCGTCAAGCTTGCCATCGAGGTCGCCTATGCGTTGCCGGCCAAGCAGCTCATCCTCAAACTGGAGGTGGAGCCCGGAACAACGGCAATCGAGGCCGTGAGGCAATCCGGCATTGCCGAGCACTTTTCCGGGCTGGATATCGAAGCAAGCAAGCTGGGCATATTTGGCAAGGCGGTGGCGGCGAATACCGTGCTGCAGGCGCACGACCGGGTGGAGATCTACCGGCCGCTGCAGGCAGACCCGAAACTGGCGAGACGCAACCGCGTCAAGCAAAACGCCGCCGCCAGGAAAGTGCGGCGCAAGGCCCCGCCTGTTGCGGTCAGGACGCGTTGAGTCTGCGCCCTGGCATTCATTGGGCATGCCCTACAGAGTATGGGTCATGCTAGATAGCGTGACTGTTTAGCTACTCTTCATCCGAGCAGTATTGTTTCACTTCCTTGGTGGCCTCTTCCAGGCCGCGCTGTATATCCTCATCCCCCAGGTATTCGCGCTCGCCTTCGGGCGTCATCTTGTAAATACGCCCGCCCACCTTGAAATTCTGGTAATTCGCCTTGGCGTTCTGGCAATTTGTTTTCCTAGCCTCGTCTTCCGCCCTTTTCTTTTCGTCGTTGCGCCTTTCCTGCTCGGCCTCTGCCTGGCGGCGCAAAGCCGCGGCATTGCGCACAGCCTGGGACTCGCTATTGCCTGCGGGAGCCGCAGCTGACTTAGGTGCGGACCTGACGTTGTCCACCAGTTCGTAAGGCACATCGCCAGGCGGTGGCGAATCGGAGTACAGCGTGACGCCGTTCTTGTCTTTCCATTTGTATACCTGGGCATGCGCCATCCACGGCAATACCATCATCATCACGAATGCCAGCCATCGAGCTTTACTCATGAACCCCCCGAATCATCGAAATCCCGCCCACACAGTAAGCAGCTTCATCCCTGCCGTCAATTGAAAAACTCGGCCCCCAAATCATTATCGGCAAAATGTCGGGGAGATTTACCATGACGGCACTACCCGGTATAATTGCCTTTTGCCGGAAAGATATTTTATGCGTCTGTTGCAACAAGCGCTTACCTTCGACGATGTTTTACTGGTACCTGCACACTCCAACGTGCTGCCCCGCGAAGTAAGCCTCGCTACCAAGCTTACCCGTTCCATCACTCTCAACATTCCCTTGATCTCCGCCGCCATGGATACTGTGACGGAAGCGCCGCTGGCGATCGCACTGGCCCAGGAAGGCGGCATGGGGATCGTGCACAAGAACATGACCATTGCCGCCCAGGCCGCGCACGTTTCACGCGTGAAGCGCTTCGAGTCCGGCGTTGTGATCGACCCGGTCACCATCCAGCCCCATCTCACCGTACGTGACGTATTGGCGCTGACCCGCCAGCATAAGATTTCCGGCTTGCCGGTCGTGGACGGAAACAAGGTGGTCGGCATCGTCACCAACCGCGACCTGCGCTTCGAGACCAATCTCGACCAGGCCATCTCCAACATCATGACCCCGCGCGAACGCCTGGTGACGGTGCGTGAAGGTGCCAGCCTGGAAGAAGCCACCGCGCTTCTTCACAAACACCGTCTGGAGCGCGTGCTGGTGGTCAACGACGCGTTCGAGCTCAAGGGCTTGATCACCGTCAAGGACATCCAGAAATCCAGCGACCACCCCAACGCCTGCAAGGACGAAAAGGGCCGCCTGCGCGTCGGCGCCGCCGTCGGCGTCGGTGACGGCACCGAGGACCGCGTTGCCGCATTGGCAGAGGCCGGCGTGGACGTCATCGTGGTGGACACCGCCCACGGCCACTCCCAGGGCGTGCTGGACCGCGTCAACTGGGTCAAGAAGAATTTCCCGCAAGTGCAAGTGATCGGCGGCAACATCGCCACCGCCAGCGCGGCCAAGGCATTGGTCGATGCCGGTGCCGACGGCGTCAAGGTCGGCATCGGCCCAGGTTCCATCTGCACCACCCGCATCGTGGCCGGCGTCGGAGTACCGCAAATCAGCGCGGTAAGCAACGTGGAAGAAGCCTTGCGCGGCACTGGCGTGCCCTTCATCGCCGACGGCGGCATCCGCTTCTCAGGCGACATTTCCAAGGCGATTGCGGCCGGCGCCTATTCCGTCATGCTGGGCGGCATGTTCGCCGGCACCGAGGAAGCGCCTGGCGAGATCGAGCTGTTCCAGGGCCGCTCCTACAAGTCCTACCGCGGCATGGGTTCCATCGGCGCGATGGAAAAAGGCTCCAGCGACCGCTACTTCCAGGACAACAACGGCAATGCCGACAAGCTGGTGCCTGAAGGTATCGAAGGCCGCGTGCCGTACAAGGGCAGCGTGCTCGCGGTGATCCACCAACTGATGGGCGGCCTGCGCGCCTCCATGGGCTATGTCGGCTGCAGCACCATCGAGGAAATGCGTACCCGTGCCGAGTTCGTGCAGATCACGGCGGCAGGCATGCGCGAATCCCACGTACACGACGTGCAGATCACCAAAGAAGCCCCTAACTACCGCGTCGACTAACCAGCGAGAAAGCCATGGCAACCGAAAAGACCGCATCCATCCCTGCTTATGCCATTCTTGGCGTGCTGCTGTTCGCAGGGTTATGCGGTCTCGGCTACCAGCTTGCGCATAGCGCGCTGCAAATCAAGCAGCTCGAGCGTACGGTGGAAGTCAAGGGCCTGTCCGAGCGTGAAGTCAAGGCCGATATCGCGATCTGGCCGATTACATTCAGCGTCGCGGACAATGACCTCAGCGCCTTGTACCAGAACATCCAGCAAAAGAACGCCAGCGTGCTCGCCTTCCTGAAGGGCAACGGCTTCAGCGCTGACGAGGCGAGCGTCTCCGCGCCTTCCGTCGTGGACAAGCAGGCGCGCGAATATGGCGACGCCGGCGCCAACTCCAGGTACCGCTACACTGCCAGCTCCACCATCACCGTGTACTCCGCCCAGGTCGACAAGGTGCGGGACACCATGATCAAGGTCGCCGAACTCGGCCAGCAAGGCATCCCGATTGCGGGCGACAGCTACAACACGCAGTTCATCTACAGCAAGCTGAACGACATCAAGCCGGCCATGATCGAAGAAGCCACCAAGAGCGCGCGCGAATCTGCCAACAAGTTCGCCAAAGATTCCGACAGCACGCTGGGCAAGATCAAGCGCGCCAACCAGGGCACGTTCAGCATAGAGAACCGCGACGCCGGCACCGCGCATATCAAGAAAGTCCGCGTGGTATCCACGGTAGAGTATTACCTTTCCGACTAATGCCAAGCGAGCTGATGCTACTTGGCCGGTCACCCTTCAACCTTATTCCCAGCGCTTGAGCTTCCATGCAACAAAAAATTCTGATTCTCGATTTTGGCTCCCAATACACCCAACTGATCGCCCGCCGCATCCGCGAGGCCAATGTCTACTGTGAACTGCACTCGTGGGACGTGTCGGATGCATTCATCCGCGAGTTCAACCCGGCAGGCGTGATCCTGTCCGGCGGCCCCAACTCCGTCTATGAGGACGAAACCCCGCGCGCGCCGCAAAGCGTGTTCGAGCTTGGCGTGCCAGTGCTCGGCATCTGCTACGGCATGCAGACCATGGCGGCACAGCTCGGAGGCTCGGTGGAAAATGCCGCCAAGCGCGAGTTCGGCTATGCCGAAATCCGCGCCCAGGGACACTCCGCCCTGCTCAAGGACATCCAGGACAAAAGCAATACCGAGGGCCACGGCCTGCTGGACGTCTGGATGAGCCATGGCGACAAGGTCACGGCGCTACCCGAGGGCTTCAAGATCATTGCCAGTAACAGTTCCACCCCGATTGCGGGCATGGCGGATGAAAGCCGCCGTTTCTACGCAGTGCAGTTCCACCCCGAAGTCACCCACACCAAGCAAGGCAAGGCCCTGCTCAACCGCTTCGTGCACGGCATCTGCGGCTGCGACCAAAGCTGGAATATGCCTGACTATGTGGAAACCGCAGTGCAGCGCATCCGCGAGCAAGTCGGCAGCGACGAGGTCATCCTCGGCCTTTCCGGCGGCGTTGATTCCTCGGTAGCTGCCGCGCTGATCCACCGTGCGATCGGCGACCAGCTGACCTGCGTATTCGTCGATAACGGCCTGCTGCGCCTCAACGAGGCCGAGCAAGTGATGGAAACCTTCGGCAACAACCTCGGTGTCAAGGTGATCCATGTCGACGCCAGCGCCAAATTCCTCGGCGACCTGGCGGGCGTCAACGACCCGGAAGCTAAGCGCAAGATCATCGGCCGCGAATTCGTGGAAGTGTTCCAGGCGGAATCCGCCAAGCTGGCGCAAGCCAAGTGGCTGGCGCAGGGCACCATCTACCCTGACGTGATCGAGTCCGCCGGCGCCAAGACCAAGAAGGCACACACCATCAAGAGCCACCACAATGTGGGCGGCCTGCCGGATACGCTCAAGCTGCAATTGCTCGAACCCTTGCGCGAACTGTTCAAGGACGAAGTCCGCGAGCTCGGCGTTGCGCTCGGCCTGCCGCACGACATGGTCTACCGCCACCCCTTCCCCGGCCCCGGCCTCGGCGTGCGCATCCTCGGCGAAGTCAAGCGCGAATACGCCGACCTGCTGCGCCAGGCCGACCATATCTTCATCGAGGAACTGCGCAACAACAAGGATGCGGACGGTAAGTCATGGTACGACAAGACCTCGCAGGCCTTTGCCGTGTTTCTTCCGGTCAAGTCGGTCGGCGTGATGGGCGACGGCCGCACCTATGACTACGTGGTTGCCCTGCGCGCCGTGGTCACCACCGACTTCATGACCGCGCACTGGGCCGAATTGCCTTACGACCTATTGGGCAAGGTATCCAACCGCATCATCAACGAAGTGCGCGGCATTAACCGCGTGGTATACGATATCTCCGGCAAGCCTCCAGCAACGATTGAGTGGGAATAAGTGTAAACAACTACACTCCAGCTCCACTGTGTTTGATTTCAGCTTGTACTAACGGTGCTAGACATCCTGTAGGAGAATGAGCCGGTCTGCTTTTCAAAAGCATTTATACCTGAAGATACCTCTACAATTGTGAATAACGGAGCATTGAGTCGTTATGGTGATAAATCTGGAGAACTGAGATGATTGTTACTCGCTTAAAGCTTACCAACTGGCGTAACTTCCGCGCTGTGGACATTGAGCTATGGCCTCGCACCTATGTAATTGGCGCCAATGCTTCGGGAAAATCTAATCTTCTCGATGTCTTTCGGTTTCTCCGCGCTGTTGCTCAAACCGAAGGTGGAGGTTTGCAAAAAGCCATTAAAGAACGCGGTAGCATGAGCAAATTGCGTAGCCTGCACGCACGTACAAATCCTGAGGTGGGTATTGAAATCGAGATTGCCGAATCCACGGCTCCTGACTCAATCCGCTGGGTTTATGTGCTAGCGTTCAAGTCCGAAGGAAAAGGAGCGCAACGCGTTCTCATCTCACGAGAGTCTGTCATCAAGAATGGAGAAACCATTCTGTCTCGTCCTAATCAAGAAGACAAACAAGATATTGTCAGGTTGACACAGACTCACCTTGAACAAATCAACAACAACTATAAGTTCAGAGAATTAGCCGAATTTCTTTCCTCTACGACCTATCTACATCTAGTGCCACAACTGCTCAAGTTCGGCGATGAAATCAGCGGTCGTATGATTGAAAATGATCCATTTGGTCAAGGATTGTTACAGCGAATAGCAAGTGAATCAGGCAAGACACGCGATGCACGCCTCAGGCGTATTGGCGAAGCACTGAAAGTGGCTGTGCCGCAGTTCTCAGAATTGCGATTTAAACAAGATGACATTAGCGGAAGACCACACCTAGAAGCACGTTTCCAGCATTGGCGCGAACATGGATCCTGGCAACGCGAGGAACAATTTTCTGATGGTACTTTACGTCTAATTGGCTTACTTTGGGCTCTGCAAGAAGGTGATGGCTTACTGCTGTTAGAAGAGCCAGAACTATCCCTCAATGATGCTATCGTCGAATACATTCCGCTCATGATTGATCGAGTGTTGCGTAGCCGCAAAAAAGCAATGAGGCAAGTTATCAGCACGACCCATAGTGATAACCTGATTGGTGAGGTAAGAGATCCAAACTCGGTCATCATACTTGCTCCTGGAGAAAATGGAACCAAGATACGCCCTCCCAACGAAGAAGAACGTCAAGCCATGGAGCTTGGCCTAAATGCGGCTGAAGTACTACTGCCGAAAACTCGTCCCGATCGTATCGATCAGATGGGGCTATTCTAATGTCGAGAGTTTTTGTTATCGGTGAGGATGTGCTGTGCTGCACATTAGGCACCAAGCTTGTCGAGCAAGTGCTTAAGTGGGAGTTGGCCCAGCCAGCGATCGATACCAAAGGCATTACCAACTTACGAAAAAACTTAGCTCGCTATACTCAAATTGCAAATTTATTCCCTGTCCTTTGCATTGCTGATACTGACGGTCGTTGCGTTCTTGATGCGCATAAGCAAGCTGCGCCAACAGGTGTGCCCGCACAATTCCATTTGCGGTTTGCTATCCCAGAAATTGAAAGTTGGCTCATGGCTGACAAACACGCATTGGCTGAATTCCTTCAAGTATCGGAAACAATCATCCCCGATAACCCAGATGAAATTCAAGATGCGAAACGCGTGATACTCAATGTGGTCTTCCGTTCTAAGCAACGCCACCTTCGTCAGGAAATGATCTCCACCAATGACCGTAGCAAACCAGGCACGGGTTACAACGTACACTTACGTGACTTTGCAGCACACTGTTGGCGACCCTTGATAGCATTAGAACGATCGCCTAGTCTTGCGCGCACGGTAAACCGCCTCAACGAAATGAAGATAGCCAAATAAAACAATTAAATAACTCTTACCCCTTAATAACTTAACAAAGAAAGATGATGAGCACAAAACCCATTATCCTCACGGGCGACCGCCCAACCGGTCCGCTGCATCTCGGGCATTTCGTTGGCAGCCTGCGCAACCGCGTGCATTACCAGCATGAATACAAGCAGTACATCATGCTCGCCGACGCCCAGGCGCTCACCGACAATATGGATGATATCGACAAGGTGCATCGAAACGTGATCGAGGTGGCCCTGGATTACCTGGCAGTCGGCATCGACCCCAAGCTGTCCACCATCTTCATCCAGTCGCAGGTACCCGAGCTCACCGAGCTTGCCTTTTACTACCTCAACCTGGTGACGGTCGCCCGGCTCGAGCGCAACCCGACGGTGAAGGAAGAAATCCGCCTGCGCGATTTCGAGCGCGACATCCCCGCTGGCTTCCTCACCTATCCCGTGAGCCAGGCTGCCGACATCACCGCCTTCAAGGCGACGCTGGTGCCGGTGGGCGAAGACCAGATCCCGATGATCGAGCAGACCAACGAGATCGTGCGCCGCTTCAACCGCCAATACAAGAACCCGGCCACCAAGCAGGAAATCCTGGTGGAAACCAAGGCCCTGGTGCCGGAAATCGGCCGTCTGCCAGGCATCGACGGCAAAGCGAAAATGAGCAAGTCCCTGGGCAACGTCATCAACCTCGGCGCTAGCGCGGACGAGGTCAGCAAGGCGGTGAAGAAAGTCTACACCGACCCGCTGCACCTCAAGATCGAAGATCCGGGCCATGTGGAAGGCAACATCGCCTTCACCTACCTGGATGCGTTCGATACCGACAAGGCTGCAGTAGTCGAACTGAAAGCGCACTATACCCGCGGCGGCCTGGCCGACAGCATCGTGAAAAAGCGCCTGGAAGCCGTACTGCAGGAACTGCTGGAACCGATCCGTACCCGCCGTGCCGAGCTGGCTGAAGACAAGGGCTACATCCTGCAATTGCTGCGTGAAGGTACGGAGCACGCGCGCGAAGTCGCCGCCAAGACCATGGACGAGGTGAAGGCCGCGCTGGGTTTGAATTATTTCTAATCCATCAGCACACGCTGCATGATCCCTGCAAACGCGGCCTTGCCCATAGGCCGCGTTTTTATTTTCCGCTTGCTGCAACAATCCTGACTATCTACATAGCAGCGGGACGCATACCCTCCAGCATCGCTATTGCAGGGCGCTAATTCCAAACAATATAATAAGCATTCTCATTTATTGCCTAGGCTATGCAGGGAATTCCGTGCAGGATACAGACCTTAAGCTCCATCAGGAAGTCCATACCCTCTATACCGAGCACTATGGCTGGCTGCAAGGCTGGATACGGCGCAAGCTGGGCAGCACGTTTGATGCGCGGGACATGGCCCAAGACGTATTTATGCGCCTGCTGCTGCGCAAGCAAGCCGTCGAGGCCCGCCAACCCCGCGCTTTTCTTTCCACCATCGCCCATGGGCTGGCGGTAGAACACTGGCGCCGTCGCGAACTGGAGCTGGCCTGGCTGGAGACCTTGGCAGCGTTGCCAGCTGCCGAAGCCCCTGCCCCCGAAAGCCGCCTCATCTTCCTCGAGACGCTGATCGAGATCGACCGTATGCTGGATGCATTGAAGCCCGCAGTACGCAGCGCCTTCCTGATGGCCCAGCTGGATGGCCTCACCTGCCCACAGATCGCACAGCAGCTAGGCGTGTCGCTCTCTACCGTGGAACGCTACATTGCCAAGGCCTTGCGCCATTGCTATACCGTACGTTTTGAGTCGTAGCGATTTTTTTGCATGATGCACCGGCAATGAACCCATCCAATACCGAGGCAACCCCTTTATTGCCAGAGACGGTGGTCGATGCCGCCATCACCTGGTCGGTCAGGCTCAATTACAACCAGGCCAGCAAGGAAACCCGGCGCCAATTCCAGGATTGGCTGCAAGCCGATCCCGTGCATGCCATTGCGTGGGAACGCATCAACAGCCTGCATCAGCCATTTGCCGAAGCTGGCGCGTCATCCAGTCTCGTGCTTTCTGCCTTGGAGCAAGCCGACCGCAAACGCCAGCAGCACCTGCTGAAACGTAGAAAGACCATTCAATTATTGTCGGTTGGCACGTTCGCCCTGGGCACAGGCTGGGGAATCCGCGCCTATACGCCCTGGCAGCGGCTGGTGGCGGACGCCAGCACCCGCATCGGCGAACAGCACACCCGGCAACTTGCCGATGGAACGACGCTTATCCTCAATACCGATACGGCCGTCCGCATCGACTTGGCAGGCGAAAACCGCATCATCATGCTGCTACGCGGCGAAATCATGGTCACTACCGGGGCGGATGCCGGTTCCGTGGGCAAACGCCCGTTCCTGGTCTATACGCCATTCGGCAAGCTGGAGGCTTTGGGCACGCGCTTCATCGTACGCCTGACTGCAGACGCCGCCCTCATCACGGTGCAGGAGCACGCGGTGGCGCTCTACCCTGCCCCAGGCCCATCCCATGTAGTGCGAGCTGGTGAAAGCCAATGGCTGCGGGACGATGGCACTGTCCCCTTCGCACCGCAAGGCCTCGATACCGGCAGTTGGACCGATGGCGTGATTTCAGGCAAGAACATCCGGTTGGCAGACTTGCTGGCCGAGCTGGCGCGCTATCGCCATGGCCATCTGCATTGCGATGACCAGGTTGCCGAGTTGCGCGTATCCGGGCTGTTCCATGTCAAGGATACGGACCAGGCGCTGCAATTCCTTGCCCAGACGCAGCCCATCACAATCACTTACCGTACCCGTTTCTGGGTGAGCGTCGGCCCTCGCTAGGCATCATCTTGGAAGAATTTTTCAAAAATTGAGGGGATTTGCCGTCTCAATCGACCTACCAGGTAGAAGCATTCCATGACTACCTCGTAGAAAGACCAATATGAAACGCAAACACCTCAGTACACGCGTCATCCCGCATGCCGTACAAAGCGCCTTGCTCGGCGTCACGATCGGCTTGGGCTCCCTGCCTTCTGCCGGTTGGGCAGCCACGGCACAGGGAACCCAGGCCAGCAGCAACGCAGCGAACGAATACAACATTGCCGCCGGAGCGCTCGACACCGCGCTCAACCAGTTTGCCAGGATTTCCGGCATCAACCTGAGTTATGACGCGGCATTACTGGACAAATTGACGACAACCGGGCTGCAAGGCCGTTATACGGTCACTTCCGGCCTTGCCGCACTTCTTGCCGGCAGCGGTATCGAGGCCGTGGCCCAGTCAGGCGAAGGATATGCCTTGCGCAAGGCCGCGCTCATCCACGGCAATGCAAAAGACACGACGCTCCCTGTTGTCGACGTGCAAGCCTCCCGCGATACGCCATCCAGCAACCCACTTGCCAAGGAATATGCTGGCGGCCAGGTGGCGCGCGGCGGCAAGATAGGCCTGCTGGGGAACAAGGACAATCTCGACACGCCTTTCAGCGTGACCCAATACACCGCCAAGCTGATCGAAGACCAGCAGGCGCAAAGCATCGGCGATGTGCTGGTGAATGACCCTTCGGTTCGTAATACATACTCACGCAGTTCGGGGCGCGACGAGTTCAACATCCGGGGTTTTACCCTGTTCAATTATGACGTGCTCTACAACGGACTTCACGGCGTTTCTCCCCGCAACACCGGAACATTGATTGGCATTGAACGCGTCGAAGTATTACGCGGCCCCAATGCCCTGCTGAATGGCATGGCCCCGGCTGGCTCAGTAGGCGGCTCTATCAACCTAGTACCCAAGCGCGCAGGCATGGCCCCGCTTAACCGGCTGACGTTGTCTTATATTGATGACAGCCAACTGGCGACACATATCGACCTAGCCCGTCGCCTGGGGGCAGAACAACAACTGGGGATACGATTCAACGCCATCACCAGCAACGGCGACACCGCCGTGGATAACGTAAGCGAAAACCTTGATGCAATTGCGCTTGGCGTCGATTTTCAGGGAGAACGCCTGCGCATAGAAGGCGATGTCAATTACCAGCATCGCAACACTCAGGGCCGTGGCGGGTTATTATTTGTCGCGCCAGACATCAAAATTGGTTCTGCTCCAGATGCAGATAGAAACTTCATCCAGAAATGGACCTACTGGAAAACCAACGAGGTTTCTGGCGCATTGCGCGCCGAATTTGACATCAGTAAGCATTGGACACTTTATGGTGCTTTCGGCGGCCAGGAATATGACTTCAAGAGCCTGCAAACGCAGATGCAACTGCTCAATACGCAAGGTGGCCTGGCTTTCCGCCCCTACCGCCTAGATGAATCCATTTCCACTTTCTCTGCTGAAGCCGGGGTGAAAGGAAAGTTGACTACCGGCGCAGTGGAGCATGATGTTGTGTTCAGTACCAGCAGTTATTCACAGGAAAACAGGTTGTTACGTACACCGAATGCCCCTTTCACAATCACCAATATTTACGCCGTGCAGGAAATAGCCAAACCCAGCCTAGTGCTAAATGGTCGCCTGCCAAAAGTCAGCGAAACCAGGCTGCGCAGCGTGGCAGTGGCCGATACTCTTTCCATGCTGGATCGAAAAGTGCACCTTACTCTTGGCTTACGCCACCAGCAGGTTGATGTATCGACTTTTGACGGCGCAACAGGCAACAGAAACTCCCCCTCATACGATAAATCCAAACTGACGCCAACCGTGGCGGTCACTATCAGGCCGACAGAGCAACTCTCGATTTATGCCAACTACATTGAAGCCCTCAATCAAGGAGAAATCGTCCGCGCACCAGCAACAAATGCTGGACAGGTATTTTCTCCAGCAGTATCCAAACAACGAGAAGCTGGCGTGAAATATGACTTTGGCCGTATCGCTACGACCATCAGCGCATTCCAAATTGAGAGGCCTAGTACGTTTACCAACGCCACAGGCCGGCTCGTGCAAGATGGCGAACAACGCAACCGTGGTATCGAACTCCTGATCCAAGGCGAAGCCATCGACCATATCCGCGTACTTGGCGGCCTGGCCTGGACGCAAGGCAAGCTCACAAAAACAGAGTCAGGCACTAACGACGGCAATACAGCCCCTGCTGTACCCAAGCTGCAATTCAACCTTGCCGGAGAATGGGACACGCTCTTCCTGCCAGGCCTGACCCTGACAGCGCGCATGGTTCATACCAGCCCGCAGTATTTCGACGTGGACAATACACAGAAAATCCCGACCTGGACGCGATATGACCTCGGCGCCCGGTACGCATTCATGGCAGGGAAAACGCCCGTCACCGTGCGCGGCTCGATCGAGAACGTATTCGATAAGAACTACTGGTTGTCTGCGGCACGAGAAGGTCTAACAGTGGGTGCGCCACGTACCGTCCTGTTGTCAGTCTCGGCCGACTTCTAACTGCCTTTTCCCGCCTGTGGACGCCACCGAGCGATTGGTGGTGTCCTTCAACCGTTGGCGCTCGTTTCATCTATACAAAAGCAGTCGCAGTCAATAGAATGAGAAATATTTGCAATTACATAGCCTTGCTTGCGCAGCCATGTCCGCCAACCAGCATTCCAACCAATTATTTCACCATCTCTATCGCAATCATCACGGCTGGCTGCTCGGCTGGTTACGTCGCAAGGTCAAGCAACAGGAGCAGGCGGCAGACCTGGCGCAAGATACCTTCCTGAGCGTACTCAACGGCGATAGCGTGGAGGGCATCCAGGAGCCGCGACCGTTCCTGGCCACTATCGCGCGGCGGCTCGTCGCTAATTACCACCGGCGGCAAGTCATTGAGGAAGCTTACCTTGAAGCGCTTGCCGCCTTGCCGGAAGCGCAAGCGCCCTCCCCCGAGGAAAGGGCCTTGGCGCTAGAGCTGCTGCAACAGATCGACAACGCCCTGAGTGGCCTGCCGCTACGTGCCAAGCAGGCGTTCCTGCTGGCGCACCTCGAGGGGCTTTCATATGCGGAAATTGCCAAGGAGCTGCGGGTTTCCACCAGCTCGGTTAAGCAATATCTCAGCCGCGCCAACCAGCAGTGCTTTTTCTCCATGACCTGATGCAAATGCAGCCTTCCAGCTTTTCACCGGAAGTCGCCGAGGCAGCTGCCAAATGGCTCACCCTCAGCATGGATGCAGGCTTCGGCCCGCACGACGCCGAACGCCTGCAGCAATGGCGCAATGCGGACCCAGAGCATGAGCGCGCATGGCTGCATATCGAGGGCATGAGCGCATCGCTGCACCGCCTCAACCCGCATGCTGCTTACCAGACCTTGTCCAGGCTGCATGCGCCAGGCAGACGCAGCACGCTCAAGGCCCTGGTCTGGCTGGGCCTTGTGGCCGGCAGCGGCGTGCTTGCCAGCCGGACCGAGCAATGGCGGCTACAAGTAGCGGATTACAGCTCCGGGACCGGCGAGCTGAAAACCATCGAGCTTTCCGACGGAACCCAGATCATCTTGAATACACGCAGCGCCATCGACGTGGAATTGACTGACACAGCCCGCACCGTCACCCTGCTCAACGGTGAAGTCATGGTGACCACCGGCCACCAGCCCCGGGAACACAGGCCGTTCCAGCTGCTTACCGCGCACGGCCGCATCAGCCCGCTCGGCACCCGCTTCAATGTAAGGCTGGCCCAGGATTCCACGCACGTCATCGTGCTGGAAGGGTCTGTCGATATTGCACCGCGTCAAGGGAAAAGCCTGGTCATGCAGGCAGGCCAACAAAGTGCATTCACCGAGCATGATGCGCTTGCAGCCTCGGCTGCTCCTGCGCAAGCCGGCTCCTGGAGCAAAGGCCTGCTCTTCGCCAACGATATGCGTCTTGCCGACCTCGTGCAGGAGCTAGTACGCTATCGTCCGGGCTTCATCCATTGCGATGCCGATGTCGCAGACTTGAAAATCTCCGGCGTATTCACGCTCAATGACACTACGCAGGCGCTCGAATCGCTTCCCAACTCGCTGCCTGTCAGCATCGCCCACCGTACACGTTACTGGGTGCGCATCTCGGCCAGCCATGCCGGATAACGCCGCACCGGCGCCGCATCAAAAATATTTCAAAAAATACTGCCCGATTCTCATTCTCAAGTGACCTCCCTCATGTAGTCATTCAACCACTAGGGAATCACATGAACCAAGCTCGCCATAAGCAGAAAACGCTGCAGCTCGCCTTGCTGCTGGCACTCAATACAGGCCTCGCCCACCATGCCTTTGCAGCAGACGCGCCGGAAAGGCCAATGGCCGCCAGCCGGCAATACGATATTCCTGCCGGCGACCTGGCAACTTCCCTGCAAACATTGGCAAGCGAAACCGGCGTGACCATCACGTTCACGCCCGAGCAGACCAAAGGCAGGCAAGCGCGCGCATTGAGCGGGCGGTACACCATCGAGCAAGCATTCGACGCCCTATTGGCGGGTAGCGGGTTAACGGTCAAGAAGAACCGGAATAACCAGTATTCTCTGACCAAGGCCGCCAACGTCTCATCCGGTGCGCCCCAGGCAACGGAAACACTTCCCGAGCTGACCGTGACCGCCCAGTCCGACCCTGACAACAACTTGCCGCGCCCTTACGCAGGCGGCCAAGTGGCAAGAGGCGCACGGCTGGGATTGCTCGGTGACGCGGATATCCTGGACGTCCCGTTCAACATCGCGGCCTATACCTCAAAGCTCATCCGTGACCAGCAAGCCACCAGCCTGGTGGACGTTGTTGCAAACGACCCGTCGGTGCGCGTGACGACCAACGGCCTGACGAGCGCAGCAGGCCAAGGGGACGGCTTCATGATCCGCGGCTTCCGCAGCTATAGTTCCGACGTGCTGTTCGACGGCGTGGCTGGTATCGCCATGATCAATACCATGCCAGTCGAAACCCTGGAGCGCGTGGAAATATTGAAAGGCCCCAGCGCGATGCTGAATGGCATGGGGCAACGGGGCGGCGTGGGCGGCACGATCAATATCGCGCCCAAACGCGCGGAGGAGACGCCACTGAACCGGTTGACGCTGTCTTACCAATCAAACCGTCACTATGGCGCTCATATCGACATCGGCCGTCGTTTTGGCGAGATGAAGCAATGGGGCGTGCGCTTCAACGGCATATATCGCGATGGCGAAACAGCGATGGAAGGTCAATCCCGGGAGTTTTCAGTGGCAACGCTAGGCATTGATTTTCGCGATGAAAACTTGCGCGCCTCTGTAGACTTGGGCTATCAAAACACAAAAACCCAGGCACCAACCGGTGCTGGCGGATTTTACTTATTCTCAATACCGAGCCTGAAGGCGCCTAAGGCAGAAAAACAGATTTCCCAGGACTGGGAATATACCAAAAACAAGGGCGAATATTTGTTGTTCAAGGCGGAATACGATTTGTCCCCCGAGTGGACGCTCTATGGCGCATTGGGGGCAAACTGGAATAAATATCAGTGGCTGTCTTCCGACATGGCCGTCACTAGTCAAACCGGGGATGCAATAGCCCAAGCTTATTACTATCCGGGCTACAGCTACCGTAAAAGCATCCAGGCTGGCATCAGGGGAACGTTTGATACAGGCTCGGTGCAGCATCAGGTCAATGCCCAGTTTTCCACCCTGCGGCAAGAAAACGGCTTTAGCTTCGGTGACGAATACGGCTATGGATATGGCTTCATGAACTGGCTCACGAACATCTACGCGCCGGTAGGCGTCAGCAAGCCGTCATTGGCCGGGTTCTCCTCCAATACCCCGAAAACCAATACCCTGGATCTCCCGACGCTGGCATTGTCCGACACCATGTCGTTCCTGGACGACCGGCTCACTGCGATCATCGGCGTACGCCACCAGCAGGTCAAGGCCAATGGCTATATGAACGGGGCCAGAACACAGCATTATGATGAAAGTGCCGTCACGCCGAGCCTGGCGCTGGTGGTAAAACCACGGGACAACCTGTCCGTGTACGCGAGCTACATTGAAGGCTTGAGCCAGGGACCTACGCCCTCCGGCAATGTGACCAATCCCGATAAATTATTCCCGCCGGTCAAAAGCAAGCAATTTGAAACCGGCGTGAAACTGGACCTAGGACGGCTCGGCTTCACTGCGAGCCTGTTCCAGATCACCCAGCCCAGCGGCATCACTGTCGCCAACACCATCGGCAATCCCACTTTCAAGATGGACGGCGAACAGCGCAACCGCGGCGTGGAGCTCAATATCTTCGGCGAATTGTCATCCAATGTCAGGATACTGGGCGGCGCTGCCTGGACGGAGGCCAAGCTGACAAAAACCGAGGGCGGCATCAATGATGGACGCGATGCGCCAGGCGTCCCGCGCCGACAGGCCAACCTTGGCCTGGAGTGGGATCCAGGCCTGCTACCAGGGTTGACGCTGTCCGGGCGCGTGATCGCCACAAGTCGTCAATACCTGGATGCCGACAATTCGATGAGCATACCGGGATGGTCGAGGCTCGATCTCGGCGCCCGTTACCAGACAATGTCCTGGGGCAAGCCCCTCACGCTGCGCGCCAACATTGAAAATGCGTTCGGCCGCGACTACTGGGCATCCACTGTCGACGGCAACTGGCTGATCCAGGGTCTGCCCCGTACCGTGCTGCTTTCCGCCACGATGGATTTCTAACATCCCCTCCTCCCACAATGCCCTGCCCTGCGGGGCATTGTGTTTCCCGCATATCCATTTCCAGCATTCAAAATAAGCCCTCCGTTCCATATCGGGAATAAGGCGCTGCGCCTCACGCTACTTGAGTTATAATTCAAGGTTTTATAGGTCGTGCGCCATGAGCCGTGGATTTGTAAAAGAGGATGATCTGGAGCACGCCGGCACGGATCTGCCGGAACGCCCGATCAGCCCGCATCCCAATTACGTCACCCCGCATGGCCTCAAGCAGTTGCAACAGCAAGCCAGCGAGTTGGAGCAGGCACGCCTGCCGCTCGCCCAGCGCAAGGAAGACCCGGTGGCGCAACAACGGCTGGCCATGATAGACCGCGACCTGCGCTATCTTCAGGCCAGGCTGGAATCAGCCATCCTGGTCGACCCTGCCGCGCAGCCAGCAGATATCGTCCTCTTCGGCGCGGCGGTGGATGTCGAGGACGAGGACGGCGAACCCCATTCGTTCATGATTGTGGGCGAGGATGAAACCGACATCGCCACCAACCGCGTCAGCTGGGTATCGCCGCTGGCCAAGGCGCTGATCGGGCAGAAAGTCGGCGACAGCGTGGTCTGGCATCGCCCGGCGGGCGACCTGGAGCTGGAAATTATTGCAATCCACTATTGAGGAATTCGGTACCATGAATGTGATTGAGGCGATTGAAAGCCGCCGCTCGGTCAAGGCGTATAATGCCAGCCACACGATGTCCGAGGCAGAGATAGAGAAATTGATGTCGCTGGCCGTGCTGGCGCCGACGGCATTCAATATCCAGAACTGGCGCTTTGTGCTGGTGCAGGACCCGGAGCTGCGCAAGCAAGTGCGCGCCGCCAGCTGGGACCAGGCGCAAGTCACGGATGCTTCGCTGCTGGTGGTGTTGACGGCGGACCTGAAAGCCTGGGAAAAGGAACCGCGCCGCTATTGGCGCAAGGCGGAACAGCCCGTGCAGGACTACCTAGTCAACGCCATCGACAACTATTACCGCGGCAAGGAGCAGGTACAACGCGACGAGGGCATGCGCTCCTGCGGCATGGCGGCCGCCACGCTGATGCTCGCTGCCAAGGAGCTGGGCTATGACTCCTGCCCGATGGATGGCTTTGATTTCGACGCGGTCGCCAAGCTGCTCAACCTGCCTGCCGACCATATCCCAGCGATGTTTGTCGCCATTGGCAAGGGCATCCAGCCCCCTCGCCCGCGCGGCGGCCAGCTGGCACTGGATGAAGTCGTCATCCGCAACAAGTTTTAATTCATTGATCGATAGTTTTACTTTAGGAATACAACCGACGTGTTAATCGCAAACAATATCACCATGCAGTTCGGTGCCAAGCCCTTGTTCGAGAATGTCTCGGTCAAGTTCGGCGACAACAATCGCTACGGCCTGATCGGCGCCAACGGCTGCGGCAAGTCCACCTTCATGAAAATCCTGGCCGGCGTGCTGGAACCGACCGCCGGCAATGTCGCGCTCGACGTGAACGAGCGCATGGCCTTCCTGCGCCAGGACCAGTTTGCGTATGAAGACCAGCGCGTGCTGGACGTGGTGATGATGGGACACGAGGAAATGTGGAAGGCCAACGTAGAGAAGAACGCCATCTACATGAACCTGGAAGCCACCGAAGACGACTACATGAAAGCCGCCGAGCTGGAAACCGTGTTCGCCGAGTACGACGGCTACACCGCCGAAGCGCGCGCGGGCGAACTGCTGCTTGGCGTGGGCATCCCCACCGACCAGCACAACGGCCTCATGAGTTCCGTGGCGCCGGGCTGGAAGCTGCGCGTGCTGCTCGCGCAGGCGCTGTTCGCAAACCCCGACGTATTGCTGCTGGACGAACCGACCAACAACCTGGACATCAATACCATCCGCTGGCTGGAAGACGTGCTCAACAACCGCGACTGCACCATGATCATCATCTCGCACGACCGGCACTTCCTCAACCAGGTCTGTACGCATACCTGCGACATGGACTACGGCACGCTCAAGGTCTACCCGGGCAACTACGACGACTACATGGAAGCCTCCACCGCCGCACGCGCGCAAGCCGCCAAGGATAACGCCCGCGCCAAGGAAAAAGTGGCGGAACTGCAGGATTTCGTGCGCCGCTTCTCCGCCAACAAGTCCAAGGCCAAGCAGGCCACCAGCCGCCTGAAGATGATCGACAAGATCAAGATCGAGGAATTCAAGCCTTCCAGCCGCCAGTACCCGTTCATCCGCTTTGAATTCGACGACAGGGAAAAACTGCACCGCCAGGCCGTGGAAATCGAGAAGCTCAGCCATGGCTACGACAAACCCTTGTTCAACGATGTCAACCTCATGGTGGAAGCCGGAGAGCGCATCGCCATCATCGGCGAGAACGGCGTGGGCAAGACCACCCTGCTGCGCTGCATCGCGGGCGACATCCAGCCCAACCACGGCATCGTCAAGTGGGCGGAAAAAGCCAAGATCGGCTACTACGCGCAGGACCATGAGTACGAGTTCGAGAATGGCGAATCCCTGTTCGAATGGATGACACTGCATACCCAGCCCGGCGACGACGACCAGTCCGTGCGCAGCATGCTGGGGCGCTTGCTGTTTTCCGGCGAGGACACGAAGAAATCGGTCAAGGTGCTTTCCGGCGGCGAGAAAGGCCGCATGCTCTACGGCAAGCTGATGCTGGCCCGCACCAACGTGCTGCTGATGGATGAGCCGACCAACCACATGGACATGGAATCCATCGAGGCGCTCAATACCGCGCTGGACAAATACAAGGGGACGCTGATTTTCGTCAGCCACGACCGCGAATTCGTCAGCTCCCTCGCCACGCGTATCCTGGAAGTGAAGTCGGACGGCATTGTCGACTTCCTCGGCAATTACGAGGACTACCTGGCCAGCCAGGGCGTAGAGTAAGCCTGCCCCAATAAAAAAGGATGGCAGATGCCATCCTTTTTTATTCATGCCTTGCCGGCGTACCGGTCTTGGTATTGCTGCGCGATGCGCCAGAATTCATCCTTGACGGCCATGAAGGCATCGACGATATCCGGGTCGAAATGCTTGCCGCGCCCTTCGAGGATGGTCTGCACCGCTACTTCATGGTCGAACGCCTTTTTGTACACCCGCTCGCTGATCAAGGCATCATAGACGTCGGCAATCGCCATCAAGCGCGCCGAGATGGGGATATCCTCCCCGCGCAAGCCGTCGGGATAGCCGGAACCGTCCCAGTGCTCGTGATGCCACATGGCGATCTCGCGGGCATATTGCAGGAAATTGTTGTCGCGCCCGATCACCTTCTCCGCCTCGATCAAGGCATTGGCGCCCAGCCTTGCGTGCCGCTTCATCACCTCATACTCTTGCTCCGTCAACGGGCCGGGCTTGAGCAAGATGCGGTCCGGTATCCCCACCTTGCCGATATCGTGCAGAGGCGCGGACTTGTATATCAGGTCGATCACCGGTGTGGTCAATTGCGCGGCAAATTTCGGATGGTCGCGCAGCTTTTCCGCCAGCAGGCGCACATAGTTCTGCGTGCGGCGGATATGGTTGCCGGTTTCGTTGTCGCGAGCTTCCACGAGGGAAGCCAGCGCGAAGATGGTGGCATTCTGGATCAAGGCGATCTCGCGCGTGCGCTGCTCAACCTGGTACTCCAGGAACCGGCGCTGGTCCTTGAGGAACAAATGTGTCTGGATACGCGCCAATACGATCGGCGGGCTGATCGGCTTCACGATATAGTCCACCGCCCCGACGTCGAACCCGCGCTGCTCGTCCTCCATATGGATCTTGGCGGTGAGGAAAATGACCGGGATGTTCTCCGTAACCGGATTCGCCTTGAGCTGGCGGCAGACTTCATAACCGTCGATATCCGGCATCATGATGTCCAGCAAGATCAGGTCGGGCTGTGGCAGCATCTGCGCTATATTCAATCCATCCACGCCGCTGGTGGAGACCTTGACCCGGTAGAACTCCTTCAGCAAGGCGTTAATCACCGACAGGTTCTCCGGTGTGTCGTCAATGACCAGGATCGTTTGTTTGTCGTTTGTATCCGATATCTTGTCCATCGCCGCTTATCCTTAGGATAGGTTCTGATGCGAGGCTGTTGCCAATAACGGCTTCACCAGCAACAACGCCGCATCGAATTGGTAGAACCCTACAAGCTCCACCAGCTTGTCATATTGTTGCGCCTCCAGGACCGATCGCAGCACCTGGGACTGGTCGGCGAGAAAATCCTGCACGCTGGCGTCCCTCGCCTTGAGGTGTTGGATCAACCGCAGCAGCAATGCCTGGCCCTCTTGTTGCGTGACTTGAACAGGTGATGCGCCAGCCTCAGCCCCCCGCTGGTCCAATACCCGTGCGACGGCAGAAAGCGCACCGGCCAGGGCAGATTCAAGCTGCGCCAGGGCCGGCCCGGCGTCGGCATTTTCCACCAAGGTCTGCTCAAGCCCGGCCGCCGCGTCAGACAACACCTGCGCTCCCAGGTTGGCCGCCACACCCTTGAGCGTATGGGCGAGCCTGACGGCGTCAGGCCGACGGTCCTCCTGCAAGGCGCTTCTTATTTGCTCAGGCACGCCCTGCTGGCTCTGGGCGAATTGCCGCAACAGCCTGTGATACAGCTCCTGGTTTCCCGCGACGCGGCGCAACGCTTCTGGGACATTGAACCCTTCGATTTCCAATTCTGCATATCCTCCTATGGCTTGTGCTGCATCTCCTGGGGCGGCCTCTTGGCCGGCATGAATACAGGCAAGGGCCTGGTACAGCATATCCGGATTGATGGGCTTGGTGATGTGGGCCCCCATGCCGAGCTCGATGCAGCGCTGGCGCTCCTCGACGGTGGCATGTGCGGTCATCGCCAGCACCGGCAAGTGATCGAAGGCGGGATTGGCGCGGATATGGCGTGTCGCCTCATAGCCGTCCATTACCGGCATCTGCAAATCCATCAATACCGCATCGTAATGCGCACCTTGCTCGTTCAGCTTGTCCAGCGCCGCCTGCCCGTGCTCGGCAATCTGCACTGCCGCCCCTACGGCCTGCAACAGTTCGGTGGCGATCTGCTGGTTGATTTCATTGTCCTCGACCACCAGCAGCCGCATGCCGCTGAGATCGTAATTCGGGCTCTGTGACACATACGACCAGTTTTCCACGGATGCGCTGTACATGCCCACCAAAGTATCAATCAGGGTGGACTGGCTGACCGGCTTGACCAGGAAGCCCTCTAGCTTCAGGTCATCGCACTCCTTGCGGATTTCCTCGCGCCCGTACGCCGTGACCATGATGATGGCGGGTATTTTGCTCAGGCTGGCGTCATGCTTGATCAGGCGCGCCGCCTCGAGGCCGCTCAGTCCCGGCATCTTCCAGTCCATCAATACCAGATCCACCGGCAATACATGCTGCATGTCGCGCACCGTCGCCACCGCCTCCATGCCGGAATTGGCATGGCTGATCTTGCATGGCAGGAAGCCGAGCTGGCTGGCGAGAATGCTGCGCGCGGTGAGGTTGTCATCCACCACCAGCACGTGCAGGTCGTTGAGTTCATTGGTCAGGGTATAGGGCCGGGCCGGATGGCCATTGCCGAACCACGCGGTAAACGTGAATGTGGACCCCTGCCCGGGCACGCTGGTCACCCAGATATCCCCTTGCATCATGCCAACCAGGCGCTTGCAGATGGTCAGCCCCAGCCCGGTGCCGCCGTATTTGCGCGTGGTGGAGCCGTCGGCCTGCATGAACGGCTGGAACAGGCGCGAACAGGTTTCATCGTCCATGCCGATGCCGGAATCGATCACGAGGAACTGCAGCTTGACCTGCTGGTCGTTGGAATCCAGCAATTGGCAGCGGATGATGACTTCGCCATCATGGGTGAACTTAATGGCGTTGCTGACCAGGTTGAGCAATATCTGGCCCAGCCTCAAGGGGTCGCCGACCAGATTGCCAGGCACATCGTCGGCGACGTCGAACAGAAGCTCGAGCCCTGCATCGGTGGCGGTATACGCCAAGGTATTGGTCACGCTGCTTAACACCTGGTCGAGCGAGAATTCCACTTGCTCGAGATCCATCCGCCCGGACTCGATCTTGCTGAAATCCAGGATGTCGTTGATGACGGACAACAGGGAAATGCCCGCGCTGTGAATCTTGGTCACGTAATCGCGCTGCTTGGCGTCAAGCTCGGTTTTCAACGCCAGGTGGGCAAGCCCGATCACGGCATTCATCGGCGTACGGATTTCATGGCTCATATTGGCCAGGAACATGGACTTGGCGAGCGTCGCCTCTTCCGCCATATCCCGTGCCAGGTGCAATTGCTCTTCGGCCGCGCGCTTTTCCGTGACATCTTCAAACTGCCAGACACTTTGATGCTCGGGATCGTCAATGTCCACCGCGTGCCCGAAGATGCGGCACCAGAACTTGCTTCCGTCCTTGCGGGTAAACTGGTGTTCGCCGGTATAAGTCTCGCCTCGGCGCAATACCTCATAGCCCTTGCCTACCGCGGCGAAGTCCTCGTCGTTGCTGAACCATTCGCGGGTGGAGTGGCCCAGCAGTTCGCCGCTCTGGTATCCCAGCATGGTTTCGAACTTGCGGTTGCATTGCACCACGCGGCGATTCTTCAGCTCGATGATGCCCAGGGGGGCGGAGTCAAACAAGGCCTTCTGTTGGTCGATCGCCACGCTCAGCGCCTGCTGCGCCTCGCGCTGGGCGGTGATATCGACGATGGACCCCACCATCCCGCCAACAGAGCCGTCCGGCAGCTTGAACCCGCTCACCCAGTACAGCACTTGGTGCATCTTGCCATCGGCAAACCGCAGGGACAGCGCCTTATGCACGGTGGCGCCGGTGGCTATCACATGCTCGTCCTCCTCCTGGTAGGCCATGCGGTCCTCGTATGGCAAGTACTCCATCTCCAGCACGGTCTTGCCGATCATGCGGTCGCGGGACACGCCGAATTCATGCTCATAGGCACGGTTGCAGCCCAGGAAACGGCTGTCGCTGCCCTTGAAGAACAACGGGCTGGGAATATTATCGATCAACTGTTGCAGGAAGAGGCTTTGCGACCTGACCTCTTGCTCGATTCGCTTGCGCTCCGTCACGTCTTCGACGAAACCGTTGTATACCAACTCTCCCAGCATCGTATGCCGCGGAACGGCACGCGCGCGCAGCCAACGCGTATTGTGGCCCACTTGCAGCCGGAACTCGCCGTCCCATACCTGCTTGTTGTCCTTGGCCTGGCGCAAGGTAGCCAACAGCTCCTGCCTTTGCTCCGGCACCACGTGTAGGAACGCATTCTGCCAATCCGCCAGTATCCTTTCCTCCGTCACATCCAGCAGTTGGCACGCGCTGGCATTGACGAAAGAGAAACGGGCAGGGGTGCCGTTGCCCGCATGCATCTGGAAAACCCCCACGGGCAGGTTGCCGGTGAGGCTATCCAACTGCTCCTCGGACAATTTGACCGCGCGCTGCTCCCCCAGCATGCGATAAAGCAAGCCGGCAAGCAGCATGGAAACCAACATGCCGAGCACGACGATCGCCAGTATCTTCCCGGCATACTGATAAGACAGGCCGGCATGGGGATGCACCACCAATGTGCCGGAAAAATCGGCAATGCTGAAAGGCAGGCTGACATCCCATACTCCCGGCTCATAAGGCTGCTGCGCATCAAACTCCCGTAAACCGCTGTCGGGGGCCACCACCTGCAATATCGGAAGCCGCATTCCTGCCTGGTCGAGCAGGATGACGTCCAGATCGAGTTTTGCCGCCTGCTGCTCCAAGCTATGCAGCAGTTGCTGGATGGACAAGCGCCCGGCAACGTAACCGGCAAGATGCCGTATATCCCGCTGGCCGTCGGCAAATACCGGCACCATGACCATGAATTGATTCGCGTCCATGATGGACATCACCACGCTATGCTTATTGGCAATGCCCTGCTCGAGCGCCTTGAAATCCTGCGTGCTGGCCAATGTATCCAATCCCAGCAAGGAGGGATTGGCCGTTTCCTCGAAAGCCATTTCGCTGTAGAAGATAGGGAAATACTCGTCACGCGGACGGGCTGGAACGAACGCGCCACTGCCGGCATCCGGCTCCAGCAACCGGAATCCTGACAATCCGTCGCGGGCCGCATCCTCGACCAGGCCCAATACTTCATCAGCCTTGACCCTTGGCCGCCACTGCAGCTCTTTCAGCAGGTAACTATGATGGATCGCGTTAACCGCAAACTCGCTGAACTCGGCGCGGCTGACGGATTGGCTCGCGTTGAACAGCCATCCTGTGGCTTGTACAAAATCCACGGCATGCTGTATCTCGGTCTGGATGGCATGGTGCAGCTCCTGGCCGGCCGCCCTCACCAACTCGAACTGGCGTGACTGCAGGCTGCTGTTATAGAACTGGGCGCGGGCGATGATCGCCGTCACGACCATGCCGAGTATGAACACCCCCAACGCCAACGGCCAGCCATGCTTTTTCTTTCCCATAGGCACTTTCGTCAAGTGTAATTGTTATTAAGCGCGCGAGATGCAGCCTGGCTGCCTATATCCCGTTACTTCTTCGACAATGCTTCTATTGGTACTTAAACGCTACGTGAATGGACATCCCCGATATCCGTTTCCGACAGGATAGGCTGAGAATAAGAATACGGCCGTATCGTGACGAAAAACCAGCATTCAAGCGCACTTCCGCCACAATGCTCAACCGCTGTCACATGGCAATACTTTATATGATTCAACGGAGTGACATCAAGGACTTAAGAAAAATGCCGGCTGGCGAATACGCTCAGGCCGCACGCGACGCTGCCATGCATATTGCCCGAAACGAACGGCACAGCATCGCCCACTACTTCCCGGATCACCTGCTGGATGACGGGAGAAACGGCGGAGCCGCCAGTCAGGTAAATCTTGTCGAGCCTGGATGCGCTCGCCTGGCGTGCCTCATCGATCACCTGCCGGATTTTCTCGGTGGAACGTGCAATGGCTTCGCGGAAATCCTCACGGGTGACGAGAACCTCCAGGCCTTCCTCGACATATTCCAACCCGAGTGTATGGCGTTCAGTGGTCGACAACTCGATCTTTGCCAGTTCGGCGCTGCGCACCAGATGGCTGCTGAGCTTGTCCAGCCATACCTTGTAGAGCCTTTCGCGCGCAGTGTCCGCCTTGGCATGCACGGGCATCTCGAAGCGGGAATAAAATGCCTGCTGGCTGGGAATGCTGTTCACGGCAATCGCGTCGAATGCCTTGTTGTGCAGCTCGTCCGTCCCGCGTCCGAACAATGGCATGATGCTGTGCCAGCCGAGGTTGACGTCAAGGTCCACCCCGCCGATGCGGTTGCCGGAATATGCCAGCAGGTCGTCGCTGCGCTCGGGCTTGCCGCGATATGACGGACCGACCTTGACCACCGAGCAATCCGTGGTGCCCCCGCCCACGTCCACCACCAGCAACACTTCGTCCCGGTCGAGGCCCTGCTCGTAATCCAGCGCCGCGGCCAAGGGCTCATACATGAAGACGATCTCCTCCAACCCGGCCTCGGCAGCGGCATGCTCCATGATCGCCAACGCCTGCTTGTCGCCCTGCTCGCCGCGGATACCGTGATAGCGGATCGGCCTGCCGATGACGGCTTGGCGCAGCTCATGCCCGTAAAAGGCCCTGGCTTGCTCCAGGATATGCGTCATCATCTTGGCAATGACGACCTCGAAAAAATCCATCTGATCCTTGTTGAGATCGCTCCCCAAAAACACCTTGGGCGACTTCATGAACAAGCCGTCGCCTGGATGGCGGATATAGGCATCAATCGCCTCCGAACCGTACAACAAGCCCTGCGCGTTGCCCAATTGTTGGCGTATGCTGCGCGACTCCACATCCTCGTTGAGCTCATGTTCCGGGAATGCCCGGTAGATCGCCGAAGGCAGGTAAACGCTGTCCTGCTCCAGCTTGGCCTGCACTACCTTGCCATCCTTCACTATACCCAGCGACGAATTGGAAGTCCCGTAATCTATTCCACAATGCATGATCACTACCCATGAGCGCCCAAAGGGCTGTTCGAAAAGTACGGCATTATACGCGTCCGCTTAACAAGCCCACGGCAGGGACTCACAGTATTGAATATTGGATGAGAATCAGGCACTCCCCACACCCACATGATTGAAGCAGCTAATCATTGTCTTGTTAATGTCCGTGATACACTGCGCGGCTACATCATCGATGCTACCTCTGCACTCTTTCACGCTTGCCGACATGAGCCCAACCTTCAAGCCACAGCTGTTGCAAGGCATTCTCTGCATGTGCGGCGCCATATTCCTATTCGCAGGCAGCGACGCGCTATCCAAATACCTGGCCGGCTTCTATGCGGTCGTCATGATCATCTGGATACGCTACGTCATCCACAGCGGCCTCATGCTGGCCGTCCTGTACCCCCGCTCCGGATTCGCCATCTTCAAGACCCGCAATCCGGGCCTGCAATTGCTGCGCGGCCTGTGCATGGTAGGCACGAATATGTGCTTCATTTCCGCCTTGCGCTACATTCCGTTGGCCGAAGGCACGGCGATCATCTACCTGACCCCGTTGATCGTCACCATGCTGTCAGGCCCGCTACTGGGCGAGCGAGTCGGCCCGCTGCAATGGTTTGCCGTATCGCTTGGTTTCATAGGCGTGCTCGTGATCTTGCGGCCTGGCGGCGCATTGTTCACGCCCGTCAGCCTGCTTGCCGTAGGCGCGGCATTCACCTTCAGCCTGTACCAGCTCATCACGCGCAAGCTCAACGCCACGGACAGCTCCGCCACGACCAACTTGCTGAGCGGCCTGGTAGGCAGCGCCGCCCTCACCTTCATTGCGCCTTTCTTCTGGCAGACCCCTAGCGCCTACCATGCCATGCTGCTACTTGCCCTGGGAGCTTCAGCGCTGCTGAGCCACCTGCTGATGACCGAGGCGTACCATCATGCCAACCCCGCGACGCTGGCTCCCTTCACCTATGGGCAATTGATATTCGCCGGACTGATCGGCTACCTGTTCTTTGGCCATGTACCGGACCTTTACAGCTTTATCGGCATCGCCATCATCTGCACCAGCGGCATACTGGTGCTATCGCAGAAATCCAGGACGGCAGCCTAACAGGATTAAGTAGAGACTTCTTTTCTCCAACAGGCTTGTAGACGATGAGTTTTACTTAGAAATGTCCGTAAGCTATAATCCGCGCTCCCGGAGAGGTGGCAGAGCTGGTTGAATGTACCTGACTCGAAATCAGGCATACGTGAAAGCGTATCGAGGGTTCGAATCCCTCCCTCTCCGCCACATCAGGCTTCCAGCCTTGATACTGCTGCAAAGCAGGCCCTGAGCGGGTTTGTACCCCACGGTTGCTATACATAGGTGTTATACATTGATCCTATGGAGCTGCCATGCACACCGGTACTTATCTTCGCTTACGCGGACATATCTTTTATTTCCATCGTCGTATTCCTCAGGATGTCGTTCCTCACTATGGGAACGGTCAAGCCACCCTCGTTTCATTTAGTCTGCATACCTCTATCCAGCGGGTTGCGATGCGCAAGGCGCGTGAGCATGCCGTGCGTCTGGATCAGGAGTTTCAAGCCATCCGTCTGGGATTGTTGACCCAGGCGCGTATGGGTTCACGCAGCGATGCGCAGGCTATCGCCAGTGCTTCCGTGAGTGCACCCAGGAGTGAGTTTGTGCCTCAGCCATTAACACTGACCCCAGCCTCGATGCAGGAGCTGTGTGATCGCTGGAAAGCCAGTGTACTCATGAGCGATGAGTACAACCGCATTACCGGGTTCCGGGATATTGATTCAGAAGAGGTATCTGCCGGCATTCTGGATACCTTGCCCATGTTCAGGCAAGCCATCAGCACAGGACGGCATGAGGTGATCGAACCGGCCTTGCAGTCCTGGCTCTGGATGAATGGCTATGCAGTGGATGCGCAAGATGCTGCCTATCTACAGTTACGCTGGCAATTCCTGCAAACAGCGTATCAAGCCCAGCAATTGATTTGGCAACGCCAGCAAGGCGAGCTAGTCGATATCGCCCAGCACCTGCCCACCTCCCAGCGTGCTGCGTGCAAGATCAGGGAGGTCGAGATCAATGTAGTGCCAGTATCGCGTGCTGGATCAGACACTAGCGTGTCTGCCGCATACACGCCAGGCGCTGTCCCTGGGTCACCTGTCCCTGTTCCTGAAGGTGTGGCTGCTGCTGTCTTGAGTCTGGATGGAATGTATCAGCAATGGTTGAATCAATCCAAGGACAGGGCCAAGTCCACCCTGGATTACATGCCCACCCTGATTGCCGATATGGAGGCATTCTTTAGCAAGGAGAGTATTGCCGATGTGCGCCTCATACGCCGAGGCAAGATGATGGCGTTCACGGATCACCTGCTTGCCAAACAACAGCATTACCGTACCGTGGAGAAGAAGATGGCATTGATCTGCGCCATGTTCCAGGTGGCGGTGGACAGGGAACAACTCGTCACCAATCCTGCCTCCCGCATCAAGGTCGCCAAACCCAAGGTGGTCACGCCTGCGCGTGAGCCACTCAACCAGGAGGACTTGCAGCGTATCTTTAATGCGGGCATCTATCATGGTGATATCCCCAAGGCAGGTGCCGGTCAGGCCGCCCCCTGGTTACCGGCGTTGGCGCTGTATACCGGTGCGCGACTGGAAGAACTGGCCCAGCTCAGTGTGCATGATCTCAAACACGATCCTCAGCATGGCTACTACCTCAACATTACCGATGTCAGCAATGTCGAGGATGAACACCGCAAGCAACTCAAGACCGAGAGTTCCAGACGAAGGATTCCGTTACATCCTGACTTGATCCAGGCAGGATTGATTGACTACTGGACCCAATGCAAGGAACAGGGCCACCGCCAGCTGTTCCCGCACCTCGTCACCGACATCAAGGGCAAACGCTCAGGCAACTGGAGCAAATGGTGGAGCCGTTATCTCCGTCATGACATCGGCATTACCGCCAGCTCCAAGGTGTTTCACAGCTTCCGGTATACCTTCAAGGATGCCTGCCGGGAAGCAGGCATTGGCGAAGAGATTCATGATGCGCTGACCGGACACTCAGGTGGGGGTGTCGGACGGCATTATGGCAGTGGGCAGTATCCATTGGGACCGCTGGTGAAGGCGGTGAGGAGTTTGGCGTTTAGGGTGGCTTTGGCAAGGCTGGCTGGCTGGCTGGCTGGGTAGCAGTCTGTCATACCGTCCATGCATTGGCAACAGATTCGGCTTGATTGAGGACTAGCTCAATTGCTGATGAGGGGGCACCATTTCAGCTCCAACAAAAAAAGCCATCCGGTAACAGGATGGCTTTTTTGCGTCATGCGTCAATACATGCAAGTGGTCTGGCCTATACCAAATTTGCACCGACGAGTTGAATGTAGCGGTAACCCCAGCTAGGCATAATCTGCAATTATTGAAAGCACATCATCTAAAAACTTTGCTTCATAAGTAGCAGTCCCAGATCTTAGATAACCTGGAATCATTTCCTGAAACTCAGCTTTTGAAGTCGGTTTTAGCTCCAATAACAAATCAAGCATTTCATCCCTCAGGAGTCTTTGGCGAAGATCGGTCTTAGGAAACTCTTCACGTATTACCATTTTGTCAAAAGCCAAAAGCATCGCCCGGACATCAACGTCCCCTTTATCGCTAGAGATTTCCAAGATGGACTGAGGCAAGTTTAATTCCTCATCATTGAGAACCTCTACCGCGCCAATAGGCTCCTCGGCATTTTGAGATGTAGACTCCGGGTAAGTTCTCAGCGACTCTAGCTCGTGTAAGATCGGCTGAATTTGCGCTTGCGGATGTTTGAACCAATCAGTAGACCAAATGCGCCGAATTTTCCAGCCTAAATCTTCAAGAATCTTCTGACGTAAATAATCCCGATCTCTAGCAGATTTCGCTGAATGGTACGTCGCGCCATCACATTCAATACCCATTAAGAACCGACCTGGTTTACCAGGATCTCTAACGGCAAGATCCAAGAAAAATCCCGCCACTCCCAATTGAGGTTCACATTCATACCCATGCTGTTTGAGTAACTGCATGACTGCGATTTCAAAATCGCTATCTGCTGGTTTACCTGTTATATTTGTTGAGTGGAGATGACCTGTTTCCGTATATTCAAGAAATGCCTTGAGAGATGTCACACCTCTACTACTACCGGGGCCAGGAGTAATGTCCGCAGAAGTCATAGAGGTGAATATATGCATGCGCTTTTTGGACCTCGTAAAAAGCACATTGAGTCGGCGCCAGCCAACATCAGCATTGATAGGGCCAAACCGTTGCATAGGCTTCCCACCAACCTGCTCAGGACCATATGTTATAGAGATATAAATTACATCCCGCTCGTCGCCCTGAACGTTTTCAAGATTTTTAATGAAGAGCGGTTCTTCGGATTGCAAGTTGGTTTCATAAGCATGTTTTAATTGAGGATTATCTTTAACCTGTTGCTCAAGCTGCTTCTCGATTTCTTCTCGCTGCTGGATGTTCATCGCAACAATCCCTAGAGACTCATGTGATCGCTCCAATAAATGATTGATCGCAGCTCTAACGATTTCCTGAGCCTCCTCAACATTTCGGCGATTTACAAATCGGCCCCTAGTTATATGATGAAGCTTTACGCCAAACTCATTTGAGGCTTGGAAAGGAGAAGGGAATAAAACCAGATCTGAATCGTAGAAATTCTTATTGGAGAACGCTATGAGTGATTCATGTTTTGAGCGGTAATGCCAACGCAGCCTGCGAGTATTGAACATTGGCATCACTGACTCAAGGATGCTTTCCGAATCTTGTACGCTTACATTATCGTCATCATCACTGTCACCATCTCCGTCAACCGCTTTCTGGAAAAAACTAGTGGGTGGTAATTGTTTTGGATCACCAACGACAACGAGTTTCCTGCCACGAGCAATTGCGCCAAGTGCATCTTCGGGTTTGATCTGCGAGGCTTCATCCATCACTACCAAGTCAAAATCAAATATTCCAGGCTCTAAGTATTGAGCAACTGACATCGGACTCATCATGAAACAAGGTTTGAGCGTTTGAATTGCCTTACCGGCCCTCTTCATAAGTGCACGTACTGCGATGTGTCTAGTCTTTTTTCCAACCTCTTTATTTATTAACGCCACCTCAGTAAAGTCGCCTACGCGACCAATACCTATCCCAGCCGGCGGACGCACCCTAGATGCTTTATAAGCAACTTTCTTACGGTGAAGGTTAAGTAACCTAAAATCGTACTCTTTGAAGCGTTCCCGAATTGCATTTTGCTCCAACCCAGTGAATTGAGCTAAGTCTGGATGCTTGGAAAAAATCTCTTGAGCTAATTGAAAGCTAATACAAAGTTCAACAACTTTATGTAAGTTCTCTGGAGGAATTTCGCTTGATTCCAATTCAGAAACCAAGTTTTGTAATCCCTGTTGGAAAAGGCGGTGTTTTAGCTGTACATAATCGAGCCAAGTTTGCAACCAAGGTCGATTAGTCAATGCCTGAGAGTTTCTATCAACGAGGCTCGACAATGATTCATCTGAAACACCTTTTAACCAAGCTGGAATATTGACCGCTCCCAACTTGGAAAAGTTAGCTTTTAATTCTTCTGTAGACTGCCTTACAAATCGAAGATCACGTACCCCTTCGATCATTTTTTTATAAGTAAACTCATCCGGTGATTGCTCAAAAATTATCGATAACAATTGATTCGCATGAATTGTTTCTGCAATCCTTAAGGAATTCTTGATGACATCAATATTCAATTGTGAGAACTCACCTGGCCAAATAGATAACTTCTTGCCAAAAGGCTGCAGGCTGTCGGCATATGCATTACCAGTCCAGCCTGTCGCAGCACTTATAAACTCATTATGCTGTTCAGACAAAGGCTCTAAATCAGCAATTGTTTTGGATCCATCTTTGAAGATAGCTACTAACGTATTAGTTACGATTTCCAAATCCGTGTTGAGTCGGGAAAGCTGCCCCTCTTGACCCACAAGGTTATGGTTACGATGGTGACTCAGTTCATGGTTAGAGTATTTCTTTATAAGTGACTCTAATCCAACGATACTTTGCTCAATCCGACCCTTGAACCCTTTGTCAGCAAGTTCCACCAGAGCCAGAGCAAAATCGGTATTTAATGCTCTAACTTCACCACCAACTTTTACCCGTTCACCAAACCCGCTGCCATATACGCTTCGAATATTTTTGTACCACTGGCGCAAATCTTTGATGGTTGTTAAGTCGGTATCAACACCCTGGTAATAACGCCCCAAAGCAGGCTTTAGTGCATGCAGCCGATCTAGCTGCTCATGTGTTGTCGCATATTTGACAATTAATGGTAGCTGTTCAAGAAGGAATAATTTGTTTGGACGAACGGTGCGCGATAACGAGAAAAGCGATTTTCGAGCTTCTCGATATTGTGATGATAGCCACTTGAAGATGCCAGCACCCTCAATAACAGATTGAAGATTTTTAAGATGCTCTGCCGATGGCAATCGGCTTAAATCGATTTGTTCCTCAAGGCTTCCTTTCAAAGGATATAGCACAGCAAGTGCTTCCTCGGTTGGTGCTAACAGTTCATCAATCTCATCGTCATCGAGTAACTCATCGCGCACTTTCCATAGATTTCTAGGTAAAGCGGCAACGCAGCTTATGAATAGCGGCAACTCTTTCAAAGAGTTATATGTATTACCAAAGATTGGTAGCAATCCGGAGGGGGAATGTTCACGAATTAAGGTTAAATCATTTTCGATCTGATTATTGATATCTAAAAGCCGCGTGGTTTCTTGATGATCATCAAATACCGCAGATATTTGCGTGCTGCCATCTAGTCCTATTGATTTTAGCTTCGCTACAACATCAATTATGGATTTTGTAGTGGCTGCATCTAGAATTTTCTGATCATGGATTATCGATTGAAATTCGCCAATTTGAGTATGTAATGTTTCATAGTCCGATACCCACCGCGTAATTTTTTGATGTTCACTTGATAGATAATCAGTGATCCCCAATAGCTCCCCACCCATAAGAGTAGGTAACGCTTCGAGTTTCTCTATCAGCAAATCGATGTCCGATAAGCTGGGGGCATCTATATTGTCATTGAGATATTGCTTAAGATAGTTACGCCACTCTGAAAGCAAACGCTCCAATTCATTGTTCCAGCTTTTTAGTGCCTGCCAGAAATCATTTATGCCCTGTGCATCAAAATTAATACGCTCCACACCATGCCAGAAATGATCTTTGATGCTTCCTGTAGATGATTGCTTAGATACTTGGATATATATATTCTCAAGCATCTTGGAATAATCGATCAGCTCACTTTGCCTGATACTAGTCGCCGTTTCACCGTTAATACCCTCTATCAACAATCTCTCTGGTTTGATATTTAACTCTTCGCGTAACCGAGTTGCTTTTTGAAGTATTTGGTGAATCGACTGACCAGTATTTCCCCATATTGAATTTACTTTTGCTACGTAGGAATTTAATTTTTCTTTATGGTCTTCATAGCGTGCAATATCCGCATCGATATTATTTGGAGAAATATATTGATCTTGTTTAGCCAAACGAGTGGCGAGATCACCTAATATTTTCAGCTTATTTGTCTTATGACTATGTAGTTCTAGACAAAAGTCACCTAGATGAGCCTTGTCTAATCTGGATTTTACTACATTCAGAGCCGCCATTTTTTCCGCGACGAACAGAACTTTCTGACCATTTGCGATACAAGCTGCTATGAGATTTGTAATTGTTTGAGATTTACCTGATCCCGGCGGGCCTTCTATCACAAGACTCTTCCCATTAATAACATCGATAACGGCGCTATGCTGTGAGCTATCTGCATCGTAAATTAGTGGATATTGCTCGTGAATATCGTCGATTTCATCAATCTTATGTTCGGCTTGGTAAGAAAACCCTTCCCCGGAGTTTTCCTCTGCTTGAGAGGCGAAGAAAAGCTTAATTAATGGATGGTCTTGAATATTTGCATGGGCTGGCCAATTCTTAGGATCCAAATCCTGGTACATCGCCTGTTTTGAAAAGTTAAGCTGTACCAGAGTGGCTTGCCTGCGAATTCGCCATTTTGGCTGATGTTCCAGTATGGTGTTTTTGATGATGTTGAAATATGATTCAGGTAAAGTCTCGTCATCGATAACTGGGAGAATCAGCCCGAAATCATTACTTAGCTTTTCACGTAATGTAATGTTTGAAATTAGTCCTTCGTCTTTGATGGTAATTGTGTATCTATAAGCACCTAGCTTACGATCCAGATCACTTCTCTCCAGATGGACCGGAATTGTGAAAAGTGGGGCTAGTCTTGGCTGTTCAGACTCCCTGGATTCATACCACTCAAGAAAGCCCAAAGCCAAATAGAGTATATTGGCACCGCTTTCCTCAATTGCGCTTTCAGCACTTGCTCTAATACTCCTTAACCGAGCCTCTAACTCTGGAGCATAAAGCAGTGTTTGTATGTTTGCATCTTGATGTCTACCATCATCCGAATTTAGCACCTCGGGCAAATCATAGGATGTATTTATCCCTTTGTGTCTTGCCCATTGCTCTGCCGATGGATAATTAACTATTTTCTGTTGAGTTTTAGCCTCTATTTTGATGAAGCCTGCCTTTATCAGCTCTGCCTCAGTTGGCTCTGGAACGGGAATAAAAGTCAGCTTCTTGCTGTCTTGCAATACTTCATAGATCTGATCGGGTAGCTCATCAATGACTCTGACACACCCAGCTTTAGGATGTCGATAATTAAGTAGGCTGTTCCTGGCAGTTAAGTCCAGTAGTCTTTTTCGGATTGACTCAAGAGAGTCCAACTTGAAATTAGAAGCAACAGTATCTTGAGTGGATGCATTGGATTCCAATAACTCTTGCTTGATAGTTTCACCATTTTGATCCATAGATTCCCCTAACTCCTAATTATCTGGACAAAGACTTGTCAAAATTTCGCAAGTGCCAGATTTGAAATTTTTTAACTTTATTATGAGCGCTTAAAGAAGCTAACATTACCGTAATGTAGTATTTTACCGGCGAATGCCTATCCTGCACTAGGTGAGTTTATGTTGATATCATTAGATAATATCAACACGTTCGCTCTCTTGGCTCTAGTATCAAGGTAACCTTCCCATTTTTATTGCTAGCCAGAAGTAGGACGGCTATGCGGCCATGGCCAGCCGCTGTGTCGGGGTATATCCGCCCAGAGTCATATTCGAGCATTCATGATTGTGAGACCACATCCATTCGGTAGCCACACTTTGTACGTGTTCCAGATCGTCTCAGTGGTCGCTTGTACGCACAAAAGTCTGACGGCAGCTTGCAGCTCATCAAGTAATCCTCGGCCTATCTCTAACACTGGATAGGCACATGCCAAGATACCCGGGCAGAGAGAGAACTGCCCGGGCTGAGAACCACCCCTCGTGGTGGCGAAGTGATAGATGCCTATTACTACTACCTTTCACAACCTCCCGGTTGTACCTCCTTGAGTGTCCGTCTCGCCAAAGACATCACTCGTTTACATCATCATTGCCGCCAGGCAAACGATTCAAATCACGCTGTCATCTTTCCCGTATCTTGCGATTGTCCTGTGGACTTCGGTTAAATCACCCAGGCAGGACTTCCGTCATCTGACGTCTCGGTACTCAATTCCGCTCCCCCTGTTGCAAGCACGTTTTATGCACACGATCTTGCGACCATGCGCTTCGGTGCGCCGGATACATCGACTGGAGCCACCCAGCCTCCGTCAACAGGTTCCCGTGTTAGCCAGTTGCTACTACGTCGTCATACGCCATCGTCTCATCTAGTCAGTGTGCGGGTGACCCGCTTTCATTGCAGATTTCAGCTGGGAGAGATTCCAAAGTCCCTAACTTAACACCTGACCGATATCCAACTTTAACCACCGTGGGACTGTTGCCCAGGCAATGGCTTACCACGACTCCACATCGCACCTCCACACCTTCGTTACCGAAGATACCGGTGCTTTGACCGCTTAAGCTATTCGCCGACCTGCAGAGCTTGCGCCCCACAGTGCCATGCATCCAAGACTTCTCCCGATGCACTTATATCATCACTGACATACTGACGCCTTCGGCTGTGGCAATGGTTGTACCGTTTCCAGCACCCCCATGGCAGGACTGGTGACCTGCTTTCACTTCTGGCAGGGTGATCTCAGTTACCTGAGGACCCGTGTCCACGTCGCCCAATCTCGACCTAAGTCGATTGGGTCGAATCGGGGGTGGATAGCCCCCGAAGCGCCCGTTGCAGCCGGACGAGCTCGATTAAGAGCATCCGGCTACGGCGTGGAACAACACGGTATGGCATACCGCATTGCTTGAACCTTGATCATGTCGGGGACGCGTTGGCGCACATCCCCGACCAGTGTGACTGGCGGAGGAGGTGGCGCAATGGATTCCCGATGCAATCAGTGCTCATTGCTTAGTTCCTACGCTTGTATAGATACCATGTCGGCGGAAATCGGCTGGCGAGGTGATTTTTTTGCTGTGGAAGTATCGATGGGGAAGTAGTGATCGGGACGTTCGCAATGTGTCCGATGGCTGTCCACGGTGGACAGCCCTCGGGAGTTGGGTGTCTGTTGTATGGAATCTCTAGTAGTATGCTTCGCATGCTTTAACAGCACATATAAACATCAATCAGTTAGCCACTGATTGATGCCAGGTCATTGTGACGGTATCTGTTCTATTTCCATGCGGTGGCTATACGGTATATCCAGTTGCTATTCAGGAGCCGTCAATGCCATACCATGCACCACTTGCTATCCCTTATGCCCGCATTCCAGTGAACAAAGCCCAAACCATGCGTTATCTGATGGAGATGGTGCAGAGAGGATATCGCTACTGGATCAGTGGCGTGATCCCGATCGAGAAAGCAGTAGTCTTGGCAAGGAAGTTCAAGGAACGCTATCAGTGTGACGTCAGTGATAGCACCCGTTGGCGCAACAAGAAACAAGGCCTGGCCAATACCGTGCTGATCATGTACTCGCAAGTACCAGGACAGGATCAACCGGTCACGCATGTGCTGTGGTGGCTGTTGATTACACCGGGGACGGGCAGTGTCTTCGAGGAGGAATACACCGCCATTCAGGATGCACATGACAAGCATGGACGCTTACGTTGGCAACAGCAATTTGTATTGGTACACCGACAACGCCCCAGGGCATATGGCGGACAGTGGCATCTCACCTGGGAAATGCAGAAGCCGTACTACACACACTTGCATGAACGCATCACGGGACTGGCCTCAGGACGGATCCCTAAAAACCGCATTCATGCGACCCGCGCGGAACAGCTGGAAGCTGAGATTGCCGATATGCTACGCATGCCGGGCTTCAATGGCGTGAGGTTGCAGGAGATGAGCATCCTCAAGGAAGCGAGAAAGCTGTGGCATCAACAGTTCAGGGAGGCACCGATGAATTGGCCGGAGCAATCCCTTATGTGGATAAGGGGCAGAAGGTGTTTTGAGTTGTTGAGGGGGTGAGTTACATAAAATTGCTCTACCCCTCCGAGGTAGTGAGAGGATTACCGAGGAAGCTCTAATTCAATAATTTCCTTAGCACATACGATCTTCCGCTCTGGAGTAAGCGTATAAACAAATGAGTGAACGCGACGACCAACGAAATCGCCATCTCCCTCACCATATGCTCCTTTTTCCCCAGCAATTACCCAAACAGGAGTCAAATTCTCTTTATCAAGAAAATCGAGAAAAACTTGCTTATCGACGAGAGCGGCGCTCGGCCCACCTTCGCTGATAGATGGATCTTTGAATAATATTTTGCCAGAACTAGAAGTGAAGCCTAACGAGCGTCCATTAGTTAGCCCAACTCCAAGCTCCCGAATTATCCAAGGAGCTGGCAAATAAATCCGGACATGGTCGTCTAGCGATTTGTCTCGCCCAGTGGACTCAGCCTCGTAATGAGCGACAGTCGGGAGCACCTTTAGGCGGTAGCCGTAGTAGTTATCAAGTGAAGTCCAGTCACTGTCCATCGAACAGGCAGGATGCCACGGATACTCTCCAACAAAAGCATGATTTAAATCTGCTGCGTCCGGGAAAGCGTTCGAATCGATCAAGGCGTGCTTTCCCAATGCATTAACTAGACGATTTTGATGTTCCTTCTTGGTCACTACACACCATATTCGACACCACGAATCCGTGTGTGGTCCGGCACCATATGGTGTATCGTGATTCCGGAAGCTCCTAAGAACGAGCCATTGCCTTTGCGATTCTGGGTCGATGACATCGAGCAGCAACGGACTATTTAGCTGATCTTGATCATTATTCAACCATAAGCGTTGTTCGTCTTTGGAGAGATGTTTCAGTCGTACAGCAATCGGAGACCACCATACAGCGGGATGCTGTTTCCATCCATCATCCATTGTTTTGCTGATAAGCAGCGAAGGATCTAAATCCCTGTCCCACGTCTGCCAGGGTCCCACGTAGGACTGATTATCGTCGCTGTATGAGCTGCGAAAGATCAGATTATCTGCCATCCGTGCGAGAAGCTCATACAACGCTAACCACTGGTATTTCTTTCCAATGCGCTCTATATGCTTGTTTGACCGACCGCGACCGCTTCCAACGTGGCGATCAAATTTTCCATGCAGTTCCTTACTCCAACCTATATCGTGGGCTCGTTTCGTAACCCAGCGCTGAGCAAGCTTTTCGTCAAAGGGAGCGGGACGCTCAAACCGCCCCCCAAACATCAAACTGAAAAAATAGCCTCTCGCCTGTGTTCGATAGGAATACCTATCTTCAGATGACAAGGTGGAGAGAAAGGCCTCCTCCATTTCTTTGAAAACTTTTTCGGTTTCCTTCCTTTTTTCCCAAGCTTTGTCATCAACGCTTGTGATTTCGATTTGCACAGACTCAGCTATGGATGGAGACTTTCGATTTAAGGATCCCTCATCCCGACGTTTGGTCGCCAGGTCGACACTAAAGCACAATAGCTGGTTAAGTGCTTTCGCAGCCTCGGGTGTTCGCCTTTGTACAATCTCTTCACAGAAAAGCAACCAGCTTTCGCTAGGAGATTTGGCCTTTGTCTCTTTAAGCGGGGTAGCCGTCCAATGGTGGACCGCAGGTGCAATTACATACTTCGCAAAATCTCCCGTCCATTCGCTTCCCGCAGATGACGTAATTTCATCTCGAAAGATATGCCCATTATGGTCATCCGTATATTTTGCCAGATCATTTTTGGATACATACTCAATGGGCCAACTGCTCACGTATGGAGGCCGCGCGAAAGCAATTTTTTCCTCAGGCAGCACGCCTTTATATGCGCCATACTCGCAAATACCTCTCGCGTAGTCGCGTAGAAGTAGATGCAGGCTTGGACGCCGATGCGCAAACTGCCACTCAAATACAGTAGCTACTAATTGATCTAACCCTGTCAGATCCAACGCCTGTAATGTTGCGCCGTAGCAAGCGCCAAGTACTCGCTCATGAATGTACAGATCATCTACTTGGCGGAATTTCTCAATTAATGACTGTGCTAATTGAAGACGCCTCGAAAGAAGGCTCGATAAAGCCTTTGTCGCGCGATCTCGTATTGTTCGATTGGATGTTGCAAGTAGCCACGCAAGAAAAATTGACGCTAACTCGGCACGCTCTGGCTCAATAGGCTCAAAGCCTGCATCCAAGGCCCACGAAATCACATTATCTAGAGGAGAGCCTTCGCTCATGCTCATCTCGGCAATATCAATGGACCACTGAGCATCGCGCTCAGGCATGGTGAGTTGAGCCAGTCTCTCATGCAGGTACTTCGCATTGAACGAGTTATCCGGTTCGCTCGTGATGGATACCAGTGCATCCATCCAATGATCCTCGTATGAGTCGGAATAACCAATAATTAGCTCACGGGTTCTCGTCGTGAAATGACTTTGCTTCCGCAGGAGGAGGCTATTTAAGAACGCGTTCCGAATCGTCCAATCGTCGGTACTAGCCAAGTCAGGAAGCTCTAAGTCAACTTTTTCAGGTAGCAATATCGCAAGCGCTTCAAGGATGCCAGCATAGAGATATAAATCGTCTCGTTTAAGGAGTTCCCCCAAAGGTGAGGTTTCGTCAAATAACGAAAGCGCGTAACCGCCGGATTGCTGACAGTCAAGTAGATTAAGTGCGATCTGGAAATCGCCAAATCGCTCAAACGTAAATCGAACCTGCTCGTCATACGAACCACTCTGGTTCGGCATCACCTCAACTGTTAGAACACCTTCATGCTCCAACTCCGTAAGGAGACTACGATCACTTTGCCCCATCGAGGGAAGAATAGAGTCAAAGCATTGAATTACGTCAGCCACGGAAAGAAAATCTGGCCATTTGTTGATTAGCTGCCCGACAAAAGCGTTAAGTGCCCGCTCGACAATGCGTTGACGCGAATCAAGCTTCATGCGCCGCTCTACCTGCTGGGTGAGAGAGCGGATGTAAAACTCATAGTACTGAGTAACCCCGTGAAGCCCTTGCGGAAAAGCTTGCATTCCTTCTCGTTCAAGAGTATCGCAACATGTCTTTAAGAACAGTGAGTTATTGAACTCTGGCAGTAGATGCGGAACACTTGGGCGAACAATCTTTCGAATGGCTAAGTAGGCTCTCGCGGCTTGCCCACCGCCATCGGCAAAGCCATGATGTTCGATGTGTGCAAGATGGTTCCTGAGGTACGAACTTTCCGATAACAGCGATTCAAGATAGGTCGTGCGGCAAGAGACGACTAACGCTAGATGGTGAAATTTGGATATTTCGCTAATGAGGCCAGCCAAGTGCTCTTGCCACAATTCAATGCCATGTCTCTCATTCAAAGCATCAATCATCAAAAGCGCCCTACAACCTCTTGCTTGACCGGCCGCATCCAAGGCACCAAGAAATGAGGTGAACCCGACGTCGTTCAGATCAAGCAATTGCAAAATCTGAGAGCGAGGATTGCTCAGGAAGAACTGGCTATTTATCAGTAGTATGGCTGGCCTACCCGCGTTCAATGTATCGCTTGCGACATCAGCCAACAGGTGAGATTTCCCGACACCTGCATCGCCATATAGCAAAACGGCCTGCTTATTAGCCAACTGCCAGGGAGTATCAGAAAATTCTTCATTGATTTCGTCGACCAAGCTTCGTAATTCAGAGAGTTGCCTCAGCGCGAAAGTAACCCGATCCTTAGCTTTTTCTTCTTTTGGGAGTTCCCAGCACTGTTCAGCGAGTAGCCACAACTGTTTTGAAAATTCCTTCAAAGCGGTTTGCCAGCAATCTAGTGGATAACTGTCTGAGGGCGAGTAGTCCCCAGCTAATTCGCTGACCACTACATCTCCATATCGGCTCGCCTGTTTGCAAGCCACTGGCTCCAATCCGGCATGAAGAAGAGTGGACTCAAGTGATCGGATTTGTTTGCGAAGCTTCGCAATCCAGATATCTCTAGCCTCGTCGAGTTTTCCGTCGCGCGCGATACCACTGAGTGCTTTCCGAATCGGGAGCGTCACATGAAATGCAGGGGAGTAACGCGCTCCGAGAATGTCACACGAACTTTTAAAGTGAGTTTGGAACCAGCCAGGAGTCAGATGATGTTCGTCGAAAAAGAACAACATTCGACCAGCGTAATTTGGGTCGTTTCGGTAGAGTCGCTCCCGCAAATCGGTTGCTTGCAAAAGTTGAATGTCTATCGTCCGTCCGCTTAATTCCGCTAGTCTGGCATCACGCCAGTCGCTCCATCGCTGCCCCTCTGTTTTCCCCCGGCCAACACGGCCATCCTTTAGATCAATGGGTAAGCAAACAAAATAGAAAGAAAGCTGAGGGTGCTTAACAATTGCCTGATTAAAGGATTCGGTTAATTGGGTCAGTTGCGAATTTCCGAACTCATCAAAAAACTTAGCCTGCCAGCCTGCTTCGGATCCATCGGCATATCGGATATAGCATTCAACTCCGGCATCCGCTCCCGGCCCTTTTCTTATGAATTTTGCATTGGAAGGTCGCGGGTCGAGCGCAGCAAGTTGGCAACAAAGCTCTTCGAATGCAAAGTGCTGGCTGCCATTGATTGCTCGGATTTTTAAAAGATTACTTGACATTATACCAATAATGGAAATTGTTAAATTAATTACTTTTTTTGTAAAAATATGATCATAGCCGATACCACATGCTCAGTCGGCCTTCTAGGTCAGCTTTTCTCATTAGCGTGGCACTTTTGATAAAGCATTTCGACCGGCAATATTGACTAAGTGTAATCAAATGATTACACTTTCTTTATGTACACGATCAAGCCACTTCCTGAATTCAGCACCTGGCTGGATGGTATCAAAGACAGCATGACACGTCTGCGCTTGGCTCGCAGACTTGAAAAAGCATCGCGAGGCAATCTGGGCGATGTCAAACCTGTGAGGGAGTCTGGGAAATGCGAGAGTTCTTTGGTCCCGGCTGGCGTATGTACTATATTCAGCACGGCGAAGTATTGATCATCATGTTGGGTGGTGGAAGTAAATCTACCCAGTCCAATGACATCGCCAAGGCTATCCAGTTGGCAGGTCTTCTTGAGGATTAAATCATGACCAAGACAATCAAAATCTCTGAATTACCCGAATTCGATATGGCAGAGCATCTGCCTGATGAACAAGCCATTGCCGAGTATCTGACCATTGTGCTCGAAGAGGGAGATTCAGCCGAGTTGATGCATGCGCTCGGGACAGTCGCGCGCGCTCGCGGCATGACGGAAATCGCCAAGACTTCTGGCCTGACGCGTGAAGCCTTGTATCGTGCGCTGCGTGCTGACGCGCAACCGCGCTTCGATACGATTACGCGAGTGTGCAAAGCACTGGGCGTCAAGCTAATCGCTCAACCCATGCATTCCTAATGTATGAAATGCTGACAACAGCAGTGGTTTGAATTACCATATCAGCAGGTCACAAGCCGTTATACATAAATGACTATTGGCTATGTATGGCACTGTTTTAGGGTGTTGATTTTACTGTGTTTTTTAACGGAAAATCGCTTCCCTCCCTCTCCGCCATCCGCTACCCTATCTCTGCAATACTAGTCCAATCCCTGTATTACGTTGGATTCTTCGTCTCTAGTCCGATCAGACTATTTAGTCCATTCTCCCTATTGAGCGCCATCGCGAGATCAGTGAATATCCGTTCCACAGGCTGACAATAAATTCAATAGAAGCTTGACCTTAGTTGTCCATACTTAAATTTTTTAGGAGTTTATAATGTAGCTACTACATTCAAGAAAAGTGCTGTTGCAACTGGCCTTCGGCCTGGCATCACTGGCTGCAACCAGCGCGTTCGCTGCTCCAACATTTGTCATCACTGACGGTGAAGCCTATTTTGGCAACAACTTCGCTGCTTCTGGTACTTATACTGACGTTTTCACATTTACACTTGCTGAACCTACCGATATTACAGGTTCCGCTAGTTCCACTTACCTGACTGTTGGCTCAATTGTTTTCTCAGGTTTTGACATTACCAGTGCTGTTCTTTCTGGTGGATCCAGTGTTGAAACATCCTTGGTTTACAATTTTGTTGGCGGATCCAGCACTACTAACACATGGACATTCTCTGCCAGCAATCTTTCCGCAGGCACTTATACGCTGACAATCAGTGGTATTGCCGGTATTGCCTCCACTCCGGATGCCAAGGCATCCTACGGCGGCAACCTGACGTTCACCGCTGCGGTTCCTGAGCCATCCACCTATGGCATGCTGGCATTGGGCCTTGGTTTGGTTGGTTTTGCTGCTCGCAGCCGCAAGAGCGCAAGCAAGTTCGCTTAATCAGCAATCCAGTTTTCAAGGCTGCGGTTTCCGCAGCCTTTTTTGTTTGTAGCGTATTAACTCGTTGTTAAATAAAAGCAATGCAAGTATTTTCATTTGCGGACAAGAACTAAAAGATGCTCAGACTGGACAAAGACAGCAATCTTTAGGAAACTTGACCGGATGCGTTCACTGGTTATCTTTTTATTAGCGCTCTTGCTCATGGGCTGTAAGGAAGCGCCTAAACCGCTGGCAGACCCGCGCACCACCAAGGAAATCATTGTGGTCACCCACAATGGGCCAAGTACGTACTACTACAGCGGCAACAACCAATATGCCGGGCTCGAGCACGACTTGGTGCGCAACTTCGTACGTGAGCTCGGTCCTGAGTACAGTGTCAAATTCCTCGTCGTCAATAATATCTCGCAGGTGATTCCCGCGCTGCTCAAGCACAAAGCGCATTTTGCGGCTGCGGACCTCAGCATTACCCATACGCGTGAGCATTTGGTGAGGTTTACCCTGCCCTACCAGAAAGTGCAGCAGCAAATTGTCTTTAACAGCGAGCTGACAAAAGCGCCAAAAAATATCAAGGAACTGCTGGGCAGGCAGATTACCGTCTCATCTGGCACCAGCTACTCGGAACGCCTGCAACGCTTGAAGGAGCATGAGCCGCAGCTTAGCTGGACGGAGACCCCCAATGCGAATTCCGACGAGCTGATGGCCCAGGTTGCCGAAGGCGAGCTGGATTTCACCGTGGCAGACGGGCACTTGATTGCACTGGTACAGAACTATTATCCCAACCTTGGTGCAAGCCTGACACTGGGAAAGCCCGAGCAAGTGGCCTGGGCCTTTCCGAAAACCGGCGACAAATGGCTGTATGAAAAGGCCAACGCGTTTTTTACGCGCATCAGCCAGGACGGCACGCTGCGCAACCTAATCGACCGCTACTATGGTCATGCCGACCGCCTGAAGCCGGTTGACGTCACCACCTTCATGCAGCGTTCAGAAACCTTGCTGCCTCAATACAGGCGCTTGTTCCATGAAGCCCAGGAGCTGACTGGCCTGGATTGGCGACTGGTGGCCGCAATTGCATACCAGGAGTCGCACTGGGACAGGTTCAACACATCGCCCACCAATGTGCGGGGCATGATGATGCTGACGGAGGAGACCGCCGACAGGCTGGGCGTCACCGACCGTCTGGATGCGCGCCAGAGCATCATTGCCGGGGCACGGTATGTGCTTATGCTCAAGGACTTGATCCCGGACAGCGTACATGAACCGGACCGGACCTGGATGGCGCTTGCGGCCTACAACATCGGTTATGCCCACCTGCAGGATGCTCGTATCCTGGCAAAGCGGTTGAAGCTCAACCCTGACCGGTGGGTGGACGTGAAAAAGGCCTTGCCGTTGCTGAGCAAGGAAGAGCATTTTTCAACGCTCAAATACGGTTTTGCGCGCGGTGGCGCGCCTGTCGTGTTTGTGGAATCCGTACGCACCTACCACAAGATACTGGCGCGGCGCGAACCCCGGCATACGCCCATCTTCCCGAGCTTCGAGGTAGCAAGCCTGAACGGCTTCGGCAATACGCTTAGCCAGGAATAAACAGCGGAATCAGGCTTTATCCTGCCCTTGACCCTGCCGGGATCGTTATAGAATAGGACTAAGAGCCGCTAACAAAACTCGGCAAAGCGATTCTGGCTAGGCTCCGCCGCATGAGAGTACAGACGCCAGAAGGGTTTTGTTAGCGGCTCCCAGTCAGTCCCATACAATAACAACATGACGCCCTCTTTGCTCCAGTCATGTCTCTACAATAGAGAATTATACGATTATGCACGCCGCCGCCTTCATACAGGACCTGGCTGTCATCATGCTGGTGGCAGGCATGGTCACGATTATCTTCCACCGCCTGAAGCAGCCGGTGGTGCTTGGCTACATCCTTGCCGGGCTGATCCTGGGCCCGCATACACCGCCCTTCTCCATGGTGCACGACAACCACACGATCGAGATCCTCGCCGAGCTGGGCATCGTGTTCCTGATGTTTTCGCTCGGGCTGGAGTTCAGCCTGCGCAAGCTGCGGGCGGTAGGCGCCACCGCCGTGGTGGCGGCACTGGTGGAAATCGTCGTGATGGTCTGGCTGGGCTACGAGATAGGCAGCTATTTTGGCTGGAAATCCATGGACTCCATCTTCCTCGGCGCCATGCTGGCGATTTCGTCGACCACCATCATCGTCAAGGCACTCGACGAGCTCAACATGAAGCACGAACGCTTTGCCCAGATGATCTTCGGCGTGCTGATCGTCGAGGATATCCTCGGTATCGGCATCATCGCGCTACTTTCCGGCATTGCGGCCACCGGGCAGGTATCCACCCTGGATGCCGCGATCACCATTTCCAATCTCACCTTGTTCATGGTGGTCGCCCTGGTGCTCGGTATTATCCTCGTACCCAAGCTGCTCGAATATGTCGCCAGCTTCAAGCGCGACGAAATGCTGCTGATCACCATCCTCGGCTTGTGTTTCGGCTTCTGCCTGCTGGTCATGAAGCTGGATTACAGCGTGGCGCTCGGCGCCTTCATGATCGGCGCGATCATGGCGGAATCGCGCCGCATCCGGGCCATCGAGCGGCTGATCATGCCGATCCGCGACATGTTCAGCGCGATCTTCTTCGTCGCCATCGGACTCATGCTCGACCCTGCCATCATCATCGAATATGCCGAACCCGTGATCGTGGTCATCCTGGTGATCATCTTCGGCAAGATCTTCGCCTGCACCCTGGGCGCCATGGCGGCTGGCAACGATGGGCGCACCTCCTTGCGCGTGGGCATGGGCTTGTCGCAGATCGGCGAGTTCTCGTTCATCATCGCCGCCCTGGGCCTGACGCTCGGCGTCACCAGCTCGTTCCTCTACCCGATCGCCGTGGCCGCTTCCGTCATTACCACGCTCACCACGCCCTATCTCATCAAGGCCGCTGATCCGCTGTCCAGCACCCTGGCCCGCAACATGCCGGCCAGGATTGCACAATTTTTCCGGCTGTATAGCGACTGGCTCGCCTCCAACAACCATGCCCCGGACAGCGACAGCGCCATCCTCGCTGGCATTTACCGCAAACTGCTGCTGCAAGTGTTCGTCAACCTGTGCATGGTCAGCGCGCTCTTCCTGGGAGCCGCGTGGCTGGTCAATGTCTACCTGATCGGCCTGCCGTCCCCCATGCGCGACATCATGTGGCAGCAAGCTCTCACCTGGGGTTCGGCATTGCTGCTGGCAGCGCCTTTCCTGATCGCGGCCTTCAGGAAGCTGCAATCCCTCGGCCTGCTGCTTGCCGACCATACTACACAAGGCATGACGGGAAATGATTGCGGCCGAGTACAGCGTTTCATCGCCAAGGCGATCAACGTGCTGGCCGTGGTTGGCATGGCATTGCTGATCCTGGCGTTGAGCCATCGCATCATGCCGCCGCTGGACGTCTGGATCGTGGTGCTGTTGATTGTCGCAGGGTTGGTCGCCCTGCTCTGGCGCTGGTTCGTGATACTGCACTACCGCATGCAGATTGCCCTGATCGAGACATTGAGCCAGGAGAAAGAGGAACATTGATACTCCCGCGAGCAATCGCTCGCGGTGGCATCAATTTACGAAGGATTGCTAGCTCTGGGCGTTGATGACTTCCAGCCCGCCCATGTAAGGGCGCAGTACTTCAGGCACGACCACGCTACCGTCCGCCTGCTGGTTGTTCTCCAGCACGGCCACCAGGGTACGGCCCACGGCAAGGCCTGAACCGTTCAACGTATGCAGCAACTCGGGCTTGCCGCCTTCATTGCGGAAACGCGCCTGCAGGCGGCGTGACTGGAACGCCTCGCAGTTGGATATGGAGGAAATCTCGCGGTAGGTATTCTGCGCAGGCAGCCAGACTTCCAGGTCATAGGTCTTGGCCGCGCCAAAACCCATATCCCCGGTGCACAGCAACACGACGCGATACGGCAGTTCCAATGCCTGAAGCACATGCTCCGCATGGCTGACCATGTCTTCCAGTGCTTCATAGCTGCGCTCGGGATGCGTAATCTGCACCATTTCCACCTTGTCGAACTGGTGCTGGCGTATCATGCCGCGCGTATCGCGGCCGTACGAGCCGGCTTCGGAGCGGAAGCATGGCGTATGCGCCGTGAGCTTGATCGGCAGGCTGTCCAGCGCCACGATTTCGTCGCGCACGGTGTTGGTCAGCGTCACCTCGGAAGTCGGGATCAGGTAAAGCGCCTCGTTGCTGTCGCCCTCCTGGCCGCCCTTCTGTGCAGCGAACAGGTCAGCCTCGAACTTGGGCAGTTGCCCGGTGCCGCGCAGCGTGTCCGCATTGACGATGTAGGGCGTGTAGCATTCGGTATAGCCGTGCTTTTCCGTCTGCGTATCCAGCATGAACTGCGCCAGCGCGCGGTGCAGGCGGGCGATTTGGCCGCGCATGAGGGTAAAGCGCGCGCCGGCCAGCTTGGCGCCGGTGTCGAAATCCAGCCCCAGCGGCGTGCCGATGTCCGTGTGGTCCTTGATTTCGAAATCAAAACTGCGCGGCGTACCAACCCGGCGCACTTCGACATTGTCCTCTTCCGACGTGCCCGCGGGCACGCTTTCATGCGGCAGGTTGGGCACGCTAAGCAGCAACTGCTGCAATTCCGCCTGTATCGCCGATAGCCGCTCCTCGTCCTCCTTCAACTGCGCCCCCAGTCCAGCCACCTCGGCCATGATGGGCGCCACGTCCTCGCCCCTGGACTTGGCAATGCCGATCTGCTTGGAAGTGGCATTGCGCTTGGCCTGCAAGTCCTGGGTGCGGGTCTGCACCGTCTTGCGTTCATTTTCCAGCGCCGTGAAAGCGTCGGTATCAAAGGCAAAGCCGCGGCTGGCAAGACGCGCCACGACATTATCGAGGTCATTGCGTAACTGCTGGATATCTAACATGGAAATTCCTGGTATTGATTGCAAATGTGCAGATGCACGCTGAATTATTGTATTGGCACGGCAGGCACCATTTCGCTCTACGCCCCTAATTTCTTGCACATTTTACTTCAAGTCGAAACTTTGTGAGGGAGGTCGTTCCAACGCCTGGCGTTATTGGTCAGAAGCAAGGAGGAAATCGGGGATATTTCCAAGCACCCAGGCTTCATGGCAAACGTTTCTTCACATGCATCAAACCTGGCTCGTCGCCAGGGACAATGCGCCATGTTCGCGCGGCCACATCCGTCCCTTGCCTTGTCCGATAAGTGGGCAATTGCAGCGTCGCGGCATCCGCATCGGCGTGCGACAACTGCCCGCTTACGGTCACGCCATCGCTGAATTCCACCAACAGCTCATCGCCTTGGCTCAAGCGCATGTCACTGGAATTATCCAGGCAGCGTAGAAATGCGCCTGGGTAAAGGTGGGTATTGTTAGCTGAGAAGCGCCAGAGCATATAGCACCTTCGTCGATTTTAACTGTCGGACAAACTCATTTCTTGCCGGCCTCCTCGTCCCACTTTCTCAGCAGCGCAAGCTTTGCTGCGATCTTGCCTTCCAAGCCTCTTGACGTCGGCTGATACCAGCCAGGCTCCTCCATGCCGTCCGGCATATAGGTTGCCCCGGCGGCGTAAGCGTTCGGCTCGTTGTGCGCATAACGGTATTCCTTGCCGTAGTCCAATGCCTTCATGAGCTTGGTCGGCGCGTTGCGCAGGTGCAGGGGCACGGGGCGCGACTTGTCACTGGCGACAAAGGCCTTGGCCTGGTTGTAAGCCATGTAGGCCGCATTGCTCTTGGCCGCCACCGCCAGGTAGATCACGGCATTGGACAATGCCAGCTCTCCCTCCGGCGACCCCAGGCGTTCGTAAATCTGGCAGGCTTCCAGCGCCATGGTCTGCGCGCGCGGGTCGGCGATGCCGATGTCCTCGACCGCCATGCGCACGATGCGGCGGCCCAGATAAAGCGGATCGGCCCCGCCATCCAGCATGCGCAGGAACCAGTACAAGGCCGCATCCGGGTTGGAGCCGCGCACGGATTTATGTAGGGCGGATATCTGGTCGTAGAAAGCCTCGCCTCCCTTGTCGAACCGGCGCAGCTTGCTCGCCATGGTCGACTGCAGGAATTCGGCATTGATCTCCGGCACCCCAGCCGCGATCGCTGCATTGAACAGGCCTTCGGCAAAATTGAGCAGCCGCCTGGCGTCGCCATCCGCATAGCCCAACACCTGCTCCACAACGTCCGGCGTCAAGGGGATGTCCAGTTGCATTTCCTGCTTGCCGCGCTCGAGCAATTGTTTCAACTCGTCCTCGGACAAGGCATTGAGCACAAATACCTGCGCCCGGCTCAACAAAGCGCTGTTGACCTCGAACGAAGGATTTTCGGTGGTGGCGCCGATGAAGGTAATCAGGCCGCTCTCAACAAAAGGCAGGAAAGCGTCCTGCTGGCCCTTGTTGAAGCGGTGCACCTCATCGACGAACAAGATGGTGCGGCGGCCGCGTTGCTGCAAGGTATGCTCGGCACGCTCCACAGCTTCGCGAATGTCCTTGATCCCGGCCAGCACGGCGGACAAAGGAATGAATTCGGCATCCGCGGTATTGGCAATCAGCCTGGCCAACGTGGTCTTGCCCACCCCTGGCGGCCCCCACAGGATCATCGAGGGCAACTTGCCCGAGGTGAAAGCCAAGCGCAAAGGCTTGCCTTCACCCAGCAGGTGCTTTTGCCCGACCACTTCATCCAGTGACTTAGGGCGCAGGCGCTCTGCCAGCGGGGCTTGGGGAGCAACGGGTTCGAATAGTCCGGTCAAAGAAGTACCTGTTATGGATGATAAGCAACGCGATTAAGACTTAATGGAGATGACACTATTGCGGTGGCACCAGGCCTCCTTGCAATTCCAGCGTCTGTCGACTCAGGGCAATCAGGTTAAGCAGGTCACTGACCGTGAAATTCACCCGGGCACCTTCAAGGCTATCGCCAGACAACTGCCCCCAATGTACTGTCAATGTGCAGTTTAGCGTGCATCCTATGCCACTCATGCGGCCATCGCTGAAACTAAAACTGCCGTCAGACTGCAAGGTACCGATAGCATCCTGCACAGTACTCAAGCTCACAATGCCAGCCAACCCGGAGAGCCCGACATTGAAGGAAGCCTGATAGTTGCTGAAATTCACATCGAGCTTGCCGGTTGCAGTCAATGGCAGATCGAATCCGAGGAATTTTCCTTGTACCTCGCCGCTGCCATTCCAGCTACCTGTCATCCGGCCTGCATTCGCCTGGACAATCTGTGACGCAATAGAATCACCCGGCAACGGCGGTAATGAGGAATCATCCGGCGATGGCGTTATCGGTTCCTTTAGGGCAATACAATCCAACAGAGCACAAGGCAGACCCTGATCGCTCCTGATATCGGCGTTGGCAAACCCTTTTTCACTGGCATCCGATGCATGCTTCTCTTCCAGGGTGTCCTGGAACGTACCTTGTTGCGGGCCGGCTGCGACCAGTACCGGCAAGACTTCGGAGTAGCCCGGACGGCTGCCTGCGCTGGACACTTCCCCAGCCTGCCCCTTGTATAGCACGAGATTGCCTATGTCGTTCTGCATGAACACCGCACCGTCACCCACCTTGACCAACAGCTTTTGCGCATCGTCGAGCGAGACGGTGAACTCGGTGCCACGTATGCCGATAGTGGCAACCGGCGTATCCATGCGGTAATTCGGCTTGTTGGCATGGCCGATGACGCCGGTAATGGCACGCAGGCCTCCCTTGACCAGGCGGAAGATGCCGCGCTCGCTGCCGTCTTCACGACCGTTGTAGTGATATTCCTCGACCTTGAAGCTGGTATTGGGCTGCAAGGAAATATAACCGCCATCGATAAACTTGACCTGCATGCGGCCATCGGCCGTGATCAGGGTTTCTCCCTCATCGAACTGGCTGCCCTTGCTGGCCTCGCGCGCATTGCCCAAACGATCCACAATGCTCGCCGCGCCATGCACAAACTCCACCTTGCCCGCAGCCGCCATGGCGACAGTGGCATTCGCCGCAGTGGCCAGCACGAGCAGTGCAATCCTGATTGTCGTCGCGATCTGCATCAATAGCCCTCCATTACCAATTGAACTCACGGCGGACGCTGACCGACACCATATAGCGGTCAAAGTCGTTGAGATCAATGTTCGACTCGTTTCTAATATAAGTCAGTTGCGGTTTTATGACCCAATTGTACCCAGGCAAATAGCGTAAGCCCAGACTTAAGTCCCACTGCCTGTCGGCCCTGTCCTTCAAGAACAACGGCTCTTGCTCGTCATGCGTCCTGTATTCGTATCCCAGGGTGGTGAACGCCACCAGTTTAGGCTTTAGCGTCAATTGTCCGCCCCCACGGATGCCGTACAAGCGATTGCTGAGGAAATCCCACCGCTTGTCCCGCGTTTCCTCCCGGCCTGCATATCCGCTGATAAATAGCAGCGGCGTCAGGTCGCCATCGAACACATGCGCCCAGCCGCCCCCTGCCACATAGCGATCCGCATCCCGAATATCGTTATCAGGATATTCAAGGCGGGACAATTGCGCAAACAGGTTGACCTGGTTCTTGTTGTTAATATCCCGCTGCCACTGGGCGTTGATGCCATGGGTGCGGCGATATATCTGCTTATCCAGGCTCAGATGAGTCGCCTGCGCCGCCACAGTGTAAGTATCGCGATACTTACGGTAGCTGAGTCCGACGTTGGCATCAAGCATCCCGATCGCGAACTCATCCTCGTGATTGTTCAACCGTTGCGAAGCATTGACGCCGGCAAACAAAGTGAGCCGCTCCGCCAATGGTGTGCGGAACGAGACGCCGCCGGCCAGATTCATGTAATTGTCGCCAGTCTCACGGGATGCCCGGTCAAGATCAAGGATGATTTGCCCGCCGAACAAGGGAATTGCCACCGAAGAAACCCCGGTAGCGCTGTTCACATTGGAATCATGGCCCAGCGTGCCTTCAAGATACGCCGAGAATGTCGTCGTCAGCCCCTGTGCCTTGTCGATCGCGCTCATGTAGCGATTGATCACCCGGGTCATGTCTTCCGGCGGTTGTTGGTTGAGCACGTTCCTGAATTCGGCACGGGCGGCTTCTTGTTCGCCCAGCAGGAAATAGGCGCGGGCGATCTGCGCCCTGGCGTTGGCGTTATCCGGCTGCACCGCAAGCACGCGCTCGAGCGCAAACACGCCGCGCGTCACATGCCCGCTGTCAATCGCGGCCAGCCCGAACAGCATGTCATACGCCGGGTCGCCCGAATGCTCGGACTCCACCGGCTCCAGCAGGGCGTATGCGGCAGCATAGTCGCGGCTCGCTATCAGACTGCCTGCCTTGTCGAGCAAGTCAGCATCCTGCGCGCAAGCCGCAGCTCCGCCCATCAACAGCAAGGCCCCCCCCACCATGCCGTGGAAAGCGGCCCTGTACAATACGGCCTTGCTGCCTGCCATACATTGCTTGAATACGGTCACTTACTCGCCCACCACATCGGCTCCGGCAGGTACCACAAACTTGAATTGGCTGTTGGCGATGGAAGGGTTGCGCTGCAATTTGCTGAATTGGATGCTGGTGGTATGCCCGAAGCTATCGTGCAGCTCCATCTTCTGCAACTCGTCGCCCTTGAAGCCGAGCAATACCTTGTCGAAGCCGCTCTCTTCCGCCTTGGGCACCGCCTGCGCCCATTCAAGGCCGTCCGCCCGGCTGACGGTAGTCAAGGTGAAGTTGCGCTCGGCATCCTGCGCACCGGCCAGCAGAGAGGCGGGGCTGGAGCCGATCGCCTTGCTCATCGCCCGCACGGTTACCTGGTTGAGGTCGGGATCGTAGAGCCAGACCTTCTCGCCGTCGCCCACAATCTGCTGCACATAAGGCTTGTCGTAATCCCACCTGAACTTGCCGGGTCGCTGCAACTGCATATTGCCTTCGACTTCCTGCACTTTGCTGCCCTGCGCATCGGTGACGACCTGGTGGAAATGCGCTCGCATGGCGCTGGTGGACTTGAAAAATGCCTTGAGCGACTCGATACCGTCCGCGTGCGCCGTCCAGGGTGTGATCAATACGGCCATCATCGATGCCGCTGCTAAAAACCTCATGCTGAGTCCTTCAATGCTTAATCATGGTTGTTCGGTGCAATCACTTCCCGATTGCCATTGCTCTGCATGGCAGACACCAGTCCGGCCCGCTCCATTTCTTCGATCAGGCGCGCAGCGCGGTTGTAGCCGATGCGCAGTTGGCGCTGGACGGATGAAATGGACGCGCGGCGCGACTTGAGCACGATGGCGACGGCCTCGTCGTAGAGCGGGTCTGCCTCGCCGCCGCTTTCCCCCAGCTCGCCGCCTTCGCCACCATCCTCGCTGCCGCCGGTAAGGATCCCCTCGATGTAATTCGGTTCGCCATGCTGCTTGAGGTGCTCGACCACGCGGTGCACTTCCTGGTCGGAAACGAAAGCGCCGTGCACGCGCTGCGGGTCGCTGGTGCCGGGCGGCTGGTAGAGCATGTCGCCCTGGCCCAGCAATGCTTCCGCACCCATCTGGTCGAGAATGGTGCGCGAGTCTATTTTGCTCGACACCTGGAACGCCACGCGGGTCGGAATATTGGCTTTGATCAGGCCGGTGATAACGTCCACCGACGGACGCTGGGTCGCCACCACGAGGTGGATGCCGCAGGCGCGGGCCTTCTGGGCGAGACGCGCAATCGGCTCTTCCACCTTCTTGCCGACCACCATCATGAGGTCGGCCAACTCATCGATCACCACGACGATCAACGGCAGCTCTTCCAAGGGTTCGGGTTCGTCCGGGGTCAGGCTGAACGGATGCGGAATCGACTTGCCTTCCTTTTCCGCATCGCGGATTTTCTGGTTGTAGCCAGCAAGGTTGCGCACGCCCAGCATGGACATCAGCTTGTAGCGCCGCTCCATTTCCGCCACGCTCCAGTTGAGCGCATTCCCCGCCTGGCGCATGTCGGTAATCACCGGGGCCAGCAAATGCGGAATCGCGTCGTAAACGGACAGTTCCAGCATCTTGGGGTCGATCAGGATCAGGCGCACCTTGCTGGGTTCCGCCTTGTAGACCAGGCTCAGGATCATCGCGTTGATCGCCACCGACTTGCCGGAACCGGTGGTACCCGCGACCAGCACGTGCGGCATCTTGGCGAGGTCGGCCACCACGGGCTTGCCGGAAATATCCTTGCCCATGGCGATCGCCAACGGCGAAGTCACGTCGGCATACACCTGCGAGCCGAGAATCTCGGAGAGATAGACAATCTGGCGCTTGGGATTGGGGATTTCCAGGCCCATGTAGGTTTTGCCCGGGATCGTCTCCACCACGCGCACACTGACCACGGACAAGGCGCGTGCCAAGTCCCTGGAGAGATTGGCAACCTGGCTGCCCTTGACCCCTGCTGCCGGGTCGATTTCGTAGCGCGTGATCACCGGGCCGGGCAATGCAGTCACTACCTTGACCTCGATGCCGAAATCCATGAGCTTGCGTTCGATCAAGCGCGAAGTAAACTCGAGCGTCTCGGCAGACTGTACTTCCACCACGCCGTTGGGTTCATCCAGCAGATGCAAGGGCGGCAGCGGCGAATCCGGCAATGTCTCGAACAACGGCGTCTGCTTCTCGCGCTGCACCCGCTCGCTTTTTACGATCTCAAACGTAGGCGGCACCTCGATCTGTACAGGCTGGCGGTCCTCGGTACGCTTGCGCTCATTGCCCACGAACTCGTTGCGCTGCTGCTCGGCGGCCTTGCCCACCTTCCGGTCCTGGTAATCCTGCCAGCGCTCGATAATGTAGTGATAGCTGAACTCCAGTCCGGCGCCGAATTTTTCCGCAATCGCGATCCACGACCAGCCCGTGAACAGGCTGAAGCCCACCGCAAGCAGCAACAGCAGCACCAATGTAGAGCCCGCGAATCCCAAGATCGCCTGCAGGCCCGCATCCACCAGGGAACCCAGCATGCCGCCGGCGGCCAGCGGCAATTCCACCGTCATGGCGTAAAAATGCCCTGCCTCCAATGCAGCCGAGGACAGCAGCAACATGGCGAACCCGGCCAGGTTGAGCCAGATCAATGGCTTGCGCTCGGCGTCGACGACTTCGAGGCGCAGGTAAACCAGCCACATGGCGTAAAACGCCAGTATCACCCACCACCAGGCGGAAAAGCCAAACAGGTACAGCAGGATATCGGACAGCCAGGCGCCCAGCGCCCCGCCTGCGTTCTGCGTCACGTCGCCGTCGCTGGTGCTATGCGACCATGAAGGGTCGGTACTGTGGTAGGTGAATAAGATTAAGGCGAGATAAAGGCCGACGACGACCAAGACAAGCCACCAGGCTTCCTTGACGATGCCAGGGGTGGCTTCAGGTTCGGCTTGACGACGGCTATTGAGCGGCGTGCTTTTTTTCTGGAAAAACAAGATGATTCAGTACCCGGCACAAAATTAAGCTGTCCCGATTATATCAGCATCAACCCTGTTTCGCTCCGGCATGCTGCTCAGCAGCATGGAGCGGCAAATACATGATGGCTGGAGCGCGCCCCAGCCATTCCACTCGTGCTATCGAACCGCTTCAGACACAATCGCAAAATGCATCAATGTTCCTGACCAGCGCGCCTTGATTGCCTGCACGGCTGACACGGTCGAATGCCGCTTCTCTTTCTGCAACATTTTCTGCGGGAACATATTGAGCGTGGTTGAAACGCGGAACAACTTGCTCAGGATGCAGAACATCGTCCGCATGTCCTGAAGGGGGACGAACTTCTAGTACTAACATATGCTACTTCCTTTTCCTTTTGGGAGATGAATCGACTCGACAGGAATTGTGTTCCCGTCACGCAGTTGGATGGCATCCTTGTCAGATAGTTCCTACTTTGCCGTTTTACCCATGCTCATATCACCTGCCGGCTCTTTTGATGGGGCCGTGGCAATTAACCCAGGCTATCATTCCTATAAACATAATCAATTTGCACTCCCCTTTAGCGACGCCTAAACTAGCGAAACTAAGCATTGTCATGATGGTCTGGTAACAAGCAGGTTAGAGCGGCTGACAAAGCTCGGCGAAGCGGTGCTAGGCGCTCTATCCGCAGGCAGTATGGCAAGACAAACAATGCCAGAAGAGTTTTGCCAGCCGCGCTAAAGCTCGTCCGCAAAGATTCCGCATGCATATTGATTGCGGATGGTATTTCACCTCAAATAAAGGAGAATAAGATGGTAGATATTGGCATCAGTGAAAAAGACCGCAAGAAAATCGCTGAAGGGCTTGCGCGCTTCCTTGCAGATACTTACACGCTATACCTCAAGACCCATTACTTCCACTGGAACGTGACCGGCCCGCAATTCCGCACCTTGCACCTGATGTTCGAGGAGCAATACAACGAGCTGTGGACCGCGGTCGACCAGATCGCCGAACGCATCCGCTCCCTGGACTTCCCCGCCCCCGGCACTTACAAGGAGTTCAGCAAGCTCACCTCCATTGAGGAGACCGACGGCGTCCCGCATGCCCAGGACATGATCAAGGCGCTGGTCGCCGGCCACGAAGCCGTGGTGCGCACTGCGCGCTCGGTATTCCCGACCGCGGAAAAGGCAGCAGACGAAGCGACGGCCGACCTGCTGACGCAGCGCCTGCAAATCCATGAAAAAACCGCATGGATGTTGCGCAGCCTGCTGGAAAAACCCTAATATTCCGACCTTTCGAACATCGCACTTTTAGCAATATTGCATTAGGAGTACTTACTGTATGGCAACAAAACATGCTCGCTTGCTGATCCTGGGTTCCGGCCCGGCAGGCTATTCTGCCGGCGTGTATGCGGCACGTGCCAACTTGAAGCCCGTGCTGATTACCGGCATCGCCCAGGGCGGCCAGCTCATGACCACCACCGAGGTGGACAACTGGCCCGCCGACGCCGATGGCGTACAGGGCCCGGAGCTAATGGCACGCTTCCAGAAGCATGCGGAGCGCTTCAATACGGAAATGATCTTCGATCACATCCACACCACCCATCTCGCCGAAAAGCCGATCCGGCTGGTCGGCGATTCCGGTGAATACACCTGCGATGCGCTGATCATTGCGACCGGCGCTTCCGCCAAGTATCTTGGCCTGCCTTCGGAAGAGGCTTTTGCCGGCAAGGGCGTGTCCGCCTGCGCCACCTGCGACGGCTTCTTCTACCGCAACCAGGAAGTCGCCGTGATCGGCGGCGGCAACACCGCAGTGGAAGAAGCGCTTTATCTTGCCAACATTGCCAGCAAGGTTACCCTGGTGCACAGGCGCGACAAGTTCAAGGCCGAGGCCATCCTGGTGGACAAGCTCATGGAGCGCGTCAAGGAAGGCCGTATCGTGCTGGAAACCTTCCAGACCCTGGATGAGGTGCTGGGCGACGACTCCGGCGTCACCGGCGTCCGCCTCAAGGACGTCAACAGCGGCTCCACCAAGGAGATCGCGCTCAAGGGCGTGTTCATCGCGATCGGCCACAAGCCGAACACCGACATCTTCGAGGGCCAACTGGACATGGAGGGCGGCTATATCGTCACCAAGGCCGGACGTGAAGGCAACTTCACTGCCACCAGCGTTCCCGGCGTGTTCGCTGCCGGCGACGTGCAGGACCACATCTACCGCCAGGCGGTGACCAGCGCCGGGACAGGCTGCATGGCGGCACTGGATGCCGAGCGCTACCTGGACCAATTGTCCTAAACCACATTCCCGCAGGGCCTCCCTGCGGGCCTCTTTTTCGGTTGGCAACACATGGCAGATCAAGACGACAAGGACGATGAAAGCAAACTGTTCCTTGATGCAGTCAAGGATGTGCGCCCGCTCAAGCCAACCCGGCTATACCATCAGTCGCCTTCCCCCAAACCCATTCCGCGCCAGTTCCTGCGCGACGAGCGCCAGGCCCTTGCCGACTCCTTGAGCGACGGCTACATTCCCGCCCACGAGCTCGAAAGCGGCGAAGAGCTGCTATACCTGCGCGACGGCCATTCTCCCGATATCCTGAGCAAGCTGCGGCGCGGCCACTGGGTGGTGCAGGCCGCGATAGACCTGCACGGCATGGTCAGCGACGAGGCGCGGCTCTACGTCGCCGAATTCCTCGCCCACTGCCGGAAGCGCGGCATCCGCTGCGTGCGCATCATCCATGGCAAGGGCCTGAGCTCGCGCAACCGCGAGCCCGTGCTCAAGCACAAATTACGCAACTGGCTCATGCAGAAGGATGAAGTCATTGCCTACGCCCAGGCGCGGCAGCAGGATGGCGGCAGCGGCGCCGTCATCGTTCTGCTCAAGGCATGAACTCGCCGGCAAAATAAATCTCGTACGACTGTAAACTAAAGCATTTTTCTCGCGTTTACTATGCATCGCACCCCCTGGTGCTTGCGCGAAAGAGAGAAAAACAACATGCAGTTGCGTCATTGGGCGTGTGCCGGCATGGTGTTGCTGTCGTTGAGCTTCCCTGCCGTTATCCAGGCTGCAGAAACCGACAACCTGGGGTCGCTCACCCTGGCCAAGGCGAACGAGCTGTTCAATAAAAACAACCGGGAAGTCCTGCTCTCGAAGCGCGGCGTCGAAGGTGCCCAAGCCGATACCCTCGCTGCCGCGCAACGCCCGAATCCGACTTTTTCCCTCAACTCCAACAATTTCAAATTCAATGGCAGCAACGGCGGTGGCGGCCTCAACGACCGCACGCTGGACACCATCGCCCGCCTCGAGCAACCGATAGAGCGCGGTAACAAGCGCGCACTGCGCATCGCCATGGCAGACAGCGCCGTGCAAGCCAGCGAGCTGGACCTGCGCAACAACCTGCGCCAGCAAAAACGCTCGCTATACGGCGCTTACTACGACCTGCTGCTGGCACAGGAGACCGAACGCATCCTGCTGGAAAACCAGGCGCTTTACGACAATATGCTCAGGGCCGCAGAGTTGCGCCTGAAAGCGGGCGATATTGCGGCAACCGATGCGGCACGGATCCGCATTGATGCGCTGCGCGCCCAGAATGACTTGCGCCAGGCGCGCGCCGACAAGGAAAAAGCCCAGGCAACCCTCGCCTACCTGATCGGCAAGGAACAGGAAGCACGCAATATCGCCGCTGGCGACACCTGGCCCGACACGGCCGCCGCGCTGGCTGAATTCAGCCCTGCGAGCCTGGACAGCCGCCCGGACATACAAGCCGCCATGGCGCGCATCCAGATGGCAAACGAAAACCGCAAGCTGGCGCAGGCGCAGACCGTACGCGACATCACTGTCGGCGTGCAGTACGAGCACTACCCCAGCATCGGCGGCGGAGGCGGCGGCAATAACAATGGGCGCAACACCATAGGCGCGGGCTTCAGCATCCCCTTATTCACCGGCTACCAATACCAGGGCGAGATCGCACGGGCCGAGGTGGACTACACCACCGCGATGGAAGCGGAAGAACGCATACGCGCCAATGCGGTCAGCGAAATCCAGCGCGCGCGCGCCGACCTGGAGGCCGCGATCGACAAGGTCGAGCGCTATGACAGGAACATGCTGCAGGAAGCGCAGAAAACGGCGCAGGCGGCCGAGTTTGCCTACCAGCATGGCGCCATGGGCGTCACCGACCTGCTGGATGCCCGGCGCGTGCTGCGCGCATTGCAGATCGATGCGGCCACGGCTCATGCCGATTTTGCCAAATCCCTTGCCAACTGGCACGCGGCCCTGAATAGCGACGCGACTGAATAATCAAGAAAGAACGAAGCATGCAGAAAAAATTCTTACCAATATTGCTTTCTTTCGCATTCGCCAGCGGCGCCGCGTTTGCCGCTGAACCCGCCAATGCGGTCAAAGCCGCCCCCAAGCCGGCGGATGAAATCATCCTCCCCAAGGATGCGCCGCAGCTTGCCAGCCTCAAGATCGAGACCGTCAGCGAAATCCCCGCGCCTGCAGCCTCGCCATTGAACGGCAAGATCATCTTCAATGAAAACTACACCGCCAGGATCTCTTCGCCGGTCGCCGGCCGTGCGCTCAAGATCAGCGCTGAAATCGGCGACAGCGTGAAAGCCGGGCAAGTCCTCATGACCATGGACTCGCCAGACCTCGGCAGCGCAGTGGCCGACGCACGCAAGGCCCAAGCCGAACTGGAGCTCAAGAAACAGGCCTACGAACGCAGCCGCATGCTGCTCGATGGCGGCGTCATCCCGAGAAAGGAACTGGAAGCCAGCAAGGCAGACCTGGACGAAGCCGCTGCGGAAGCCGCACGTGCCAATGCCCGCATCAACAACCTCGGCGCCAGCCGCAACACCAGCGAGAGCTATACCGTGCGTACACCGCTCGCTGGCCTGGTCGTCGACAGGCAAGTGAACCCCGGCAGCGAAATCCGCCCAGATGCCGCCAGCCCGCTGTTCATCATTACCGACCCCAACCATTTGTGGGCCAGCATAGACCTGCCCGAGCGCGACCTCGGCAAGGTCGGCGTGGGCCAGCCCGTCTCGGTGGAGGTGGATGCCTATCCGGGCGAGACGTTCACCGGCAAGGTGCTGTCGATCGGCGGCATGATAGACCCCGCCACGCGCCGCATCCCGGTCCGCTGCGCCATCGAGAGCAAGGGCAGGCTCAAGGCGGAAATGTATGCCCGCATTACGCCGCTGAGCCAGGACCAGCGCAAGGTCATCCGCATCCCCAATAGCGCCCTGATTACCGAAGGGCTATACAGCTATGTGTTCGTGGAAACCAGTCCCGGCCATATCAAGAAGCGCCGCGTCACGCTGGATGTGCAAGGCCGCGACTACGCCACGGTCAAGCAGGGCCTGGTCAAGAACGAGCGCCTGGTCACTTCGGGCGCCATCCTGCTGAACTCCGAGCTCGCCGCAGGCAGATAGAGGGCACATCATGCTGGAAAAACTCATCACTTTCTCGCTGCAGCAGCGCGTGTTCGTGCTGCTCGGCACGCTGGCCCTGATCATCTCCGGGTATTTTGCCGTGCAAAACATGTCGATCGAGGCGTTCCCCGATGTCGAGGACGTGCACGTCGGCATCGTCACGCAGGTGCCGGGCCTGGCGCCGGAAGAAGTCGAGCGCGTGGTGACGCTGCCCATCGAGCATGAAATGAGCGGCGTACCGCACCTCACCCAGATGCGCTCGGTCTCGATCACCGGGCTCTCCGTCATCACCCTGACCTTCTCTGAGAAAACCGATGACTACTTTGCGCGCCAGCAGGTGCTGGAACGCCTGCAGGGCGCAGACCTGCCGCCGGAATACCAGCCCACCCTGGCGCCGCTTTCCACCGCAGTGGGCGAGATTTTCCGCTACCTGATCGAGGCGCCCAAAGATATGCCGCAACGTGAAATCCGCGCCATCCAGGATTGGCAGGTCCGCCCCATGCTGCGTACCGTGCCCGGCGTGGCCGACATTACCAGCTTTGGCGGCAGCATCAAGGAATACCAGGTCAGGCTCGATCCCTACCTGCTGAAAAAATTCGACATTACCGTCGACCAGGTCGACCAGGCGCTGGGCGGCAATAGCAGCAATGTAGGCGGCGGCTTCATGCACCGCGGCGATGAAGACCTGGTCGTACGCGGCATCGGCCTCTACAAGAGCCTGGACGATATCGCCAATACCGTGATCGATTCACGCGGCGGCAAGCCCATCCTGGTGAGCGATATCGGCCAGGTGGCAATCGGCGACCATACCCGCTCCGGGATCGTGGCCTTCAACGACCGCGATGATGTCGTGGAAGGCATCGTCATCATGAACAAGGGCCAGAACCCGGCCAAGGTGATCGATGCGCTTCGCGAAAAAGTCAATGAGATCAATGCCAAACTGCCGCCCGGCGTCAGCATCGCGCCCTTCTACGACCGCACTACGCTGATCCAGCATACCGTGCATACCGTGACGGAAAACCTCATCGTCGGCGCCCTGCTCGTCGTCACCATCCTGATCGTGTTCCTGCGCAACTGGCGCGCCGCACTCATCGTCGCCTCAGTGATCCCGCTGTCGCTGCTGTTCGCTTTCGTGGTCATGAATATCCGCGGGGTCTCCGCCAACCTGATCTCGCTGGGTGCGGTGGACTTCGGCATCATCATCGACAGCGCCGTGGTGCTGGTCGAAGCCCTGATGGTGAAACTGGCGGTTACGCAAATCGACAAAGTGCCGCAACAGGCCGGTTACGGCTGGCGCCTGCATACCTTGCGCCAGACCGCCGTGGAAATGGGCCGCCCCATCCTCTTTTCCAAGGCCATCATCATCCTGGCCTTCCTGCCGATCTTCACCTTCCAGCGCGTGGAGGGCAAGATCTTCTCGCCCATGGCCTTCACCCTCAGTTTTGCATTGCTGGGCGCCATCCTGCTCACGCTGACCCTGGTGCCGGCATTGCTTTCCTACACCATGCGCCGCGAGGACATGGCGGAAAAGCACAGCGCCTGGATGCATAGGCTGCAGGAAGGATACCGCACGCTGTTGCTGAGAACCGGCGGCATACGCTGGCCGCTGGCGGGCGCTTCCGCCGCATTGCTGGCAGTGTCGCTATTGCTGGCGCCCAAGCTCGGCTCCGAGTTCCTGCCCAAGCTGGACGAAGGCAACATCTGGCTCACCATCAGCCTGCCGCCTTCCACCAGCCTCATGAAGACCAAGGAAGTCGAACAACACGTCCGCGGCATCCTGCAGGGCTATCCCGAGGTGCGCCTGGTAGTGAGCCACGTCGGCCGCCCCGATGACGGCACCGACCCCAAGGGGCCCAACAATATCGAAATCCTCGCCGACCTCAAGCCGCATGACGAATGGCGCTTCAAGAACAAGGAAGCCCTGATCGAGAGCATCTCGGCCAAGATACACGCCATCCCCGGCATCCCCACCAACTTCTCGCAAGTGATCCAGGACAGCGTGGAAGAAGCGCTATCGGGGGTGAAAGGCGAAATCTCGGTCAAGATATTCGGCCAGGACCTCGCCATTCTGGAAGACAAGGCGGACCAGGTCGTGGATGTGCTCAACAGCATCCAAGGCGCGACCGACGTCGCCGCGATCCGCATTTCCGGCAACTCCGAGCTCGACATCACGCTGGACCGCGCCAAGCTTGCGCGTTACGGCATGAAGGTCAACGACGTAAACACCACGATCCAGACAGCGCTGGCAGGCAATGCCGCCAACACCTTCTACGACGGCGACCAGCGTTTCGACGTGACGCTCAGGCTGGACAGGCAATACCGCGACGGCGTGGATGACATCGCCGAGCTGCCGGTGGCCTTGCCAGGCAATGCCGGCACCATCCCGCTGGACGAGATCGCCGACATCGGCATCAAGCAGGGCGCCTCGCGCGTGAGCCGCGAAGGGGTTTCACGCATTGTCGCGATCAAGGCCAACCTCATCAACCGCGACCAGGGCAGCTTCGTCGCCGAGGCGATGAGCAAGGTAAAACAACAGGTGAAACTACCCCCCGGCTACAGCATCACCTGGGGCGGCCAATTCGAGAACCAGCAACGCGCAATGAAGCGCCTGCAAGTGATCGTGCCGTTGTCCTTGATGCTAATCTTCATCCTGCTGTTCATGGCGTTCAAGTCCGTCAAGAACGCCCTGCTGGTGCTGCTAATGATCCCGTTCACCCTGATCGGCGGCTTGGCCGCACTGGGCTTGGCGGGACTGCACCTGTCAGTCTCAGCGGCCGTCGGCTTCATCGCGCTGGCGGGCGTATCGGTGCAGAACGGCGTCATCATGGTCGAGCAGATCAAATACCTGATGCGCGAAGGCCATGCCATGAAACAAGCCGTAGTAGAAGGCGCGGTGGCGCGCCTGCGCCCGATCATGATGACGGCGCTGATGGCGGGCCTTGGCCTGTTGCCGGCGGCGCTATCGCACGGCATCGGCTCGGAAACCCAGCGCCCCTTCGCCGTGGTGATTGTGGGCGGGCTGGTGTCCGCCACCCTGTTCACGCTGTTGCTGCTGCCGTTGCTCTATCCCTATTTTTCTGAAGAGCGGCGGAACTAGACAACACACGACGTCCGCACCCAAATAAAAAGCCCAAGGCGAAAATGCCCTGGGCTCTTCATGCATATGCAATCAACTCAAATCTGGTAACGCTGGATCAGGCATACCGCCTGCGCCGCAATGCCCTCGCCGCGCCCGGTGAAGCCCAGCTTTTCGCTGGTGGTGGCCTTCACGTTCACGCAATCCGTCGGGATGTCGCAGTCCTCCGCGATATGCTGCATCATTTGCGCGATGTACGGCGCCATCTTGGGCGCTTCCGCGATAATCGTCGCATCGATATTCACGATGCTGTAATGCCTGGCCCTGAGCAAGGCCACGACATGGCGCAGCAAGGCACGCGAGTCCGCCCCCTTGAAACGCTCATCGGTGTCGGGGAAATGCTTGCCGATATCGCCCAATGCAGCCGCCCCGAGCAAGGCGTCGCTGACGGCATGCAGCAGCACGTCGGCATCGGAGTGCCCCTTCAGGCCCTTGGCGAAGGGGATATCCACCCCGCCGATAATGCATGGCCGCCCTTCCACCAATTGATGCACGTCAAATCCGTTTCCTACTCTGATCATGATGTTTTCTGCTCCTTGGCATCTGCAAGCAGAATCGCTTCTGCCAGTTGTAAATCCTGCGGATAGGTAATCTTGAGGTTCCTGAGCTCGCCGGGCACCAGCTTGGGACTGTAGCCGAGCGCCTCCACCGCCTGGGCTTCATCCGTCGGGGCCCCGCCCGCCTGGCGCAACGCCTGTTTCAACAAGGCGTAACGGAACATCTGCGGCGTCTGCGCCTGCCACAACCCTTCCCTGGGCTCCGTATTGGCGACGCGCTGCCCGTCATCGGCGCGCTTGAGCGTATCGGCAAGCGGGATCGCGAGCAGGCCGCCCACGGCATCGTCCTGCACGCTGTCCAGCAAACGGTCCAGCAATGCCATGCTCAATCCCGGCCGCGCCGCGTCATGCACCAATATCCAGTCGTCATCCGCCGCCTGGCGCGCAATCGCCTCCAGCCCGTTCAAGACCGTGACCGCACGGGTTGCGCCGCCCAGCGCATGGATGCACACCTTTGCATCCAGTCCGGTAGCGCTATATTGAGCCCACAGCCGGTCGTCCGGCGCGATCACGACGTGCACGGCACTGATGCGGGGCGCAGCTGAGAAAAGGGACAAGGCATGATGGATGAGCGGCTTGCCGTTCAACGGCAAGTATTGCTTGGGCAATTCGGACCCCATACGGCTACCTGTGCCGGCTGCCGGGATCAGGACATGAAATTTCGACATGGGCCGCATTCTAGCATGGGCCGGCACCAGCGCAGCCCTGGCTCGGAGCAGCTGACAAGCCTGGCAATTCGCTGCCCTGCCGCTGGCAGTACAAAGAGCGCGGCAAGGTCGGGCAATGCCTGGAAGGTTTTGTTGGCCATCATTACTTGCAGGGCACAGGCTCCGGGCGTAGCAACAGCCAGACTGCCACGGTCGCCATGGTGACGGTGACGCCCCATTTCGCCCATAAAGGCGCCGGCGAGAACCAGAGCCCGGTTGCGCTACACGACATCATGAATACCGCGATATATTTCGCCTTGCGCGACACCGCCCCGCGCTCGCGCCAATCTCGGATGTGATGCCCGTATTTGGGGTGGTTGAGCAGGTAATGCTCGAGTTGCGGCCAGCCATGACCGCCCGCCCACGCCGCCAGCAGCACGAACGGCACCGTGGGCATGATCGGCAGGAACGCGCCGATCACGCCGAGAATCAACGCAATCACGGCTAGTAAGCGCCACAACAATATCTTGGTCTGCCTGAGCATAAAACACCTGGAATCCGCAACAACCCGAAGATAGCACGACAACAGAGTCCTAGCCCAGCCCTACGCAGCCCATTGCCAATGCGCTTGGAACCTGCTCAGTTAAAATAAAGCACATCAAGGCGCATTACTGGAGCGACAAGGTCATCCAGACATTACGCCACCAGGTGTTTCTTGTAGAAAGGCACCAATTGTGCCAGCGCCTGGCTGGTAGCTTCTGGCTGATCGTACAAGTCGTAATGGCTTGCCCCCTCGACGACCTGGATGCTCTTCTGACTCGAACGCGCGCGGCCATACAACTCTAAACCATCGCGATAGGAACCGAAGGCGCCGGGTACGCTGCCGATGACGATATGCAGCGGCTGGGTCAATAATACCTCGGCGAAGTGGAAGGCGTCCCAGCCCATGGCCGCGGCGGTGCTGGTAAAGCGCAGCTTATTGGGCGAGCCTGGCTGCTGGCCGCGCGGCGTAGTGTAGTACTGTACGGCCTCAACGATGTCGATGTTGTCCAGCCCGGCTTTCGCACGCTCTGCCTCGGAGTTCGGGATGTAGCCGACGATCAGCGGCTCGTCGCCGCGCGCTTCGGCGGTACGCTGCGTGGCGATGGCGTCCAGCGTCTTGATGGCGGCATCGGGCGTCATGTCGCCTTCGCGCATCAGGCGGCCATAGTTGGCGCCGACAACAGTGCCCACCGCCTTGAAGCGCCGCTCAGTCATGGCGGCATTGACGGCATAGCCGCCGCCACCGCACACGCCCAGCACGCCGATGCGTTCTTCATCCACGTACGGCAGCGTCACCAGGTAGTCCACGGCACAGCGAAAGTCCTCGACGCGGGTGCCGGGATCTTCGCTGAAGCGCGGCTCGCCCCCGCTGGCGCCTTGGGTTGAGGCGTCGAAAGCCAGCGTGATGAAGCCGGCCTGGGCCAGCGCTTCGCCATAGACGTTGCCCGCAGTCTGCTCCTTGCAACTGCTGATAGGGTGGGCACAGACAATGGCCGGGTACTTCCTGCTGGTATCGAACCCGAAGCCATGGGGAAAGCGCAGCGTAGCAGCAACCTCCCAATCGCGGTTCTTGAAGATAACGGATTGTGTTTGTGCCATGGGGAAGCCTCCAAAACGTTGCAAAAGTCGGCGGATGAGAAAAAACATCCTGCATGGGAAAAATTGTAGTTCTTGCCCCGTGAACGAACCATGCTTTAAAGTACCCATTCCTTTTTCATCAGTACGGCCTTGGTGATGGATCCTCTTTCTGACGTACTATCGCTCCTAAAACCTCGCGGGCAATTCTATGCAGGTTTCGATGCTGCCGGAGATTGGTCTTTTAGTTTTCCGCCTCATGACGGAATCAAGTTCACGGCGATAGTAAAAGGCGCTTGCTGGGGCATCACGGAGGATTTGGAATACCCGGTCCGCTTCGAGGAGGGCGACTGCTTTTTGCTGAACAGCAAACGCCGCGTCATATTGTCAACAGACCCGCAATTGCCCCCGGAAGACGGCGGGCACATCATGGAGGCCGTCTCTCGTCACGGAATTGCCGTCCATAACGGCGGTGGGGAGATGTTTCTCATCAGCGGGCGCTTTGCCTTTTCCGGCAATCACGCCGCCGCCCTGTTCGATGCGCTGCCGCCCATCATCAATATCCCCAAGGCATCAAGCCAGGCGGAGGTCTTGCGGTGGTCTCTTGATCAACTTGCCTCGGAATTGCGCCACGCGCAACCGGGTGGGGTACTGATGTCCACTCATCTGGCGCACCTGATGCTGGTCCAGGTGCTCCGGCTGTTCCTGGTGACTTCCAGCGAATTGCCACAGGGGTGGTTCCTCGCATTGACCGACCGGCAGATCAGCCCTGCGATAGGCGCCATGCATGCCGAGCCTGCCCGGCATTGGACGCTGGAAGAGCTGGCGCGGGTTGCAGGCGTGTCGCGCACCGTGTTTGCGCAACGGTTCAAGGCGTTGGTAGGCAGCACCGCCATGGACTATTTGACGCGCTGGCGCATGCTGCTGGCGGCAGACCGCCTACGCTCCGGCAACGAGAGCGTTTCCTCGATCGCCTTCTCACTGGGATACGAATCCGAGAGCGCGTTCAGCACCGCGTTCAAGAGGATCATGTCATGCACGCCGACACAATGCCGGCGCCAGGCATCGTCCCCTCCTGCCGCTGCAAGTGGTCACGACAGCTTGCAGCAAAGCATGTGATGCATTCAATATTAAGGACGCCTACTCATCCTGCCCTGCAGCCAAGTTAGGCGTAGCTGCAATTTTATGGATGGAAAGGTCGGCGCCGTCGTATTCCTGTTCAGCGTCCAGACGCAACCCGACCAGCAGTTTCAATACGCCGTAAACCGCGAAACCGCCTGCCAGCGCAACGGCCAGGCCCAATGCCGTGCCCAGCAGTTGCGACACCAAGCTGACGCCGCCCATGCCGCCCAGCGCAGTTGCGCCGAAGATGCCGGCCGCAATGCCGCCCCAGGCGCCGCAGATGCCGTGCAGGGGCCAGACGCCGAGCACGTCGTCAATCTTCCAGCGGTTCTGCGTCAAGGTAAAAGTCCAGACGAACACCGCGCCCGCCACCAGCCCGATCACCAATGCCCCCAAGGGGTTGACCACGTCCGAGCCCGCGCAAATCGCCACCAGGCCTGCCAACGGGCCGTTATGCACGAAGCCGGGGTCGTTCTTGCCCGCAAGCAATGCCGCGAGCGTGCCGCCGACCATGGCCATCAATGAATTGAGCGCTACCAAACCGGTCACCGCATCCACGGTCTGGGCGGACATGACGTTGAAGCCGAACCAGCCGACCGTGAGTATCCAGGCGCCCAGCGCCAGGAAGGGAATGCTGGACGGCGGGAAGGCATGCAGCCTGCCGTCCTTGCTGTAGCGGCCGATGCGAGGGCCAAGGAGCAATACGGCCGCCAGCGCGATCCATCCGCCCATCGCATGCACGACGACAGAGCCGGCAAAGTCGTGGTAGGGAGCGCCGAAAGCCGCTTCCAGCCAGTCTTGGAAACCGAAATGGCCGTTCCAGGCGATACCCTCGAAGAAGGGGTATACCACGCCGACGATAACAAAGGTCGCGGCGATCTGGGGATTGAATTTGGCCCGCTCGGCAATGCCCCCGGAAATGATGGCAGGGATGGCGGCGGCAAACGTCAGCAGGAAAAAGAACTTTACCAGCTCATACCCGTGGTGCGCAGAAAGCGCTTCCGCCCCTTGCAGGAAGCCCACGCCGTAGGCCACGCCATACCCGATGAAAAAATAGGCGATGGTGGATACCGAGAAATCCACCATGATCTTGACCAGGGCGTTGACCTGGTTTTTGCGGCGCACGGTACCCACCTCCAGGAAGGCAAACCCCGCGTGCATGGCGAGCACCATAATGGCGCCCAGCAATATGAAAAACACGTCATTTCCCGACTGTGTTGAGTCCATGTCATCTCCTCCGTTTATTTTTATCGCGGGAGATAATTAGCAAAAACCGCGCCACTCAACATTTCATTGTTTTTAAAAGGTTTTATAAAGCTCCATAGACAGAAACGCACCAAAGATGAACTGCATACTGTGCATTGCACCAATGCCGTTCAAATACAGCAGGAGCTTTGACACTTGCCCTGAAACTCTGCACCATGAATCAACACCAACTAACAACGCCTTCCAGGAAACCTGCCATGTTTGAATCCGCCGAGCTCGGCCACAGCATCGACGACGACCTTTATAAAAAGGAAGTGCCCGCCTTGCGCGAGGCGCTGCTCGACCTGCAGTTCGACCTGGCGGAATCCAAGGCCTTCCCCGTCCTGATCCTGATCGGCGGCGTGGATGGCGCGGGCAAGGGAGAAACCGCCAACCTGCTCAACGAGTGGATGGACCCGCGCCTGATCCATACTTGCGCCTTCGGTCCCGCCACGGAAGATGAGGCGGAGCGCCCCCGCATGTGGCGCTTCTGGCGCGAGCTGCCGCCCAAGGGCAAAATCGGGATTTTCTTCGGCTCATGGTATACCGCGCCCATTCTGGAAAACCTCTCGGACGGAAAACTGCGCAAGAAGCTCGACAGCCACCTCAGCGACATTGTGCGCTTCGAGCGCATGCTCACGGACGAAGGCGCGCTCGTCATCAAGCTCTGGTTCCATCTTTCCAAAAAACAACAGAAAACCCGGATTGCCGAGCTGGAAGCCAATCCCAAGACCCGTTGGCGCGTCACCGAACAGGACAAGCAGCACCTCAAGCACTATGACGAATTCCGTACCCTCACTGGCCATATCCTGCGCGAGACCAGTACCGCCAACGCGCCCTGGCTGGTCATCGAAGGCTTCAACGCCAATTACCGCAGCCTGACCACGGGCAAATACCTGTTGGAAACCATACGCAACCGCCTGGATAGCAAGGCTCCCCCTCCCCGCAAAGCGGCAGCCCCCGCGCTAGCATTAACGGCGGCGGACGGCCTCAATGTGCTGAACACATTGGACCTGGGAAAATCCCTGGACAAGGACGATTATGAAGAGCGCTTGGAGGAGTACCAAGGCAAGCTCAACCTGCTCACCCGCCATGAAAAATTCCAGCAGATTTCGGTGATCATCGCGTTCGAGGGCGTCGACGCTGCCGGCAAGGGCGGCGCCATCCGCCGCGTCACCCAGGCCATGGACGCCCGGACTTATAGCGTCGTACCGATCTCGGCGCCCTCGGACGAGGAAAACGCCCAGCCCTACCTATGGCGCTTCTGGCGCCAGTTGCCCAGACGCGGGCGCGTCACGATCTTCGACCGCACCTGGTACGGCCGCGTGCTGGTGGAACGAGTGGAAGGGTTTTGCAGCACGCAGGACTGGATGCGCGCCTATGCGGAAATCAACGACTTCGAGGAACAATTGGTCAGCCACGACATCGTGCTAGTGAAATTCTGGCTGCATATCGACCAGGAAGAGCAGCTGGCCCGTTTCAAGGCCAGGGAGGACACCGCATTCAAACGCTACAAGATCACGAAGGAAGACTGGCGCAACCGTGAGAAATGGGACGATTACCAGCGCGCCGTCTGCGACATGATAGACCGCACCAGCACGGAGCAGGCGCCTTGGACCCTAGTCGAATCCAACGACAAGAAATATGCCCGCATCAAGATACTCAAGACCATTTGCGAGCAGCTGGAGCGCAAGCTCGACTCATTGAAATAAGTAGCGCGGCGCATGCGAAAACACGGTCGCCGGAAAAGTACAGCTAGGCTGCCCTCTCAGGCGATATTGTCCGCGCGCTCGATCTGGATGTGGCTGACCGCGTCCGGGTCACCGATCCAGAAATAATAGAACTCGCGCACCACGGCAAGAAACAACCGCTGGGTAGGCTTCATGGTGAAAATGCCGACCGTGGCGTTCACCGCCTGGCGATATACCTTATGGTCGCGTTCGGGCGCATCCCGCAGCTTGAGCAACAGCAGCTTGACCAGCCGCATCCGGGTATCGACCAATGCCTGGTCCGCCCCCTCCTGGCGCAATGCATGGCTATAGGCCTTGAGCGGCCAGGTGTCGGCTACGCCGAACTTCTCGCTGTCCAGGCGCTGCCACAGCGTCTTGAGGTCTTGCTCGACAGGCTGCCACTTGGTCGGGTTGAGCTCGAACTCCTGCCCAGCGTTCAAGGCCGCAATCGCCTTGATGTCGTGATTCCAGAAATGGTAGTACTCGCGCACCACGGAAAGGAAGAACGGCCATTGCTCGCGCTCGACTTCGGTCAGCAGGTGCTCAACGGCTTCACGGTAGATCAGGCCGTCCGCCGGCTGCCCCGCAATGGCAGGCACCAGCGCGAGAAGCCAGTGCTCCCGCTGCATCAGTCCCTCATTGTCGACTCCCTTGTTCTTGAGCAGCTTGAGATAGGCATTCATGGCCTCGCGTTCGCGGATATCGTTCATGGACTTGGTACAACTCGCTTGCGGTCAATTCAGAAAACAGTTTCCAATGGAAACGCCATGGCAGTGTAAGCATATTAGCGGCATCCGCCAAATTAAATTTAGGCTCTTGAGTGTAAGAATCCATGACCCCATATAAGCGCCATGCGTGCTTAATTTCCCAGGCGCGGCTGGCATAGCGGCTAACAAACCACTCCTGGCGTTGCTGCCCTGCCTTGCCAGGAACGCTTCGCCGAGGTGTGTTAGCCGCCCTGAGCAATCAAGACAACGCAACCGGAGCCGGACATAATGACAGCGGCGTTTAACCTCATTTAATATGGCATCTGCCCATCGGCTATTTAAGGCCCTTTTAACCCGCATCCCGGATTGGATTTGGCATGAATCAGGAACAGGCTCTGGCCTATATGCACACGCTACTGCGCTCCATGCTGGAGAAGAAGGCGTCCGACTTGTTCATCTCCGCGGACTTTCCGCCCGCGATGAAGATAGACGGCAAGATGACGCCGGTCACCCAGCAGAAACTGAGCGGCGAGCACACCAAGGCCTTCGCCTACGCGCTCATGAGCGAAAAGCAGCGGTTGGAGTTCGAGCAGAGCAAGGAATGCAATTTCGCCATCTGGCCCAAGGAGATCGGCCGCTTCCGCGTCAATGTCTTCATCCAGCAGGAAAAGGTCGGCATGGTGCTGCGCACCATCACCACGCAGATTCCGCGCTTCGACGACCTCGGCCTGCCGCCCGTGCTCAAGGAAGTCATCTCGGCCAAGCGCGGCCTGGTGATCCTCGTCGGCGGCACCGGCTCGGGCAAGTCCACCACCCTCGCGGCCTTGATCGACTACCGCAACGAAAACAGCCACGGGCATATCATTACCGTGGAAGACCCGGTGGAGTATGTACATGCGAGCAAGAACTGCTTGATCACGCACCGCGAGGTCGGGCGCGACACCAACGATTGGTTCAGCGCGCTCAAGAACACCTTACGGCAGGCGCCGGACGTCATCCTCATTGGCGAAATCCGCGACCGCGAAACCATGGAGTTCGCCCTGGCGTTCGCCGAGACCGGCCACCTGTGCATGGCGACCCTGCACGCCAACAGCGCCAACCAGGCCATAGACCGCATCATCAACTTCTTCCCGGAAGAACGGCATGCGCAGCTGCATATGGACCTCTCGCTCAACCTGCGCGGATTTATCTCGCAGCGCCTGGTGCCGAAGAAAGGCGGCGGACGCTGCGCCGCGATTGAAATCTTGCTCAATTCGCCCTTGGTCGCCGACCTCATCCTCAAGGGAGAAACCGGCATGATCAAGGATGCCATGGCAAAATCCGTAGAACTCGGCATGCAGACCTTTGACCAGGCGTTGTTCACGCTATGTGAGGAAGGCCGCATCACGGAAGAGGACGCATTGCGCAACGCCGACTCCTACAACGAGCTGCGCCTGCGCTTCAAGCTGCACGGCAAGCATGCCGCCGCAGAAGACAACAGCGCGCGCATCGACACACTCTCGCTGCATGAAGACGAACCCGAAGAAGAACCCGACCCACTGAAGCCATAATGGAACTCTATTTGCTCATCATTGCCGTCATCGGCGCCTGGTACTGGATAGACAGCATCGCCAGCCGCGAACAAGCCATTGCCTGCGGACGGGAGCTGGCGGAACGCTGGAACCTGCAACTGCTGGACGAAACCGTTTCCTGCAGCAAGGTCTGGTTCGGCCGCAACAGCCGCGGACGCATGCAGTTGCGGCGCACCTATCACTTCGAGGTCAGCGCGCGCGGCAGCGACCGCCTTTCCTGCGAGCTGGTCATGCTGGGCCGTCACCTGCAAAGCTGGCACATCCCGCCCTACCTGCAGCCTGTGCCGTCCAATCCCCTGTACTAGGGCCTGCCGCCGTGGCACAGACTCCCAAGCCCAGGGGGCGCTTTGCCCCCTCTCCCACCGGGCCCTTGCATATTGGCTCCCTGATTGCCGCAGTCGCAAGCTATCTGGACGCGCGCAGCAGGCAAGGCGAATGGCTGGTGCGCATCGAGGACCTGGACCTGCCCAGGCAAATGCCCGGCGCTGCCGGCTTGATCCTGCGGACGTTGGAGGAGTACGGCTTTGAATGGGATGGCGAAGTGCTATACCAAAGCCAGCGCGATATGTATTACCAGGATGCCTTGCAGCAGCTGGCCTCTGGCGGCCTGCTCTATCCGTGCGGCTGCTCGCGCAAGGAAATCGCAGATTCGGCCATACATGGCATCGACGGTCTGGTATACCCGGGCACCTGCCGCCACGGCCTGGCCGCTGGCAAAAGCCCACGCGCATGGCGCATCAAGGTGGGCGGCAGCGCCGTCAGCTTCCAAGATGCGGTACAAGGGGAAATCAGCCAGGTGCTGTCGCGCGATATCGGGGATTTCGTCCTCAAGCGTGCCGACGGCCTGTTTGCCTACCAGCTCGCGGTAGTCGTGGACGACGAGATGCAAGGCATCACGCATGTCGTACGCGGCGCCGACCTATTGGACTCCACGCCGAGGCAGATTTTCCTGCAGCAGGCGCTAGGTTACGCCACTCCCGCCTACCTGCACGTACCCGTCGCAACTAACGCGACAGGGGAAAAGCTCAGCAAGCAGACGCTGGCACAGGCGCTGGACAGCCGCGACAAGCCTGGAGACCTCTGGCAGGCCTTGGCATTCCTCGGCCAACAGCCGCCTGAGGCGCTACGCCGGGATACCCATGCCGCGTTATGGCAATGGGCCTTGCAGCACTGGCAGCCGGGCAATATCCCGCGCCAGCGCGCCGTCAAGGTTTAGGCAGGTCTGTAGCGCCCAATGCCGCTTCCAGTCGGTTGCGGCCGGCGGCCTTGGCACGGTAGAGCGCCTTGTCGGCCAGCCTGAGCAACTCCTCCCCGGTGTGCGCATGGTCCGGGAAGAAGGCCAGCCCGAACGAGGCGGAGACTTGGCCGAGCGAGCGTCCGAAATGCTGCAGCTGTAGGGCAAAAATCACCTGGCGCAAATGCTCCGTGCGCTCCATGACGATCGCGGCATTAGTTTCCGGGAAGATCAGCACAAACTCCTCGCCGCCGAAGCGGCAGACAATATCGCTGGATCGCGAGTTCGACACCAGCAGCGCGCCGATCTCCCGCAACAGGAAATCGCCCGCATCATGGCCAAAGTTATCGTTGAAGGTCTTGAAATGGTCCAGGTCGAGGATCACCACCCCCAGGGGACGCTGCTTGCGCTGGGCGATCGCGAGCTCGCGCTGCAGAGACTCCTCCATATACCTGCGGTTGAACAGGCCGGTGAGCGGGTCGCGCACCGACAGGTTGCGCAACGTCTCCTGCATTTTCATGCTCGCCATGGCCAGGGCGACCTGGCTGGCAAGGGTAACAGCCAGCTTGCGCTGCACCTCTTCCAGCGGCTCTCCCTGATGTTTCTCCAGGTGCAATACGCCAAGCACGTTCCCTTGCGCCACAACCGGGATGCACAGGCTGTACACGCCCTCGGCATCCTGCTGGTGGCGGCATGGCAATGAATCATGCTGCCCCCCGGCGGCATGGGGTTCGCCACGGCGCAGCGCCCAGCAATCGTCCGGCTGGAAAATCGGGGCACTTTTCAGGGTGCCGCCCCAACTCGCTTTTTCCTCGACCTGGTTGCGCGATTCGCGGTACAGGTAGATGGCGCCGGCATCGACATTGAGCAATTGCACGGCAAATTGGCGGATGACGTCCAGGGACTCATCAATGCTGGTACAGGCTTGCAACAGGCTGCTCAGCTCCCCCATCAGCGACAGGTTGTGCACCGTCAGCTGGTTCTGGATCTGGCTCTTGAGCAAGCCGGCCTCCACCTTGCGGCGCTGGCGGAGCTCCCGGTACATATTCGTCAGCACGAATCCAAGCAGGGCCAGGAAACTCACGCCCATGAACAGCAGCACCATGTCCAGGTTCAACTGCTTGCTGGCGCTGTTGGAGAGGCGGCTTTTCAGCAAGGCGTCCTCATGGGCGTGCATTTCCCCCAGCGCCACGCGCGCACGCTCGAACAAGGGGATCGCCTTGTCGCTGTATTCGACATAAGGAATGTTTTGCGCATCGAGATCGGCAATATTGCCGGCGGTCTCCTCGAGTAGGAGGCCAAGCGCCTCCTGGAGTTGGGATAAGCGTTCCTGCTGGTAGGCATTGTCAGCCGTCATGCCTCGCAGCACGTCAAGCTTGGCTGGCACGTTATGGCGTACTTGGCTGATCTGCATCAAATGCTCGGCATGGCGGCGGATGAAGTAGCCCTTGCGGCCGATTTCCAGCGTGTCCAGCTCACCCCGTACGTCATGCAGGGCCTGCAGCACGTTGTAGGTATGCTCGAGCCACGCCCGCGAATTGATCAGCTCGTCGTTGGCCTTGACCGACAGCCAGGCGAACAGTGGCACAATCACGATGATCAGGACAACGGCTAGCTGGCGCATATTGAAGAATCGAATGATTTTTTTCACTAGGTTCTGCTGCTTATTTTTCTTATTGCCAAATTATATAGATAAATCATAATTTTAAAACCGGACTACTTCCCTACGCTGCATCCGGCCCTGATTCCGGCCCCTCGCGGTGGTATCATTGTCGCTCATCAGCAACTTCCATCACGCCTTGGGATTCCATGCAAATCAGTGACCAACTGCACCGCTTCCTGTTTGAAAGTACTTCCGTGCGCGGCAATATAGTCCACCTGGACGAAAGCTTCAGCCAGGCATTGCAACACCATGACTTCCCTTCCGTCCTGAGCCAGACGCTGGGCGAGCTCATGGCTGCGAGCGTCTTGCTGGCCGCCACGCTCAAGCTGCAAGGCGGCGCATTGGTGCTGCAGGTGCAGGGCAAAGGGCCCTTGAAGCTGCTGGTGGTGGAATGCACTTCGGACCTCGGCATACGCGCCACGGCAAAATGGTCGGAAGAACTCGGCGGAATGAGCTTCAGCGAGATGGTCAGCGACGGTCATTTCGTCATCACGCTGGATCCGCGCGACGGCGGCCAGGCTTACCAGGGCATTGTGCCGGTCGAGGGCGCCAGCATCGCCGAAATACTGCAGAACTACATGCAGCGCTCGGAACAGATCGATACCCGCATGTGGCTCGCCTGCAACGGCAAGAGCGCAGCAGGCATGCTGGTGCAGAAGCTGCCCGACCAGCCCGATAATGCCGACCCCGATGCCTGGAACCGCATCACCATGCTGGCGGATACGGTGCAGGACGAAGAACTGCTCGACCTCGCCGCGGTGTCATTGATCAAGCGCCTGTTCAACGAAGAAGACGTGCGGCTGTTCAAGGAACAAGCCATCAAGTTCCATTGCAGCTGTTCGCGCGAGAGCGTGGGCAACATGCTGCGCATGCTGGGGGAAGAGGAAGTCGCCGACATCCTGGCCGAGCAACACACCATTGATATCAACTGCGACTTCTGCAACGCGGAATATCACTTCGACCAGGTGGATGCCGAGCAACTATTCACCGCGGAAATCGTTCTGCCCGGCAACAACGTCCGCCACTAGCCGGGCTATCCTAACTATGCGCCGCCTTCTGGCGGCTGCGCTCAAACAGGCATACCGCAGTTGCCGCCGCGGCGTTCAAAGACTCCACCTTCCCGGCCATGGGAATACTCACCTGGCGGGTGGCGGCGGCAATCAGCGCCTCGCTCAAACCGGCTCCCTCATTGCCGATCACGAACGCCGTCGGCTGTTGCAAATCCATGCCGTAGAGCGGCTCCCCCACCAGCGTAGTCGCCAGCGTCTGTCCGACGAATGCCTGCGCCGCCTGCGCCAGATCGGCGCGCTCGACAATCGGCAATACGAATTGCGCCCCCTGTCCGCCGCGCAAGGCCTTGGGCGACCAGGCATCCGTACATCCCAGGGACAAGTAGACCCCCTCGACCCCGGCCGCAGCCGCGGAACGCAGCATGCTACCCAGGTTGCCCGGGTCCTGGATATCTTCCAGCATCAAGAGGAAATCCGGCTGCTCGGGCACCGGCAGCTGCGGAATATCCACCAGCGCAAGAATCCCGGTCGGCGTCGCCACAGGCGACAGTTCGGCGAACATCAAGGTCGTGAACATCACCGTCGGCACATCGGAAAGCTCCTGCAACAGGCCGACCACCTCGTTGGTGGATTCGCCCTCCGCAATCACCAGCAGTTTCGGCATGCCGAAACGCTCGATATAGGCCGTGAGCAAATGCGCCCCGTCCAGCAAGGTTTCATTGTTCTTGCGCCGCTCCCGCGCATTGTCGGCCAGTTTCTTCAATTGCTTGAACAGGCTGTTATCGCGGGAAGTGATATGTTTAAATGTCATGAAAAATCGCACGGGACTTGAGATGCAGAGCATTTTACCCGAACAGCAAGTTAAAGCCCGTGCAAAAACGCCAGCGTAACCCGGAGGAGAAACCCGATGAACGACAAACAGCTAGTCGCCATCCAGGCGGCAAGCCATGTTCAAGATGGCATGGTAGTGGGCCTGGGCACCGGCTCCACAGCCAATTACTTTATCGAGGAGCTCGCGCGCCGCCACCGCGAGGAAGGCCTGCGTATCACCGCAGCCGCCAGCTCGGTAGCCAGCACCATCAAGGCGCAGGAGCAAGACTTGCCGTTGGTAGCGCTGGAACACCTCAATAAACTTGACCTCTACGTGGACGGCGCCGATGAAGTCACCACCAACCTCGCCCTGCTCAAGGGGCGCGGCTACGACCTCGTGCGCGAAAAACTGCTGGCCCGCGCCAGCGAGCGCTTCATCGTGCTGGTCGACAAAAGCAAGCTGGTGGGCCACCTGGGCGAGAAATTCCCCATCCCGGTAGAAGTCATCCCATTTGCCTGGCAACTGGTCCAGGCCTCATTGCAACAACTCGGCGTCGCAAGCAGCCTGCGGGAAAATGCCGCCAAGGACGGCTGGGCCATCACCTCGCACGGTAGCCTGGTGCTGGAGCTTGCGCTGCCGAAAACCTTCAAGAGCGATGAGCTCAACCAGCTGCTCAACGACATTCCGGGCATAGTCGAGCATGGCGTGTTCGAGGAGCTTGCCGATGCCGTATTCGTGGCCGACAACGGCCAGGTGGAAGAAATCTGGAAGAGGCCTGGAAATATTTAAATGAGAACCGAATTCATCCTTGAAGCCATCGCCGCGGTCAATGAGGCCGTACTCAACAGCGAGGCCGAACTGGAGTCGCTGGACCGCGAGATCGGCGACGGCGACCACTTCATCAACCTCAAACGCGGCTGCGCCGCCCTGCTCGCCATGCGTGAGGAGCTCGCGCCGCTGCCGCCTGCCGACGCGTTGCAACGCATCGGCATGAAATTGCTTTCCACCATAGGCGGCGCCTCAGGCCCGCTGATCGCGACCTTCTTCATGACCATGGCCAAGGTGGAAAAAGCCGGCGACATCAGCAGCCTGGCCGAAATCGCCGCCGCTTTCCATGCCAGTGTCGAGGCCATCAAGCAGCGCGGCAAGGCCGATGCAGGCGAGAAAACCATGCTGGATACCCTGATCCCGGTAGCGGACACTTTCAGCCGCCTCACAGCAGCGAACGCTGGCCCGGTCCAGGTATTCGACGCCCTCCAGCAGGCCGCAGAACAAGGCATGCTATCCACCAGGGACATGATCGCCACCAAAGGCCGCGCCGCCTTCCTCGGCGAACGCGCCATCGGCCATATCGATCCCGGTGCGCGCAGCAGCCAGATCATCATCCACACCATTACCGAACTGGCAAAACAGCACCAGACTTCCTGAAGCCAGCGCAAAGGAGGAGAGAAAAACATGAAAAAATTCATCAACAACGTCGACGACATCCTCACCGAAAGCCTGAGCGGCTTTGCTGCGGCGCATGCGGATATCGTCAGCCTCAACCTGGCACCGCACTTCCTTACCCGCAGGGAAAAAGCAGAAAACAAGGTCGCCATCATCTCCGGCGGCGGCTCGGGCCATGAGCCGCTGCACAGCGGCTATATCGGTTACGGCATGCTGGATGCCGCCTGCCCCGGCCATGTGTTCACCTCCCCTTCCCCCGACCAGATGCTGGCAGCGGCCGAGGCCGTGCATGCCGGCAAGGGTGTGCTGTTCATCGTCAAGAACTACGCGGGTGACGTGATGAACTTCGAGATGGCAGCCGAGATGCTGCCGTTCGAAAACGCTACCGTGCTCACCAGCGACGACGTCGCGGTGGAGAACTCCACCTACACCACCGGCCGCCGCGGCGTGACAGGCACCGTGATCGTGGAGAAGGTCGTGGGCAGCCTGGCTGAGACCGGAGCCGACCTCGCCGCTTGCAAGGCGCTCGGTGACAAGGTCAACAGCCGCACCGCCTCGATGGGCGTCGCCCTCACCAGCTGCACCGTGCCCGCAGCAGGCAGGCCTACTTTCGATATTGACGAAACAGAACTGGAAATAGGCGTCGGCATCCACGGCGAGCCTGGACGCAGGCGCGAAGCGATGAGAAACGCAGACGCCATCGTCGCAGACCTGGTCGCCGCCATCCTGGAAGACCTCAAGCCGACGCCGGGCAGCGAGGTTCTGCTATTGATCAACGGCTTCGCCGCCACCCCGCTCATGGAGCTATACCTGCTCTACAACAGCGCATCTAAGCTGCTGCAAGCGCATGGCCTGGTCATCAGCCGATCACTGGTAGGCAACTACACCACCGCCCTCGATATGGCGGGTGCCTCCATCACAGTCACCCTGCTTGATGATGAAATCAGGCAGCATTGGGACAGCCCGGTGCACACTGCCGCGTTGCGCTGGCAGTGCTAAAGCATCCCAATGAAATAAAAAATGCCGCTGAATGCGGCATTTTTGTTCTGGATTAGCTATTTCGTTGATAGATCATGGTTAGAAAGTAATCACCACAGAGGCCGAGCTTCGAATCGCCTCACCATGATAAACAGCTTCGATATTATTACCGTCTGGATCTAAGACGAAAGCAGCGTAGTAACCCGGATGATAAGCACGCTCCCCAGGAGCACCGTTATCCTTGCCGCCATGCGCAAGCGCGGCCTTATAAAAGCTGTCGACCATCGCTCGATCCTGCGCTTGAAACGCTAAGTGATGGCGACCGGTTAAGGCTCCCAGCGCGGCTGGGCTAGCAATAGACGTTACAAACAGCTCATCGGCCCAGAAAAAACCGTCACCAGTGCCGCCCATCGGGACATTCAGAGAAGCAAGAACAGCGGCATAAAAGGCTTGGCTGGCAGAAAGGTCTTGCACTACCAACTGAATATGGTCAATCAGACGACCTCGATGCAGTTGTTGTGTTTCCATAAAAATGCTCCTCGTGTTGAGTTCAACTTCTTATGAGAGGTCTTTGCTGCTTCAATACCAAGACCTAAGCATGTCGCATCCGAGCGAGCGGTTTATTAAGGTTTTTCTTACTTCTCATCTCTAGCCATTGTCGCTCAGCCATTGATTGAAGCTTTCCTTTGCAACATTTGTGAGAATATTGGCAAATATTTCTTTGTCGCCGAGGTAAAGACAGTGGCGGATAACTGTGTAAGGGTTTAAATTGTCATTCTGATTATTATCCTCAAACCAAGACTGATAACGCTTAACTTTTGCGATATTCTCTCTCACATAGAAGTTAAACTTCCCTCTGCTGATATCTGGCTTCATATTGATAATTTCTTGCGTAAAACCGTCAACCTTATGCGCCTCAAACTCAAAACCATTAAAAAAATGCTTCGCTATCTTCAGAAAGCTAAATACATTTAATCTTGAGTAATGAAATTTTTCTTGGGTTGGTGAATCTTGGCTCTCGTCAGTTTCTTGCTGAAGAGCAGCTTCAGATATTTCTTCTTTCTCGATCTCTTCAACCGTTGAATCTCGAATTTCTCGAAACTCTCGGTCTGCAAGCTCAAAAAGTGCGGCTAACGTATTAATTCGACGCTTCAATCTGGTTGGAATAGACTTTTTATACTTAATTTTATGGTCTAGAACACTCCAGGAGTCCTGAATAATTGTTCTGATCTGCACCTCAAACGTGAATTCTGAATACTTGCTGTACTCGGGCAGTATCTTTCTGCTTTCGTTAAGCCTTAAGTCAAGATGTAATCCCTTATATCCGAAAGAACCCTCTGTATTCTCTACTTGTGATATCTTGTCGGTCTTATCTACAACCGTGAAATGACTTGATAAACACTGCTCAATCTTTTCAATGTCGTCTTCATACAGACAAACAACCCTTAGTCCTATCAAATCGGTGACGCAGTCACGTATGCTGTACGGTGTCGAACTAGACTCAAGAGTCGTTCTGTATTTCAAGTTGAACTTCTTTATGCACTCCTCGCGATCTTTGACACGGCCATCTATTTTTGAAACGGCAATTGATCCAGCGTGAATCAATAATGCGTTGATTAATGCAACAAAGGAATCTTTCGCATCCTCAAGTAGTTTGTGGCTCGAAGTGTGAAATTCACGAAATAGAGTCTTCTCGGCTTCAAAGTCTAAAGATGGCATGGTTGGCTCTTTATGGGATAGCTAATTATATTGAGGTAGCCAGATAGTATTGAAGCATTGAGGCCGAAGTCAATTACTATGTTAATCATTTCAACATAATAGGCGTGATATCCAAAATTTAGCTTGCCTACAATTTAGCAGATGACTTTTAGCTCAAGTTATATCGTGAAAGCTAAAACTTACTTGGAATTTACCGTAACGCAACAACAACACCTTCAATCCATATCTAAAGCAGCCTCGTCCCCTTAGGCACCAATTTATCCGGCACGCACAAAGCCACTGCATCATTCTCATCATGGAACCCAGTCACCAGGCATTGCGACTGAATAGGACCGATCTGCTTTGCAGGAAAATTCACCACCGCCACTACCTGCTTGCCGATCAATTCATCCGGCTGGTAATGCACAGTAATTTGGGCACTGGATTTCAATATCCCTATTTCCGGGCCGAAATCAATATGCAATATGTAGGCGGGCTTGCGGGCTGCCGCGAATATCTCGGCGGCAACCACTTCGCCCACGCGCAATTCCACCTTGAGAAAATCCTCGAAGCTGATGTCGTTCATGGCTCAGGCCTTTTTCACGAACTCCGATTTCAGCTTCATCGCGCCGATGCCGTCAATTTTGCAGTCGATGTTGTGGTCGCTATCCACCAGGCGGATGTTCTTGACCTTGGTGCCTACCTTGACCACCAGCGAGGAGCCCTTGACTTTGAGGTCCTTGATCACGGTAATGGTGTCGCCGTCCTGCAGCAGGTTGCCGTTGGCGTCCTTGACGATGAAATCGCTGCCCGTCGCCTCTTCGCTGTCGGTCGTCCACTCATGCGCACATTCCGGGCAGATGAATAGGCCGCCATCCTGGTAGGTGTAGCTGGAACTGCATTGGGGACAATTAGGTAATTCACTCATTTTGACTCGCTTCTGGATTAAACAAAGAAGTTGCACGGCAAGGCCCGGCACATCACCGGCTGCCAATTAACCAATATTACAACATGGTTATTATACACTCCCTGCCCTGGTAACCCTGATCAGCCTGGGACTATGCACGATTCTCATGCCGACACCGCCAAGGGAACATCCCTAGCGAAATGCTTTACTCATCGCTATCGGCATACGTCAGCCGACAATAATAAGGCGGGTTCTTCTCGCTCTTGAGGAACGCACAGCCGCGTTTGATCTCATCAATGATCAAGTCGCAGCTATTCGCCGCATTGCACGGCGGATGCGTCGCGGGGCTGACGTTCCTGCACCATTTCACCAGCATCTCGGCGTGGCGTTTGCCCGCCTCCGCGATACAGCTTTTCTCCCCGGCATTGGCTGGAAGCACTTGGAAAACAGCAATTAGCATGAACAAGACGACGTAGGGCTTCATAGGGGTCCTCGCATAAGATTGGATAATTTCAAGGCTTGGCATGCTGCGGCCATCGGTCAGCATATTTTAAATCACCATAATGCATTTCCGGCCTGTAAAGGCTGCGCACTTTTCTTGCTTGCTTCGCTCGATTCCAGGCGGCCGGCTCCCGGGTGTTATACTTGTCCCACTATTGTCGACACCACGCCAGCCCATGCCCAACCGCATTGCAAGATTATGTTTGTACTCCCTGTTCCTCAGCCCCTTGCCCGCGCTTGCCATCGACCAGATCAAACCGGGCCAGTGGGAAACCTCCGTGACGATACAAGGCCTGCCCGCCATTGCGCCTGAGCAATTGGAACAGTTGCGGCAATTCGGCATCGAGCTGCCGGTAGGCGGCAATGCGATCGTGACGCAGCAATGCATTACGCCTGAGCAGGCCAAGCTGAAACAGCCGCTGCTGCCGCAGACGGAAGACGGCTGCAGCGTGCGCAACTACCAGCACAACGTCGACAAAGTCACCGGGGACGTCAGCTGCAATGGCGCGATCAAGGGCAACGGCCGCTTCGATATGACCTTGCTCAGCGACAGCGCGTTCCAGGGCAGCATTTCAATGCAGGGCACTGCGCAGGGCCTGCCCGTGAACCAGAACTCATCCATCAGCGGCAAGTGGGTCAAGCCCGCTTGCGATGCCGATCTTCCTACTTATCAGCCATAATTCCTTATTCCAACCCTATGCAACTTGAACGTATCCTGCATTCGCAGGGCTTTGGCTCCCGCAAGATTTGCCGCTCGATGATCCGCCACGGCGAGGTCACCGTGAACGGCGAGGTGTGCAATTTCCCCTTTTCCGAGTTTGATCCCGAGAACCTCAATTTCACCGTGCGCGGCGAAGCATGGCAATTCCGCACGCAAGCCTACCTGATGCTGAACAAGCCCGCGCACTATGAATGCTCGCACAAGCCGCAGCACCACCCGAGCATTTTCAGCCTGCTGCCCGCGCCGCTGCTGGAACGCGGCGTGCAGAGCATAGGCAGGCTGGACGAGGACACGACAGGGTTGCTGCTGCTCTCGGATGACGGGCAGTTCATCCACCGCATGAGCTCGCCCAAGTGGAAAGTGCCCAAGGTCTACGAAGTCACCACCAAGCATCCTTTGGATGAAACGCAAATCGCTGCGCTGCTGAGCGGCGTGCAACTGCTGGACGAACCGGCGCCGGTTGCCGCGCTGGCGGCAGAAGTGGTCGGCGACCATGTACTGCACCTGACGCTGGCAGAGGGGAAATACCACCAGGTCAAGCGCATGCTGGCCGCGGTGAGCAACCGGGTCGAGGCATTGAAGCGCATCCGCATCGGCGGCCTTGCCTTGCCGGACGACCTGGCATTGGGAGAATGGCGCTGGCTGGATGCAGTGATGCTGGAGGCTGTAGCGCCGATACGGCAGCCGTAATGTCCGTTATGTACGAATGCCGGGGCAAGCCCGGCATGACGACATATATATTTTCAGTCTGCACAGCCACACCATGCCTACTTTTGCCGTATAATCCCTGTTCCCTGCGCTACATCCAATCCGCGCAGCGGTCTAGAATCCTAACAGATACCTTCCTGCTGTCTGCCTAGATTGGAGTTATGTCATCGTAACAGGCCGACAAAACACCCTTGAATATAATGGAGTTTCAGCTTGTCTTCTGACGTAAGCATTACGCTTTCCAACCTACAATTTTCCGATCTCGGCCTGGCAGAACCCATTCTGCGCGCCATTGCCGATACCGGCTACACCAACCCCACCCCGATCCAGGCCCAGGCCATTCCCCTGGTGCTGAACGGCGGCGACCTGCTGGCCGGCGCCCAGACGGGCACTGGCAAGACAGCGGGCTTTACCCTGCCTTTGCTGCACCTGCTGCATTCCAAGCCGATCAAGGCCCAGCCCGGCCAGCCGCGCTGCCTAATCCTGACGCCGACGCGCGAACTTGCCGCCCAGGTGGAAGAATCGGTACAGACCTACGGCAAGCACCTGAAGCTTAAATCCATGGTGATGTTCGGCGGCGTGGGCATCAACCCGCAGATCGAGCGCCTGAAGAAACCGCTGGATATCCTGGTCGCCACGCCCGGCCGCCTGCTCGACCACGCTGCGCAGAAAACCATAAACCTGTCCGCGATCGAGATCCTGGTGCTGGACGAGGCGGACCGCATGCTGGACATGGGCTTCATCCGCGACATCAAGCGCGTGCTGGCGTTGCTGCCGAAAAAGCGCCAGAACCTGCTGTTCTCCGCCACGTTCTCCGACGAGATCAAGGAACTGGCCGACGGCCTGCTGCACAACCCAGGATACGTGGAAGTGGCCCGCCGCAATACGGCATCGGAACTGGTCGAGCAGACAGTGCATTTGGTGAACCAGGGGCACAAGCGCGATCTGGTCGCGCACCTGATCCGCCACCATGACTGGAAGCAAGTGCTGATATTCACCCGCACCAAGCACGGCGCCAACCGCCTCGCGGAAAAGCTCAGCAAGGACGGCATCGCTGCCGCCGCGATTCACGGCAACAAGAGCCAATCCGCCCGCACCAAGGCGCTGGCCGAGTTCAAGGACGGCTCCCTGCCGGTGCTGGTAGCGACCGATATTGCCGCGCGCGGCCTCGACATCGACCAATTGCCGCAAGTAGTGAACTTCGAGCTGCCCAACGTGCCGGAAGACTACGTACACCGTATTGGCCGTACTGGCCGCGCCGGTTGCTCGGGCGCTGCCGTTTCGCTGGTGGATGGCGAGGAAGTCAAGCTGCTCAAGGGCATCGAGCGCCTCATCAAGCGCGAAATTCCAAAACTGGATATTCCTGGCGACTTTATACCTAGCGAAAAACCTGCCGCAGAAAGCCGCCCGCCAAGGCAACAGCAGCCTGCGCAAACCCGCCAGGCCAGGAACAACCGCCCCCAAGGCCAGCGCGAGCGCGACGACGCCAGTGGCAATAACGCCGAGCCGCGCTCAGGCAACAAGCCACGCCAAGGCAGGAATAACCAAGCAAAAAACCAAGCCAGGCCGCAGCGCGCGCAAGGCCAACAACAGCCAGGCCAGCAGCAAGCACAAGGTCAGCGCAGCAAGCCCCAAGCCCAAACCGACCAAGCCAACAAGAAGCCGGAAAAATTCTTGTCTGAAGCCGCGCGCCACCAGGCCATGCCGCAAGTCGGACTGTTCGTGCCGCCGCAGCCGCCCAAGCGCCAATTCCACAATAACTCAGGGCAGCGTCCCAACCGGGGCCGCCGCTAGTATCTGAAAAGCATGCAGGCGAACACTGCCGCCCAGCAACTGCTGGAGCAAACCTTCGGCTACAGCGCCTTCCGCGGCGAGCAGGAAGCCATCGTCAACCATGTGGCCGACGGCGGCGATGCGCTGGTGCTCATGCCGACCGGCGGCGGCAAGTCGCTTTGCTACCAGATTCCGGCGCTGTTGCGGCAAGGCGTCGGCATTGTCGTTTCCCCGCTCATTGCCCTGATGCAGGACCAGGTGGATGCCTTGCGCCAGCTGGGCATTCAAGCCGCCTTCCTCAATTCCAGCCTGGACGGCGATAGCGCGCGCAACGTCTACCAGGCGTTGATGCGCGGCGAGATGAAGGTGTTGTATGTCGCGCCCGAGCGGCTGATGACGCCGAACTTCCTCAGCACCTTGCACGAAATCCAGCAGCGCTTCGGCATCGCGCTGTTTGCGATCGACGAGGCGCATTGCGTATCGCAATGGGGGCACGACTTCCGGCCCGAATACCGCCAGCTTACGGTGCTGCACCAGGAGTTTCCCGAGGTGCCGCGCATCGCGCTCACCGCCACCGCCGATACGCCGACCCGCAACGAAATCGTCGAGCGCCTGGGCCTGGAAAGCGCGCGGCAATTCGTTTCCAGCTTCGACCGCCCGAACATCCGCTATCGCGTGGCATTGAAAAACAACGCTCGCAAGCAATTGCTCAGCTTCCTCGAATCCGAACACCCCAACGACGCAGGCATCATCTATTGCTTGTCGCGGCGCAAGGTGGAAGAGACGGCGGCCTGGCTCAAGGAGCAAGGCTGGGATGCGCTGCCTTACCATGCCGGGCTGGACACCAGCCTGCGCCAGGCCAACCAGCAGCGCTTCCTGCGCGAGGAAGGCATCATCATGGTCGCAACCGTGGCCTTCGGCATGGGCATAGACAAGCCCAACGTACGCTTCGTCGTCCACCTCGACCTGCCAAAGAGCATGGAGGGCTATTACCAGGAAACCGGCCGCGCCGGGCGCGACGGTCTGGATGCGGACGCATGGATGGTGTATGGCCTGGGCGACCTGGTCAACATGCGCCAATTGCTCGACGGCGGCGACACGCCGGAGGAAAGAAAGCGCCTGGAACGCCAGAAGCTGGACGCCCTGCTCGGCTATTGCGAATCCACTGCCTGCCGCCACCAGGCCATCTTGCGCTATTTCGGCGAGCAGCATCCGGGCAATTGCGGGCAATGCGACAACTGCCTCAACCCGGTGGACACCTGGAACGGCACCGAAGCCGCGCGCATGGCGCTTTCGTGCGTTTACCGCAGCGGCCAGCGCTTCGGCGCGGGCCACCTCATCGACATCCTGCTGGGCAAGACGACCGACCAGATCAAGCGCTTCAACCACCACTCGCTGACCACCTTCGGCATCGGCAAGGCCCTGAGCCAGGCGCAATGGAGCAGCGTGTTTCGCCAGCTGGTGGCGGCCGGGCTGCTTTCCACCGACATGGAGGGCTACGGCGGCCTGCGCCTTACCGAGGAAGCCAGGCCGTTGCTGCGCGGGGAAACGGAAATCTGGCTGCGCAGCGATCCGCCTGCCACGCGCACCGCAAGCAAGGCCGAACGCGCCAGCCGCAGCCGCGAGGCCTACAAGGAAGTGCAGGACGACCCGCTCTGGCTCGCACTCAAAGCCAAGCGGCTGGAACTCGCCCGTGAGCAGGAAGTACCGCCGTATGTCATTTTCCACGACAGCACCCTGCTGGAAATCCTCAACCAGAAACCCGGCAGCCTGACGGAAATGGGCCGCATCAGCGGCATAGGCGCCGCCAAGCTGGCGCATTACGGCGACGCGTTCCTGGAGGTATTGGAAGAATATGCAAACTAACGCAAAGACCGGCACCATGCAGATCTGGGTTGATGCGGACGCCTGTCCGGTAGCGGTGAAGGAAATCCTGTTCCGCGCCGCGGACCGTACCGGCATCATGGTCACGCTGGTCGCCAACAAACTGCTGCGTGTGCCGCCCTCGCCCCATATCCGCGCCTTGCAGGTACCAGGCGGGTTCGATGTGGCAGACAAGGAGATCGTGCAAAAACTCCAGCCGGGCGACCTCGTCATTACCGCGGACATTCCGCTTGCGGCGGAAGTGATCGCCAAGGAGGGCCACGCGCTCAACCCGCGCGGGGAAATGTACGACAAGGGCAGCATAGGCGAGCGGCTCGCCATGCGGCACTTCATGGAGGACCTGCGCAGCAGCGGCGTGGAACTGGGCGGACCCGCCTCGTTCAGTCAGGCAGACCGGCAGGCGTTCGCGGCTGCGCTGGACCGTTTCATTGCGCGGCAGGTGCCGGGGAAATAGAAGGGCTGGATGAAGGGAACATGATGATCATGAAACGCATATTTTGCCTGATGCTCGCATCCTGCCTGTTGGCTTGCACCGGCACGGGGACGCCCCAAGGCTTGCAGCCCGTCACCCATTTCAAGCCCGACCAATACCTGGGCACCTGGTACGAGATTGCGCGTCTGGACCATTCGTTCGAGCGAGGCTTGCAACAGGTCACCGCGACCTATAGCAAACGCGAGGACGGCGGCCTGAAAGTGATCAACCGCGGATACGACCCGGAAAAACAGGCCTGGAAAGAGGCGGAAGGCAAAGCCTATTTTGTCGATGGCCCGAATACCGGCAAGTTGAAGGTATCGTTTTTCGGCCCGTTCTACGGCGCTTACAACATATTGGTGCTGGACCACGTCAATTACAATTTCTCTCTGGTGGCGGGACCCAATCGCGAATACCTCTGGATACTCTCGCGCACGCCGGAGCTGTCCTACCCGGTCAAGGCGGAACTGATTGCCAGGGCCCAGCACCTGGGCTTCGACACCAGAAAGCTGATTTTCGTCGAGCATGGCGCACAGCCCGGCATGAAGCTGCCGCACCAGGACACCATGCGCCGCTAACGGTAGAAAGTAAAAAAGCCTGTGGACAACCACAGGCTTTTTTATATGGCTACTTGCTTGCCGTTTAGCCCTTGACGATCAGGTTGTTCTTGACCGATTTCACACCTTCAACCGCCTTGGCCACTTCGCCGGCTTTCTGGATCTGGGCCTTGCTGTTGACGAAACCGCTCAACTGCACCACGCCCTTGTAGGTTTCCACACTGACTTGCAGGCCCTTGAAGCCTTCCTCCTTCAGGATGTTGGCCTTGACCTTGGCAGTGATGGTGCTGTCATCCACTACGCGGCCCACTTCCTTTTTCTGCTGGGCGGTTTTGTAGTTGCTGTATTCTTCCTGGGTCAGCTTGGCGTCCTTGTTCTTGTCGGCGGCATTGAAGTGCTCCTTGGTGTAGAAGCTGTCGCGGCTGGCCTCGGTATAGTTCAAGTGGCCGTCGTTATTGGTGTCCAGTTCATGGAACTGCTTCACGTCGGGGCTCTGGTTGAGCTCGTCGGAAACCGATACCGCCCACGCACCGCTTGCAGCGGTTCCCAGCAATACGCTGATGGCGGCGGAAATGATATTGGTCTTGATAGAACGATGCATATTGCTCTCCTCTGTAGGTAGGACGGTAAATCGTGAAACATGCATGCATGGTAATGTCATCCGACATCCGCCACCGTCAGCGCGCCGCTGCAAATCGTGTCAGAGGCAACTGACAACCTGGCTGCGGATTCGCCCTCCAAACTCGCCTTTTATGGATGCGTGGGTTACAGTCACACCCTCAACGATCAACCTTGCCGGTCGTCACGACGACAGATTGGTTCAAGAGAAGGAATTTGCATGAGATTTAATACCATACGCTTGCTGCGCGGATTGTCGATTGGGGTACTGGGCACAAGCGCCTGCTGGACATATGCCGAGGTCGAGGAAGATAGCCGGTTCTGGTTCAACCTGACCATGGAAGGCAAGCTGGCGAAGGAAAGCCGCATCGGCTGGTACGCTGAGTTGCAGCCGCGTTTGAAGGAGGAAGGACGGGAGCACGACCAGACCCTCATCCGGCCGGCCATCAACTACTGGGTTTCAGACCGCGCAAGCATCTGGCTGGGCTATGCCGACGTCAGGACGCACACGGCGCAAGGCACCAACCACGAGCAGCGCTGGTGGCAGCAATTCATGTACACCTTTCCCCCGACCTCGAACGGCATTGTCATCACGAGCCGCACGCGGCTGGAACAACGCAATTTCGATACCGGGCACGACACAGGCCACCGCGTACGGCAATTGGTGCGCGCCATCAAGAAGATCGAGGGGACGGAATCGCTAAGCTGGCTGTTATGGGACGAGCTATTCGTCAGCACCCGCAGCACGGACTGGGGCGCCATGAGCGGCTTCGACCAGAACCGCGCGTTTGCCGGAATAGCCTGGCAGGCGGCGCAAAATGCCCGGCTCGAGATCGGCTATGTCAACCAATATGTCCGCGGACATGAGTTCGACCGCATGAACCATGTCCTTTCCACATCGCTGTTCCTGCGTTTCTAGCTAAAAGACCCGACTTAAAGCTTGGTCGGGATGATCGCCACCAGGTGGAAACCCCGGTTGGGCGCGCTGGTGATATCCACGCGCCCGCCGATCGCCATGATGCGGTTGCGGATGCCGGAAAGGCCGTGGGTGCTGGCGGAAGTCTTGTCCAGGTCCGCCCCCACGCCGTTGTCTTCGATCTCCAGCTTGAGGTAATCCAACGCATCCACCATATGCACCGACACCTTGGTGGCGTAGGCGTACTTGCTCGCGTTATTCAGGCTTTCCTGCACCACGCGATACGCGATCAGGCCCAGCGTTTCGGGTAACTCGATCTGCTCATTCGGTAGGATAAGGTCCAGCTTCCAGTCGTTGCGTTCCGCCATGTCCTCGATCAGCGATTTCAATGCCGGCCAGAACCCGATGGTGGTGATGATGGATGGATGCAGGTTCTGTACCACCTGCCGCTTGAACTGGATGCCCTGGTTCAGGTAGCGCATGGTCTTGTCGAGCTTTTCCACGATCTCCGGGTCCTGGTCCTTCACGCGGCGTATGGTCCAGGAAATATCCATCTTGGTGGCCGTGAGAATGGAGCCCAGCTCGTCATGCAGGTCGCGCGCCAGCTTTTGCCGCGCGCGCTCCACGTCGGACTGGTAATCCAGAGCCAGCGTCTTCATCATGTAGGAATTGCTGCGGATGCGCTCCTCGTAGGCTGCGCAATCCCGTGCCAGCTGCTGGCGCAAATGGTCGCGGCTGTTCATTTCCTGCACCAGTTGCCGAATCACCATGATCACGAGCAGGATGAGGATCAGCGCCGTGCCGACCAAGGCGATGCGGGTGATGACGATGGTCTGCTCGCGCTTCTTTACCAGTTGCGCCTGCGCTTCGTGCTGCTGGTTCAGCAATATCTGCGAATACTGCATGAACCTCGCCATCTCGATGACGCCCTGATCCAGCTTGATCACTTGCATCGCTTCTTCCGCCTTGCCCGACTGCACCAGGGAAATGGCGAGCTTCATTTCCGCGTTTTTGGCCTCGAGGGTCGAGTTGAGGGCGATCAGCCAGTTTTGCTCCTGCTTGCCGCGCATCGCGACCGTCTTGTCGTTGAACAAGCCTTCAATCTTGCGGATATGACGGCGTGATGCCTCGATTTCCTGGTTGAAGGTGGTGACCAGTTCCTGGCGCTGGGTGAGCAAATATCCGCGCTGCGCGCTCTCGGCGAGGTTGAGGCTGGTACGCAACTGATGCAGCACGGCGATATTGCGCTGCGCTTGGTCGATCTGGACGTTTTGCTGCTCGAGCTCCACCAGCCAGGCGTCAGTGAACATGACGGAAACCAAGGCCAGGATCATGGAGGCAAACAGAATGGCCAGCACCCTTCCGCCAAGCCGCCTGACAAGGCTTTCGCCCCATCCGGTTATTTTGTTGCCGATGGCTTTGATATTCATGGTATTCCAAACATCGTGTAAGTCTTTTCTGACAAGCGATTCAGTGGCTGTCTGCTAATTCCGGGCCGATCAAAAGCCTACAGTGTAAACCGTACACCGAACAACCAAGGAGAAAAATAATGTTGCATTACTCCGTGATATTTTTTGTGATTGCGCTGATTGCCGCTTTTTTCGGCTTTAGCGGTATCGCGGCAGGTGCGGCAGAGATTGCCAAAATCCTGTTCTTCGTTTTTCTGATCATCACCATCGTGTCGCTGGTGGCCGGTATTTTTCATAGACGCTGATCAACTGCACGATATTTCAGGAAAGTAGTCCAGATTCACCGAAATCCCCCCATAGACAGTATTGGAGTACGACATGTTCAACAGCAACACACAATCCGAGATTAAAGACCAAGCCTCCGAGTTGGCAGAGACCGCACAGGAAGCCTTGAGCGACAGCGCCAAGGCCGGCAAGGCCTCCGTTCGCAAATTGGGCCGCAAACTGGAAAGCAAGGCCCGCGACAGCAAGAAGGAGGCGATTGCCTTGCTGGAAAGCCTCAAGGACGTGCTGGATCCGGATGCGCACGGCAACGCCACCGAGCATATCATCGAGCAGCTGACCGAAAACTTCTCTGACTGGTCCGAGTCGCTGGACAAGGAATTGTCTCAGGCTCTGAAGAGCAGCCGCATCCAGTCACGCAAATGGCTGCGCAAGCGCTCGTTGCTCACATTGTCGCTCGCGGTAGGCGCCGGAGTGCTGGTTGGTTATGCCTTGAGCAAGGACGATTGATGCATTGCCCATGCCGGCCTTGCGGCATGGCCTTGATGATGGCTTGCGGATACCGGCAAGCCATCTTAGTATCCACAACCATAGGTAACGAATGACTAACCAATGACAAGGATCGTCAGCACACATGAAAAAGATACTATTAGTTGATGACCACAATATTGTCCGACAGGGGTTGCGCAACCTGATCGAGTTGGAATCCGACCTGGAAGTGGCCGGCGAAGCCGCATCCGGGCTGGAGGCCATCAAGCTGGTAAGAAGCAACCAGTATGACGCCATCGTCATGGACATTGCCATGCCCGACAAGAACGGCGTGGACACCCTGCACGACTTGCGCCATGTCGCACCCGAGCTCCCGGTGCTGATATTGAGCGGCTACGGCGAAGAGCAATACGCGCTTAACCTCATGCGCAGCGGCTGCAAGGGCTATTTGTCCAAGGATGCCGACTCGGACGAGATCATCAAGGCGATCCGCACCGTCGCCAACGGCAAGCGCTACATTTCGGCGGAACTGGCCGAACTCATGACCAACGAACTGAGCAACCCCTCGGAAAAGCTGCTGCATGAAACCCTTTCCGACCGGGAATTTCAGGTTTTCTTCAAGCTCGCCAGCGGCCTGAGCGCCACTGAAATCGGCGAGGAGCTCTGCATCAGCGTGAAAACCGTCAGCACCTACCGTACCCGCATCATGGAGAAAATGAGCTTGAAGACCAATGCGGACCTCACCTACTATGCCATCAAGAACCAGTTGATCTCATAAGCATGGCTGCGATCAACGTAAGAAAATGTAGGAATATGGCGGATGGCATCCCCCCCTGCTGCCCGATAGAATTCACAAGCAATGATTTTTGAGCCTATGAATACGATCATGAAAGAAAGCCGCAGTGGTGTGGAGCCGAATACGAGAGCAATGAAGGTATTGCTCGTCGAGGACTCGTTGCTCTTGCGCGAAACGATCATGGACATCCTGTCCGACTGTAGGAGCCTGTCCTTCGAAGGAGTCGCGCTAAGCCAGGATGAAGCCATTGCGCAGCTCTACGAGCAGCCCTATGACTTGCTGCTGGTCGATATCGAGCTGGCCCAGGGCAATGGCTTCGAAGTGATCAAGGCCACGCAGCGGCCCGATTTCCCTTTTCCGCGCCCGGCCTATCTGATCCTCACCAACCATGCCTATCCGCAATACCGCCAAATGGCGAATGAACTGGGCGTGGACCACTTTTTCGACAAGTCGATGGACTTCGACCTTGCCATCGAGACCATAGAGGCCCAGGCAGCGCGCTTTGCCGCATAGCCTCGTCCGCCGTCGCGATCTGTGATGGTGTTTATTGAGGAATCTGGGCCTGTTGAGGCAGAGGGGCACACAGTAAGCTAACGGTCTTGCGTTTCAGGCACCGTCTACCAGGCGTGCCTGCAGGTTGGTTATCAAGGAGTCAGAATACCGCCATGCCAGACATCTCAGCGCTCGACTTAGCGCGCATCCAGTTCGCATTCACCGTCTCGTTCCATATCATCTTCCCTGCCATCACCATCGGCCTCGCCAGCTACCTGTTCGTGCTCGAGGCCATGTGGCTCAAAACCGGGCGCGAGGTATACAAGGACCTCTACCACTACTGGCTGAAGATATTCGGCGTCAATTTCGGCATGGGCGTAGTGTCGGGCCTGGTCATGGCTTACCAGTTCGGAACTAACTGGAGCGGATTCTCCGCGTTTGCCGGCAGCGTCACCGGCCCCCTTCTCACTTACGAGGTGCTCACCGCCTTTTTCCTGGAGGCCGGTTTTCTCGGGGTGATGATGTTCGGGTGGAGCCGGGTCGGGCCAGGCCTGCATTTGCTCTCCACCGCCATGGTGGCATTGGGGACGTTGATCTCGGCGACATGGATCCTGGCATCCAATAGCTGGATGCAGACCCCGCAAGGCTTCGAGATCGCGAACGGCATCGTGGTGCCGGTAGATTGGTGGGCCATCATTTTCAACCCCTCTTTCCCTTACCGGCTGGTGCATATGGGAATTGCCGCCTTCCTGGCGACCGCCTTGATGGTGGGTGCCGCAGGGGCATGGCACCTGCTGAAGGGACAGAAGACCGAGGCGACGCGCACCATGCTGTCGATGGCGATGTGGATGCTGGTGGGCGTAGCCCCGTTGCAGGCAGTGGTCGGCGACTTCCACGGCTTGAATACGCTCGAGCACCAGCCCGCCAAGCTGGCTGCCATCGAGGGACACTGGGAGCATCATGAAGGCGGAGTACCCTTGTTGCTGTTCGGCCTGCCGGACATGGAGGCGGAAACCACGCATTTTTCTGTTGCCATTCCGCACCTGGGCAGCCTGATCCTCACGCACAGCTGGGACGGCCGGGTACCTGCGCTCAAGGACTTTCCTCCGGAAGACCGCCCCAACGCCAGCATCATCTTCTGGTCTTTCCGCGTCATGGTCGGGCTGGGCATGCTGATGATCGCATTGGGCCTATGGAGCGTTTGGCTGCGTTACCGCGGCAGCCTATATAGCCACCGTGGTTTCCTGCGCATGGCATTGTGGATGGGGCCGGCCGGCGTGATTGCCATCCTGGCGGGCTGGTTCACCACGGAAATAGGCCGCCAGCCCTGGGTGGTTTATGGCATCATGCGTACCGCCGACGCGGTATCCAACCATGACATCGCCTCTCTGGCAGCTTCGTTGGCCTTGTTTGTCGCGGTCTACCTTTTTGTGTTCGGCATCGGCATTGGCTACCTGATGCACCTCATGCGTCTGCCCGTCCGGCATGCGTCGACGGAACCCGAAGGCGGTCCGGGCCAGCCAAGGCAGCCCATGCGCCCGCTGTCTGCCCCCGACGCCTCTTTCTCGCTAGAATCGCAATTGCATAACGCTAAGGAATCGTAGTAGATGGATTTTGATTTACCAATGATATGGCTGGCGGTGATCCTGTTCGCCATCGCAATGTACGTGATCATGGACGGGTTCGACCTCGGGATCGGCATCCTCTTCCCGTTCGTCAAGGACAAGCATGACCGCGACGTGATGATGAACACCGTGGCCCCGGTCTGGGACGGCAACGAAACCTGGCTGGTGCTAGGTGGCGCCGGTCTCATGGCGGCCTTCCCGCTGGCGTATGCGGTGGTGCTGAGCGCCCTGTACCAGCCGATTATCCTGATGCTGCTGGGGCTGATTTTCCGCGGCGTGGCGTTCGAGTTCCGCTTCAAGGCGCCGGAGCGCGAGCAGGCGTTCTGGGACAAGGCCTTTATCGGCGGCTCCGTCACTGCGGCATTCTTCCAGGGGGTGACGCTAGGCGCCTATATCAACGGCATCGTGCTGAGCGGCAACGCATTCTCCGGCGGCGCATTTGACTGGGTCAGCCCGTTCTCGCTGTTTACCGGGCTGGGCGTGATGGTCGCCTATGCCATGCTGGGCAGCACCTGGCTCATCATGAAGACCGAAGACAAGTTGCAGCAGCGCATGCTGCAAGTCACCCGTCCGCTGGTAGGGCTGGTCGTGGTCGCACTCGCGGGCGTCAGCATCTGGACGCCGCTCGCCCACCCGAGCATCGCCGAGCGCTGGTTCAGCCTGCCCAATTTCTACTTCCTCTCCTTCGTGCCCGTGCTGGTCGCCATCAGCCTGTATTCCCTCATGCGCGAACTCAAGTCGGGCTATGACCGCCAGCCCTTCATCGCCGCCTTGATCATTGTGCTGCTGGGCTTGTTTGGCCTGGCGATCAGCATCTGGCCGCAGATCATCCCGCCGCACGTGACGATATGGGAAGCCGCAGCGCCCCCCGCCAGCCTCAAGTTCGCACTGGTCGGCACGCTGGCCATCATTCCGGTCATCCTGGTCTACACGATCTGGTCATACCGCGTCTTCAAGGGCAAGGTGCGGCACGGCGATGGCTACCACTGACCAGGATAAGGCGCGACCGGCCTGGACCAAGCGCCTGCTCTGGCTGGCCTTGATCTGGGCGGCCAGCGTCACGGCAATGCTGGCTGCGGCCTTTCTCATGCGGCTTTTCATGCAGGCCATCGGCCTGCATTCCTGAACGGCGGGACTTCCCGGCCTGGTTTGACAGCCGGGACGGGACGTGAAAGAATCAATCCATATTTGTCTGGCCGAATTCTCAGCCAGCGCTCACGTGATGGGGACGGCCCCATCATGCTCCACGATCCCGGGACGGCCCGAGCTGCATGAAAGGGTTGCATATGTCCTGGATATACCTGTTACTGGCCGGTGTGTTTGAAATCGGCTTCACCACCTGCCTGAAATTTTCCGAGAGCTTCAGCAAGCCTTTGCCTTCGGTCGGCTTCCTGGTGTTTACGATCCTGAGCTTCTTCATGCTCACCAAGGCGCTGGAAGGCATCCCGCTGGGAACCGCCTATGCCATCTGGACCGGCATCGGCGCCTGCGGTACCGCCGTCATCGGCATCTGGTTGTTCGGCGACCCGGCCGGCACCTTGCGCATCATGTTCTTGCTGCTGTTGATCGGCTCCATTATCGGCCTGAAGCTCGTATCGTAACGGTGTTGCAACGAGGAGGAAGGCAGGATCAGTAATCCTGCCACTCCCTCAAGACCGAGGCATCCACGGGCGCCGGCCCGACATGGCGCAGGTAATCGTCCTGCAACAAGCGCATGCGCAAGGCATCACGGTAAGAGCCGTTGGAGAAGAATTCTTCCTTCAAATGCCCTTCCACCTCGAAGCCGCAGGTTTCATAAATATGGATCGCCGCCTGGTTGTCCGTGTCCACGACCAGGTACACCTTGTGCAGGTTCAACACGCGGAAGGCATAGCCCACCGCAATGCGCGTCGCCGACTTGGCAAGGCCGCGGCCCTGGTAATCGGGCGCGATGATGATCTGGAACTCGGCGCGCCGGTGGATGTAGTTGATCTCCACCAGCTCGACCAGCCCTGCCAGCTCGCCGTTTTCCAGCTCGATAATGAAGCGCCGCTCGTTCTGGTCGTGAATGTGCCTGTCGTACAGGGCGACCAGCTCGTCATAAGCTTCGTAAGGCTCCTCGAACCAATAGCGCATAATGGTATCGTTGTTGTTGAGCTTGTGTACGAAATGCAGGTCGTTGCGTTCCAGCGGGCGCAAGTTGATGCGGTCGGGCATCGCCATAATCAATCCATATGCATTATGTGGGATAGCTTGATTATAGCGCGCCTGGAATGTGAACAAGCGCTAGACAAAATGCCAAGCAAGCGCAGGGCTAATGAGGCATTGGCTATTTGACGGGAGACACGGTAAAGCCTGAACGGCTGAGCAAATCGATGACGCCGCCCTCTCCAGGCAAATGCGCAGCGCCGACAGCCACGAATACTGGCTGCCGGCCGGCGGCAGCGGCAATGCGCTCAGCCATGCGCACGTTGCGCTCGTCCAGCAGCTTGACGCGCAGCTTTTCCCATAGCCCGGCAGGCAGGTCATCCGCCGTCAGTTCGGAATCCAGCGCGGCCACCTTATCCAGATCGCCGGAAAGATAAGCCTGTATCAGCAGTTCGAAGTCTTTTTCCTTTTGCTCCTGGCTGCGCTTGAGCACGCTGCGCAATATCTGCAATTGCTCTTCCAGTTTGATGCTTTCCAGTGCGGAAAAATGCTCCTGCGGCGTTTCCAGTGCCTCGACGGCTTTACCGGCACGTTGCGCCTGCAGGTAAAGTTGCACATCCAGGGTATAGGGAGACTGCGATACGGGCAGGTCGAACACCATGGCCAGCAGCCACGGCTTCATGCGCAACGCCATGTCGCGCGGCAGGCCGTGAAAATCGGCAGCGGCATAGACCTGCTCCAGCTCTGCTTCGGTCAGCATTTGGGCCAGGCTGCCCTGCATATAGTAAGGCGAGACGTCATTCGAGGGCAGCACTTCCATCATGAACGATTGCGCAGACTCGAGCGCCGCATTGACGGGCTCTGCCAAGGTCGTCACCCTGGGATCGTCCACATGGATGGTGCCGAACAGGTAGCTGACAGTGCCGTTGCCCGCCTGCACCTTCCACAGCATGCCGTCGCCAGCCGCCATGGCGACGGCGGACCACAGGCAGCAGGCGGAAAAAAAGCCCCGCAAGAGCAAACTTGTGAGGCTTAAGAAAATACGCATCTCCGTCATGCCGCGTTACGGACGGCCAGGCTTCCTGGCAGGCCTGCCGGAATGCGAAGCGGCAGGCCGCTTGCCGGCGACAGGCGCGCGGCCCGCCGGGCGTGGCGCAGCCGCGGCAGGCTTGGCCGCGCGGCGGCTGCCGTTGGCCTTGGCCTGCTCCTTGGGCAAGATGGGCTGCCAGGCCGGCACCAAGTGCTTCTTGCCGTTGCCGATCAGGTCTTCGCGGCCCATTTTCTTCAATGCCTCGCGCAGCATCGGCCAGTTGTTGGGGTCGTGATAGCGAATGAAAGCCTTGTGCAGGCGCCGTACGCCGCCCGCCTTGGGGATCGGCACGTCTTCGCTGTCGTGCGTCACCTTGCGCAAGGGGTTCTTGCCCGAATGGTACATGGCGGTCGCCATCGCCATCGGCGTCGGGGTGAAGGTCTGCACCTGGTCGAGCTTGAAATCGTATTTCTTCAGCCACAAGGCCAGGTTGAGCATGTCTTCATCGGTAGTGCCCGGGTGCGCCGCGATGAAGTAGGGAATCAGGTATTGCTCCTTGCCCGCCTCGCGCGAGAACCTTTCGAACATTTCCTTGAATTCGTCGTAGGCGGTCATCGCCGGCTTCATCATCTTGCTGAGCACGTTCTCCTCGGAATGCTCGGGCGCAATCTTGAGATAGCCGCCGACATGGTGCTGCACCAGTTCCTTCACGTATTCGGGCGATTTCACGGCAAGGTCGTAACGCAGGCCGGAGCCGATCTGGATACGCTTGATGCCGGGGATCGCCCTCGCCTTGCGGTAAAGCTGGATCAGGTGCGAATGGTCGGTATTGAGGTTCTCGCAGATGCCCGGGAACACGCAGGAAAGCTTGCGGCAATTCTTCTCTATGGTCTCGCTCTTGCAGGCGAGGCGGTACATGTTCGCTGTCGGCCCGCCGAGGTCGGAGATGGTACCGGTGAACCCTTCCACCTTGTCGCGCACTTCCTCGAGCTCCTTGAGGATGGAGGCTTCCGAGCGGCTCTGGATGATACGGCCCTCGTGCTCTGTAATCGAGCAGAACGTGCAGCCGCCGAAACAGCCGCGCATGATGTTGACCGAGAAACGGATCATCTCCCAGGCCGGGATACGCTCTCCCTTGTATGCCGGGTGCGGGGTGCGCGCGTACGTGAGGTCGTAGACATAGTCCATTTCCTTGGTCGTCAGCGGGATCGGCGGCGGATTCAGCCAGACTTCGCGGTCTCCGTGCCGTTGCACCAATACGCGCGCATTGCCCGGGTTGGCCTCGAGGTGCAGCACACGCGAGGCATGGGCGTACAGCACCGGGTCCTGGGAAACTTCCTCGAAGGCAGGCAGGCGGATGAACTGCCTGCTGCGCTCTGCCTTGGGCTTGTTCGGCTTGCGCACGATGGTGATGGCCTGCACGCCCGGCTCCAGGCCCTTATTGGCCGCAGCTGCGGCTGTGGATGCGCAGGACTCGCCGGTTTGCTCCATTGCCGGTTCCATCGCATAGGGGTCCACCGGCTTGTCTATCTTGCCCGGGCGGTCCAAGGCGGTGGAGGACACTTCCTCCCAGCCTTCAGGCACGTGCTTGCGCAGGAAGGCGGTGCCGCGTATATCGGTAATCTCGCTGACGGATTCGCCCTTGGCGATGCGGTGGCTGATCTCGACCAATGCACGCTCGGCGTTGCCATAGATCAGGATATCCGCCTTGGAATCGACCAGCACCGAACGGCGCACCTTGTCGGACCAATAATCGTAATGCGCAATCCGGCGCAACGAGGCCTCGATGCTGCCGATCACCAGCGGCACGCCCGGAAAGGCTTCGCGGCAACGCTGCGAATACACCAGAATGGCGCGGTCAGGCCGCTTGCCAGCTATCGCGCCAGGGGTGTACGCGTCGTCGGAGCGGATCTTGCGGTCCGCCGTGTAGTGGTTGACCATGGAATCCATGTTGCCGGCCGTAATGCCGAAATACAGGTTGGGCTTGCCCAGCGCCCGGAACGGATCGGCCGAATGCCAATCGGGCTGGGCAATGATGCCGACACGGAAGCCCTGGGCTTCCAGCAAGCGCCCCACCAAGGCCATGCCGAAACTGGGATGGTCGATATAGGCATCGCCCGTGACCAGGATAATGTCGCAACTATCCCAACCCAATTTCTCCATTTCCTCGCGCGTCATGGGTAGAATGGGGGCGGTGCCGAAGCGCTTGGCCCAGTATGGCCGATAAGCGCTCAATAAGCGTGGTGATTCCGGTCGTAATTCCATAGGGTCGGCATTTTACCTTGGAATCCCCGCAGCATGATGAAAATACGCTAAAAATTTATAAATTTAACTGATAAATCAGGCAATTATTCAATGACAACCAGTTTCATGCGCCTGAGGGCGCGACAAGCGGGCCGGGGTGCGACGGCCTTGTTATTCTCGCTGGCATTGCCGGCCCACGCCACCAACGGGTTCAACCTGATCGGCTTCGGGGCAGAGTCGCTGCTCATGGGCGGCGCCGATGTGGCGGTGGCGCGCGACAGCTCCGCCATCAACACCAATCCTGCCGGACTCGCCCAGGTCAAGGGCAAGGCGTTCGATGGCTTTGGCAGCGTGTTGCGCACCTTGGATTTATCGCATGAGGATCAATACGGCAGCGACGTGCATGCCTCCAACCGCTATACGCCCTTGGCCGGGGGCGGTTACGTGCAATCCCTGGAAAGCCTGCCATGTACGGCAGGAGTCGGCACATTCGTGCAAGGAGGCGCCGGCGGCGTATTCCGCAACATCAATACCTCACAGAACGGCCAGGATAATTTCTCTGCGAAGTTCGGGATTGCCAAGATTGGTATCGGCATAGGCTGCCAGGTGACTGAGCGGCTATCGCTGGGAACCACGGTAGGGTTAACCTATGCCAGTATCCAACAGTCGCTTTATCGCGACTCCCCCGGCATTGGCGGCATCAAACTTGAAGATGCCGACGGCATACGCCCCGACTTCAAGATCGGCCTGCAGTACAAGCTCAACCCCACATTGACCCTTGGTGCGGCTTACACGGAAAAAACCAAGCTGCCCCTCACCGGAGGGTCGTTCTCGCTTAATGCCGGGGCCCAGACATTCCATTACGATGACGCCAAGCTGGACGGTTTTGCCACACCCAGGGAAGTAGCGGTCGGCCTGGCCTGGAAGCCCGAGGTCGATTGGTTGCTCGCCTTCAAGCTCAACTGGATCAACTGGTCCGACGCGCTGAAATCCACCACATTGACCGCCCGCAATCCGGACAGCGCATTCGCGCCCTCCCAAATCACAAGCAGCAATCGCATGGACTGGCATGACCAGGTGGTATTGGCGCTGGGACTCGCCCACGAACTGAATGACAAGACCACGCTCTATGCCGGATACAACTACGGGCGCAATCCCATGCCCAGGGCGTCCACCACGCCGTTCATCGCGGGCATACTCGAGCATCACTACACCTTTGGCGCCGCTTACAAGTTCAGCCCTGAATGGACGTTCACCGGCGGCGTGGAATACTCCCCGGTGGTGAAAGTAAACTACAACAATAGAGAGTTGCCATTCGGCGATGCCCAGCTGCGAAACGAAGCCCTGTTCCTGCACTTCATGCTGAGCCGCCGCTGGCAATAGACATCAGGCGCGTTTGCCGCGCCCGATGCCGGGGCCTTACTTCTGCTCCAGCTCGATGCTGGAATCGAAACCAAACACCTTGCCCGCCCAGATGAACACCACCCAGACCAGCACCCCGAACGGCAAGTAGCCGAAGAAGCCCAGCAACGGCATTTCCGCAAAAATGTGGATCACGTCGACATAGGGAATGTTGTAGATCCAGTAGTTGGGATTGGTCTGCAATTCGGGCAACGGATGCGCGCTGCCGTAGTTCCATACTTCCCAGAAAAAGCCGTTGAAGAGCGAAGCCAGCGCCACCAGGATCATCGGGGTCCAGTTGCCCTGGGCCAGCGCGCTGACCGGGTTCCAGATATTGAGGCGCATGAGTATGCCCGCCACCACTGCGAACGGCCCGATCCATACCACCCAGAACAATGGGTAAGGCAGGAAGGTCATGAGGAAAATCAGCGCAAACCCGCCCCAGATCAACAGCCAGGCAGGCAATGCCAGCTTCGGGCCCTGGCTATAGCGGCTAGCCAGTTTTGGACAGGTCTTGAGCAACGTGTACCATTCAAAGATAGCGGGCCACACGGTGGTGTAGGCGATGAGGAACAAGGCCACGATCAAGCCGTGCGACAAGCCGGGAATGTGCGTATTGGGGTAATACCAGTTCCCCAGCACGAAGTAGTCGTAATACTCGAAAAACAGCCAGCCGAATACCGATACCAGCGCACTGATGGCGAAGGTTTTCGGCTTGCTGGACAGCAGCGAGACGCCATTGTTGCGCCGGTAGGTCCAGCCATCCAGCACCAGGATGAAACCCCACCACATCGGGCTGAAGGCATAATAGACCAGGTTGCCAAATGGCGTGACGCGCGCCCACATCAGCCACCAGAAGAACAGGGTGAATGCCGCACCGATCCAGAACCAGAGCGGGAACGGCTTTTTAGCGGGCTTAGGTGAGGGCGGGACCGGCTTGAAGCCGAACCAGCCCGGGAACAGCAGGAAAATGCCGAAGGCGATTTCCACCAGGGCAATGACGATGAATATCGTCAGGTTGAAGCCCGGCACGGGTTGGTCGTAATCGGGCGGGAATACGCCGAACCCCGGCGGCAGATGGGTATCGGGATAGGCGAACCATGCAGCGATCAATGGCAGTGCCAGACAGACCAGCACAGGCCAAAGCAAAGGCCATTTCTTCATTTTTTATCCTCCTTGTGATCAAACGGTTGTCGTTGTTTTTCTCGGATGTTGCTCGGCACTACGCTGGCGTTCACGCTTCTGCGCATACATGCGCGTGTCCGCCAGATACTTGAGCATGTTGCTGTCACGGCTTTCCATGGCATGGGCGATGCCGTAACTCATGCCCGCAAACTCGAACCCCTGCTTCCGCAGCATATCAATCGACCTCGCCAGGCATGCCTCCAGCTTTTGCACATTGCCTTGCGGACTGGTAATCGCAAACTCATCCCCACCGATCCGGTGCAGGACGCCCAGTTCGCCGAGCGCCTCATTCACCGTGTAGGCAAAAGAACGCAGCAGTTCGTCACCGCGCTTGTGGCCGTAGTTGTCGTTGTAGAACTTGAGGCCGTCGATATCAATGAAGACCAGCACGCCGTCGACCGGCAGCGCGGACAACTCCTGGTCCAGCGCGTAACGGTTGGGCAGCTCGGTCAGGGCATCGGTATGGGCGATCTTCAGGTGCCGTTTCGACAGCGTCAAGGCATGCTCCTTTTCATAGTTGAGCAAGGCAAACTGGCGCGCCAATACCAGGGCCAGCAGCACCATCTCGACCGTCACCGCCAGCATTCCCAGGTGCTCTATATAGAAAGTCTGCGACCCGCTCACGCGCGTATTGGTGATGGAGTACGCGCCAATCACGAAAAAGGCCGAGATCGCGCCCAGGTAGTACTTCGCAATCAGGTTTCCCCGCCATGCCTTCCTGATCCCCGCCGTCAATCCATACAGCATGATCAGGCCGACCCCGACCCGCGCGAGCTCCAGCGAAATATTGGGCCAGATCATGGCTGCCGGAATGAACAGGGCGAGCAGGAAAATAATGCCGTGCCCCAGCCGGCACAGCTTGGAATCGGAGTACCTGCGCAGCTCGAGCAGGTAGATCACGAAATAGACGTAGGCAATATTGGAGAACAGGATGGGGAAACTGATCAGGTAAAACCAATGCACGCCGAACAGGTCCGGCAGGATCAACAATGCCGTGCCGTTGTAGAAAATGTTGCCGAGGATGAACAGGGCGTACATGCGGTCCGTTGCCTGCTTGCGGATATATCCCAGGGCCGCGTAGTAGATCGCGAGGATCAGCATGGCGCCGTATGACACCAATACGACGGCGTTGCCGAACTTGATCGACTGCTGGTATTCCGGAAGCGTGGCGATGTAGGGCTGCGGGTGGGCAAGGAAAAACGGCGCGCTGACCTCGCTCACCAGTTCGTAGCGCCCCGCTGGCAGCATGAGGTCGCGGCCATGGCGCAGCATGTAGGGGTTGGCGACGCGGGATTGTATTCCGCCCTTGAGCGCCGCCACCTGCTCCCCAGCGGCATTATAGATATGATGGGTAAAATGGCCGATGACGCTCGAGCTGTCGAAATCGATGACGTAGTGCCCAGCCTCAGCCAGGTCGAATGCGGCCTTGTAGATGAAATGCCCGCCGGTCTTGGCGGGGCTGGTGACAGGTTTCAATCCGTCCTGTTCGTTCCATGCCTCTTTCGAGCCGTCATGCTCGACGGCTTCATACCACGTGCCGCTCCCTGCCAACGGTTGGGCGTGTGCCAATAGCACTTGGCACGCCAACAGGCATGATAACAGCCAGCGCATAGTCCAGCGCTTGATCGGCATGGCTTTCACCATCAATGGCATGAACGCAACCATTCCCTCCCCTGAATGAAGCTGTATGAACCGGCCGACCCGAAGGCCTCCATGCTTGGCTGAGCATTCTACAATGCTGCTGCCGACCCCAGCATAAAAAAGTTTTATGGGGGCCTTTGTTCGGTCCATGCGCACGGAATGCGCCGTCAAGCCTTGAAGGCAAACCGCCTGTATTGCGGCCGCCCTTGCGTCATTCAGTTAATTTTTATATAAAAATCAAATGCCGGATATCCAATTCCAGCATTGAATCCACACTAAAAGCGCTGCCTACTCCCCTAAACAATTGAAGCAATTAGTGTTCCTAAATCGCTATTCAGCGGTCATTTCCTTCCGCATGCCCTGTCCCTGCAGGCCGCCAGCGCCGCAACATCAAGGCATTGGTGACCACGCTTGCCGAACTCAAGGCCATCGCCGCACCTGCCATGACCGGGTTCAGCAACCCCATGGCCGCCAACGGGATCCCCACCAGGTTGTAAATAAACGCCCAGAACAAGTTCTGCCTTATCTTGCTGTAAGTACGGCGCGAAATCGCGATCGTATCCGCCACCAGCAATGGGCTGCTCCGCATCAAGGTGACAGCTGCGGTATGCATCGCCACATCCGTCCCGCTGGACATGGCAAAGCCAATATCCGCCGCAGCCAGCGCAGGCGCGTCATTGATGCCGTCGCCGACCATGGCCACTATTCTGTCCTTTTGCCGCAGACTCGTCACGACTGCCGCCTTGGTATCGGGCAATTGCTCTGCGTATACCTCGTCAAGCTCCAGTTGCTGGCTGATGCGCTGCGCGCTGGCCTGGTTGTCGCCTGTCAACAGCAACACCCTGATGCCGAGCGCGTGTAAATGCTCTATCGACGCCGCAGCCTCGGACTTGAGCTCATCGCCAAACGCCATGAGGCCAAGCAGTTCAGGCTGCCCTGCGTCATTATCCGCGGCAAGCCAGGAAATGGTATACCCGTGGCCCGTCAGCGACGCAAGCTCGGCCTGCATGCCATCCGTCGCCACGCCCGCCTGATGCATGGCGCGCTGGTTGCCCAGCCAGACGCGACGGCCATCGACCTTCGCCATCAGGCCGCTGCCAGGCAACGCCACGGCATCCGTCGCGGTGGCAGCCTCCACCCCTGCGGCTTGTGCATGCTCCAGTACCGCAACAGCCAGCGGATGGTGGCTGCCCCGTTCCAGTGCCGCCGCCAGCCTGAGCAACTGAAGCTCCTGTCCCGGCACGCTGGCCACCTTGACCACGCGCGGCTTGCCCACCGTCAGCGTGCCGGTCTTGTCGAATGCCACCGTATTGATCCTGTGCGCCAGCTCCAGCGCATCCGCATCCTTGATGAGGATGCCGTATCGCGCCGCGACGCCAGTCCCTGCCATGATGGCAGTAGGCGTTGCCAGCCCGAGCGCGCAAGGGCAGGCAATCACCAGCACCGCCACCGCATTGAGCACGGCCTGCTCCCACTGACCGTCGTGCCACACCCACCCTGCCAATGTCAGCGCGGCAATTAGCAGCACCAGCGGCACGAATACGGCGCTCACCTTGTCGACCAAGCGCTGAATGGCCGGCTTGGCGATCTGCGCATCCTCCACCATGCGGATGATGCGGGACAGGGTGGTCTCTGAGCCGATCGCCGTCGTCTCCACCAGCAATACGCCATCCAGATTCACGGCACCGCCTGTCACCTTGCCGTCCACCCCTTTCTTGACCGGCACGCTTTCGCCAGTGAGCATGGATTCATCAAGGTGGCTGCTGCCTTCGCGTATCAGCCCGTCCACAGGCACCCTTTCCCCCGGACGCACCAGCACCATGTCGCCTACCATGACTTCAGCCAATGGCACATCCCGCTCGACGCCGTCGCGGCGGACGCGCGCAATATCCGGACGCAATGCCTGCAATGCGCGTATAGCTTCGGTGGTCTGGCGCTTGGCGCGGCTTTCCAGCCACTTTCCCAGCAGGACCAGGGTGATGACGGCGCTGCTGGCCTCGAAATACAGATGCGCGGAGTGCTGCCAGAGCAGGTACACGGAAAGCCCATAGGCTGCGGAAGTCCCGATAGCGACCAGCAAGTCCATGTTGCCCGAAAGATTGATCGCAGCCTTCCATCCCGCACGGTAAAACCGGGCACCCAGCCAGAACTGCACCGGCGTTGCCAGCAGCCACTGCACCCAACCGGGCAGCATCCAGTGCTGTCCCAGCAGCATTCCCGCCATCGGCAGCACCAGCGGCAAGGTCAGCAAGGCGGCGATGCCGACCTTCCAGCCGCCCTGTATATCCTCGACCGGCGCAATGGGGGCGTCCGGCCTGATCAGGCGGGCCTGGTAGCCAAGCTTGGACACCGCCTGCTCGACCTGTTGCGCCAGGTCGGCGCCAACCGCTTCCACATGCGCTTTTTCGGTTGCCAGGTTGACATTCGCAAGCTGCACGCCCGGCAGCTTGTTCAAGGATTTCTCGATGCGCCCTGCACAAGCTGCGCAAGTCATGCCGGTAATGGCGAAATCCAGTTTTTCCAATGGTGGCTGCTTTGTCATCGCGACAACTTCCTTATCATATCAATCTTGCACAGGCTTAGAGCCTATTCAAAGTCTTTTTATAGGTACGCATGGCTTGAAAACGCGTCCGGTCAAGACGCAGTCCGCAGGTAATGCTCATTGCCTTGCCAAGGACTGCAACGCAGAACGGGCGCGTTTTCAACTCATGCCCTGCGGGTTGAACCGTCAAGGCAGCCGCTGCTGCGTTGCAAATCCTCGCCGGGCAATGAGCACGTCTGCGGTTTGCGCCTTGCTTCAGCTGCCTTGCCGATTCAACGTATCCTATAAAAAGACTTTGAACAGGTTCTTAGGCCAAGGCTTGACTTTATCATGCGGGAAAGGCGCATACTGTTGCGCCTGTATCCAACCAATTCTCAATTTTTCAATCTGGAGCTATTCATGCATACATTCAAGGTCAACGACATGAGCTGCAATCATTGCGTACAGACGATCACCCAGGCTGCGCAGGCGGTCGACCCGCAGGCAAAAGTCACGGTGGACCTCGCGGAAAAGGCCGTGCATATAGACAGCAACGCCAATATCGCCCGCTTTCGCGATGCGATCAGCGAAGCCGGCTACACGCCTGAATAGATACCGCGCTGCCGGACCAATTCAGAGGGCGTGACGCTAATGCCCTTCATGCCCACCCGGCTTCCTGATATGCAAGGTATGCCCCTCGCCGCTTGCAGCGGGCGCCCTGCTCACCGGCACTCCGCTGGCGTCGACTTCGTGCGCCACCGTACCGGGAGGATTCGGGTAATCTCCCGGATCGCTGTAATCTCCGACCTTCAATCCCGCACGCACTTTGACCGCAGTAAACATGCCGCCCATGTGCATGTCCCCGAACTGGCCCTTGCCGCTCATCATCGGCAGGGTATTTTCCGGCAGGGGCATGTCCATCTCGCCCATTTCCGCCATGCCGCTTTCGCCCATGGGCATGTAGTCCGGCAGCAGCTGCGTGATCTTGTCGACCAGCCCTTTCTGCTCTACGCCTATCATGGTCGGCACCTGGTGGCCCATGGCATTCATGGTATGGTGGCTCTTGTGGCAATGGAAAGCCCAGTCTCCCGGCGCATCGGCGACAAACTCGACCGCGCGCATCTGGCCGACTGCGATATCGGTGGTCACTTCCGGCCAGCGCGCCGCAGGCGGGACCCAGCCGCCGTCAGTCCCCGTCACGGTAAACTCGTGCCCGTGCAGATGGATAGGATGGTTGGTCATGCTGAGGTTGCCGACGCGTATGCGCACCCGTTCGTTCAGTCCGGCCACCATCGGGGCTATACCCGGGAACACGCGGCTGTTGAAGGTCCAGAGATTGTGCTCCAGCATGGTCGCCACCTTGGGCGTGTAACTGCCAGGGTCGATGTCATAGGCATTGATAAGGAAAACATAGTCCCGGTCCACGCGCATGAAATCGGGATTTTTCGGGTGCGTGACCCAGAACCCCATCATGCCCATGGCCATTTGCACCATTTCGTCGGCATGCGGGTGATACATAAAGGTACCGGCGCGCTTGGCCTCGAATTCGTAAACGAAGGTCTTGCCGGCCGGGATCGCCGGTTGCGTGAGGCCGCTCACGCCGTCCATGCCATTGGGCAGGCGCTGCCCGTGCCAGTGGACGCTGGTTGCCTCCGGCAGGCGATTGGTGACGTAGATGCGCACGCGATCCCCCTCCACCACCTCGATCGTCGGCCCAGGGCTCTGGCCGTTGTAACCCCACAGATGCGCCTGCATGCCGGGCGCGATCTCCCGCACCACGGGTTCCGCCACCAGGTGGAACTCCTTGACGCCGTCGCGCATGCGCCAGGGCAGGCTCCAGCCGTTTAAGGTCACCACCGGGTGAAAAGGCCTGCCGTTGCCTGGCGCACGCGGCACCTGGGTTTCTGCACTCCCCATGCTGGCAATTTCCGGCAAAGCCGCCATTGCCACCTTGCTGACCGTGCCTGCCGCCACTGCGGCCGCCCCCAGCTTGAAAAAATCACGGCGATTCAACATTATTCTCCCCTTCCATTCGCATCCAGCGATGCCACGGGCCCCATGGTCGCCATCGTCAGCCCGGCGTCCGCCAGCCAGAAATCACGCACGGCATTGATATACCGGCTTACGCTGCTGACCTGCTCGCGCGCGTCCGCAAGCAATTCGAAGGCGCTGAGCAGCATGCCGTTGTAGCGCAGCTGGTGCTCTTGCAGAATGCGCTGGCGCAGCGGCACGATCTCGTCTTGGACATGGCGCGCCATTTCGTAACGCACGCGGTAGCGTGCATATGCGGCCCGCACCTCGGTTTCAGCATCGATGGCTGTTTGTGCCGTACGCTCGAGCGCCTGCGTATAGATTGCCTCGGCGCGCTTCACGCGCGCGCTGCCCCAGTCGAACAATGGCAGTTCAAAGCCCAGCGTGATGCCCTTCTTGTAAGCCTCGCCGCGCCGCCCCTCCAGCACGCGGGCCGGGCCGATATCCAGCACATTGATCAGGCGCGTGGTCTTGCTCAAGCCGAGCTGCTTGGCGAGCGCATCCACCTCGGCACGCATCGCCAGCAAGTCCAGCCTCTGCAGGAAAGCCTGCTGCTGCACCTGCAAGAGATCCTCCTCCTTGGCCGGCAGATCAGGCAGGCGCGGCGGCAGCGTGAATTGCTCGCTGTTCCCCAGCCCGATCACGCGTGACAACCGCTCGCGCGTCATGCGCTGGTGTTCGCGCGCCGCCGCATACTCCAGCGCGGCATCGGCATAAAAGCTTTGCTCGCGCGCCTGGTCCAGCTTGCTCCAGTTGCCTTGCTGGTGCATGCGCCGCGCCAGCTCGGCCGCCGCTTCCGCCGCCTGCATCACCTGCGCGGCATACAGCGACGATTGCTCCGCCGCGACAGCCGCAACCCAGGCTTGCCGGGTTGCCTGCGCCAAGGCCAGCACCTGCAGGCTCACCTCGCGCTTGGCCTGTTCGAAGCGTTGCTGCTCCACGGCCTTGGCCTGAGGCATCGTCAGCAGGGAAAATAGATTGAAGGTGAACGACTGCTCGATCTTGTAGTCGCCGTCATGGCGCGTGTACAGCATGGAGAAACGCAGATTTGGCAAGCGCCCGGCCTGCACCAGGTCCGCTTCGGCAATGCCGAGCGCGGCGAAACCGGCTTTCAGGCCCCGGTTGTTCAACAAGGCCAGCTGCACGGCTTCCTCGACTCCGAGCGGCTTTGCTAACAATTCCTCCGTCCACTGCTGCGAAGAAACCTCTCCAGCACTATCCAAGGCCACGTCCTGTTTCAGGCGTTGGGCAACCGTGGAGCGTACATCGTCCATGCCGCCGTCGCGGCTGAACGTGGCGCAGCCGCTGAGCAGGCCAGTGACGATGGCAAGAGCAAGGATGGCAAGGCAGGATATATATTGCTTAGGCAACAACTTGACCATGATCATTCCCCATGCATGTGATGGTGGCCGTCTCCGTGCTGCCCATCATCATGTTGCGTGGCATGCTGATGCTGCTCATGGCCGGCATGGTCGTGGTGCATATCGTGTTCGGCATGCGGCTGCAGCGGGGCGGCTGCGGCGCCCTGCTCGAATTTCTGGTATTGCCCGAGGACCGGCTCATGACGCAAGGCCGGACTCGGCTCGGTTTCAGCCTCTGCTGCCGCCACGGGCAGGACAAGGCACAGGCAGCCTAAAGCTGACAAGGCTATATTGAATCGCATGATGCTCTCCATTCATGATATGAAGCCTGCTTGATGCAAGCGGGCCATTAAAACCTTTGGCCGCAGAGGCAGCGGCCATGACGAGATCAGATGGAGGGCGGGATCGGCGGGCGCTGCCATTGCGCCAGGGCAGGCGGAAAATAAATCAGGCTTGGCGCGATGTCCACCTGGCGAGGCGGCAAATCGGGCGTAGACATGCGGATGGAAATAGGCAATACGCTGAAGCATGACAGGCAATCATGGCAGTTCCTGCAATTGTCGCCATGCTGCTCATCATGCTGATACGCGCCGTCATCATGCTGCGCGTGATCGTGGGTAACATGATGCTGATGCGCCGCTGGCCGCGCTGTCGCAGGGGAAACGGCAGGCAGATGCAGGCTGCTGCTGGCCGCTACGGTATCCGCGAGGAACATGGTCAGCAGCAACAGGATGATGGTGCGATAAAGGCGCATGGAAGAAAAATAGCACAATCAGGACATGCAGCAAAGCCGCAACTGCATTATGCTAAGCTAATCCTGACCATGTCGCCACAATCCGTTACTCACCAACGCTCATGAGCCATCAATACTACCGCTTGCCTGGCGGCCTGGTGCGTGCATTGCAGGCGAATACGCCCTTCCCTCCCTTGGAGGCTGCATTGCAGGAGCCCAACGGGTTAATCGCAATCGGCGGCGAACTGACTGCCGAACGCCTGCTCAGCGCCTATTACCAAGGCATATTCCCCTGGTTCAGCGAAGGAGAGCCCGTATTGTGGTGGAGCCCGGACCCGCGCATGGTGCTGCTCCCCGGTGAGCTGAAAATATCCAGGTCGTTGGCCAAGCGGCTCAAGCGCCAGGATTACGAAATCCGCTACAACACAGCCTTCAAGGAAGTGATCGCCGCATGCGCTGCCACCCCACGCGAAGGCCAGAACGGCACCTGGATCACCGAAGGCATCATGGAAGCCTATACCACGCTGCACCAGCTCGGCCATGCCCACAGCGCCGAGACCTGGATGGACGGCAAACTGGTAGGGGGCTTGTACGGCGTCAGCCTAGGCAGGATGTTCTACGGGGAGTCCATGTTCCACCATGCTACCGACGCCTCCAAGCTCGCATTCGTGCATATGGTGCAACGCCTCCAGGCCCTGGGTTGCGGCATGATCGACTGCCAGATGAAGACCCAGCACCTGGCTTCGCTGGGCGCGCGTGAAATTCCACGCGCAGAATTTTCACAACGGCTGCATGAGTTGGTACACTATCCGACATGACATTGCCCGGCGAACAGCACCTGCACAAAATCCAGTTCTACGCCACCACGGCGTATTCCTGCGGTTACCTTGCAGATAAACCAGCGCAATCGCTGATTGCCACACCCCACCATTTAATCGACGCCCATACTTACAGCGGCCTGATACAGCTAGGTTTCCGCCGCAGCGGCAAGTTTGCCTACCGCCCCCATTGCGAGACCTGCCATGCCTGCATCCCTGTCAGGCTGCCGGTGGCGGACTTCCGGCCCAGCCGCAGCCAGCGCCGGGCCTGGAAGCAGCACCAGGACCTGTCCGTCGCCCTCATGGAGCTGACATTCTCGGAAGAGCACTTTGCCCTCTATTCCGCGTACCAGGTCGCCCGGCATGAGGGCGGTTCCGGCGACCCGGAAACCGCGGAGCAATACCGCAATTTCCTGGTACAGAGCAATGTCGAAAGCCTGATGGTGGAATTCCGCGAAAACGGCGTACTGAAAATGGTCAGCGTCGTGGACATCGTACGCGACGGCGTTTCCGCGGTCTATACCTTCTATGATGCGGCGGACCGCCATGCGAGTTACGGCACTTACAACATCCTCTGGCTGCTGGACTGGTGCGCGAGCCTCAACCTGCCTTACCTTTACCTGGGCTACTGGATCAAGGAAAGCCGCAAGATGGCCTACAAGCAAAACTTCCTGCCCCAGGAAGGCTTGATCGACGGCGAATGGCGCCCGATCCATGCAGAACAGCCTCACACTGAACAGCCTGAACAACAAAAATAATACTGCCTGCAGTGAACCAATTCCGCGTTCACCACTCCTAGCATTACTCCTTGTCATCTCCTGCAACCGGCGTTTTGTGCTTATCTGCCTTCGCACAAAACGTCTTGGTTGCCTTTCCCCATCCAGATGATGACGGCCGGCATGTTACAATTGCGCTTTTAACTCCGCGCTTTATCCTCATCTTGAAAAAACTGCTTGTTTTCGGCGTCGGCCTGATTGGCGGCTCGCTCGCACTTGCGCTCAAGGCAGCAAACGCAGGCTGGCATATCACCGGCGTCGGACGCACGGGCGACAGCCTGCAGGAAGCCCTCGCCCTTGGCATCATCGATGAAGCCGTGAGCGACCTCGCCGCAACGCTCCAAGATGCGGACGTGGTCATGATCGCCACCCCGGTGGCGCAGATTGCCCCTATCTTGCAGCGTATTGCCCCCCACCTCGCAGACAAGACCATCGTCACCGATGCGGGCAGCACCAAGGCCGATATCGCCGAACAGGCACAGCACATCCTCGGCAATGCGGCATCGCGCTTCGTGCCCGGCCACCCGATTGCAGGCGCGGAGAAAAGCGGCCCCTCTGCCGCGCAAGCCACGCTATACCAGAACAAGAATGTGGTGCTCACCCCGGGCGAGCATACCGACCCGGCAGCGGTCCAGGCGGTTCGCGCGCTCTGGGCCAGCACCGGCGCCGTCGTGCGCGAAATGAGCCCGAGCGGGCATGACACCGTCTTTGCCGCGGTCAGCCACCTGCCGCACCTGCTGGCCTTTGCCCTCGTGGATGAATTGGCCGCCCGTCCGGATGCGGACCAGTTCTTCGAGTTCGCCGCCAGCGGCTTCCGCGACTTCACCCGCATTGCGGGCAGCTCGCCGGAAATGTGGCGCGACATCAGCCTTGCCAACCGTACTGCCCTGCTGCAGGAGCTGGACCACTACCAGGCAGCTCTCGCCGATCTGCGCCACACCCTGGAACAAGGCGATGCAGCCGGCCTTCAAGCTACCTTTGAACGTGCCAGCCATGCCCGCAATGCCTGGGCCGGGCGCAACACATCCGCATCATGGAAGAATTAAGCATGGAAACCCTGACCCTGCCTGCCGCACGTCACGCCCACGGCACAGTCAAGCTGCCGGGCTCGAAAAGCATCTCCAACCGTACCCTGTTGCTTGCAGCGCTGGCGCAAGGCAATACCGAGATTCACGAGCTGCTCGCATCTGACGATACGCAACGCATGCTCGAAGCCCTGCACACGCTCGGCGTCAAACTGGAGCAGACCGGCACTCATCAATGGCAGGTGGAGGGAACAGGAGGACAATTCCCGGTCAAGCAGGCCAAATTGTTCCTCGGCAATGCCGGCACCGCCTTCCGCCCATTGACGGCGGCCCTGGCCTTGTCGCAAGGGGACTACGAACTGTCGGGCATCGCGCGCATGCACGAGCGCCCGATCGGCGACCTGGTGGATACGCTCAATGCTGCTGGCGCCTCCATCGAGTATCTACAGAACCCCGGCTTCCCTCCCCTGCATATCCGCCCGGCACAGCTGGACACCAGCCAGGCGCTCCGCGTACGCGGCGACGTCTCCAGCCAATTCCTGACCGCCTTGTTGATGTCCTTGCCGCTCACGGGCCGTGCAGCCCGCATTGAAGTCGTCGGCGAATTGATTTCCAAGCCCTATATCGAGATCACGCTCAACCTCATGCACAGGTTCGGCATCGAAGTGCTGCGCGACGGCTGGAATGCATTCACCATCCCTGCCGGCAGCACCTACAAGAGCCCGGGCATTGTCCAGGTCGAGGGAGACGCCTCCTCCGCCTCCTACTTCCTGGCAGCGGGAGCGATCGGCCACGGTCCCGTCAAGGTGGAAGGCGTAGGCCGCAACAGCATCCAGGGCGACGTGCGCTTTATCGAGGCGCTTGAATTGATGGGGGCTACCGTCAGCACCGGGGACAACTGGATCGAGGTCCGTTCGACGCCCGGCAAGCTCAAGGCGCTAGACCTTGACTGCAACCACATACCGGATGCGGCGATGACGCTAGCCATCCTGGCATTGTTTGCCGACGGTCCGAGCACTTTACGCAATATCGCGAGCTGGCGCGTCAAGGAAACCGACCGCCTCACCGCCATGGCGACAGAGCTGCGCAAGGTGGGTGCGATTGTCGAGGAAGGCAGCGACTATCTCCGCATCACGCCTCCCGCAGAACTGGTTCCCGACGCACAAATCGACACCTATGACGATCACCGCATGGCCATGTGCTTCTCGCTGGTCGCCCTCGGCGGCGTGCCTATCGTGATCAACGACCCGAATTGCGTCGCCAAGACCTTCCCGGATTATTTCGAGCGCTTTGCCACCTTGCTGCAGGCGTAAAACAAATTGCTTTCGTATTTCCAATGACTGACATGCAAACCTCCGCCGTTCCCGTCATCGCCATCGACGGCCCATCCGCCTCGGGCAAGGGCACCGTTGCGCAGCGCGTGGCGCAAACCCTGGGCTATCACTACCTCGACTCGGGGGCCATTTACCGCATTGCCGCCCTTGCAGCACTCAGGCGCGGCATCAGCTGGCAGGATGAAGCCGCGCTGGCAGACATGGCTGCAGGCCTGGATATTCGCTTTTCTGCAGGAGAAATCTACCTGGACGGCGAAACCATCACCAAAGCGGTACGCACCGAACAAATCAGCCGCGGCGCCTCGGAAGTCGCCGTCCACCCGGCATTGCGCCGTGCTCTGCTCGACCTGCAGCAAAGCTTCCGCAAGGCGCCCGGCCTGGTCGCGGATGGACGCGACATGGCGACCGTGGTCTTCCCTGACGCCCAAACCAAGATATTCCTCACTGCCAGTGCCGAGGTCAGGGCCGAGAGACGCTATAAACAGTTGATAGAAAAAGGAATCCATGCTAATCTCGCGGAAATCTTGCAGGATTTGCAAACCCGTGATGCAAGGGACAGCCAAAGAGCCGTTGCACCATTGCAAAAAAGCGAGAACGCGAAGTTGCTGGAAACCAGCGACCTTAGCATAGACCAGGCGGTCGATGCGATACTGGATTACAGCCGCGCTGACACTGGAAATCAGGTTTTGTAGTAGTACGAGTGCCGTGAATCTCACCGGTTCATGGTTTTTTTAATTTGACCCGCTGCACGGCGGGATTATCTGGATATTTTTTTAATGGCTAACCTTTCAACCACAACCTCCTCCATGGAAAGCTTCGCAGCCCTGTTCGAGGAAAGCCTGGCTCGCCAGGAAATGCGCTCCGGTGAAGTGATCACCGCCGAAGTTGTCTCCGTCGATGACGACTTCGTTATTGTCAACGCCGGCCTGAAGTCGGAAAGCGTGATCCCCGCTTCCGAGTTCCGCAATGACCGCGGCGAACTCGAAGTGAATGCAGGCGACTTCGTCAAGGTCTGCATCGAATCCCTGGAAGATGGTTATGGTTCCACCAAGCTGTCGCGCGAAAAGGCCAAGCGCCTCGCTGCATGGCAAGACCTCGAAGAGGCAATGAACGAATCCCGCATCATCAAGGGCATGGTCAATGGCCGCGTCAAGGGTGGCCTGACCGTCATGGTCAACAGCATCCGCGCGTTCCTGCCAGGCTCCCTGGTTGACTTGCGCCCTGTCAAGGACACCACTCCTTTCGAAAACAAGGAATGGGACTTCAAGGTTATCAAGCTCGACCGCAAGCGTAACAACGTTGTGGTTTCCCGCCGCGCTGTGCTGGAAGAAACCATGGGCGCTGACCGCGAAGCACTGCTCGAATCCCTGAAGGAAGGCGCAGTGGTCAAGGGTATCGTCAAGAACATCACCGACTACGGTGCGTTCGTTGACCTGGGCGGTATCGACGGCCTGCTGCACATCACCGACCTGGCATGGCGCCGCGTCAAGCACCCATCCGAAGTGCTGACCGTAGGTGAAGAAGTTGAAGCCAAGATCCTCAAGTTCGACCAAGAGAAAAACCGCGTTTCCCTGGGCATCAAGCAACTGGGCGACGATCCATGGGTTGCCCTGGGCCGCCGCTACCCAGTCGGCACACGCCTGTTCGGCAAGGTGACCAACCTGACCGACTACGGCGCATTCGTTGAAATCGAGCCAGGCATCGAAGGTCTGGTGCACGTTTCCGAAATGGACTGGACAAACAAGAACGTTCACCCTGCCAAGATCGCTCAACTCGGCGACGAAGTAGAAGTGATGATCCTGGAAATCGACGAAGACCGTCGTCGTCTGTCCCTGGGCATGAAGCAATGCCAGGCCAACCCATGGGATGACTTTGCTGCTTCCCACAAGAAGGGTGACAAGGTCAGCGGCCAGATCAAGTCCATCACCGACTTCGGCGTATTCATCGGTCTGCCTGGCGGTATCGACGGCCTGGTGCACTTGTCCGACCTGTCCTGGAACCAGCCTGGCGAAGAAGCGATCCGCAACTTCAAGAAGGGTGACGAACTCGAAGCCGTCGTACTCAGCATCGACGTTGAGAAGGAACGTATCTCCCTGGGCGTCAAGCAGCTCGACAGCGACCCGTTCAGCGCCTACACCGCACTGAATGACAAGGGCGCCATCGTCAAGGGCACCGTCAAGTCTCTCGAAGCCAAGGGTGCCGTGATTGCCCTGGACAACGAAGTTGAAGGTTACCTGCGTGCTTCCGAAGTTTCCCGTGACAAGGTAGACGACATTTCTACCGTGCTCAAGGAAGGCGAAGAAATCGAAGCCCGCATCACCAACATCGACCGCAAGAACCGCTCCATCGCCCTGTCCATCAAGGCGAAGGATCTTGCCGATGAAGCTGATGCATTGCAGAAGTTCAGCAATGATGCCGGTTCCGCTGGCACCACCAACCTTGGTGCATTGCTGAAAGCCAAGCTCGACGGCAAAAACAACGAGTAAGGTCATAGCGTCATGACCAAATCGGAGTTGATTGCCAACCTGGCTGCGCGCTTTCCGCAACTGGTCGTCAAGGATGCAGAACTTTCCGTCAAGGCAATCCTTGACTCCATGACGGATAATCTCGCTTCTGGTGAACGCATTGAAATCCGTGGTTTCGGTAGCTTCAGCCTGAACTACCGCCCGCCACGGCTGGGACGCAATCCCAAGACTGGCGAAAAGGTGCAGGTACCCGAGAAACACGTACCTCACTTCAAGGCCGGCAAGGAGTTGCGTGAGCGTGTAGACGGCAACAGCAATTAAGCACGCAGACTGCTGTGCTAGGAAAAGCGGTAGCATCAATGATGCTACCGCTTTTTTATTTTTTTACATCAAATCCTGCACGCCTTGACGATGCTTGGGTAAAATCGGGGCATGCGCACCTTATATACGATACTTGGCGTCTTGCTGTTCATCCTGCTGCTTGGATTTGCCTTCAAGAACGCAGAACCCGTCGAGCTTGCCTATTACCTGGGCTACTCTTGGAAAGCGCCGCTCTCCCTCATGCTTCTGATCACATTCTTCAGCGGCATCATTGCCGGCGTCATTGCCTGCCTGGGATCACTGATCAGCCAGCGCCGCAAGCTGCTGGCACTGGAAAAAGAAATCAAGAACCTGAAGATGAACAAATAACAAGCGTATGACTTGTGATGCCATCCCTCGCTGAATGCCTGTCATGTTGACCACAGGCCTGGAAACCAATCATGGAATTTGAATACTGGTGGCTACTCGCCCTTCCCCTCTTCTTCACGCTCGGCTGGCTGGCCGCACGCGTGGACATCAACCAATTGCTGACCGAGTCCACCGCCTTGCCGGCAGCTTATTTCAAGGGCTTGAACTTCCTCATTAGCGACCAGCACGACAAGGCGATCGAAGCCTTCATCGAGGCGGTGCAAGCCAATGCCGACTCCATGGAGCTGCATTTCGCACTGGGCAGCCTGTTCCGCCGCCGCGGCGAAGTCGACCGCGCCATCCACCTGCACCTCAACCTGCTGGAGCGCAAGGAACTGCCGGACCAGCAGAAGCAGGCGGTCATGGCCGAGCTCGCGCAGGACTACCTCAAAGCCGGCCTGTTCGACCGCGCGGAAGAATTGTTCACCTCGTTGCACGACAGCCGCTACAAGCAAACCGCATTGCGCGCCCTGTTGGAAATCTATATCCGCGAGCGCGAATGGCACCATGCCATCAAGAGCGCGATAGAACTTGAACGCCTGTCCGGCATCTCCTTCCGCAAGGAAGTCGCGCAATTTCACTGTGAAATCGCGATGAAGGCCATCCTCGAGCATGATGTCCATAGCGCGCGCCATGAGTTGGAGACGGCGATTGAAGCCGACAAGCGCTGCGTCCGCGCCAATATCATGCTGGGCGACCTCGAGGCCGGCGCCGGCAACCATAAACAGGCCATCTCCTTCTGGAAGCGCGTTGAGTTCCAGCGTCCCGAATATCTCGGGCTCGTCGCTCCCAAGCTGCTCAACAGCTACAAGGCCTTGAACAATCTGGACGAGGGCATCGCCCTGCTCAAGGGTTATTTGCAGACCTACAAGCTTCCGGCCATCCTCAACCTGGTCTATGAAACCACCTTGAGCGAAGAAGGCGCAGCCAGCGCCGAAGAGCTCGCCAGGGAGGAACTGCGCCGCAAGCCCAGCCTGCAAACCCTGGATCAATTCCTGCGGGCGCAATCGCTTCTGGAAGGGGCAAACCAGCAAGATGCGTTGCTGATGCAGCAGACCGTGCGTTACGCGATTGGCAACCGCAGCGCGCACTACTGCGACCAATGCGGCTTCCGCGCGCGCAACTTCCATTGGCAATGTCCGGCATGCAATGCCTGGGAATCCCTCTCACCCGAAACCAAAGAATCCGCCGTATGACCGACCCCAAGATTATCGTCGCCCTTGACTACGCCGATGCTGCAAGCGCCCTCGGGCTGGCCCGGCAACTCGACCCCGCCCTGTGCCGGGTCAAAGTAGGCAAGGAGCTGTTCACGACTGCCGGCCCGCAACTGGTGGAAGAGCTGGTCAAGCGCGGCTTTGGCGTGTTCCTCGACCTCAAGTTCCACGATATTCCCAACACGGTTGCCAAAGCTTGCGAAGCGGCAAGCAAACTCGGCGTATGGATGCTCAACGTGCATGCTTCAGGCGGCAGTCAGATGATGCAGGCAGCACGCGAGGGCGTTGCCCGCAGCGGCCACTCTCCTTTGTTGATTGCAGTCACGGTATTGACCAGCATGAACCAGGAAGGACTGGCAGAGCTGGGAATTAATACCCCGGTCGAGCAGCATGTGCTGCGCCTGGCAACCCTGACGCAGCAGGCAGGCCTGGATGGCGTGGTCTGCTCCGCCCAGGAAGCGCCTGTGCTGCGCCGGGCATTGGGCAATGACTTCTGCCTGGTGACGCCCGGCATCCGCCCTGCCGATGCAGCCCTCGACGACCAGTCCCGCGTAGTCACTCCTGCCGATGCACTGGCACTGGGTTCCAATTACCTGGTGATAGGCCGCCCCATCACCAAGGCTGCCGATCCGCTAGCTGCCTTGCACCACATTCAGGACTCAATCCTGGAAAAATAAGGAAAAGCGCTTACAGAAAAACTATACATTCCTCCAATAGCTCATGCCCAGCATGAGGCATATGATGGTTTTTCCCTGGAACAACAGGGTCTTACCAACATTTTAGAGGAGAGCATCATGAAATCTTTGTTGTTTGCAGTCCTGATCTTGTTTGGGTTGACGTTCAATGCCATGGCTGCGGTTGACCTCAATACCGCCTCTGCGGTGGAACTGGAATCGGTAAAAGGCATCGGCCCGGCAAAAGCCCAGGCGATTGTCGATTACCGTAAGGCTAACGGCAATTTCAAGTCGGTTGACGACTTGGGCAACGTGAAAGGGTTTGGCAAGAAGAGCGTAGACAACCTGCGCGGTGAACTTTCCGTCGGCAAAACGCCCAAGGCGGAAAAAGCGACAACGGCGAAAAACGACAAGAAATAAGCGCCGCATTAAAAAACAAAAGCCCCTTCATAGGGGCTTTTATTTTACCTGGCAATCTATTTATTTAACGCGCATGCCTGGTTGGGCACCGCTATCCGGCGAGAGGATAAATGGTCCGCCTCGCTCATCGCTCGCAGCGAGCACCATGCCTTCCGACAGGCCGAACTTCATCTTGCGTGGGGCAAGGTTCGCCACCATCACGGTCAGGCGCCCCTTCAGGCTTTCAGGATCGTAGGCGGACTTGATGCCCGCAAAGACCTGGCGCGGCTTTTCCTCGCCAATGTCCAGGCTCAGCTTGAGCAGCTTTTCAGCGCCCTCCACATGCTCGGCATTGACAATGCGCGCAATACGCAAATCCACTTTGGTGAAATCGTCGATCGAGATGTAAGCATCTTCCGCTGTCGCTTCCGACACTGCCTGCTTTTGTGCCGGTACCGCAGTAGCCTGGGTTTGCAGCGATTCCTTGTTCGCTTCGACCATGGCTTCCACATGCTTGGGGTCAATGCGGGTAATCAGGTGCTGATAGGCCTGTATCTGGTGGCCGGCCGGCAACGGGCGGTCAATATCGGCCCAGGTCAACGGATCGATATTGAGGAAGGTCTCGATAGCTTGCGCCAATCCCGGCAATACCGGCTTGAGGTACAAGGTGAGCAGGCGGAATATTTCCAGGGCGACAGAACAGACTTCATGCAGCGCTGCCGTTTGCTCGGGCTGCTTCGCCAACTCCCATGGCGCGTGTTCCGCCACATAGGCATTGGCCTTGTCCGCCAATGCCATGATGTCGCGCAGCGCGCGTGCGGTATCGCGGTTGTCGAAACTGTCGCGTATGCTCTCCGCAGCGGCGCGCAATTCCGCAATCACCTCGTTCTCGCCCACGGCACCCAGCTTGCTGTCGAAGCGTTTGGCAATGAATCCGGCAGTACGGCTAGCAATATTGATGTACTTGCCCACCAGGTCGCTGTTCACGCGCGCGACGAAATCCTCCAGGTTGAGGTCGATATCCTCCATGGTGCCATTGAGCTTGGCCGCATAGTAGTAACGCAGATACTCGGGATTCTTCACGTGGTCGAGATAGCTGCGCGCCGTGATGAAGGTGCCTCGCGACTTGGACATTTTCTCGCCGTTCACAGTCAGGAAGCCGTGGGCGAATATCCGCGTGGGCTGGCGGTAGCCGGAGAATTTCAATGTAGCAGGCCAGAACAGGGCATGAAAATACAGGATATCCTTGCCGATGAAGTGGTATAGCTCGGCCTGGCTGTCCTGCTTCCAGTACTCGTCGAAATCCAGCCCTTCGCGCGTTGCCAAGTTCTTGAAACTCGCCATGTAGCCGATAGGCGCGTCCAGCCAGACATAGAAATATTTGCCCGGCGCATCGGGAATCTCGAAACCGAAGTACGGCGCATCGCGGGAGATATCCCAGTCCGACAGGCCCGAGGCAAACCACTCCCCCATCTTGTTGGCGGCTTCCGGCTGCAGGGTGCCGGAGCGCGTCCATTGCTTGAGGAAATCCTCGCACTCGCTCAGCTTGAAGAAATAATGCTCGGTTTCCTTGCGCACCGGCGTTGCGCCCGACACAGCGGAATAAGGCGCGATTAATTCGGTCGGGCTATACGTCGTACCGCAGGATTCGCAGGAATCGCCATACTGGTCCTTGGCATGGCACTTGGGACATTCGCCCTTGATGAAGCGGTCGGGCAGGAACATGTTCTTGACCGGGTCGTAATACTGCTCGATCGTGCGCGTGGCGATCTTGTCGTTCGCCTTGAGCTCGCGGTAGATCCGGCCGGACAACTCGCGGTTTTCCTCGGAGTTGGTGGAATAATAGTTATCAAACGCCACCAGGAAATCGCTGAAGTCAGCATAGTGCTCGCTGTGCACGCGCCCGATCAGCTCTTCCGGCGAGATGCCTTCCTTTTCCGCACGCAACATGATGGGCGTGCCATGGGTGTCGTCGGCGCAGACGTAATGCACGGTATGCCCCTGCATCTTCTGGAAACGCACCCAGACATCGCTCTGGACATACTCCACCATGTGGCCAAGGTGAATACTGCCATTGGCATAGGGCAAAGCAGAGGTCACCAGTAATTTGCGTGACGCGGTGTTAGCAGGCGTGTTTCCGGACATGATCATCAATCACAAGCGACAAAAGAGAATCTCGCATTCTAGCAAACTGACACGGTTTCACATAAGCAATCCGCATACGCTAGAATGTCCCATCCAACGAATCTGCAGGAAAACCACATGCCGCTTACCGAATCCCAGGTGCAGGATGCCCTTCGCGCCGTGATTGACCCCAACACCGGCAAAGACTTTGTCAGCAGCAAGTCTGCTCGCCAGATTGCCATTACCGGCAGCCATGTCTCGGTCGATATCGTGCTCGATTACCCGGCACACAGCATCCTGGGAGAGATCAGGGACTTGGTGACGCAGGCAGTGAAATCATTACCCGACGTGGATAACGTCACGGTGGGCGTCACCAGCCGTATTGTCTCGCACAAGGTGCAACGCGGTGTACAGCTCATCCCCAACGTCAAGAACATCATCGCCGTCGCATCGGGCAAGGGCGGCGTCGGCAAATCCACCACGGCAGTCAACCTGGCCCTGGCCCTGGCCGCGGAAGGCGCACGCGTCGGCATACTCGATGCCGATATTTACGGCCCATCCCAGCCGCAAATGCTGGGCATCTCGGGCAAGCCGGAAAGCGCCGACGGCAAAAGCATGGAGCCGCTAGAGCACTATGGCGTGCAGGCCATGTCCATTGGCTTCCTGGTCGATGTCGACACGCCCATGGTCTGGCGCGGCCCGATGGTCGTGGGCGCATTGGAGCAATTGCTGCGCGACACGCGCTGGAAGGACCTGGACTACCTGGTGGTCGACCTGCCCCCGGGCACAGGGGACATCCAGCTCACCCTGGCGCAGAAAGTACCGGTCACCGGCGCCATCATCGTCACCACCCCGCAGGACATTGCGCTGCTGGATGCCCGCAAGGGGCTCAAAATGTTCGAGAAGGTCGGCATTCCCATCCTCGGCATTGTCGAGAACATGAGCACGCATATCTGTTCGCAATGCGGGCATGAAGAGCACATATTCGGCGCCGGAGGCGCGGCCAGGATGTGCGCCGACTACGATACGGAACTATTGGGCAGCCTGCCGTTGGACATCCGCATCCGCGAAGAGACTGACGGCGGCAAGCCGACTGTCGTCACCGATCCGTCAGGCCAGCTTGCCGGCATCTACAAATCGATTGCCCGCCGGGCCGCGGTCAAGCTGGCAAACCTCAGCCAGGATTACAGCAGCAAGTTCCCCAATATCGTGATCCAGAAAACCTGAGGCAGAGATTTCAGCTCCCCGAAATCATCAAGGCCCTCACCGGGCCTTGATGGATTGATATGTCAGTTTTATAAAGTCACGCCAAAGATATAGACGTCCACGCCGTTCTTGGGCTTGATCAGGCTGGCCGGGATAGGCTCGCCGCGGCGCCAGTTGTCGACGGCTTCCTGCTTGCCCGCGCCGGTGACGAAGAAGATGACTTCCCGTGCCTGGCTCAGGCGCGCGGCGCTGATGGAAACCCGCTCTGGCGGCAGCTTCGGCGCGTCGAACACCGGCACTGCGGACTGCGCGTCGTCCCAGCCATGGCCGGGGAACAGGCTGGCGGTATGGCCGTCTTCACCCAAGCCCAGCAACACGAGATCGAAGTCGCCCACGGCTGCCAAGGTTTGGTTGTAGGCCTGTGCCGCTTCCACCGGGCCGCGCTCCGCTGGAATGTCGTGAATCTGGGATGAGGGAATCGCCACATGCTTGAGCCAGGCTTCATGCGCCATCAGGCTGTTGCGCTCCTCATGCTCAGGCGGCAGGCAACGGTCATCGCCGTAGAATACATGCCATTTGCTCCAGTCGGTGTCGATCCTGGGCAGCAACTGGTAGATGCTCTTGGGGGTGCTGCCGCCGGCGAGCACGATGCTGAACTTGCCATGGCCGGCGATCGCATTGCGCGCAGCCTCTTCGATATGCTCGACGGCACTGCTGTATAGCGCCTCCTGCGCGCTGTACACCTGCCATCGGCTCACCTGATTGTTAATCACCAGGGACTGTGTTGTATTTTGCATGATATAAAACCTTCACGTTATAATTACCGAGCTCTATCTTGAGAATTTTAACATTATCAACCCAGGCCCATCTCATCTAAAACGGTCTTGCCCAAAAGGAAGCGCCTCAAAGTGACGATGGCATGATCCTCATCAAGGAAAAAATTCAATGAAACTTGCAATCATCGGTCTAGGAAAAATGGGTGGCAACATGGCACGCCGCCTCCTGAAACACGGCATTGAAGTCGTCGGCTTCGACTTCAATCAGGACGCAGTCAACCAGATTTCCCTGACCCACGGCATGATTCCCGCCACCTCCGTCGCAGATGCAGTATCCAAGCTATCGGGCGAAGCCAAGAAAATCGTCTGGATCATGCTGCCTAGCGGCGAGATCACCGAAAACCAGATCAAGGACCTCGTGCCACTGCTGGGCAAGGGCGACATCATTGTCGATGGCGGCAACTCAAACTACAAGCACAGCCAACGCCGTGGCGCATGGCTGGCCGAGCATGGCATTGATTTCATTGACTGTGGGACTTCCGGTGGCATCTGGGGCCTGGAGAACGGCTACTGCCTGATGTACGGCGGCACCAAGGAAGCGGCAGACACCATTGAGCCAATTGCCAAGGCGCTGACCCACGAAGACCGTGGCTGGGCTCATGTCGGTCCGGTTGGCTCCGGCCACTTCACCAAGATGATCCACAACGGCATCGAGTACGGCATGATGCAGGCTTTTGCCGAAGGCCTGGACCTGCTCAAGGGCAAGGAAGAGTTCAACCTCGACCTCGCCCAGATCACCGAACTCTGGCGCCATGGCTCCGTCGTCCGCAGCTGGCTGCTCGACCTGACCGCCGAAGCATTGGCGCATGACCAGGAACTCTCCACGATCGCCCCGTACGTCGCAGACTCCGGCGAAGGCCGCTGGACCGTGGTGGAAGCCGTGGATCAAGGCGTGGCGGCTCCAGTGTTGACCGTGGCATTGCAAGCGCGTTTCAGAAGCCAGGATTCCAAAGGCTATAGCTACAAGCTGCTGTCCCTGATGCGTAACGCGTTTGGCGGCCACGCAGTCAAGACCAAGTAATGTGCCCAGGCCATGCCCAGGCATGGCCTTTTATGATATCCATCCTATTTAGAGAATACTGAATGAAAGTCATAGACCCCTGTACCCTTGTCCTGTTTGGTGCGAGCGGCAACCTCTCCCGCATCAAGCTCATGCCTGGCTTGTTCCGTCTTGACCAGGCAGGCCGCTTGCCGGAAAAAATGGCCATCCTTTCTGTCGGACGGGGCCAGGTTGCCCGCGAAGCCTGGTTGGCCGACATCAAGGGCATGCTGGATGCCAAGTTCCCCAAGGGCTATGACCAGGCAGTGTTCAAGCGCTTCATCGAGCGCCATCACTACCATGCCAATCCGCCTGATGATCCGACTGCGTTCACGCGCCTGAAGGAAACCTTGTCGAACGAAGCCGTGTTCCCGCAGAACCTGGCTTATTTCCTCTCCGTGCGCCCTTCCGACTTCGCGACCATCGTCGACCAGTTGGCCGGCGTCGGATTGACCCAGGAAGACAAATACTGGCGCCGCGTCGTGGTGGAGAAACCGTTCGGCACCGATTTGAAGACCGCGCAGGAACTGCAATCCTCGATCACCAAGCACCTCAAGGAAAGCCAGATCTACCGCATCGACCATTATCTCGGCAAATCCGCCTTGCAGAACATCATGCTGCAACGCTTTGCCAATACCATCCTCGAGCCCTTGTGGAACAAGGACTACATCGACCACGTGCAGATCACCAATACCGAACAGCTCGGCGTCGGCGAGCGCACCCAGTTCTACGATGCCACGGGTGCTTTGCGCGACATGATCCAGAGCCACGTGCTGCAAACCCTGGCGCTGACCGCCATGGAACAGCCCGCCTCCCTGAGCCCGGATGATATCCGCGCCGAGAAGATCAAGGTACTGGAAGCCATCCGCCCGATTCCGGTCGCCGAACTGGAAAAGAACGCGTTCCGCGCGCAATACTCCGCAGGCAAGGTCAAGGGTGAAAAAGTGCCCGGCTACCTGGAAGAGCTCGGCGACAGCAGCAGCGTGGTCGAAACCTACGCCGCGCTCAAGCTGTTCATCGACAATCCGCGCTGGAAAGGCGTGCCGTTCTATATCCGCACAGCCAAGCGCCTGCACGAGGCCGACACCCGCATCGCCATCCGCTTCAAGAAAGCGCCACTTCAACTGGGCAATGGACAGGACCAGAACTGGCTCATCATCGGCATCCAGCCGCGCGAATGCATCAAGCTGGAAATCCAGTCCAAGATTCCCGGCCTGGATATCGCCACTCGCACGATCGAGCTCGACGGTGCAAACCGCCAGGAAGGCGATGAAACCATTGACGCCTACGAGGCCCTGCTGCTGAACCTGATGGAAGGCGACAACTCGCTCTACCTGCATATCAGCGAAGTGGAAGCCCAGTGGCGCCTGGTCGACCCGGTCATCGAGGCCTGGGCCAAGGACCGCCAGCCCGTGCATCAATACCCAGCCGGCAGCAGCGATCCAGAAGCCTCCAAGGTGATTTTCGAGCACGAAGACCAGTTCTGGCGCTACAGCATCCAGCTGGGCGGCGACAAGCATTAAGCCTTTTTTGAATTTTTGACAACCTGATCAAAGCGTCGTGATCCGGATAGCTGGCGAGAAAAGCTGGTTATCCGTACACTTCGCTTTTTTGTCTTTCTAACGGAAGCACATCAATGAGCATCAAATCCGACAAGTGGATACGCCGCATGGCAGAACAGCACGGCATGATCGAGCCCTTCGAGCCCACTCTGATCCGCCAGGTGAACGGCGAGAAAATCGTCTCCTACGGCACCTCGAGCTATGGCTACGATATCCGTTGCGCCAACGAATTCAAGGTCTTCACCAATATCAACAGCACTATTGTCGACCCCAAGAATTTCGATCCAAATTCATTTGTCGAATTCAAGAACGATTTCTGCATTATCCCGCCTAACTCGTTTGCCTTGGCGCGTACGGTCGAGTATTTCCGCATTCCGCGCAGCGTGCTCACCGTCTGCCTGGGCAAATCCACTTACGCGCGTTGCGGCATCATCGTCAACGTCACCCCGTTCGAACCGGAATGGGAAGGTTATGTAACGCTGGAATTCAGCAATACCACCCCGCTGCCGGCCAAGATCTATGCTGGCGAGGGTTGCGCCCAGGTGCTGTTCTTCGAGTCCGACGAGGAGTGCGAGACCTCTTACAAGGACAGAGGCGGCAAATACCAGGGCCAAGTGGGAGTCACCCTGCCAAAAATCTGACCGCAACACATGGCTCGCGGTCATATTAATCGCGAATGATTGTGCTATATTGCGCTTTTTTAATGAGGGGTCTGTTGCCAGGTTGTCCGTGAACAGCCTGGTAACAGACCCTGTATGCCTTTAGGAGGCTTCATGAAATTCCGTTTCCCCGTCGTCATCATTGACGAGGACTTCCGCTCAGAAAACTCTTCCGGCCTGGGCATCCGCGTGCTGGCCAAGGCCATCGAGGATGAAGGTTTCGAGGTGCTGGGCGTCACCAGCTACGGCGACCTGACTTCGTTCGCCCAGCAGCAAAGCCGCGCCTCCGCCTTCATCCTGTCGATAGATGACGAGGAATTCATCGAGGAGTCGCCGGAAGCGCTGGAAAACCTGCGTAATTTCGTGGACGAAATCCGCTTCCGTAACGAGGAAATCCCCATCTTCCTGCACGGCGAAACCCGCACCTCGCGCCATATTCCCAACGAAATCCTGCGCGAACTGAATGGTTTCATCCATATGTTCGAGGATACCCCTGAATTCGTCGCACGCTATATCGTGCGTGAAGCGCGCACCTACCTGGACAGCCTGCCACCGCCCTTCTTCCGCGCGCTCACCCATTACGCAGCCGACGGCTCGTATTCATGGCACTGCCCCGGGCACTCAGGCGGCGTCGCCTTCCTCAAGTCGCCGGTCGGCCAGATGTTCCACCAGTTCTTCGGCGAGAACATGCTGCGCGCCGACGTCTGCAATGCAGTCGACGAACTGGGACAACTGCTCGATCACACCGGACCGGTAGCGGCTTCCGAGCGCAATGCGGCACGCATCTTCAATTGCGACCATCTCTACTTCGTCACCAACGGCACTTCCACCTCCAACAAGATCGTCTGGAATTCCACCGTGGCGCCGGGCGACGTCGTGATCGTGGACCGCAACTGCCATAAGTCGGTATTGCACTCCATCATCATGACCGGCGCGATCCCGATCTTCCTGATGCCGACCCGCAACCATTTCGGCATCATCGGCCCGATTCCGAAAGAAGAGTTTTCCTGGGAGAACATCCAGAAAAAGCTGGAGGCAAACCCGTTCATCGGCGACAAGACAGTCAAGCCGCGCGTGCTGACCATCACTCAATCCACCTACGACGGCGTGCTTTACAACGTCGAGGAAATCAAGGAAATGCTCGATGGCAAGATCGACACGCTGCATTTCGACGAAGCCTGGCTGCCGCACGCCACTTTCCATGACTTCTACGGCGATTATCACGCCATCGGCGCCGACCGTCCGCGCTGCAAGGAATCCATGGTGTTTTCCACCCAGTCCACCCACAAATTGCTCGCCGGCCTGAGCCAGGCATCGCAAATTCTGGTGCAGGACGCGCAGGACATACAACTGGACCGCGACCTCTTCAACGAGGCTTATCTTATGCACACGTCGACCAGCCCGCAATACTCAATCATTGCCAGCTGCGATGTCGCCGCGGCCATGATGGAAGCGCCGGGCGGCACCGCCCTGGTGGAGGAGTCCATCATGGAAGCCCTGGATTTCCGCCGCGCCATGCGCAAGGTGGACGAGGAATGGGGCAGCGACTGGTGGTTCAAGGTCTGGGGCCCGGACGACCTCTCCGAGGAAGGCATAGAGGAGCGCGCCGCCTGGATGCTGAAGGCCGGCGAACGCTGGCACGGCTTCGGCAATCTGGCCGAAGGCTTCAACATGCTCGACCCGATCAAAGCCACCATCATCACTCCGGGGTTGGATGTCGACGGCGCATTCTCCGACGAGATCGGCATCCCCGCCGCCATCGTCACCAAGTACCTGGCCGAGCATGGCGTGATTGTGGAGAAAACCGGCCTCTACTCCTTCTTCATCATGTTCACCATCGGCATCACCAAGGGCCGCTGGAACACCATGGTGACGGCCTTGCAGCAGTTCAAGGACGATTACGACAAGAACCAGCCTCTCTGGAAGGTGCTGCCTGAATTCGTCGCCAAGCATCCACGCTACGAGCGGATCGGCCTGCGCGACTTGTGCACGCAGATCCACGAAATATACAAGGCCAATGACGTGGCGCGCCTGACCACGGAAATGTATTTGTCCAACATGGTGCCGGCCATGAAACCTACCGATGCGTTCGCCAAGGTAGCCCACCGCAAGATCGACCGCGTCCTGATCGACGAACTGGAAGGCCGCATCACCGCAGTGTTGCTGACGCCCTACCCGCCCGGCATTCCGTTGCTGATTCCCGGCGAACGCTTCAACAAGGTCATCATCAACTACCTACGTTTCGCGCGCGACTTCAACGAGCGCTTCCCGGGCTTCGAGACCGACGTACACGGACTGGTGAAGGAAGTCGTGGATGGCAAGGCGCGCTATTTTGTGGATTGCGTTGCCAATTAAGGCTTAAGTTGAATCTGCGGGACAATCCTGCAGTTCAACCCAGCTGTTTACAAGCTCGCTATTGCTTGCGTTCGTAGGTCAGGTAGCGGAACGGCAGGCCCTTGGTGCTGACCGCTGCCTCGCTTGACACTTCCCGCCAGTCTTGCAAATCGAACTCCGGCAGGAAGGCATCGCCCGCAAACTCGGCGTCAATCTCAGTGATGTAGAGGCGGTCGGCCAGCTTTAATCCCGTTTGATATAACTCCGCCCCGCCGATCAGGAATGCCTCGTCGTCATTCGCAGCCAGGTCAATCGCCTGTTCCAGGCTATTGGCAATCACGGCGCCTGGCACCTGGTAATCCTGGTTGCGCGTCACAATGACGGTGGTGCGGTCCGGCAGCAAGCGATTGAGCGACTCGTAAGTCTTGCGGCCCATGATGATATGATGCCCCGTGGTCAAGGCGCGGAAACGCTTGAGGTCTTCCGGCAGGTGCCAGGGCAAGGTGTTGTTCAGGCCGATGACACGGTTCCGCGCCACGGCGACGATAAGGGATAGATTAGCCATGGCATGATTATACTTGGAGTTGCTTGCCAAGGTTTTGTAGGACAATCACCGTATGCCCGTTCCAAATGAGATAGTTTAAGATTAAGGCCGGTTTCCTCTTCCATCATTCAAGCATCGCTAACGATAAAGAAACGGAACACAAGTTTTGCAGATTGCCTATCCAAAATCTTTTCTCAAACTGCTCTTGATCGGCTTCGCGCTTGCCATGCTGCCGCTGCTGTTTGCGTTTGGCAACGCCGCCCTCTACCTAGACCGCCTCGCCACCCAGAGCCGCGATGCAGTGACCCAGGCGGTTCAGGCCACGCGGGCAAGCCGTGCCCTCGTCGAACAGATCACGTTCATGGAGCGCAGCGCACGGCAGTATTTCGTGCTCGAAGATGAACTGCTGCTGGAAAACTATGAAAAGGCGCATGAGAAATTCGTCGATTCATGGCAGGACCTGGACCAGCTGCCGATGACTAGCAAGCAGAAACTTGCCCTGGTCAAGCTCTCCGCCGAAGAGCAATCGATTTTCCAAAGCGTCGTGCAACACTCCAGTGAATCCCCGCCTGTCGAAGAGATCGTCGGCCGTTTTGCCGACCTGACGGCGCAAGCCCAGGAGATATTGGATGAGAATAACCGGCAGATAGACCGGGAGTCCGCCATCCTCGCCGAGACTGCCGAGCGCACCCAGCAAATCATGCTCTGGCAGACGCTCACCCTGATCCCGGTCGCATTGCTGGTTGCCCTCATGATCACCTTCCTGGTGGCACAGCCGATCCGGCGCATGGATGCCGCCATCCGCAAGCTGGGCGAGGGCGACTATACCGAGCCTATCAGCATCGACGGTCCCGGCGACCTGCGCAATCTGGGCGAGCGCCTGGACTGGCTGCGCGCGCAATTGAACGAGCTCGACCAGCAAAAGCAGCGTTTCCTGCGCAATGTCTCCCACGAACTGAAAACCCCGCTCACCGCGATCCGGGAAGGCAGCGAACTGCTCAGCGACGAAGTCGGCGGCCCCCTTACGCCGCAGCAACAAGAAATTGCCGGGATCCTGCGCGAAAGCAGCTTGCGGCTGCAAAAAATGATAGAAAACCTGCTGAGCTACACCGCCGTGCAATTCCACGCACCCCAGCTCAAGCTGGAACCGGTTGCCCTGACCAAGCTCGCGGAGGAAATCCTGGGCGATTACTCCCTGACCATCAGCAGCAAGAATATCGATATCCAACGGGACTTCTTCCCTACCGAAATCGAGGGAGACCGCGAGAAAATTCATTCCGTGCTGGACAACCTGGTTTCCAATGCCATCAAATACACATCGTCATCAAGCAGCATCCGCATCAGCATCACCCAGCAGTCCGACCAGGCCATCATCGAAGTGCATGACGGCGGACCGGGCGTGATGTCGGCCGACAAGGCCAAGCTGTTTGACCCGTTCTACCGCGGCGACAGCGTCTATGAAAGCCTGGTCAGCGGCAGCGGCCTCGGGCTTTCGATTGCCAAGGAATACGTGGATGCGCATGGCGGTGAAATCATTTTATTACCTTCAGAACGCGGCGCCCACTTCCGCGTCTCCCTCCCCTTGAAAGCTGCGACCAAATGAATACGAAATACCTGCTCCCGATTGCAATGACAGGCTTGCTGCTCAATGCATGCGCCCACCAGCCCAAGCCAACTGCCGCGCCTGAAAGCCAGGAAGCACAGCCAAGCCAGTCCGCGCAGCCTGCCGCCCACAAGGAGCACCCACCCCACACAGCGCCGAGCTTGCTGGAATTCGTCAGCAATTTCTCAGAACTGCCATTGGAATCCCAGAAAAAGGAACTGGCAGAAGCCCTGCAGAAAATCAGTAGCAACAATAACGACTTACATCAGAAAACCCGGGTCGCGATCATCTACGCGGTCCCCACCAGCAAGCTGCGCGATCCGCTCAAGGCACAACCCTTGCTTGATGAGTTAGCGCGCGAAAAACGGCTGAGCAAGGAAGAAGGCGCCATTGTGTCCATCCTCCGCGAAAATGCGGCAGAAACCGCCAAGCTCAACCAGCGCCTGCGCGAGGAACTGCGTCGCGCGGAAGAAAACCAGCAAAAGGCCAATGGCTTGCAGCAAAAGCTGGACGAACTAAAGAAAATTGAGAGGACCATGATGCAGAAATCGCTGAAAGATCCGAACCGGAGCAGTAGTAAATGATTGAGGCAGCAAAGAAAATCCTTACCGTTGACGATGATCCCGACATCCTCAAGCTCATGGGCATGCGGCTGCAGGCAGCCGGCTACCAAGTCATCACCGCAACCAACGCAGAAGAAGCACTGTCGCAAATTGCCATCAGCCGGCCTAGCCTCGTCATCACCGACCTGCGCATGCCGGGCATGGACGGCTTGGCCTTGTTCGATGTCATCCATCAATCCGACCCCGCCCTACCGGTAATCATGGTCACGGCCCACGGTTCGATTCCCGAGGCTGTCGACGCCACGCAACGCGGCGTATTCGGCTTCCTCACCAAGCCGTTCGACAGCAAGTCGTTGCTGCAGCAGGTAGAGGCTGCATTGCGCATCGGTACAGGCTCGCTGCAGCACAATGCACAGGATGCCGACAACGAATGGCGCAAGAGCATCATCACGCGCAGCCCGCAAATGGAAAACCTGCTCGGGCAAGCCAAACTCATGGCGATTTCCGACGCCAGCGTGTTTATCCAGGGGGAAAGCGGCACCGGCAAGGAGCTGCTTGCGCGCGCCATCCACCAGGCCAGTCCGCGCCGGGACAAGCCTTTCGTCGCCATCAATTGCGGCGCCATTCCTGAAGCCTTGCTGGAGTCGGAACTGTTCGGCCATAGCAAAGGGGCTTTCACCGGCGCCCTCCGCGATCATAAGGGGCTGTTCCAGACTGCCGACGGCGGCACCCTGTTTCTCGATGAAATCGGCGACATGCCGCTCCCCTTGCAGGTAAAACTGCTCCGCGCCCTCCAGGAACGCGCCATCCGGCCCGTGGGTTCGAGCAACAGCATCAACATCGATGTGCGGGTGATTTCTGCGACCCACCGCAACCTTGCCGAGGAAATGAAGTCGGGAAGGTTCCGCGAGGATCTGTATTACCGCATCAACGTCGTCGGCCTCGAAATCCCTGCCCTGGCTGCGCGTCGCGAGGATATTTCGCTGTTGGCCAACAACTTCCTCAACGAGCTGACCAGCAAATACCGCAAAAAACTCAATGGCTTCGCCCCCGAAGCCCTGGAGCTGCTGATTGCTGCACCCTGGCCGGGTAATGTCCGCCAATTGCAGAACATCGTCGAACAGACGGTGGTGCTCTGTACCACACCGCTGATCCCGGCAACCCTGGTGCAAAAAGCGCTGCAAGAGGACATCGGCGGTATTGTACCGTTCGAGGTCGCACGCAAGAACTTTGAGCGCGACTACCTGGTCAAGCTGCTCAAGGCCACCAATGGCGGCGTTACGCAGGCAGCGCGCCTGGCCCAACGCAACCGTACCGAGTTCTATAAATTGCTGCAACGCCATCAACTCACGCCCGCGTTGTTCAAGAACGACAATACCGCCAATTGATGTCTCTTTCAGGAGACGTGATTATCCTTTTATTTTCAATTGGTTAATCAAACCATTAGGATTTTGTCTCACTTTTGAGACAAAATCCTAATGGGAAAATACTCTCAAAAAAAACATATCCGATTGATTATTAAAGATTTAATAGAGTTGGCACACTCTTCGCTATATATTCATCAAATATTTCGGCTGCATACGCAAAGCAAAACCAATAGTCGGAGATGTAAGAATATGGGATCCAATATTAAGAAAACGCACCCTATGGTTCTGGTCGCTGCAACGGCCATGACAATATTCAGCCTGGTTGGCAGCGCCGCGATTACCGGCCTGATTCCTGTAGCGCATACCTATCGTCCCGACTTGGCGCAGGAATTGATCACGGACCCTAACGCGGCCATGGTGATCAGCAATACGCTCAACCAGGGAATGGATAATGCCCGCGATAGCGAGCAATCTCGCTCCACTTGCAGTGATTGCGGCACTATCGTGTCGATCCGTTCTTTCGAGAACAATATGACAGACAGTTACAAGATGAATGAAAAAGTTGCTGGCGCAACTTATCTCATCAAGGTCAAGATGGGTGATGGTCACTTCCATACCATTACCCAGTACAGTACGCCGCGCTACTCCGTGGGAGACAATGTCAAGCTCAAGAGTGGTCGGTTAGTAAGTGCATAGCATGTATTGAATCTCCAAGCTCCTCATAGCAGGCCTTTATCCTCCCCGAGAAGGTCTGCTTTTTTTCTTCAAAAAATAAAGCCCTGCAAATGCAGGGCTTTATTTTTGTCTTGGCTTAAATTATCAAGCCGTCGTATTCACGTTCTGTCCCAGGTGCGCTGGCAAATTGGCAGCGGGAGGTGTAGGCAATGCCTCCAGCAAAGCCAAGGCATTGGCCGAGGTGATATCCAAGGCCTTTTTCAATACTGTCGTCCCGACTTCCTGCTGCAAGCGCGTAGCCGCAAGGTCGGTGGCAACACTGGCAATTGCATTGACATCCATTATGGGGTTCCCATCACAACAACGATATATTGATTAACGGCAAACCTGGCTACAAGTTAAGGCTTGTCGCCGATTTTCTGGGCTTTCCACCACGACAGGCAAAAAAAACGCCCCCGAAGGAGCGTTGTCGACTGTCCGTCCAGTCAAAAAACCATTATTCCTTGCCGATCTGGTAGAACTCTTGATGAGACTCTACGATCTTGCCGGTAGTTGCATCTACTTCGACCTTGAATTCTTTGCCATCCTTGGTCTTGATATCGAACTCGTAGGAGGCTGCGCCGTTCTCTTCGATTTCGTACTCAACCTCGATAATTTCGCCAGGATGTGCTGCCAGCGCTGTCTTGCGCGCGTCAGCCTCGCTTACCTTTTGCTTGGCCTTGAACAGGGGATGGTCTGCAGAATCGACTTCCTGCTCCACTTCCACAATCCTGCCGGTGTTAGCATCGCATTCTACATCCCAAGCGGTGTTATCGCTAGACTCGATATCAAATTCATAGACTGGCGTCTTGCCTTCCAGCTTGTATTCCACCTTGACGACGGTGCCTGGCTTGGTCTTGAGCGCGGCTTCCAGGCAGGTTTCCAGGCTTACCTTGCCTTTAGGAAAGTGGTGGTCAGCAAATGCCAGGCTGCTGGTTACAGCCAAGGCCAATGCGCTAATAGCAACGGCGGTTTTTCCCATTATTCATCTCCATTTAATCATTGTCTGATGCCGCGATTATAAATGAAGAACTTACATTTTGGGAAATTCTCCCTAAATATTTGGGATTAAATCACGTATTGTTTTCCCTGCTTTGCTTGCAAGGGCGATTTCCGTCATCTGCGCCGCATCCATCGGATGGCTGAACAAGTAGCCTTGCACCAGGTCGCTGCCCTGCTCCAGCAGGAATTGCAGTTGCGCCTTGGTCTCCACGCCTTCCGCCACCACTTCGAGTTTCAGGCTGTGCGCCATCTGGATGGTGGCAGTCGTAATCGCGACATCATCGGGATCGTATGGGATGTCACGGATGAAGCTGCGGTCGATCTTGAGGCGGCTGACCGGGAAGCGCTTGAGATACGCCATGGACGAATAGCCCGTGCCGAAATCGTCGATCGCGAGATGCATGCCCATGGCTTTCAGGTCTACCAGGCGGGTAGTCGTCGCTTCCGCATCTTCCATCAATACGGTCTCGGTAATTTCCAGTTCCAGCAAACTGCTATCCATGCCAGTTTGCTCAATGATCTTGGTCACGGCCTGCACCAGGCTCTCCTGGCGGAACTGGCGGCCCGAGAGGTTGACGCTCATGCGCAATGCCACCCCCATCTGCTTCCACTGCATGGCCTGCTTGCATGCCTCGCGCAAGGCCCACTCGCCGATGCGCACGATCAAGCCGGTCTCTTCGGCAATCGGAATAAAGCTGTTGGGATACAGCATGCCGCGTTGCGGATGATGCCAGCGTATCAATGCTTCCACGCCTGCCAGCTTGCGGTCGGGCAGGCTGTACTGCGGCTGATAGTAGAGCTCGAATTGCTTTTCCTCCAGCGCAACGCGCATTTCGGTCTCGAGGATCAAGCGTGTCGAGCTTTTATGATGCATTTCTGCCGAGAACATCTGGAAGTTATTCTTGCCGCGGCTCTTGGCGTAATACATGGCGGCATCGGCATCACGCAGCAAATGGGCGGCGTCATCGCCATCGTAGGGATAGATGCTCGCCCCGATGCTGACGCCGATATAAAAATTGCGGTCATTCAATACGATAGGCTGCGACAACGCCCGGATGAAACGGTTGGCGACGGCTTCCACATTCTCGACATCAGCCGGCTGGTTGAGGATCATGGCGAATTCGTCGCCGCCCACGCGGTAAACCGGGTCTTTTTTTCCGGCGGCGGACACCAGGCGTTGCGCAACCAGGTGCAATAACTTGTCGCCGACATCGTGGCCAAGGGTATCGTTGATGACCTTGAAATCATCCAGGTCGAACACAAGTAATGCCAATACGCCATAACGATGCCGCGCTTCCTCCAGCAACGCATGAAAACGCCGATTGAAGGCATAACGGTTAGGCAGGTCGGTCACCGTATCGTAATTGGCAAGGAAGCCGGCGCGCTCTTCGGCCTTGAGCATCGCGCGCTGCAAGCGGCTCAACAGCAATGCTGCGGCAAACAGGGTGAGCAGCATCACCGTCACGGTGGTGCCGATGTACCAAAGCAGCTGGCGGTAAAGCCCCTTCAGATTGGATCGCATGTACAGCACGCCAACCTGCATGCCGTCATACAGCACGGGCTGCCATATTTCGCTCTTCTGCAGGTCAGACTGGCGCCGGGCCTGGGCCACCACAATCACATCGAACGATCGCGACAGGCTGCCAGGCCGCACATATTCAGCAAAGCGGTTCTGCTGCATGTCATATAGCATTGCGGTATCTATTTCCGGCGCCTCCGCCAAACTGGCAAGCACTTCAGAAGCCACCTCCCGCTCGCCCCGCACCAATGCCTGGGCGATATTGCCCGCCATGATACGCATCTGGACCTGCATGGTGACGGCCATATTGTGCCGGAGCGACGCATACTCCATGCTGATCAGTGTCACGGTAGCAATCAACAGCGCCAGGCCTACCGCCAGGATATGCGCCATGCGCAGCCTGGAGGGCGCGAATGCCGGCACGGATTGGTGATGTGCGGGATTATCCATGGAGCACGATGGCCGCGGATTGGCGAAGCTGGCAGATTGATAGGGGAAATAAGCGCGCAACCACTGGCGCCCTCATCGCAACAGCATGAAGGGGAGACGACAACATAAAATCAAACCAGGATTTACACTGCGACAGGCGCCTTGATAGCGGGATGCGACTGGTAATTTTCCAGCGTGAAATCCTCGAAGTGGAAGGCAAAAATATCCTTCACATCAGGATTGATCCTCATCGCCGGCAGAGGATAAGGCTCGCGCGACAGCTGCTCCCTCACCTGCTCGAGGTGATTGAGGTAGATATGCGCATCACCCAGGGTATGCACAAAGTCGCCCAGCTTGAGCCCGCACACTTGCGCCACCATCATAGTGAGCAATGCGTAGGAGGCAATATTGAACGGTACGCCGAGGAAGATATCGGCGCTGCGCTGATAGAGCTGGCAAGAGAGCTTGCCGTCCGCGACATAGAACTGGAAAAACGCATGGCAAGGCGGCAGCTTCATCTTGTCGACATCGGCCACGTTCCATGCGGACACGATCAGGCGCCGCGAGTCTGGGTTGCGCTTGATCGCCTCGATCACCTGGCTGATCTGGTCGATATGGCCGCCATCGGGCGTCGGCCAGCTACGCCATTGGTAGCCATAGACCGGGCCCAGGTTGCCTTGCGCATCCGCCCATTCGTCCCAGATGCTGACGCCGTTTTCCTTGAGGTAGGCAATATTGGTGCTGCCCTGCAGGAACCAGAGCAGCTCATGGATGATGGACTTGAGGTGCACCTTCTTGGTGGTGAGCAGCGGGAAGCCCTCGGCCAGATCGAAGCGCATCTGGTAGCCGAATACCGACAGGGTGCCGGTGCCGGTACGGTCTTCCTTCTTGTGGCCGTGCTCCAGTACGTGGCGCATCAAGTCGTGATAGACCTTCATGACATCTCCCGATCAAATATGCTCAACAATGAACTGCTTGACGACGGCCGCATCGGCCTCAATCACTTCAAAGCGCTGCGGCAGGGCTTCCAGCCCCTCGAGGCTCTGTGGGCGCTCTGGCCTCTGCCCCAGTGCTTCGACGATCGCATCCTCGAACTTGGCCGGCAATGCGGTTTCCAGCACCAGCATCGGGGTGCCTGCCTCGCGGTGTTCCAGCGCCACCTTGAGACCGTCCGCGGTGTGGGTATCAATAGTGACACCGTAGCGCTCATGCGTTCCCTGGATGGTCTGCATGCGGTTGGCGTGGTTGCTGCTGCCGGAAACGAAGCCGTAATCCGCCACCTTGGCAAACCAGCCGCCTTCGTTGAGGTCGAAACTGCCGCCCGCATCCACCTTGCCCCACAGCTCGCGCACCTTGGCGGCGTCACGGCCCACCAGGTCGAAGACGAAGCGCTCGAAATTGGAGGCTTTGGAAATATCCATGGAAGGGCTGGAGGTATGGTAAGTGTTGGCAGAACCGCGCGGACGGTAGACGCCGGTCTTGAAGAACTCGTCCAGCACGTCGTTTTCGTTGGTCGCCACCACCAGCTTGGCGATCGGCAAGCCCATCATGCGGGCGATATGCCCGGCGCAGACATTGCCGAAGTTGCCGGAAGGCACGGCGAAGCTGACCTGCTGCGCATTGTCCGCGGTGACGGCGAAATAACCCTTGAAGTAATACACCACCTGAGCCGCCACGCGCGCCCAGTTGATGGAGTTCACAGCGCCGATCTTGTTCTTTGCCTTGAAGGCATGGTCGTTCGACACCGCCTTGACGATGTCCTGGCAGTCGTCGAACACGCCCTTGACCGCGATATTGAAGATATTCTCGTCCTGCAGGCTGAACATCTGCGCAGTCTGGAAGCGGCTCATCTTCTGGTGCGGCGAAAGCATGAACACCTTGACGCCCTGCTTGCCGCGCATGGCGTATTCCGCCGCGGAGCCGGTATCGCCGGAGGTCGCGCCGAGGATGTTGGTAGTCTCGCCCTTTTGCGCCAGCACGTATTCGAACAGGTTGCCCAGCAACTGCATCGCCATGTCCTTGAACGCGAGGGTCGGGCCGTTGGACAGCGACAGCAGGTAGAGGTCGTCCTCCAGCTTGTAGGTCGGCGTAATGTCTTCGGCATCCTGGCCCGGGCGCGCATAGGCATATACATCCGCGCGATAGGTCTTGTCGACGATGATGCGCAGGTCGTCAGCGGGAATATCGTCGATGAGGCGCGAGAGGATGGTGAAGGCCAGGTCGCGGTAATTCATGCCGCGCATCGCGTTCAGCTCGTCCTGGCTGAATTGCGGATATTGCTCGGGCAGGTAAAGGCCGCCGTCGGGCGCCAGACCGCCAAGCAGGATTTCGGTAAACGACAGTGCGGGCGATTGCCCACGGGTGGAAACATATTTCATGGCACAACTGATGCAGCAGGCGCCAGGCCTGCATGCAACCCTTTCCTCAAATTATCGGCTTAGCTCTTCCATGCGCAAGCGAGTCACGCTGCCGGAAATGGCAGGCAATGCCTCGATGGCGGCAATCGCGTCATCCATGTTCTTCTCGACCGTGACATGGGTCAGGATGATGATGTCGGCCTGGTCCTCGCCTTCTTGCGGCTCCTTCTGGATCATCGCATCGATCGAAATCTGGCGATCGCCCAGAATGCGGGTCACGTCAGCCAGCACGCCCGGCTTGTCCACTGCGCGCAGGCGCAGGTAATAGGCGCTGCTCACCTCGCCGATAGCGAGGATCGGCAAGTCCACGAGCTGGTCGGGCTGGAACGCCAGGTGCGGCACGCGCTGATGCACGTCGGTGGTATGCGTGCGCGTGACGTCGACGATATCGGCAACCACGGCACTCGCGGTGGGTTCGGCACCCGCTCCCGCGCCGTAATACAAGGTGGGACCGACCGCGTCGCCCTTCACCAGCACGGCGTTCATCGCGCCGTTGACATTGGCGATCAGGCGCTTCTCGGGGATCAGGGTCGGGTGCACGCGCAGCTCCACGCCCTTGCTGGTGCGCTTGGTGATGCCAAGCAGCTTGACGCGGTAGCCCAGCTCCTCCGCATAGCGGATGTCGATGGAATCCAGCTTGCTGATGCCCTCGACATAGGCCTTGTCGAACTGCATCGGGATGCCGAAGCCGATCGCGGCCAGGATCATCAGCTTGTGCGCTGCGTCCACGCCCTCGACGTCGAAAGTCGGGTCGGCCTCGGCATAGCCCAGGCGCTGCGCTTCCTTGAGCACGTCGGCAAAGGCCAGGCCCTTCTCGCGCATTTCCGAGAGAATGAAATTAGTCGTGCCGTTGATGATGCCCGCGATCCATTCGATGCGGTTGGCGGCCAGCCCTTCGCGCACAGCCTTGATGATGGGGATACCGCCCGCCACGGCCGCCTCGAATGCGACGATCACGCCCTTCTGCTGCGCAGCGGCGAAAATCTCGTTGCCGTGCAGCGCGATCAGCGCCTTGTTGGCGGTGACCACATGCTTGCCGTTCTCGATCGCATTCATCACCAGTTCGCGCGCAATCGTGTAACCGCCGATCAGTTCGACCACGATGTCGATGTCCGGATCTGCCACCACGGCGAATGCATCGTCGGTGACGTCAATCTGGCCTCCCGTTACCTTGCGTGCCAATTCCAGGTTGCGGTCGGCGACGCGCGTGATGGCAATGGGACGACCGGCGCGGCGTGCGATTTCTTCCTGGTTGCGTGTAAGAACGGTATAGGTGCCGCCACCGACAGTGCCGATGCCGAGCAGGCCAACATTGATGGGTTTCATTCAGTTTCCAGTTATCTTGCTTTTCAATCTTGTATCAAGACCACGCGGTCATGCCGTCGCGTTCTGCGGTCTTGCTTGCGTGTCTTTTGAGGCTTTGCCGTCCACCACGGTGATGGTGCTGTGTTGCTTGCGGTAGTTTTCCAGGAAGCGAGCGATGCGGGTAAAGGCTTCGGTGAGGTCATCCACGTTCGGCAGGAACACGACGCGGAAATGGTCCGGCGCGCGCCAGTTGAAGCCCGTGCCCTGCACCAGCAAGACCTTTTCCTCCAGCAACAGGTCGAGGATGAATTGCTGGTCGTCCTCGATGGGGTATATCTTGGGATCGAGGCGCGGGAACAGGTACAGGCCGGCCTTGGGCTTGACACAGCTCACGCCGGGAATGTCGGTCAGCATCTTGTAGGCGAGGTCGCGCTGCTTGCACAAGCGGCCGCTAGGCGCCACGAGGTCGTCTATGCTCTGATAGCCGCCCAGCGCGGTCTGGATCGCCAGTTGCCCGGGCACGTTGGCACAGAGGCGCATCGAGGCCAGCATATTGAGGCCCTCGATATAATCCTTGGCATGGCGCTTCTCGCCCGAGATCACCAGCCAGCCGGCGCGGTAGCCGCAGGTGCGGTAGTTCTTGGACAAGCCGTTGAAGGTCACGAACAACACGTCATCGGCCAATGAGGCGATCGAGGTATGGGTATTGCCGTCGAACAGCACCTTGTCGTAGATTTCGTCAGCGAAAATCACCAGGCCGTGGTGGCGCGCGATCTCGATGATGCCTTCCAGCGTTTCACGCGGGTACAGCGCACCGGTCGGATTGTTAGGATTGATGATGACGATGCCGCGCGTATTCGCCGTGATCTTGTTCTCGATATCCTTGAGGTCGGGCAGCCAGCCGGTCTGCTCGTCGCAGACGTAATGGCGCGCAGTGCCGCCCGCCAGGTTCACGGCCGCGGTCCACAACGGATAATCCGGCATCGGCACCAGTACCTGGTCGCCATTGTTGAGCAAGGCCTGCATGGCCATGACGATCAGCTCGGAAACGCCGTTGCCGATGATGATGTCGTCTATGGTCACGCCCTGGATGTTCTTCTGCTGGGTGTAATGCATGATCGCCTTGCGCGCGGCGAACAGGCCCTTGGAATCCGTATAGCCGGAGGCGGAATCCATGTTGCGGATCACGTCCTGCAGAATTTCCTCTGGCGCGGCAAAACCGAAAGGCGCAGGATTGCCGATATTGAGCTTGATGATGCGGTGCCCGTCCTCCTCCATCTGGCGCGCTCGGTCCAGCACCGGGCCACGGATGTCGTAGCATACGTTGCTGAGCTTGCTGGACTTGGAGATTTCTTGCATGGCGACCCGCAGATTCCGGTTGGGGAAAATGTGCTATCTTACATTGAGTTGGCATGCAATTGAAGCATGGCGGCTCAAAAGACTTCCTTGATTATTCAATATATCCGCTAATGAAATTACACCTTACCCAGGCTGCGGGCAGCCACCTGATTACCGGCTACGGCGACGGCTGGGTCGAAGTCAACCACCAGCGCCACGAACATAGCCTGATCGTATTGCCGGGCAGCCTATTACCTGGGTGGCCGGTCGAGAGTTTCGACCATCTGCAAGCGGCGAACTTCCAGGAGCTGCTGGCGCTCAAGCCTGAACTGATCCTGCTCGGCACAGGCAATCGGCACCGCTTCCTGCATCCTTCCATAGTCCGCGACCTCATCGCCGCCGGCATCAGCGTGGAATGCATGACCACGGAGGCCGCCTGCCGCACCTACAACATCCTGATGGCGGAAAGCCGCCAGGTGGCGGCAGCCTTGATTGTCTGACAAAACACAGACACAGCAATGCATCGCAGCAATCTGATACTATAAATTAATTCATATCTGAATCTGTTACAAAACTGCCAGCTTCCGCACAATTCCGTATAGCATCACTCACTCAGGAATTGCCATGCAAGCAGAAGCCATCATCGCCCGCCCGAGTGCGGCACGCAAAGTCATTCCCATCGTGCCTTATTCGGTGAAGGGACGTTACCGCAACCTGAAGTCCATCATCCTTAATGCCGCTTTCGGCGTGTATTTCCTCCTGCCGTGGCTGCCCTGGCCCAACAAGGTCGGGCAGGCATTGTTGTTTGATATCGGCAATTCGCGCTTCTATATTTTCAACCTGGTGCTCTACCCGCAGGATTTGATGGTGCTCGTGGGCATCATGGTGGTGGCAGCCAGCTTGCTTTTCGTCTCCGCAGCCATGTTCGGGCGGATATTTTGCGGCTTCTTCTGCTTCCAGACCTTGTGGACGGATGCCTTCCGCTTTATCGAAAAATGGATACAGGGTGAAGCCCAGGCCAGGAAACGCTTGCAGCAAGCATCCTGGAGCCTGCGCAAAGCCGCACTGATCGGCAGCACCCATGCGCTCTGGCTGCTGTTGTCATTTGCCACGGCCGTCACCTTCACCTTGTATTTTGCCGAGTCGGGCACGCTCTTGCGGCAGGTGTTCGCCGGGGAAGCGGCGATTGCGGCCTATGTCACCATTTCCGTGCTTACCGCCACGACTTATGTCGCCGCCGGGTTCGCGCGCGAGGACGTATGCTTCGTCGCCTGCCCTTACGGCAAATTCCAGGGCGTGATGCAGGACCCTTCCACCGTCACGGTGATCTACGACGAGGCACGCGGCGAAGGCCTGCATGGCCGCCAGGCGCCCACAGCCAAGCTGAAGACAGCGGAAATCCGTCGCAGCCAAGGCTTCGGCGACTGCATAGACTGCAATTACTGCGTGAACGTCTGCCCGACGGGCGTCGATATCCGCAAGGGATTCCAGATCGGCTGCATCTCGTGCGGCTTGTGCGTGGATGCCTGCAACAACATCATGGACAGCCTCAAGCTGCCGCACGGCTTGATCCGCTTCGACCGCGACGAGAACATCCAGGAGCCCGACGTACGCATGCAACGGTGGTCCAAGGCAAAGCGGCTCGGCTACCTCTGCGTATTGATCGCCAGCATTGCCTTCACCTGGCATTCCATCAGTACGCTCACCCCTTTCACCGCCATCGTGCAGCAGCAAAGGCAGCCGCTGGTCACCCAGCTTGCCGACGGCAGCCTGCGCAACCGCTATGAATTGCGCATCAGCAACAAATCCGGCAATGCGGAAACCTATGCCATCCAGGCGCATGGACTTCCGGCAGGCAGCTTCAAGGGGCGCGAGGCAATCACCATCCCCGCAGGCAAGTCGTACGCCAGCAGTTTCAGTGTATCACTGACGCCGGCAGTGGCCGCCAGCATCCCCAGCTTCATTGTCAGCGTCACGCCGCAAACGCAGCCCGATGCGGCAGAGAACCTGACGGCAAGCTACTTTGCAAAATGACCCTGGCAGGCAAAGCCAGCTTCACTGCTAGCAGCCCGGCGGTTGATTGCCGGCCCAGCAATGTAGTCTGCAAAAACAAAGGACTGCCGCAGCAGTCCTTTCTGCCTAAATTAAATTATATGGCGCAGACCGAGATACGACACTCAGGCGCGGCGACGGCGCAATGCCAATAGCACACCGAACCCGCACAGCATGAGCGCCAGCGCGGAAGGCTCCGGCACGGCAGCCACGGCGAATTGCCCATTGCGGTCGATCACAGCCCATACCAGATTATTGGCCGTATCCACGCCGTAGGTGCCCAAGCCATACGAGGCCTGCCAGGCGCCAATGACGAAGCGCGCCGTGCCCTCGGTGTTGGCGTCCACTGCGAGCACCCATTGGCCGTCGAGCTGATACACCAAGCGCAGCAACGCTTCGTCGATTGCAATATCTTCGCCGTAGCTCAGGGTGAGCACGAAGGGATCGGCCACGCCATCGAGCTGGTCGTCCATGCCGCCCAGGTAAAGGATATCGCTGTACAGTCCGTCCGTTCTCGCCACCCAGCCGAAGTTGACGATGTTGCCAAGCTGCTGGGTAATGCCTGTGCCCGAGTCGGGTTCGGTGGTCACGGAGCGCCCATCGAGATTCTGACCAGCCAAGATCTCGGCTTTGGTACCAACGAAGCCATTGCCCTCCACAATCGCGCTCTTGAGGCCGGCATAGGATTCACCAACATTGACGGCATACGACTTGCCGTTGGTCGAGAACGTGGTGCGATCGGCCACGCGCCACTCGGGCTCCCAGGCCTCGGAGAAGTCCGATGAGGCAGGCGGGGTCGCCGAATAGTGCGTGAAGGTCACGAACGGCCCGTTGATATCGACGACGCTGTAGCCGACCTCGTTATTGACCAGCACGGCGCCGACTTCTTCACCCACGTTGAACTCATTCTCGAAGCGATAGTATTTCTCGGCGTTCGAACCCGCGACGATGTGGTGCAGCAGCACGTCCTGACCGTCGACCGCCGCCGAGCGGCTGTACTGGTGGTCATGGCCGCTGAAGTAGGCATCAACGCCATTTTCGCTCAACTGGTTGAGCACCTGCATCCGCAGCGGGCTGTCGCCAAGCACGCCCTCGCGCGCACGGCCAAAGAAAGGCTCATGAGCGTAGACGAACATGTGGTCGTAGCTGCCCTTCTGCTGGCTGCCTACCCAGCCGATCAGCTCGCTGGGCATCGCGCCATATAAGTCGAGCGAGACGAAGAGCGTGTTATTGTAGGCGAAGGAGTAGGACGCTCCCGGCCCCGTCGTGACCGTTGGCCCGCTCAAGCTGGGAAAGGCCGAGGACCAGGTGTCGGTACCCCGGTAAGCCGAAGGCCCGAGCAAGGGGTCGATGCCCCCGATGGTGCTCTCGGCGCGCACGTCGTGATTGCCGCGCGTCAGGTAGAGAGGAATGCCGGCGTCGGCCAGCGGCTTCGCAGCCTGCTTCCATGTATCGAATTCAGCCGCCGTGCCGTTCTCGGTGAGGTCGCCGATGGAAATGAGCAGGTCGATGTTGTGGTTGTTCACGAAGCGGTCCACCACCGGCTGCATCAGCCTGACGGACACACCACGCGGGTCTCCGGCACCCTGGGTGTCGGTAAGGAGACCAAAGGACCACTGGGCAGGAAGCGTGCCGGCGGCAGATACTGCAAATAACGGCTGCCCGCCGAGCGCGATCCCGATCCAGGCAGCGGCGACAAAACGATTTCGAGCGATAGACTTCAACTTCATAACAACTCCCCTAATCAACATGAGCAAAATGGATGGAGCGAGTCTCTCCGCCGGCGATGACCTCAGCATGAATGGGGGACTAGTAACGCAGGCTGCCTTCGCCAGACCAGGAACGCGAAGCCTGGCGAATCACTGTACGGACCTCATGCCACTGCATCGCGATAATTCTGCAATGTTCCGCCAAGCGAAAATTTTCGCGGCTGATTGAGGTGGCGCTAAGCCTTTATAAAGCTCTAAGTCATTCGTTCATGGACAAAAAAAAGCCCGGCAGGAAGGGGCCGGGCAAAAGGACTCAGACATTACTCAGTGGAGATGAGCCAGAATGAGTCGAGGAGATGATGCGTCAGTACATCAATAAAACCGTCCTTACAGGCTGAACACGTTCATGGCGCCGCCACCAGGAGCCGCATTCCAGTCCTTCAGTTCCTTGTAGCCGCCAGCAGCGCCCAGGCCCGCAGTTTCCTCTTCCAGGCCCAGGTTCATGGCAACACCGGCCCAGCCGCCGATACCGGACAGCACGCCGACATATTGCTTGCCCTTGTGGGTATAGGTGATCGCGTTGCCGACCACGCCGGAGCCGACCTGCATCTTCCAGAGTTCCTTGCCGGTCTTGGCATCCAGCGCCTTGAACCAGCGGTCCAGCGTACCGTAGAACACGAGGTCAGAGCCGGTTGCCAATGCGCCGCCCCAGGCCGAGAACTTCTCCTTGTTGTACCAGGCAGCCTTGCCCTTAAGGCCGTCCCAGGCCATGAAGCCGCCCATCACGCCGTCAGGCCCCGCAAACATGGTCAAGGTCGCCCCTACCCAAGGCTGGCCCGCGATGTACTTGGACTCGGTAGGCTCGTAGGTCATGCACACATGGTTGAGCGGCACATAGAACATCTTGGTGCGCGGCGAGAACGCGGCCGGCTGCTCGTCCTTCACGCCCAGCGCGGATGGGCAGATGCCCTGCGCGTTGTAGTCCTGATGGGTGGAATACTTAGGGTCCTTGTTCGGGATGCCGGTCTTGAGGTCGATCGACTTCGCCCAGTTGACGAACGGATGCATTTTCTCGGCCACCAGCAATGTGCCGTTGGTACGGTCGAAGGTATAACCGAAGCCGTTGCGGTCGAAATGGGTGGCGAGCTTCTTGCCGTCGGCTTCCCAGAGGATGCTTTCGTTCATGCCGTCGTAATCCCACTCGTCGTGCGGCGTCATCTGGTAGCCCCAGCGCGCCTCGCCGGTATCCACGTCGCGCGCGAAAATGGTCATGGACCACTTGTTGTCGCCGGGACGCACGTCCGGATTCCAGGTGCCGGGATTGCCCGTGCCGTAATACATCAGGTTGAGGGAAGGATCATAGGAGTACCAGCCCCAAGTCGGGCCGCCGCCATGCTCCCAACCGTTCTTGACAGCCTGCGGCTTGAGCCAGGTCTTGATGCCCAGGTCCTTTTCCGGGAACTTGAGCTTTTCCTTGGGCAGGGGCTTAAAGGAACCGCCCTCCTTGTTGCCGCCGTTCACATCTTCATACAGCGACAAGGCGCTGTAATGCGGGTTGTCCTTGTTGAAATCCTTGCCGATCAACGCATCCGCGTCCGAACCCGTGCTGTAGGCACGCCATACCAAGCTGCCGTCCTTGATGTTGTAGGCCGAGATATAGCAACGCACGCCATATTCGCCGCCCGAACAGCCGGTCACGACCTTGTCCTTGATCACATGCGGCGCGTTGGTGGTGGAAGCACCGGATTTGGTATCGACCACGGCCACGTCCCAGAGCTTCTTGCCGGTCTTGGCATCCAGCGCGACCAGGATGCCGTCGTTCTGCTGCAGGAATATCTTGCCGTCGCCGAACCCCAGGCCGCGGTTGACGTTGTCACAGCACAGCAAGGCCTGCACGGCAGGGTCCTGCTTGGGGAAATACGACCAGAGGATTTTCTGGTTGTTGTTGAGATCGAGCGCGTACACATTGTTAGGAAACGCGGTGTGAATATACATCACGCCGTTGACCACGAGCGGCGCGCCTTCATGACCTCGGTTCACGCCTGTCGCAAAGGTCCAGGCGTACTTCAGGTTCTTCACATTGCTCTTGTTGATCTGCGACAGGCCGCTATAGCCGGTGTTGGCGTAATCCTTGCGCGGATGCGCCCACTGGCCGTCGTCCTTCATCAGGTTTTCCAGGTCGGTTGCCAATGCGGGGATTGCTGCAAGCCCCAGCAAACCGGCTCCAACCGCCATCGCTATCGTTCTAGCCTTCATGCCATTCTCCATAGTTTATCGTTCATCAATTATTTTCTTATGTCGCATACTGACCGGGAGTTTTTCCCGGCAATTGACTATGGCAAGGCCTGTGCCAGCCTGTTGAAAAATGTAGAAACAACCGCCAAGACCCAGGCTGGACAAGGGATTGCAAAGGGCCGCCAATGTCCTCCCGCCCATACGGCGACGGAGAAAAACAAGGGATAGTTGTGTCATGAATGAACAGGTGCTACATTGGTTGGCACACTAGTTCAATCCCTTACAATCAGGTACTTAACCCATGCAAAATCCTGCCACTGACGAAACCCTGCTTTTGAATGCAAGAAGCGAATTCCTTGCGCACGGCGTCGTGGAAAGCGGCGGCGTCTCCAAGGAGATCGAGCGCTCCTGGCGTAGGTGCGTGGAAAACGGCATGGAAGCCGGCACCCAGGTACGTACCGAAATACTGACCCGTCAGGAACTGCTGGTAAAACAGGAAGCCCATCAATTGCTGCTCTCGCAGGCCCGGCCCGAAATGGAGAGCCTCAACGAGCAGATCAGCCACACCCGCAGCGTCATCGTGCTGACCGACCCGCATGGCTTCATCCTGCACAGCCAGGGCAATAGCGAATTCCTCGACGATGCCCAGCGCGTCGCCTTGATTCCCGGCTCTTCCTGGCAGGAAAGCCTGCGCGGTACCAATGCCATCGGCACGGCGTTGGTGGAACGTTCCGCCATGACGGTGCAGGGCGCCGAGCACTTTCTCGAACGCAACCATGTGCTGGCCTGCTCGGCAGTGCCCATATTAAGCGCCCACAACCAGGTGATGGGCACGCTGGACGTGTCGACAGACGCCAGCATGCCGCAACAGCATACCCTGGCATTGGTGCGCATGTCGGCGCAGATGATCGAGAACCGGCTGTTCACCGCCAGCCATGAAGGGGCTTACTCGCTGCATTTCCATGCCCGCCCGGAATTCATCGGCACTTTGTGGGAAGGCATCGCCATCTTCGACGACCGGCATCGCCTGGTAGCATTGAACCGCAGCGGCCAGTTCCAGCTCGGCATGACGCATGAGGAAATGGAAGACTCGCTGTTCAGCGAATTATTCGCCAGCAGGCCGGAAACCCTGATGCAGGCCTCGCAGGCAAACGCCCTGATTACGCCGTTTTACACCGCCCGAGAAGCCAGGCTGTATGCGCGGATCGAGCTGCGCCAGCCGCTTGCCGTCCGCAATGCGCGCGCAAGCAGCGCCTCGGCCAGCAAACGCCACTGCCCTGCCAGCCTGCAGATGCTGAATACCGGCGACCCGCGCGTCGCCCGCGTCATCAGCCAGGTAGAGCTTGTCGTCAACCAGGACATTCCCATCCTGATCGAGGGTGAAACCGGCGCAGGCAAGGAATTGTTCGCGCGGGCCATCCACGAAGCCAGCGACCGCAGCCGGGGCCCCTGGGTCGCCGTCAACTGCGCGGCATTGCCCGAGGGCCTGATCGAGGCGGAACTGTTCGGCTACGAGGAAGGCGCGTTTACAGGCGCTCGCCGCAAGGGCAGCCCAGGCAAACTGGAGCAAGCCGACGGCGGCACCCTGTTCCTGGATGAAATCGGCGACATGCCATTGGCGTTGCAGGCGCGCCTGTTGCGGGTATTGCAGGAGCGCAGCGTCACGCCCTTGGGCAGCACAAAATCCAAACCCGTCAATTTCGCGCTGTTGAGCGCCACCAACCAGAAACTGCGCGAGAAGGTAGAGAGCGGTGAATTCCGCCGCGACCTCTATTACCGCCTGAACGGCCTCACCGTCACCCTGCCCGCCTTGCGGCAGCGGCAGGATTTGCCTGCATTGGTGGAGACCATCCTGCACACCGAGAACGCCGCAGGAAAAGCGATCGACCAGGACGTCACGGCCTTGTTCAAGGCGCATCCATGGCCAGGCAACATCCGCCAATTGCATAATGTGCTGCGCACGGCGCTGGCGCTGTCCGGGACCGCGCCCATCTCGATGATGCACCTGACGCAGGATTTCCTCGACGACATGGAAAACGCCGCCGATGAGGACACGACCCCTTCATTGACCAGCCTGACGGCGGAAGCCATCAAGGCCGCCATGCAAGCGCATGCCGGCAATGTCTCGGCAGTGGCGCGGCAACTCGGCATCAGCCGCAATACGTTATACCGGCGCATGCGTGCAATGAACCTGGTGTAAATAGCGCTTTTAGAGCGGCTAGCAAAAATTAGCCGCTCTGAATGTAATGCGGCTTGCTATTCGTGACGCTCGGCCATCAGCGCCAGCTCGGCTTCGCTGAAGCCCGCCGCCCTGCGTGCCGGGAAATTGAACGGGCCGCGCAGCTTGGGAGCCTGGTATTGCGCAGTAAGCCGGGCATAAGTGGAAATGGGCTCCAACCCGCGCTGCTCGCATAGCCAGCCATACCAGCGGTTGCCGATCGCCACATGGCCGATTTCGTCCCGCAGCAGGATATCGAGGATCGCAGCCGCCTCGAGGTCGCCCGCCTGCGCCAGTTTGGCCCGCAACGGCGGCGAAGCATCCAGCCCGCGTGCCTCCAGGGTCCGAGGCACCAATGCCATGCGCGCCAGCACGTCGTCACTGGTTTTCGCCACCATCTCCCATAAACTGTCGTGCCCGGTGAAATCGCCGTAGCGATAGCCCAGGCCTTGCAGGTGCGCGTGCAGCATGGTGAAGTGCAGCGCCTCCTCCGCCGCGATCTTGAGCCAGTCCGCGTAGTATTGCGGCGGCATCCCGGCAAAGCGCCAGACCGCATCCAGCGCGAGGTTGACCGCATTGAACTCGATATGGGCCAGGGCATGGATCAGCGCCGCCCTGCCCTCGGCGGTCCTCATCGAGCGCCGCTCCAGCAGCAGCGGCGATACCAGCTCCGGCTTGCCGGGGCGACCGGGGATGGGCCCCGCCGCTTCCAGACCCGCCTGCGGATCGACGCTGAGCTCGCCCGCGAGCCAGGATTGCCGCAAGGTTTTGACGGCTTCCGCCTTGTCTTCGGGCGAGCGCAGGCAAAGCAGCGCCAATGCCGCATGGCGCAATTCTTGACCGCTATCCTGGAACGGGCCTGTTTCTGCTTGCAATGTCATGCGCGCATTCTAACCGCACGCGTCCCGTTCACCAACGGCAAGCCTGGCTTACAAAAATTTACATCAAGCTGAAATACAAAGCAGAATTTGCAGTAATATGGATATATTTAAAATAAACTAGGGAGCGAATCATGGGAGGGTATGAAGTTCCTGGGGTTTATGTGGAAGAAATACCGCACACCACCAGTATCGTGCAATCCACAGTGACCTGCCTGCCCTTGTTCATCGGCTATACCGAAAAGGCAATCGACCAGGATGGGCGCTTACTGGCTCGCGGCGAACGGTGCGCCATCACCTCGTTTACAGAATATGAGCGGTGCTTTGGCCGAGGGGCGCCGGAAATCCTCCGGGTCATGCTCGATGTGCATGGCCGGATTGTCACCAAGGAAAGCTACAGCCCGTTTTATCTGCACGCCTGCATGCGGCAATATTTTGCCAATGGCGGTGGAGTTTGCGAAATCCTTTCGCTCGGGCCGTTTCCGGAAGCCCCGCATGCAAAAACCCTTGCATCGGCGATCGCCCAGCTGCCGGCCAATCCCTCGTTCACCATGGTCGCCATCCCGGATGCCGTTTCGCTGGAAGAGCTTCCCCAATTGCTGCAGCAGCTGTTGCAATATTGTGAACAACAGCACCATTGCCTGGCGGTGCTGGACGTCCCCTACTGCAACGACATATCCCTGAACACTACCGTTGCGCAATTCCGCCACCACCTAGGCCAGCAGGGCCTGAGCCATGGAGCCGCCTTCCTGCCGTGGCTGGCAGTGGCCATACCAAGCACTCACCAGTTTTCCCACCTGGAGATCAAGTACACTCCTGGCGTAGCCAATGCCTGGAGCCAATACCACAAGGCAACCAAGCTCCAATCCACTCTGCTGCGCAAACGCATGCTGGAATCTCCCGATATGGCCGTCAGCAGGATGATTCCTCCCAGCGCCACCGTCATCGGGCTTTTTCATGCGAATGACCTGCAACGTGGCGTATGGAAGCTCCCCAGCCATGTGCAGATCAAAGAGGTGCAATCCCTCGCTGCAGCGATCAACGATGAGCAGCAGGCATCCTTGAATATAGATAAGGATGAAGGAAAGTCCATCAATGTCATCCGCCGCTTCACCGGCAAGGGGATTCTGCTGTGGGGAGGGCGCACGCTGGCGGGCAATGACGCCGAATGGCGCTATATCTCCGTGGCACGCACCCATGGCTTTATCAATGCATCGCTGCACCGTTATCTGGCTGCACAGCATTTCAAAGCGAATGACGCCGCGACCTGGACAGCCGTACGCGAAAGCTTCAATCAATTCCTGCTTACATTCTGGCGCGCAGGCGGCTTGGCCGGCAACAAGCCTGAACAGGCTTTTTATGTGAAGTCAGGCCTGAATGAGACCATGACCAGCGACGATATAGCCGCCGGACGCCTCATCATCGACATTGGCCTGGCGTTCGTGCGCCCTGCCGAATTCATGGCCTTGAGAATCCAGCACCTCGTCGCCGTAGACCGCAAACGCGCGACGCCGACATCGCGCAAAACAGCGCCTTTGCCCAAGAAAACCAGGGTTCGCGCGAAAACCAGCCCGCTCAATGTCGCGATCAAGAACATTGCCGCCACACAAGCCAAGCCGCCATCGCTGGAACCATCCTGATGCCGGCCCAACAACTATACGTCGTCGTCCAGGACAAGGTATTCCGCAATCTTGATGCGCTATCCATCGAGCATCGCCTGAATACACTGCCCCGCGCCTCGGTACAACTGGCGTTCACATCCATGGACGAATTCGACCAGGCTGGCAGCGGCCTGCTGCCGGGCCAACCGATCGAGTTTCGCCACGGCGAGCAAACCCTGTTCGCCGGGAAAATTACAAAGCACAGCATCCACTATTCAAAAGCAGGATGCCTGCTGCTCCTCGAGTGCACCCATCCCGCCGGTGCATTGGCAGCACAGCCGCGCAGCCGTTATTTCACCGACATTCCCGACAGCAAAATTATCGAGGAGGTGCTGGCTGCACATGGCATCAGCGCCGAAATCAACGCGCCTACCCTCCATCTCGATAGCGTGGTCCAGCACAATCTCAGCGACTGGGACTTCGTATTGCAGCGCCTGGCGGCTAATGGGCTGGTGGCCTATTGCAGTGAGCGCGCCGTGATCGCCGCGACACCGGCATTGGATACAAAACGTGGCTTTTCCCTTTCAGCGCAAGACCTTATCAGTGCGGATATTGCCGTGGACGCCAGCCGGCAAGTTGCCAAGCTCGCGCTTTCCGCCTGGAACCCTCACGACCAGCAACTCATGCAAGTGGAGGCTGAGGCTGTCGATTTCCCAGCCAACGACCGCCTGGCGGCTACTCTCCAGTTGCTCAAGCAAGGCATTTATAGCATACGCCTCGCTGGCGAATACTCGCTGCAGGAACTACAGACCCTGGCCAATGCGCAGCTTGCGCAATCGCGCCTTGCCATGATCCGCGGCAAGGTGACAGCCAATGGGTTGCATACCGCCTCTCCAGGCCAGGCGCTGCTCCTTGAGCAATGCGGCAGCCATCTTTCCGGGCAATATTTCATTGCCGGCATCACATATGCGCTATCCCCTGGCGCCGCACCGGTAACGCACTTTGACATTGGCTTGCCGCTGCCCACGGATATCCAAGAATCAACCCAGGCGTTTTCAAGCCTGCTGATCGGGAAAGTGCTCGAAACCGACAACGACCCTCAAGCCGCCGGCAGGATCAAGGTCACCTCGCCCTTGATCGACCCGCACGGAGCCGGCACATGGGCCAGGCTTGCCACCCTGCAGGCCGGCATGAATTCAGGCACTGTGTTCCGCCCGGTCGTAGGCAGCGAGGTGATATTGGGGCTCTTCGGCGCGAATCCGGACGACATTGTGGTATTGGGGGCCTGCCACAGCAGCGCCACTCCTGCGCCCTGGGAAAATGCCGATCAGCACGGATTCCAAAGCCCCGGCCAGCTCAAGCTGGCTTTTGACGACGAGAAACAGCAAATCGTGATCAGCGCCAGGGACGGCACCAAGTTATACCTGAGCCAGGATGCCGCTGAAACCTTCCTGCTCGAGGACCAGCAACAGAATAGAATCCGCTTTACCAGCGACGGGATGCATCTGCAGAGCCACCAATTCTTCCTGGAAGGCGACAATCTCAAGCTCAAGGGCTTCAATGTGGACGTGGAAGCCAAACACTCCTTGCGCCTGAAGAGCGGAACCAATATGGAAATAAGCACCTCTGGCAACCTGAAGCTCAAGGGCAGCCTGGTCAGCATCAACTAACTGCAGGGAACCCGATGAAACCAGCTGCACGCGCGGGAGACAACCTTCTGACCCTTGACCGGATGATGATGCCCCGCATCAGCCGCATCATGAATGGCTGCCCCACGGTCTTGATCGGCGGCATGCCTGCAGCCTGCGTGGGGCATGGCGCCGGCGCCGATGTCATAGTGGAGGGATCGCCGACCGTCCTGATCAATGGCTTGCCCGCGGCCCGCATAGGCGACCCTACCGGAAGAGGCGGCTACGTCATGCCGCCTGGCGCTATCTACGTATTGATCGGCTAGGGCAATCAGCCCTCATCCTGCAACAGGATGGCCAGCCTCGCCTGCAGCACCATGTTTTCCAGGATCAGGCGCGTCACGGTCGCCGCCATCACCATTTCCCGATCCTCGGCAGGATTGTCTTCACGAAACCTTTCCATGATCTCGGCTACATTGATGCAGGCGAGTTGACGCAAGTCATCGGCATCAAACGGCAAGCCGGAGAAATCGACCGGATCTTCGCTCTCTATTTCCTGCAGCAATTGCATCAGGGTCTGTACGTTCATGCCGCAAAGTATAGAACCAGCCTGCCTAAGCCGCCAGCAATGAAACTTCACAGTTTCAAGGTTGCCATACCCGTCCCTGCTGTTATCATGAAATAACGCCCCTCCCAAGGAGAATGTAAATGCAGCCCCAAGCCGCGGACCACGCCCTGGATGAACAAGAATTGGCGCAATTGCATGCCTACTGGCGCGCCGCCAACTACCTCTCGGTCGGCCAGATCTATCTTTACGCCAACCCGCTGCTCAAGACGCCATTGCTGCCGGAGCATATCAAGCCGCGCTTGCTGGGCCACTGGGGAACGACGCCGGGGCTCAATTTCGTCTATGTCCACGCCAACCGCGTCATCCGCGAACACGACCTCAACATGATCTACATTACCGGGCCGGGACACGGCGGCCCGGCCGTCGTCGCCAACACCTACCTGGAAGGCAGCTATACCGAGCTTTATCCGGAAATCACCGAGGACGAGGCCGGCATGCTCAAGCTGTTCAAGCAGTTCTCCTTCCCGGGCGGCATTCCCAGCCATGCCTCGGCGCAGACGCCGGGCTCGATCAACGAGGGCGGAGAGCTGGGCTATTGCCTGCTGCATGCGTTCGGCGCGGTATTCGACAACCCAGACCTGATCGCCTGCTGCGTGGTCGGCGACGGCGAGGCGGAAACCGGCCCGCTGGCCACCTCGTGGCACGGCAATAAATTCCTCAACCCCAAGACCGACGGCGTGGTATTGCCCATCCTGCACCTCAACGGCTACAAGATCGCCAATCCCACCATCTTGTCGCGCATCGGCGATGAGGAACTGCAGAAACTGTTCGAAGGCTACGGCTACAAGCCCTATTTCGTCGAGGGCAGCGACCCGGACTTCATGCACCAGCGTATGGCAAGCGTCATGGACCAGGCCATCGGGGAAATTCAGCAGATCAAGCGCGAAGCCGGCCTGAAACGCGAAGTCAGCCGTCCGCGCTGGCCCATGATCATCCTGCGCTCGCCCAAGGGCTGGACCGGGCCTGTGGAAGTGGACGGCAAGCCGAATACCGGTACCTTCCATGCGCACCAGGTGCCGTTCGGCGAGTTGGACAAGCCCGAGCATATCCAGCTGTTGCAAGACTGGATGCAATCCTACGCGCCGCACGAACTGTTCGACGCACAAGGCCGGCTCAAGGAAGAGCTGCGCGCGCTCGCCCCCAAGGGCGAACGTCGCATGGGCGCCAACCCGCACGCCAACGGCGGCCTGCTGCTCAAGCCGTTGGAACTGCCTGATTTCCGCAAGTTCGCCTATGCCGTGACTCAGCCGGGCGAACGCCAGGCCAGCACCACAGGCGAGCTAGGCAAGTACCTGGCCGAGGTATGGCGGCTGAATCAGCACAACTTCCGCGTATTCAGCCCGGATGAAAACAACTCCAACCGCCTGCAGGCATTGTTCGAGGTCACCAAGCGGCAATGGATGGCGGAGCGTCTAGAAGGCGACGAGAACCTCGCGCCGCATGGCGGCGTGATGGAGATACTCTCCGAACATAGCTGCGAAGGCTGGCTGGAAGGCTACCTGCTCACCGGCCGCCATGGCTTCTTCTCCTGCTACGAGGCATTCATCCATATCATCGACTCAATGTTCAACCAGCATGCCAAATGGCTCAAGGAGTGCGGGCACATCCCCTGGCGCAAGCCGATCGCCTCACTCAACATCCTGCTGAGCTCGCATGTCTGGCGCCAAGACCACAACGGCTTCTCGCACCAGGATCCCGGCTTCATCGACCATGCCGCCAACAAGAAGCCTGACATCATCCGCATCTACCTGCCCGCCGACGCCAACACCCTGATCGCGGTGACCGATCATTGCCTGCAAAGCCGCAACCTCATCAACGTCATCGTCGCGGGCAAGCAGCCGCAAGGACAATGGCTGGACATGCCCGCCGCGATCGAACATGCGCGCCGCGGCGCCAGCATCTGGGATTGGGCCGGCAACTGCGCGACAGACGAGGAGCCCGACCTGATCATTGCCAGCGCGGGCGACGTGCCGGTGATGGAGTCGCTCGCTGCCGTCATGCTGTTGCGCGAGCATGTGCCCGAACTCAAGATACGCTACGTCAACGTGGTCGACCTCATGGCCCTGGTGCCTCACGAAGTGCATCCGCACGGCCTCACCGATGAAGCCTTCGACGAACTGTTCACGCAGGACAAGCCGGTGATCTTCGCCTTCCACGGCTACCCCGGGCTGATTCACCGACTTGCCTACAAACGGCACAACCATGCCAATTTCCACGTGCACGGCTTCCTGGAGGAAGGCACGACCACGACCCCTTTCGACATGACCGTGCTCAACCGCCTGGACCGCTACAGCCTGGTCAAGAACACCTTGCGCTGGCTGCCGCATATCGAGAACGCCGCGGTGCTGGATGCGCTCATGGATGAGAAGCTCGCGCAGCACAAGCAATACATCTGGCAGCACGGCGAGGACATGCCGGAAATCCGGGATTGGAGATGGCAGCCTGCCAATACTTAATGATTTGGATACGCGGAGGCTCAGGGCAATTGCGGCAAGGTCTCGTCAAGGGCCGCTCTGGCGGGATTGGATGGCCCCAGGCTGATCGACTCAAGCAGGGTGCGATCGGCTGATAGCTTGTTGATCACGGTGCTTTCGGAAAGCTCGACCAGATAGCCGGCCCCATCCAGGCTGTCCTGGCTAACGGCCTTGGTCATCTCCCTCGCCTTCTTCAGCAGGATATCCCAATCATGCTCGGCATCAGCCACGACTTGGCTTTCCAGGAGCTGGACATGCGGTTCCAGGCATGGCGTGCCCCGCAGCATCACTTGATAATGCAGGCAGAACTCACAATAGCGCTTTGCAACAGGCCGGCTTGCTGCACCAGTTGGATGCAAGGGGCAACCCGCAGCATCAGCTCCGGTTTGCTGCGCATGGCGTTGCGTTCGCTGAGCACCCCTGCATGAAAGGCTTCCTCATGTATTTTGCGCAATGCCGTACGGTAAGCAACATCCTTGCTTTCCAGCTCCGTCTGGTATTCGTCGCGCAAATCCGTGATATGCACCAGCTGGAGATGGATCTGGCGCTCAAACTCCTGTCTTTGCCTGAATATCTCGTCCTTCAGTTGCTCAACCTGCCTCAACGTTTTGACATACTTATGTATTAGCATGCACTACCGCCATATTGACCGCTAAGTTCAGTCCAGTGCCGATACATATGATTTCTCCCCTGCCTTGGTCAGCAGCACGCCACCACCTTATTTTTCATTGCAAATCAGTCCATTAAATAAATCGCACAAAATATAGATATTTAATGTCTATTTGTTAATAGACATATTAGTTCCTTATAAACGGCAAGGTCAATAGCGATCCTATATGTCTATTAAAATGTAGACATATAGGATCAAGTCCATGAAGGATTCACTCAGAAAGAAATTGGGCCTGTCCATCGCAACCCGCAGGAAAAGCCTGGGATTGACGCAAGAATTCGTCGCCCAGCGGCTGGGGGTTGAGATCGAAACTGTGTCGAGAATCGAGCGCGGCGTCACCGCACCGTCGCTCAAGACCCTCAACAAGATTGCACATGAATTATCCAGCCCGATACAGGAATTTTTTGAAGCATCAAGCCCCGCATCCGTCGACCCCGACATAGAGGGACTGGTCGCGATCTTGCAGAACCTGGAGGAAAAAGACCGGAAATACGTGATTGAAGCGACGAAGTCGTTGAGCAAGCACCTGCTCAAAAGAATCAATTAGTTGGTAAAACAGCTCCTCATGTCTGCGCTGTTTACCATCACTGAGGGCCTGCCACATACAACAATGCGGGACAGGCTGAGAGCAAGAACGGCTGATAAAACCGGCAAACTTAATCCAGAATGTCAGCCGCGCTCATCAATGCAAATGCAACCAGGTCACTGTGCCCGCTTTCATGTCAGGCACCAGCAATACCTTGCCGTCTGGCGTAATGCCGATGTCGGCTGCGCTCTGGAATCCCTCGTGTTCAAGCGTGACTTCATCGTCGATACTGAGGCTGAATACTTTGCCATTGATATAGTCACTGATATACAGCTTGCGGTCCGCCCCGAGCACCAGCCCGTCGCCGCCGCCAAACCCTGTTGCCAACTCGATCAGGTGGCGGTTGAGCAAGTCGAGCTTGTATAGCACGCCGCTCGCGAAATCGACATAGATCAGCACCTCGCCCGTATCGTCCATCCACAGTCCGTTGGGCGCCTTGATCCTGGCATCCTGCTGGTGGTTGATGACGGTATCGACCTTGCTTGTGGCGAGGGTAACCCTGTAGATAGCGCCGCTGGTGCCTCCCTGGTTGGCGATGTCGCCGCTGTCGCTCACATACAGGTACTTGCCTTCGTAATCGGGCTCCAGGTCATTGAGGAAGCTAGGAGGCGCAGGGAAAGCGCTTTTATCGACCAGCACCATCCATTCACCGTCCTTGTCCACCTTGAGGATGCGGTCCTTGTCCGCGACATAAAGCTCGCTCCCGACCAAGGCCAGCCCCTTGGGGTCGTTCATGCCCTTGGCAAACACGCTGCGCTTGCCGTCCGGCTCGATCACGCTGATCTGCCCGTCGCCGTCCTTGTCGAATTCGCCGATCTCGGAGACAAACACCCTGCCCGCCTTGTCCGAAATCACGGATTCCGGGTTCTTGAAACCCTTGACCACCTTCAACTCGTGCCCTGAGGCCACGCCGGAAAACATCAACGCACTGCCGAGCAAGGCAGCCACCACGGTTTTAACCATCTACTCCTCCTGCGTTCATCTACATTATTGTCCTGGCATGACGCCATGCATGGGATTATGCGGTCGAACGCAGGCGAACTCAACCTGGCACGCAGGTATGCGCCCTATTGGCTATGATGGGGCTTCAACAATGGCGTCACCAGCAGCATCAGCACTGCCACCAACACCAGCAGCCAGCTCGCCAGATGGAAATCGTGCGTCAGATCGCGCAGGAACCCCACCGACAACGGCCCGGCGGCCGCAATCAAATACCCTACCGTCAAGACGAAGGCGTTCCAGGCGTTGGCTTCATCCACGCTATGCGTGTTATCCAATGGCAAGGTCATGCCCAGGGTGAACGCACCGCCAAGGCCGAAAGCGCAAATGGCAATGCTGAGGAACGGCGACCAGGCAGGCGCGAGCGCGATCAGCAACAAGCCGAGGACGGCCAGGGCCGCACAAGCGGCGAGCAAGCCCCGCCGATCTATCGACTTGCTGATCGCGCCCAGTATGGGGTTGGATATCATGAATACCGTGGTGAACGTCGCGAGGATGAAGCCAGCCACCGAAGGTGCGGTGCCGTATTCGATATACATGGGCGCCGTCCATGACAGCACGGCATAGAACAGGAAATTGTCGGCAGCGAAGAACAATGCCACCAGCCACGCCGTGCGGTTGCCCCAAGGCAAGCGGGCCGGATGGCCTGCCTGCTGCGCATGACCCCGCTCCAGCCTTGCGACCCAGAACCAGCAAAGCAAGCCAATGGCGGCAAACAGGCTCCACATGCCGGCGCCCATGCGCCACCCTGCTTCGGAGTGCATGGCGACGGGGCCAGAGACGGCGGCGGACAAGGTGCTGCCGAAAGAGAGCGCAGTGGCGTAGATGCCCATGACCATCGCCGCCTTGTGCGGGAAATTGCCCTTGATGTACCCGGCGATCAACGCACCCGCGATGGCGATCCCGGCGCCGACGCCGGCCGTGCTCAGCAGCAGCATGTCCACGCTGCGGGAAAACGCCCGCGCCGCAATCGCCACGCAGAGCAACAGCAATGCCAGCAACAAGACGGGGTCGCGCCCGTAGCGGCGGGCCAGCCAAGGGGTGGGCAAGGCAAGCAGGCCCATCAATAAATCCGGGATGGTGGTGAGCAACGACGCCGTGCTGTGGGAAAGCTGGAACTCGTCAATGATGGCGGGAAGCAAGGGCCCCATCGAGACAATGCCGGGGCGCAATGCGATTGCGACCAGAATGATCGCCGCGATGGCAAAACCGACAGGAACCTTTGAAACAGGCCAGGAGGAATGCTGCGGCAAGGTCGCAGCCTCAAGGGAGGTCGCCATGGGCGGATGCTCTCATACATGATCAGGATGAGCAGCAATATAGTATGGCGGCAGCGCCATGCACCATACGTTATCTTGCGTAGCGCGGATCAAGCGCTACGCAAGGTCGCACCACTTATGGCTTTTTCAGGCCGGGCAATACCGCGATCATGGCACAGGGCGTATACGACTCCCTGTCGGAAAGGCCGTCGTCGATCAGCTTCTTGATGGCCGGATCGGCCTGTATCTTGTCCGCCACTTGCTGGATTGCGAGGTCGTAAGTGGCCTGCACCGTGTTGGCAGGCAGGATGTCGAGATCGCCGCTCAAGCGCGATTCCCCGGTATAACTGGCGATCGCCCTGCCGCTGCCGGTATAGACGGTGGCATTGATCGTGCCGTAGAAATTGCGCATGTGCGGGTTGTAGAACATCTTGGGCTTGACCCACAGCAGCACATTGGCGGTAACGCCCGCATCGCACATCACGGTGTCACCCAGCTTGGTGCTGAGCGTCCTGGTCAGCACCGGCTCGATCAAGGGACCCTGGGCAAACCAGTAATCCTTCATGAAGTGCCAGAGCTTGATCTCGTTGGTGTATTCGTACGGGCTGATGTACACCGCCACCTTGCTGGTCGGCTGCGGCTCTTCGGCATGGGCCAGGCTCGACGCCAACAGCAAGGCTGCCAATCCCATCACGCATTTTTTCATTGCATTGTTCCTCACACGGGTTATTTCTTGTTGTAGGTAATACGATACACCAAACCCGCCCGGTCATCCGAGACGTACAACGCGCCATCAGGCCCGGTAATCACATCTACCGGGCGTCCCCAGGCGCTGTTCTTGGTTTGCCAGCCGGTGACGAAATCCTCTACGGCCACCGGCTTATTGTCCTGGAAGCGGATGCGCACCAGCTTGTAGCCGTATGGCTGCACGCGGTTCCAGGAGCCGTGCAGGGCCACGATCGCATCCTGCTTGTATTCGCCGGGGAAATTAGCCTTATCGAGAAAGGTGATGCCTATCGGCGTGGAATGAGCGCGCAAGGTGATGGCAGGCGGCTGGGTATTCTCGCAGAAACCGGGCTTGCCGGGGAAATTGGGGTCCGTCACCCTGTTGCCCCAGCAATGCGGCCAGCCGTAATGCTTGCCCGGCTCGATCTTGTTGATATGTTCAGGCGGCAATTCGTCGTTCATGGCGCCGCCCTTGGTTTCGGAACGCATATCCGCGCCGTTGTTGGTGGCATAGAGATCGCCCGTGCCAGGCTGCCAGGCCAATCCTTGCGAATTGCGCAGCCCGCTCGCCCAGACCGCGCTCCTGGCGCCGCTCACGCTGCCGTCCGGCGCCCCGGCGGGCTTGCCGTCCAGGGTATAGCGCAAAATCGTGGCCCTGAGCGGGTCGTTTTCCACGCAGACGTTGCAACTGGAGCCTACGTTCAGGTAAAGGTGGTTGTCCGGCCCCAGCTTGACCGTCTTGAGCGTATGCCCGCCGCTGGGAAGATGGCTGATCAAGGGCACCAGCTTGGCGGCCGGGCGGGTTTTATCCTGCGCCTGCTCGACGCGCACCACCCCGTCCTGGTTCGCCACCAGCATGGTATTGCCGGCAAAAACCAGGCTATTGGGCGCGTTCAGCCCTTCCACCACGGGCACCACGTCATCGGCCACGCCGTCATGATTGCGGTCCGGCAGCATATACACCGTGTTGTCCACGCTGCTGGCAAGGTACAGGTTGCCGTCCGGCCCAAACGCCATGAAGCGCGGACCGCGGAAATAATCGCCCTTGGCCGGGTTGAGCTTGGCAAAGGTGCTGATCTTGAAACCCGGCGGCAATGTGAGGCTGCCTGCAATATCGTCCGGCGTCTTGCTCACCGCGGCTACGGTGGTGCACGCCATCAGGGCTGCACTGGCGGCCAGCGCGGGCAGCACACTCATCGAAGGTTTCTTCATCGCGATTTCCTATATCTGCTCAAGTTGGATCGACACAGATTACGAGCCCGGGATCAGGCTTAGAGCCTGTTCAAAGTCTTTTTATAGGTACGCATGACTTGAAAACGCGCCCGATCAAGACGCAGTCCGCAGGTAATGCTCATTGCCTTGCCAAGGACTGCAACGCAGAGCGGGCGCGTTTTCAAGTCATGCCCTGTGGGTTGAACCGTCAAGGCAGCTGCTGCTGCGTTGCAAATCCTCGCCGGGCAATGAGCACGTCTGCGGTTTGCGCCTTGCTTCGGCTGCCTTGACGGAGCAACGTATCCCATAAAAAGACTTTGAACAGGCTCTTAGGTTCCCCGCACGAAATGAAAATGCCGGAACAAGTCCGGCATTTAACATGCAGTAAGCAAAGCCATGCCTGACATGGCGTTTGCAACCATGCTAGATCAATGGCACTTCTCTTCCTGGCAGCCGTCGTTCTTGGCGCCGGCAGCGGTCAGGAACTCCACCATGTCGGTACGTCCCTCATCCTTCAAGGCGCGGATGATGGAGACATTCCCGCGCAGCTTGGCATTGACGTCAGCGCCATGGTCGATCAGGTATTTGACCACCTCCTTGTTGCCTTGATAGGCAGCCAGGTGCAATGCGGTCATCTTGGTGATCGGGTGCTTGTAGTTCACATCGGCACCGTTCTCGATAAAGAATTTCACGGCATTCAACTGGCCCTTGTTGGCCGCGATTTCAAGGCCGGTCCAGGCAAAGAACAATTCATCGACCTTGTAAGGGTTGTTGAAGTACTTCTTCACAACCTTCATATCCCCCTTGCCGATGGCGTCGGTGTACTCGACCTGGGGATCCTCGGCATGGGCCATCACGGCCCAGCCCAGCACCAACGTTGCCAGGATAACTTTCAACATCTTCTTCATGCGACTTCTCCATAGTAATCATCATTTAATTAAGTGTGCTTATTATTGTTGAGGCTGCGAGGCGCGAAGACATCGCCTCCGCACCTCATAGCCTAACGCACATCTCGTACCCGTTGTTGACCGCTAGCCGATGAACTTCCTGGCATTGCGGAACATACGAATCCACGGCCCATCCTCACCCCAGCCATCGGGATGCCATGAATGCTGCACGGTGCGGAAAACCCGCTCAGGATGAGGCATCATAATACTGAAACGGCCATCGGCGGTAGTCAGGCCGGTAATCCCCTTGGGCGAGCCGTTCGGGTTGAACGGATACACTTCGGTCGGGGCGCCGTTGTTATCGACATAGCGCAGCGTCACCAGCTGCTCCGCCTGCACTCGCTGCTGCGCCGCCGTATCGGCGAACTCGGCATAACCCTCGCCATGCGCCACGGCTATCGGCATGCGGCTGCCGGCCATGCCGCTGAAGAACAGCGATGGCGATTCCAGCACTTCCACCATGGCGACACGCGCCTCGAACTGCTCGGAACGGTTACGCACGAAATGCGGCCAATGCTCGGCACCCGGAATGATGCTGTGCAGGTTGCTCATCATCTGGCAACCGTTGCACACGCCCAGCGCAAACGAGTCCGTACGGTTGAAGAACGCGGAAAACTCGTCGCGCGCACGCGGGTTGAACAGGATGGACTTGGCCCAGCCTTCGCCGGCACCGAGCACATCCCCGTAAGAGAATCCGCCACAGGCGACGAAACCGGCAAAATCCTTGAGGCTGACGCGCCCGCTGATGATGTCGCTCATATGCACATCGAAAGCAGTAAAGCCTGCACGGTCGAATGCGGCCGCCATCTCCACCTGTCCGTTGACACCCTGCTCGCGCAGGATCGCCATCTTAGGGCGTGCGCCCGTCGCAATATAAGGCGCGGCAATATTCTCGTTGAGATCGAAGCTAAGCTTGGCATGCAGGCCGGCATCGCGCTCATCCAGCAAGCGGTCGTATTCCTGTTGGGCGCATTGCGGGTTGTCGCGCAGCTTCTGCATCTGGTAAGTCGTCTCCGACCAGGCGCGGTGCAACTCCACACGGCTCTCGGCAAACACCAGCCTGCCTCCCTGATGGATCAGGATATCGCCATGGCTGGCTGGCGCGCCGATCACATGCACCTTTCCGCCCAAGGTCTCACGTAGTTCGGCAACGATGGCGTCCGCATCGGCGGCGCGCACCTGCAATACCGCGCCCAGCTCCTCGTTATAGAGCGCCGCCACGGCATCGCTGCCCAGGCTGGCGATATCGAGCTCCAGGCCCGTGCGGCCGGCAAACGCCATTTCCGCCACGGTGGCAAACAAGCCGCCGTCTGAACGGTCATGGTAGGCCAGCGCGCGGCCTTCGCGGTTCAGCTTCTGCACCGCATTGAACAAATGCTTGAGGCTATCCGCGTCATCCAGGTCCGGCGCGGCATTGCCCACGCTGCCGTATACCTGCGCCAGAGCGGAGCCGCCCAGGCGGTTCTTGCCCGCGCCGAGGTCGATCAAAATCAGGCGGGTATCGCCCAGGTCGGTACGCAATTGCGGCGTCAGGGTCTTGCGCGCGTCCGGCGTGGGCGCGAACGCCGTCACCACCAGCGAGATCGGCGCGGTCACCGCTTTCTTCTCGTTACGCTCTTCCCACACGGTCTTCATGGACATGGAATCCTTGCCGACCGGGATGCTGATGCCCAACTGCGGACACAGCTCCATGCCCACGGCCTTGACGGTATCGAACAAGGCGGCGTCCTCGCCCGGATGCCCCGCAGGCGCCATCCAGTTCGCGGAAAGCTTGAGCTCTGCAATATCGTCGATCAGGCTGGCGGCGATATTGGTGATCGCCTCGCCAATCGCCATGCGGCCGGAAGCAGGCGCATCGATCAGCGCCAGCGGCGCCTTTTCGCCGATCGCAAAGGATTCGCCGCGATAGGTCTCGAAGCCATCCAGCGTCACCGCCACGTCAGCCACCGGCACCTGCCACGGGCCGACCATCTGGTCGCGTGCGATCATGCCGGTCACCGTGCGGTCGCCGATAGTGATGAGGAAGGTCTTGTCCGCCACGCCGGGCAGGCGCAGCACGCGTTGCGCGGCCTCCTTGAGGTCGATGCGGGAATGGTCGAAAGCGGGCAGCTCGCGCGCTACATGTGTCACGTCGCGCGTCATCTTCGGCGGCTTGCCCAGCAGCACGGACAAATCCATGTCCACCGGGTTGTTGCCGAAGTGGCTGTCAGCCACGGTCAGGTGCTTTTCCTCGGTCGCCTCGCCGACAACAGCGAACGGACAGCGCTCGCGCTCGCAGATTTCGGCGAACAGCGGCAAATCCTCCTTGCGCACCGCCATCACGTAGCGCTCCTGCGCCTCGTTGCTCCATATCTCGCGCGGTGCCATACCGGGCTCTTCGTTATGCACGTCGCGCAACTGGAACCTCGCGCCCACACCCGCGTCGTTCACCAGTTCAGGGAAGGCATTGGAAATGCCGCCCGCGCCCACGTCGTGAATGCTCAGGATCGGGTTCTCATCGCCCAACTGCCAGCAGCGGTCGATGACTTCCTGCGCGCGGCGCTCCAGCTCGGGATTGCCGCGCTGCACGGAGTCGAAATCCAGGTTCTCGGTGTTCGCGCCGGTATCCATGCTCGATGCCGCGCCGCCGCCAAGGCCGATCAACATCGCCGGGCCGCCGAGCTGGATCAGCGCCGCACCCGGAGGAATCGGGTTTTTCTTGGAATGCTTGGCCGAGATATTGCCCACGCCGCCCGCGAGCATGATGGGCTTGTGATAGCCGCGGATTTCCCCTGCCGCCTCGAGTTCCAGCGTACGGAAATAACCGGCGATGTTCGGGCGGCCGAATTCGTTGTTGTACGCCGCGCCGCCCAACGGGCCGTCCACCATGATCTGCAACGCCGAGGCGATGCGGCCGGGCTTGCCGTTGTTCTGCTCCCACGGCTGCTTGAAGCCGGGAATATGCAGGTTGGACACCGAAAAGCCGGTCAGCCCTGCCTTGGGCTTGGAGCCGGAACCGGTCGCGCCCTCGTCGCGGATTTCCCCGCCTGCGCCGGTCGCAGCACCCGCAAACGGCGAAATCGCGGTCGGGTGGTTATGTGTTTCCACCTTCATGAGGAAATGCATGTCCTCCTCCACAAAGCCGTATTGGCCGTCCGTCTGCGGATAGAAGCGCTTGGTCTTGCCGCCCTCGACGATGGAGGCGTTGTCGGCATAAGCCACCACGGTCTTGCCGGGGTTGAGCTTGTGCGTGTTGCGGATCATGCCGAACAGCGATTGCGCCTGGGCCACGCCGTCGATCACCCAGTCCGCATTGAAAATCTTGTGGCGACAGTGCTCGGAATTGGCCTGCGCGAACATCATCAGCTCGACATCGGTCGGGTTGCGGCCCATGCGCTGGAAATTCTCCACCAGGTAATCCACTTCGTCCGGGGAAAGCGCCAGGCCCATTTCGGCATTGGCGGCTTCCAGTGCCGCCCTGCCGCCCGAGAGGATATCCACCGTGGATAAGGGCGCAGGTTCTGCCGTGTGATACAGCTTTTGCGCGTCTTCCAGGGCGGCGAACACCGCCTCTGTCATGCGGTCATGGATCAAGGGGCGCAATGCAGCCTTTTCCGTATCCGTGAGCGGGCTGCCATCCGCGGTGGCAGCGTAAAACGCAATGCCGCGCTCCAGGCGCTGGATGGCCTCGATGCCGCAATGGCGCGCAATGTCCGTCGCGCGCGAAGCCCAGGGCGAAATCGTCCCCGGACGCGGCACCACTACGAACAACTCCCCTGCCGGCGCTTCCTCGCTCATGCGCGGCCCATAGGTGAGAATCTGCTTCAACACCTCCTGCTGCGCATCGCTCAAAGGCTGATCAGACCAGGCGAAATGCCAGAATTCGGCGTACAAATGCGTAATGCGCGGCGCTGCACCCTTGAGCGCAGCCAGGATTTTCTCGATACGGAACGGGGATAAAGCGGCACTGCCACGAAGACTGATCATTGGGCTGGACATGAAGAAATTCGAAGTGATGGCAAAAGCGGGATTTTACCAGATTATGCCCCGCCTTACTGCTTTGAGGATTAAGGATAATCAGCCTTCTGCCGCTGCCAAGACAACATGTTCAGTTACCAAGCGAGAAGAGGAAAAACGCCCAGAAGAATGACCAGTTTCAAAAGCGTGCCCGGCAAAGCAGGCCAAGAAAAGCCCATGTCATAGAAGAATGAAACACGCGATACAGCAGCAAAGGTGCTAGAGATATTGCCTCACTCAGTGCCGTTTCTTGGATTGGGACTGACGTCATGCAGGTTGGCCCACATTTTTTCGATGCGGCCATAAGCCACGGCATGAGATGCATCTTGCGCCAGCCATGCATTGAACGTGGTGCGATCTACTTCTGTACATTCCTTTGCCTGCAATTGAATATACCAGTCTGCCGCTTGCAAGAGTGCTTTTGAATCAGGCTCCAGGGACAGGGGCTGGCTATCCGCGAGCTGATTTGTTTCGGGGATGGACGGCATGCCTTAAGGCGCTGGCTGCAAAAGCATGCAGCATCCCATGGTTGCCTTGTCCGATAGCGGCCTAATTGCAGACATCAGTGGCAATGATGCATCTAAAACGGCTTCCTCATCCATACTCTCCCGCCTCCGTTTATAGGTGTGTTCGATATACGCATTTTTATTTCGCAAAATTCATTCCACTCGAGAATTACCTATAACAACATAATTTTATTAAATTAAATTTAAAAAATAATTTTTTATGCTGCAAATAAATGGCTACAAACAACCAAACAATGGTTATATATAACCATTCGCAGCCAACCTAAAATGTTACCGATTGCCTGGATCGAACTCATAAGTCAATGTCAGCCAAGCCGCCCTGGGTGCGCCCGGCGCGACGAAATTGGTGTTTTGCCAGTCCCTTGAGTTGTAATTGAACCCGCTGGGACCAATCGCGCCATTGATGGATGGCGAAAATGGATTGGCTCCAAGCTGGCTGCCGGAGTAATACTCGCGGTTGAAAATATTATTAATCCGCAATCCTAGCGTCAGGCCCTTGTCCAGCTTGTAGGTGGTCGTCAGGTTGAATACGGCAAAGCCTGGCGTCGTACCTTTTTGATAGTAAGGCTGGCCGACCGTGGTAGAAGGCTGTTCATCACATTGGAAATAACCCGTGAAATCCCCGGTGACCGGGTCGAATGCCGGATAGCAACTTGCGGCAATCTGCCCCAATTGTTGTGCGGCAGGGCCTTTTCGGTGTTCGTTGTTTTCGTTGCCGCGGGCTATGGCGCTCGAGCGCATGATCATGCTCAGGCCGATATCCCAACGGTCGGTGATATGGAAATTGACGGAGGCATTCAGGTTATGTAGCGGAATGCCAGGCATGCGGCTGCCGGGCTCGACCTTGTACTGCCGGAAGCTGGATAGCCCATATTTGTTGTAATACGCCGGATTCTTGGGGAATGCGAGGTGATAGCCGCCGTTGTCGTCCTCGATATATTCATACATGCCAGGGCCGACACCGTCGTTCGGGTCGAAATTGGTGCTGCTGTTGGAAAGGTTGAACATATGGAACGGGCTTTCGAAAGTAGCGCTAGTCAGGCTGTAGCTCAAGGAAAAGTCGGCACGCCCTGCGCTTCCCGATAAACCGAATTCCAGTCCCTTGCGGCGCGTATCCCCGATCGTGTCGAAATAATTGCGCGATGAGGACAGGCTGGTGAAATAAATGTCGTCCTTCAGGTCGGTCTGATAGACATTCAAATTCCATTTCCAGTTATTGGCAAATACTCCGCGAATCCCCAGCTCATTGGTCGTAGATTTGATTTGAGGCAAATAAGGGTCGCCAGAAAGCTGGGACGGCAGGGTACACGCACCGGCACTTTGCAGTTCCGGGTCGCTGCTGTAGGCGCAGCCCAGTTCGATGACGGAAGGCGCCCGCGTTCCCTGGCTCCAGTTGCCGTATATGTTGAGGTTCATGGTCGGCGAATAGGTAACGCCTAGCGACGGGTTGAGAGAGTAATAGGAAAATTTTTCCTTATGGCCGTCCAAGGTGGAACGGCTTCCGAAATTGCCGTTGGGGCGGTAATAGCCGTTCAAACCGCTTTCCCGCGCATCATCGGTAATTGTTGAGGTCGCATTGGGCTCGGTCGGGCAGTTGGCCGGATCCTGGCACAGAATAATGTCAGGGTTTGCTGCAAAATCCTTGAGGTTGTGCAGCTCGGCAAAGCCTGCGGCAGTACGGGACTTCAGGTTGTTGGTGATATGCGTCTTGTTATACCTGGCCGAGGCGGAAAAATTCCATTGCTGCACCGGAGACCAGGTTTCGCTGAAATAAAGACTGGCTGTTCTCGAGCTTCCATCGAAGGCATTGTTGGTAATGTCATGCGAAGCCGCATAGAACTCGGGGGAAATATTGTCCGGATCGAGATAAACATGATGCGAAGCGTCGATCAGAGCCAAGCGCGACACGCTGCTGTAATCCGCATAGGCCGAGTCGAACGATGCTCCCGCCATGAACCTGTGCTTCTCCAGGTTCCAGTTGAACTGGAGCGCGCCGCCGTTGGTGATCTGGTCAATCGATGTCGTGTCAATCTGCCCAATCGGCGTTCCGTTAACGACGCCGGTGCCGTTCCCACCATAGCCAAGGTCGCCGTTGGCGCCGTTACGCATTTTCAATGCTTCCGCTATCGCCTGCCTGGTCGACGGATTGCATACGCCAGGGGCATCGGTAGGATTATTGATCGGGGGAAGCGGCGTGCCCCAGGGCGAGCCGTTTGTCGTATCCCATATTCCGTTTCCGTCCAAGTCCTGATACTGGCACAAAGGCAGGTTATTGCTCGGCGTTGAACTATCCCTGCCAAAGTCGTAGGTTCCCACCATCTCAGGGAAAGCCTGGTAGAAGTCTCCGTTGACGGACCGGCGCTTGCTCCTGCGATGATATACCTGGCTCGTAATATTGAACGTGTCCGACACATCAAAGGCACCCGATATCTGGAATTGCAGCAGCCGGTTCTTGGTTTCGTCTGGGGAAGTAAATACGCTTTCGGGCCTCTCGTCATACAATTCCTTTGGAATCATGCCGTTGCCAACGAGGTCATTGCCGACATACAGCGAGGAAAGCCCGAGTTTCAGCCTATCGTTGCGCCATTCCGTCTTGCCGAAAAACTGGTTCACGCGCGAAGGCGAATTATCGCGCCAGCCATTTTCATCGAAAATATTGGCAGCGACATAGCCGGCCAAGGCTCCATTGCTTCCACCAGCCTCCACCTGTAACTGCTTGCGGTCGAAAGAACCGCCTGTCAGCTTGGCGGAGAGCACATCGCCATCAAAACCGCTCTTGGTCCTGACAGACATTGCCCCGCCCAGGGTATTAAGTCCAAAAATTGGGTTGGATCCTGGAAAAACATCGACGCTGGCCAGCGCATTGAGGGGAATCATGTCCCAGTTGACGACGTCGCCAAATGGTTCATTCACCCGGATACCATCAAAAAATACAGACAAGCCTTGCGGCGTACCAAGCTGGGGGCCGGCAGTAAAGCCGCGGTAGGTGACATCCATCTGGAAGGGATTGCCCTGGTAATCATTGACATTGATCGACTGCAACTTGGAATTGAGCAGCCCAGCTAAACTGAGTTCGTTCGAGTCACGGATCTCCTGGGCACTAATGCTTTGCACATTGCCCGGAATCTGCTCTTTGGCGAGCCCCAGCCCCGGCATGGGGCCGATTTCATAGAAGCGCTTGGCCCGGACTTCAACGGTATCCACATTAAAGGACGTCTTTTCGCCAGGAAGTCTGTCTTCTATTTTAGGAACGGCTTTCTGCAGTTGATACCGGCCTTGCGCATCCTGCACGACCTCCAGCCCGGTTCCGTTCAGCAGCGCCTCAAAGCCTTCGTTGACGTTGTATCGGCCGCGCAGCATAGGGCTGCGCTTGCCTTGGGTCAGTCTGGGATCGAATCCCAGCAATACGCCTGATTGCGCGGCATAGCTTGGCAGGGTATCGCTGAGGTCGCCTGCCGGGATATCGTAGGCTTGTTTCGGGATGCTTTTGTTAAGCGGCTCGGCCGCGTCGGCTGATGCGCCATGCCAGGCCATGAACGCCAGCAGCAACGCATTGGTGATGATCAACGCAGCTTTATGCCGGGCTCGATCGTGACTGTATCCGTTCTTCAATTTCCCCTCCCGCTTCACAGCAAAATGTTTGTTTTGCTGCTATGCCGAATGAAAATGAAAATCCGGAAAGCAATATTTAAAAATTTTTAATTATTCTGCGTCATGTGGCGACGAGTGTGACCCAGAACCGGGTAAAGCGCTCCGCCCTCACAGGCAGACTGCGTTCCAATGTCTGCAGGACGGATTCCATGTCCCGTATCGGGAAAGAGCCTGATATCTTCAAATTGGCCACAGCGGGATCGCAGCGCAATATGCCGGTTTTGTAGCGTGCCAGCTCCTGGACGAAGTCTTCCAGGCGCATGGCATATACCACGATCATGCCATTGATCCAGGCCATGTCCGTGGCCCGCACTGTGAGCTTTTCCGAGAACTTGCGGCCGGTGAACTCGATGGATTCCCCGGCATCGATCCGTTGCGGCGAATCCGTCGAGTAATGAGGACGGATTGCGACCGCACCATCAAACACGGCGACCTTGGTCTTGTGCGAAAAGTCGCGCACGCTGAAGCGGGTCCCAAGCGCAGTCGCCTCGCCATGTCGGGTCTGAACCTTGAACGGCCGGTAATTGCCGGTGGGTTCTTGCGCGGTTTCGATGAATATCTCGCCCTGTACTAGCTCGATCAACCGCTCGGTACTGGAATACCGCACGTTGACGGCGGTATCGGTATTCAGGTGCAGTCGGGTGCCATCCTCCATGGCAAGCTGGGTTTGCTCGCCGACCTTGGTGCTGGCATCTGCCAGCATGCCGCGCCAGGGACGCTCGCGATAGGCATATAAACCCGTAGCGCTGAAAGTCAGGAACAGGGCCAGGTGCTTGATGACCTGACGGCGGTCTGTCACTGGCGGCAATTGCAGTGTCGCCATGCCGACCTCGCGCGGCACTTGTCCGAAGTGTTGCGTCACGCGCTCCAATTGCTGCCAGGCCTGCCGGTGGGCGGGATCAGCGTCCAGCCAAGCGCGCCAGGCGTGTTGCGCCTGTTCGTTATTTTCGCCTGAGGCCAGCTTGGCGTACCACACGCTAGCGGCCTGCATGGCGGGCGTTGGCTTTCCCATGCTAGGGTTCATACGCGGCGCTGCGATTCCATCGCATTACTCTTCGAGCAGCACCATGCATTGCAGCATGGCTTTGGCGACATAGTTGCCGACAGTGCGGGTCGTCACGCCCAGCTGCTTTGCAATTTCAGCGTAGCTGAGGCCTTCCAGCTGCAACAGCAAAAAGGCGGTCCGCACCTTGACAGGCAGGCCGTCCAGCATGACGTCCAGCTTGATCAGCAGTTCCAACACCATCGCCCTGGTTTCAGGGGAGCCGACCTCGGGAGGCGCAAATTGCGCCAAAGCTTCGAGATACGCGCGCTCCAAATCTCGGCGGCGCAGGTGGTCGACCATCAAGCCATGGGCGACCCTGCTGAGATAGGCACGAGGCTCATGCAATACCGGCAGCTCGGCCTTGAGCAACAGGCTGAGGAACGTATCCTGCGCGAGGTCTGCGGCACTGTTGTGGCCGCCGAGCTTTTTGTTGATCCAGGCGCGCAGCCATGCATGATGCTCCTGATACAGCAGCTGGATGACGCCTTGTTTGCAGAGTGAATCTTGTGGCATTTGGTGTACCTGGTATATTCACTTTTTACCTGCAATTTCAATGCCAAAGCAATAACACCATGATTTTAAATAAATAATCAGTAAAATGACTTTTCATTAGGCTGAAAACAACCACACATAACCACCAATTGGCTATAAACAGCCAATCAAAGAACCACATTGTCAGTTGTCGCATTGAATAGAACACGCAATCGCGACGAACGCTAAGATTTTTCAAGGATAAGCCGCTATAATCACCTGCTCCCAATAGGCTTATTGCCCGCAGAGATGCTGCAGCTCGATGTCAAAACCATTTATTTCCTAGTCGGCTTGTTCGCCACGACCACCGGTGTCGTGCTGTCCATCCTCGCCATGACAGGACGTTTCGACCGCTGGCTGAAATACTGGGGAATCAGCAACCTATGCACGGGCTCGGGCATCCTGCTGCTGACTTTCCGCGACATCGTTCCCGATTTTTACAGCATCGTCGTAGCCAACATGCTCGCCATCACCGGTTACTTCCTGCTGATGGCCACAGCACAACGCTTGCACCACCGCCATATGTCGTGGCGGCCGCATTTGCTATTCCTGGGCTTGATGGCCGGGTTGTTCCTGCTGATGCAGGACGCGGACTATTACTATGGCGAGAGGACTGCGCTCAGCTCGATCGCCTGCGGGTACTATGCGTTGCGCGTCGCCAAGATCACGCAACGCATTGGACGCGAGGAGGATATCGTCTCGGCCTACCTGGTTTCCGGGATATTCACGCTGGCGGCCCTGGTTTTTGGCATGCGGGTATTGGCCGGCCTGACCCACCATCTGGGAGGGGAATCGATATTTTCCCCCGGCGGCATCAATATGTGGATGATTCTGCTTGCAGCCGGCATCGGCCCGCTCTGGAACATGTCGATGTTGCTCATGATCATGGAGCGCATCAACCGCAACTGGATCGGCCGCGCCTTGCGGGACCCGCTCACAGCCGCGCTCAATCGCGAAGGGCTCAGGGCCGCCGTGGAAAACAATACCATGCGCCGCCACTCCGACGATCATCCGTTCACGGCTTTGCTATTGGTGGACATCGACCATTTCAAACAAGTCAATGACCAGCTGGGGCACGCATTCGGCGATAAACTGCTGCGCAGCTTCGCGGACATCGTGCATCACCAATTGCGCAGTTCCGACCTGTTTGCGCGCCATGGCGGCGACGAGTTCGTCATCATCCTGCCCTCGAGCGGCGAAAAGGAAGCCAGGGATGTCGCCGAACGGCTGCAGAAGGCGTTTGCCCAAGCAACTGACAAATTGAAGCATGACGGCCTGGCCGTGACCTTGAGCATCGGCATCGCAGTTACGGCCAGCGAACAGCTTGGCAGCTCGCTGCACAAGCTCATGGAACAAGCCGACTCAGCGCTCTACCAATCCAAGCACCATGGCCGCAACCGCATCACGGCGGCGCAAGCGGCTTGAAGCCTGGCCTTGTAATTTCAGCACAAAAGGCTGGCAGCAAGGAGCGGCTAAGCAACAAAGGGCGGCAGGTGCCAAATCCATGCTGCAAACGCGAGCATGGCGATCACCAGCACCACCACGATCCTCGATAGCCTTGCAACGCGGCGGCGGCCGTCCTCCAGCTTGGCGACCAATTGCTCATTCTGGTCCGCCAGGGTCTTGAGCAGTTTCGAGGATTCCACCATCTGGGTCTGCAATTGGGCAATCCGCATTTCCAGCGACTGGATGCGGGCCTCTTTGTCGTCATCGCTCCCAAGCTCGCTATAAGGCACATCGTACACCTGGGGTTCGGGCTGTTGCTGCTTGCCGGATACGGCCTGCCAGAACTTCCTGGCGCCCTCGGCAATCTCGGGCGCCTTGCGGATCACCTCGATCCAGGGAACCACCTTCAATACAGTCAGCCATGGTGCGGCCACAATCCATTCCTTTCATTCACAAGGGCAAGGCCCCGTTTATCGATCAAGCGGCAAACGTCCATCAATGTCCCGCCGTCCTGGAAAACAACTGCATCACCACGACGCCCGTAATGATCAACACCATGCCGATCACGGTGGGCAGGTCGGGTTTCTGCCCATACAGCACCAAGGCAATCACCGACACCAGCACGATGCCCAGCCCCGACCAGATCGCATAGGCCACCCCGACCGGGATGCTGCGCAGCGTCAAGGCGAGAAAATAAAACGCCAGCCCGTAGCCGACGATCACCAGCAGGCTGGGCAGCCATTGCGTAAAGCCTTCGCTGGCCTTGAGCGCCGAGGTTGCGACCACCTCGGCCAGGATGGCGATCCCCAGGTAAGTCCAGTGCTGCATCTATCACAGTTCCGTCACGGTGATGAAGCTCAGCCGGTTGCCATCTGGATCGACCATGAGCATATTGCGCACGGTCGGGCCCAGGTCGTTGCCGGGTGGCTCGGTAATGTGCAAGCCTTGCTCTACAAACTCCTCATGCACCGCATCGACGTCGTCCACATAAAAATGCACCAGCGCACCAAAGGCGCAATCGCCGGTATGCTCAGTGAGGAATATCTGCATGTCGCCACGGGCAATCGCGGCAAAAAAGGGAAATCCAGGCTCGAACTGGTGCGTCCACAATTCACGGAACCCCAGTTTTTCATAGTACGGCTTGCTCAGCGCATAGGATGCGACGCGTACCGCCGGAACGACAGGCTGGGTGATTTTTTTCATTGCTCCCTCCTTCTTGCAGTGTGGCTTAGTACGGCTGACAAAACTCAGCTCAACATTCCCGGTCAGGCGCTCTGCCGCACGCAGTACAAACAGTACGACAAAGGCAGGGCAACGACGCCAGGAATGTTTTGTTAGCCGCTATTGTTCGCGCATGCTGACAATGGCGTCATATAGCGCAGGAAACTCGGTGAAACCGTCTTGCGCCATAAAGTGGCCTCCCCGTTCAAACAACTCCCAATCCGCGTCGAGCTTTTCCGCCAGGCGCAACGAATAGGGGTAAGGCACGATATGGTCATCCTGGGCGGCGAGCACGATGCACCTAGGCGCCAGCCCGATCAGTTTTTCCACATCCAGCGGCGCCGCGGTGAACGCGTCCAGCGCCGGCAGGAAGCTCAACGGCTCGGCAAATCCCGAGACCAATGCCATGCCGCCTATTGGCCGCTCCTGCTGCTCTAGATAACGCAGCAAGGTGATGCAACCCAGGCTGTGCCCGATAAAAAAGGTATGCTGGTCCGGCTGGGTAATATGGGTGCGCAGGCAATCAAGCCATCGCTCGATATCAGGATGGTCGGGCGCAGGCAACGCCAACACCGTGACCTTGAAGCCTTGCTGTTCCAATGCGTTCTTGATCCATGGAAACCAGTGGCTTTCCGGCGAAGCCTGGTACCCATGGATGATATAGACAGTCCCTGCTTGCATGTTCCTCCCCACACTGCAAATATGTGGTTAGAACACTTTCTGGGCTTTAGTTCTCCCTCAAGCCCAGCACAACAGTAAAAACAAGGTTATTTGACAGCGCCGAACACCTTCTTGAGCAAGTTGCTGGCCTGCCCCATCGGGTCCTGGCGGATGGCTTTTTCCTCTTCCGCCATCATGAGATAGACGCCGTCCAGTGTCTTCTGGGTCACATATTGCTCGATGTTCGCCTGGTCCTTGTTGACCAGCCCGTATTTGCTGCCCATTTCGGCAAACTTGTTGTATTGCTGCGCCAAGTCGACGTTTTGCGTCGCCTTTTTCACGATGGGCAGGAATTTCTCCGCCATCGGCGCAGAAGTGGTCTTGCGGAAATACTGCGTGGCGGAGTCTTGCCCGCCGGTCAGGATATCCTTGGCATCCTGCACGCTCATCTGCTTGACCGAATTCACGAGCAAGGTCTTGGCCTCCGGCACCGCGGCTTCCGCTGCCTGGTTCATCTTTAGCACCAGTTCGTCCGCCTGCTTGCCCATGCCGAACATGCGCATGGCCTTCTCGGCCTTCTGCATGGATTCAGGCAGGGGAATCTTGACCTGTGGGTTATTGAGGAAGCCCCCTGCCTGCCCTAGCTGGCTGACCGCGCGCTCGGCGCCTTGCACCAATGCCTGCTTGAGGCCCTGGCTGGCATCGGCATTGCTAATGCTGCCCAGGTCCAGCGCAGCGGCATGGCCGGAAAAAACAACGAATGATAATGCAGTCACAAGATGTCGCATGGCTCCTCCTAGATGGTGAATTGAGGTTCTCACCGCATTTTAACCTCATCGGCGAAGCATGCGCACAGTATTACCGTTTAATGTTGCACCGGTTTGACGCGCCAGATTTTCTCAACGTATTCGCCAATGGTACGGTCGCTGGAGAACTTGCCGATGCGCGCCACATTGAGTATTGCGCGACGGTTCCACTCATCCTTGTCCTTGTAGAGCTTGCCCACTGCATCCTGGGTTTCGATATAGCTCGCGTAATCGGCCAACAGCAGGTATTGATCCCCATTGTTCAACAAGGCGTCGCCGATCGCATGATAGCGATCGGGCTCATCCACGGAGAAGAAACCGTTGGTGATCATGTCCAGCGCCTGCTTCAGCTCGGGATTGCCGTGGTAATAGTCCCATGGGTTGTAATGGTTGGCTTTCACTTCGGCCACTTGTTCCGTCGTCAGGCCGAAAATGAAGATATTGTCTTCCCCCACTTCCTCGCGGATTTCCACATTGGCGCCATCCAGCGTGCCGATGGTGAGGGCGCCGTTCAGCGCCATCTTCATGTTGCCGGTACCCGATGCCTCGGTGCCAGCAGTGGATATCTGCTCGGAAAGGTCGCTGCCCGGGAACAAAAGCTCCGCCGCCGAAACCTCGTAATTCGGGTAGAACACCACCTTGAGTTTGTCTCCCACGGCAGGGTCCTCGTTGACGATGGAGGCCACGTCGTTGATCAGGCGGATGATCAGCTTCGCCAGCCAATAGCCAGGCGCCGCCTTGCCGCCAAAAATGACGGCGCGCGGCGTCACGTCCTTGGCCTGCCCGCTGCGGATGCGGTTGTACAAGGTCACGATGTGCAGCACATTCAGCAGCTGGCGCTTGTATTCGTGGATACGCTTGATTTGCACGTCGAACAAGGCGGCAGGGTTCAGCTTGACGCCTGTTACCTGTTCAATCCGCTTGGCAAGGCGCTGCTTGTTGGCATACTTGACCGCATGGAACGCCTTGCGGAAATCGGCATCATCAGCCAAGGGTTCCAGCGCGCGCAGCTTGTCGAGATCATGGTGGAAATCCTTGCCGATGACGCTTTCCAGCAGACTGGTCAGGCCGGGATTGCACTGGTTGAGCCAGCGCCGCGGCGTGATGCCGTTGGTGACGTTGATGAAGCGCCCCGGGAAGATACGGTTGAAATCGGCGAACAAGGTGGAGCGCAACAACTCGCTGTGCAATGCAGCCACCCCGTTCACGGTATGGCTGCCGATCACGGCCAGGTGCGCCATGCGCACGCGGCGCCCTTGCTCTTCATCAATAATGGAAACGCGCGTCAGCAGATCGGTCTCGCCTGGGAACTTGTGGTTCACCATCTGCAGGAACTCATGGTTGATGCGATAGATGATGCCGAGGTGCCGAGGCAGCAGCCTGCCGAACATCTCCACCGGCCAGGTCTCTAGCGCTTCCGGCATCAGGGTGTGGTTGGTGTAGGCAAACACCTTTTCGCTGATTTTCCAGGCCTTGTTCCAGTTGAGGTGGTGCACGTCCACCAATTGGTACATCAGCTCGGCCACCGCAATGGCGGGATGGGTGTCATTGAGCTGGATCGCCACCTTGTCCGGCAGCACGCTCCAATCGTCATGCTTGGCCAGGAAGCGGCGCAGGATGTCCTGAATCGAAGCGGAGACGAAGAAATACTGCTGCTTCAGGCGCAGCTCCTTGCCCAGCACGGAAGTGTCATTGGGGTACAGCACCTTGGAAATGTTCTCGTAGGCATTGCGCTCCTCGACGGCTTTCTCGTAATTGCCCTCATTGAAGTGCGCGAGGTCGAATTCACGCGCCGCCTTGGCGGACCACAAGCGCAGGGTATTCACGGTTTCCGTATCGTAGCCGGGCACCGGCATGTCGTAGGCAATGGCCAGCACGCTTTCCGCATCCACCCAATGGTATTCCGTACCCTTGGCAGCCGGGAATTCCACCACCTTGCCATAGAACCTCACCGGATACTGGCTTTCCGGCCGCTGGAACTCCCAGAGGTTGCCGTAGCGCAGCCAGTTGTCCGGGTTCTCCACCTGCTGCCCCTGGCTGATCGATTGGCGGAACATGCCATATTCGTAGCGGATGCCATAACCCGTACCCGGGATATCCATGCTCGCCATGGAGTCGAGGAAGCACGCGGCCAGGCGCCCCAGGCCGCCATTGCCCAGCGCAGCATCGTTTTCCAGCTCGACCACATCCTCCAGCTTGTGCCCTAATGTCTTCAAGCCCTCCTGCACCTCGCCCTCGATGCCCAGATTCAGTGCAGCATTCTGCATCATGCGCCCAAGCAGGAACTCCAGCGAGAAGTAATACACCCGTTTCGGGTCCTGGGCGTTGTACGCTTCAGCGGTCTTGACCCAGCGCTCGACCACATGGTCGCGGATGGTGTATCCGGTCGCCACATACCAGTCGCGCGGCGTCGAAGCTTCGCTGGTCTTGAATGCAGAAAAGATCAAATGGTTCTGCAGTGCCTGGGCAATCGGGGTTTTCTCGGTGGTAATCACAGGCGTGGAGGCTTTGGGCTTTTTGGGTTCTTTTTCAGCGGTCATTGGCGTCTTTCCGTGTGAGTTTACAAAATGCCACCCGTTGGCTTGAGTGCAGGAACCCATATTGAATGGTCAACATGAAATTCTTGCGAACTTGATGCGCTAATTTTCAACCAGCAAAAATCAGGCCACTCTAGGAGCAGTATTGCGCGCAGGACAATCCATCACGCCCACAACAGGTGAACTCTTTTACAAGACTACAATAGTGGCAAAAAGTTGAACAGCGATTGCGAAAACATCTTCCCTTCTTCCCTACTGGCTCAGGAAAGCGATATGGCCGAAGCAAAACAAAAAAGCCGGGAATGCCCGGCTTTTTAGTGTTTCAGTCCTGCAGGTTTTATTTCGGCGTGGGATCGCTCACGAATCCCAGCTTCTGCACGCCCGCATTCTGTGCATAGGCCATGACCTCGGCCAGCACTTGGTAGCGTGTCTCCTTGTCAGCGCGGATATGCAGTTCCGGCTGCGGGTCCTTGTTGGCAACCTCGTGCAGCTTCACGTTCAGCTCTTCGAGCGTAAGGGTCTGGTCGTTCCAGTACATAGTGCCTGCGCTATCGATGGCGACATCGATGATATCCGGCTTCTCCGGGGACGGCTGGCTCGTCGCTTGCGGCAGATCGATCTTCACCGCATGCGTCAGCAAGGGGGCGGTGATGATGAAGATCACTAGCAACACCAACATCACGTCCACAAGCGGCGTGGTGTTGATCTCGGACATGGGACGGCTGTTGCCCTCCCCGCCGCCGATTCCGCCGCCTGCCATCATGCCGTCACCTCTTTCAGCTTGGCACCGCTACGGACAGCGGCGGCGCCTGGGGTGGTCTTGCTGCTAGGGTTCAATGGAGCGCCGGTGGTCAGCAGGATGTGCAGGTCATTGGCAAACCCCTCCACTTCGCCCAGGATCAGGCGGTTGCGGCGTACCAGCGCGTTGTATGCCAGCACCGCAGGAATCGCCACAGCCAGGCCGAGCGCGGTCATGATCAAGGCTTCGCCAACCGGGCCGGCCACCTTGTCCAGCGTCGCCTGACCGCTTTGGCTGATGCTCGCCAAGGCGTGGTAAATACCCCATACCGTACCGAACAAGCCGACGAAAGGTGCCACGCTGCCTACCGACGCCAGCATGGTCAGGCCGTAATCCAAGCGCTCGCTTTCAGTGGAAATCTGACGGCGCATGGCGCGGGCAATGAACTCGTCCTTGTTGCAAGCCTCTTCGACATTGCTGGCGACATGGGCCTGGTGATGCTCGGCGGCGTCCACTGCCTGGTTTGCCACGCGGGAAACGATGGTTTCGCCGCTCTTGTGGCGCAATGCCGACTCGATCGAGGATGCCTGCCAGAAATTATTGTTGTACTCGCGGTTAGCGCTACGGATGGTCAAAGCCTGGTAGAACTTGATGACCATGAGATACCAGCTTGCTACCGACATGAAGACAAGCACGACTGCAACCAGAATGGAAACCGGACCGCCGTCCAGAATGAAATCCAAGCTGCTAAATTCGTATGCATTTTCCATATTGCATTAATCCTATAATTTTAAAGTATGACTAACCTGGTTGAACTTGCTTAATCCGAGATGGAGAACCGTACTGGGGCAATCACGGAAACCTTCATCGGCTTGTTGTTACGCTTGTACGGGTTGAACCTGGACTTCTTGGTTGCCTCCAGCGCTGCCTTGTCCAATCGCTCCGAGCCACTGCTGGTCTCGATCTGGATCGACTCAGGCACACCTGCTTCGGAAATCAGGATGCGCAACATCACGACGCCTTGCTCCCCCAGCCTTCTCGACATGGCGGGATAAACAGGAATTTCCTGGTGCGAGTATGAAACTCCGCTGATCGCCACTTCAGGAATAGGCTGGTCCTTGGGCTCGGGCGGCTTGACCGGCTCTATCTTCTCGGCCACCACGGGCTTATCCTGTACCGGCGCTTGCGAAGGCGCCTGCTTGACTTCCTGAGGCTGCGGCTCGGACACTTCCTCCTTTACCTCCTCCACCTGTTCAACAGGCTGGGGAGCCTCGATCGGAACAGGCTTGTCCACCACCTTTGGCTTGGGCTTAGGTTTTGGCTTGGGCTCGGGTGGTTTCGGCTTGGGTTGCGGCTCCGGCTCGGTAATCGCTACCTCGGGAATAGGTTCCGGACTTTTCACCAGGCTCACCATGATAGGCGGCGCGGCTTCTTCCTGGTGAGGCTCCCTGGTGGAAACGGCGATCAAGGTGGCAAACACGGCTGCATGGATCACTATGGTAGCGATCAGCGCCTTGGCAGAAAAATCCTGTGTGTCTTGTTCTCGGAAAACCCGTTTTGGAACTAAATTGCGAGTTGGTTTTTGACTCAATTGCCCCTCAACATATTGCTCTTTTGAAAGGCGTGCAAGTGAAGACTCAATGGACATTTTTGATGCTGGTAGTGTATTGACTATGAGATTTGTTGGCACTGTATATTGCCAATCGGGTCGCCGCTTCCTGAATCATTTCAGCAAATGAGTTAAACGCGTGGTCTTCCAGGCGCAAACTCAACGCACCGACTTCAATTTCCATGACATTACATTCCTCACAGTACAACACCCTGCATCCTTCAGCTCCAGCAAGCACTACACGCCTACAATTGTTCGCTGTCTTCATCGTTATCCCGCTCGTTGTTTGGGGTTGCAGTCAATGATGCAAGGCTACCCTTGCAACAAGAGCGAAAAATGATAACTATTCTCATATATGCAGTCAAGAATAATACGCATTCTAGCAGCTAATTAAGCACGATTCTTATTATTTCTTGCTTATAGCTTTCATATACGCTGCGTCAAATTGCCGCAGAAAATAAAAAAGGCCGCAATAGCGGCCTTTTCGATTCCGTCGAAGAAATTACAGACGGTTTGCGTAGTATTCAACAACCTGTTGAACGTCAACAGGGAATGGAACATCTTCCGCTGCTGGCAAGTGGGCAACCTTGGCTTGCTGAGCCTGCTCTGCCCAAGTGATCCACTCTGGACGGATTAAAGGCGGGTTGGCCAATGTTTCTACCACGATAGGCAGTTTAGTGCTGCTGGCCTTCAGGGAAATCTCGTCACCTACGCGCAAGCGGATGGACGGGATGTTCACGGACTTGCCGTTCAGCAAGACGTGACGGTGGGAAACCAGTTGGCGTGCAGCGGCAATTGTCGGTGCGAAACCAGCGCGGAACACGACGTTGTCCAGGCGGCGCTCCAGCAGTTGCAGCAATGTTTCGCCGGTAGGGGACTTGCCCTTACGCGCATCCACCACCAGGCGGCGCAGTTGCTTTTCGGACAGACCGTAGTTGAAACGCAGCTTTTGCTTTTCCTGCAGCTTGACGCCGAAGTCGGACTTCTTGCGACGTGTGTTCTTGGCGCCGTGCTGGCCAGGAGGGGTTGGACGCGCCTCGATGGTCTTGCGAGACAAGCCAGGCAGATCAATACCAAGTGCGCGCATTACTTTAAGACGTGGGCCGGTGAATCTAGACATTCTTTAAAACTCCTTCAATAGTTTGGATTGATCAGGCTGACCTGACAAATAGCTTCCTGCACCCCGGCAATCATGTTCGGGATGGATAGCTCGACGCTATCACCACGCCTCAAGGCATGGCATACCTGCACACTACAAACTTCGCATACGCCCGAGGATTTACGCGAAGCTGCGGATTATACAATAAAAAACCGCCATTGACCAAGCATCAATGACGGTTTTTCGATGGCTCGCCGGTTAACTAAAAACGGCTACCCAGACTCCAAACCGCTCCCGGCTAGACGCCTTGCCGCAAGCACTACGGCAAGGCATAGCAACAGAGAGCTTGTTGGCCGCTTATTTAGGCCAGCATGGCATTCACGCGGCGCACAAAGGCAGCGGGATCTTCCAGTTGGCCGCCTTCCGCCAGCAAGGCCTGGTCAAACAGGAGGTGCGACCAGTCTGCAAATTTGGCGTCGTCCGACACCGCCTTCAGGCGCTGCACGATGCCGTGATCCGGGTTGATCTCCAGGATAGGCTTGCTGCCCGGCGTCTTCTGGCCTGCGGCCTTGAGCAGGCGCTCGAGGTTGCCGGATAGGTCGTTCTCTCCCGCTACTAGGCAGGCCGGGGAATCGGTGAGGCGGTGCGTGACGCGGACTTCCTTCACGCTGTCGCCCAAGGTGGACTGGATACGCTCGACCAGGGACTTGTATTCGTCCTCGGTCTTTTTCTGCTGCTCCTTCTCGGCCTCGTCTTCCAGCTTGCCCAGGTCGAGGTCGCCCTTGGCCACGGATTGCAGCTTTTTGCCGTCGAACTCGGTAAGGCTGCCCAGCAGCCATTCGTCCACCCGGTCGGACAGCAGCAATACCTCGATGCCCTTCTTGCGGAAAATTTCCAGGTGCGGGCTATGCTGCGCCGCGGCAAAACTATCGGCGGTGATGTAGTAGATGGCTTCCTGGCCTTCCTTCATGCGGCCGATGTAGTCCTTGAAGGACACCACCTGCTCGTCGCTATCGGCATGGGTGCTGGCAAAGCGCAGCAGGCCGGCGATCCTTTCCTTGTTGGCGAAATCCTCGCCCGGGCCTTCCTTCAGCACGCGGCCGAATTCGTTCCAGAACTTGGCATACTCTTCCGGCTTGTTCTCGGCGATGTCCTCCAGCAGGCCCAGCACGCGCTTAACGGAACCGGTCTTGATCGCGTCGATGTCCTTGGAATGCTGCAGGATTTCGCGCGAAACGTTGAGCGGCAGGTCGGCGCTGTCGATCACGCCGCGCACGAAGCGCAGGTATTGCGGCATCAGCTGCTCGGCATCGTCCATGATGAACACGCGCTTCACGTAGAGCTTGATGCCGTGCTGACGCTCGCGGTCATAGAGGTCGAACGGCGCCTTGGATGGGATATAGAGTAGGGAAATATATTCCTGCTTGCCTTCCACGCGGTTGTGGCTCCAGGTCAGCGGATTCTCGAAATCGTGCGAGACATGCTTGTAGAACTCCTGGTACTCCTCTTCGGAAATATCGCCCTTGCTGCGCGCCCACAAGGCGGAGGCCTTGTTCACGGTTTCGTCCTCATCGGTGGCCACCTGCTCGCCATCCTTCCATTCGGATTTCTTCATGACGATGGGCAGGGTGATGTGGTCGGAATACTTGCGGATGATGGACTTGAGCTTCCAGTCGTTGAGAAACTCTTCTTCGCCCTCGCGCAGGTGCAGGACGATGTCGGTGCCGCTGCTTTCCTTGTCGGCAGGCTCCAGCGTGTAGTCGCCCTCGCCGCTCGACTCCCAGCGCACGGCCTCGTTGCTGCCGGCACGGCGGGTGGTCAGGGTCACTTTGCTGGCAATGATAAACGCGGAATAGAAGCCGACGCCGAACTGGCCGATCAGGTTGGCGTCCTTGGCCTGGTCGCCGGTGAGGGACTGGAAGAATTCCTTGGTGCCCGACTTGGCAATGGTGCCGATATTGCGGATCACTTCCTCGCGGCTCATGCCGATACCGTTGTCGGAAATGGTGACGGTATGCGCCTCCTTGTCAAAGCTGACGCGGATTTTGAGATCGCTGTCATTGCCGTACAGGCTGTTATCCGCCAGCGCCTCGAACCGCAGCTTGTCCGCGGCGTCGCTGGCATTGGAAATCAGCTCGCGCACTACGATTTCCTTGTTGCTGTAGAGCGAATGAATCATCAATTGCAACAGCTGTTTGACTTCGGCCTGGAAACCCAGCGTTTCCTTTTGTAGTGTCTCTGTGGACATCTTGCTAACTCCCGTTATGCAGTTGAACGACAATGCTCCCTATATAAGGACTGCTTAACAAATTTCAAGCGCCTGGCATCAAGCGCCGGCATTTAGATATAAAATACGTAAAAAATCATCAAAATAAGCCATACAGTGGTCATTAACGAGATGGCGATCCTGCCAACCTCACAAGGGAGTTCCAGTCTTGAAGTACAGCATCATGGGCGGCAGCATGCTCGCCCTCATCGCCACGTCCAGCCCCAGCCATGCCCATGATGAACCGCCTTCCGCCGATACCGAGCAAATCCAGGAACTCGAAGCCACCAGCGTGACTGCCAGACGGCGCCTCGAGAAGGAACAGGACGTCCCCGCGACCGTATCCGTGGTCAAGGGCGAACAACTGGAAGCCAGCAGGATTTACCAATTGCAGGACCTGCCGCAGCTCATGCCCAGCCTCACGGCGCAATTCCTGCATCCGCGCCAGTCCAGCATCGCCATCCGCGGCATAGGCAACAACCCGGCCAACGAGGGGCTGGAAGGCAGCGCCGGCATTTATCTCGACAACATATTCCTCGGCCGACCCGGCCTGGCCGTATTCGACCTGCTGGATATCGAGCAGGCCGAACTGCTGCGCGGCCCGCAAGGTACGCTGTTCGGCAAGAACACCACCGCCGGCGTGCTCAACATCACCACCCGCAAGCCGGTTTTCAAGCCGGAATATTCGGCGGAAGTGAGTTATGGGTCGCGCGACTTCGAGCAATACAAGATCATGTTCAACCAGCCGATCAACGAGATCGTGGCCTTTCGCATTGCCGCCTACAAAACCCATGACGACGGCTGGGTGAAGAACACCTACGACGGCAAGAACCTCAACGAGATCAACCGCACCGGCGCACGCGGCCAATTGCTACTGCAACCCAGCGAGTCATTCGACCTGCGCCTGATTGCCGAGCACAACGAGGAAGATTCCAGCACCGGCACCCTGGTGCCTTATAGCCGTGGGCCGTGGACGCCCAATCCTACTACTTTCATTTTTGACGGTTTTGATCCAGATACATTACAACCAATTCTGCGACCAGATTACTCTCATAGTACGCCTGCCGGCACTCCAGGCTCCAACGCCACCGACGCCATCACCCACGCCAACGGCGAGGGCGCATCCAATCGCGCCTACGACCCCAAGGACTATAAGGTCACGCTGGACGGCAGGCAGCGCACCCGCACCAGCCAGGATGCCCTCTCGGCAGAGGCCAACTGGCATTTCAACGGCTACACCCTCACCTCGATCACCGCCTGGCGGCAATGGCAATTCAAGCCAGACAACGACCTCGACCGCACCGACCTGTTTGCGATCAACGGCGGCGTCGATGCCCGCCACAAGCAATATTCGCAGGAAATACGCCTGGCCTCGCCCCTGAGCGACGTGTTCGACTATGTGGCGGGCGCTTATTACTACTATCAGGACATTTCCAACCACGAGCAGTACATCACCGGGCCGGACGCCTTCGCGCTGACCACCATCTACCCCGACAATTCGGCCTTTTCCGGTTCCGGCTACGCCAAAACCCACAGCTATGCGCTTTTCGGCCAAGGCACCTGGCACCTGACGGAAAAACTCGACCTGACCGCGGGCCTGCGCGCCACCGTGGAGAAAAAAGAAGCGAGAGTGGTGCAAAACCAGATTACCCCGCTGCCGCCGATCCTCTCTCCCCTGCTCGACCATTACGATACCGGCGTGCAACGCCAGAAGGATGAAAGCCTTTCCAGCCTGCTGACCGCGAGCTACTGGCTGAATGACCGCGTGCTTGGCTACGCCACCTACTCCTACAGCGAGAAATCCGGCGGCTTCAACACCAATGGCGTGGCTTCGCCTGGCGCGGTACTGGGCACGGATGCCCTGAACATAGACCCGGAAAAAGCCAACAACATCGAATTCGGCATCAAGTCGAGCTGGCTGAACCAGCGCCTGGTCGCCAATGCCAGCATATTCCTGACCAAGGTCAAGGATTACCAAACCATTACCGGAACCGCCATCAACGGCACCTATACCGCGCTGCTCACCAATGTAGGCGACATTACCAGCAAGGGGGCGGAGCTGGATTTGCGTGCCCGGGTCAACCAGCACCTCAGCCTCAGCCTGAGCGGCGCCTACACCGACGCCAGCTTTGACCGCGGCACCGCCCCTACCCCGGCCGAGGAATTCAACGGCCCCGGCGGCACCAGCGACAGCGGTTACGGCAAAGGCACGCGCAGCATCGCGGGCAACCGGGTGAACGGCGCATCGCGCTGGGCATTCAGCACCGCCGCCCACCTGCGCTGGAATCCAGGCGACAACCTTGAGCACTACGCAAATGCGCAATACAGCTGGCGCTCCGAAAACTATGGCGACGTCAACAACTCGGAATACTCGAAGATTGCCGGATACGGCATCCTCAACTTCAGCACCGGCTTGCGGGTAACCAGCGGCAAGCACCGCTGGGATTTGTCGCTATGGGCCAAGAATTTATTGGACAAGCGCTATTTCCTCGGCGTCACCAATGCGGGCAGCAACCTCTATGTCGGTTCGGCCGGCCAGCCGCGCACCATTGGCGCCAGCCTGCGCTACGACTTTTAGAGCCGCTCACAAAATCCTGCCGGCGTTGTTGCCCTGCCTTATCGTGCCACTTGAGCGGTGATGGCCGCGCTTGGCCGCTTCGGCTATACGGCGACTTCGGGCAGGAAATAACCGTGAACGAAGAGATCGACCGCAGACCTGACCAACTCAACCCGTGCCTCCGGCCCCGGCAAGGTCGCCTCATCGCGCAGCAGGTAATAATGGCCATGAACGCATAGCTGCACGAACTGGATGGTCACCGCCCTGACGTCGGAAAAGCGCACCAGCCCTTTCTGCCTGAGCTGCTCGAGATAGCGCTCTATCGGCATGCGCGCCTGGTTCGTCACCTGGTCTACCAGGCTGGACAGCCCTTCGACACGGTCGACCTCCGCCACCACCATGCGGCTGAACTTCATGTTGTCGCGATTAAACCATTGCTCAGCCATGACACAGCCTATGTCGAACAGTGCCTGCCTGGGCGGCTTGCTAGTGTTGATGGCCGCATTCAATACGGCGATGTATTGGGCGACGTATTTGTTAATCACCGCCATAAACAGAGTGTTTTTATTGGAAAATTGGCGATAGATTGTCAGCTTCGAGACACCCGCCGCCTTTGCAATGCCTTCGATACTGGCGCCTTGCAGGCCTTTATCGCGAAAAGACCCGGCCGCCACATCCAAGATATGCTGGCCAAGCTGTTCCGAAGCTTCCTTGGTAGGTCTGCCAACAATGGTTTTGCTAGTCATCCTGCTCCATTCAATTGAGTTCGCAATTGGCAAGGCATGCATTATGCCACTCTTGCATCACCCCTGCTGTTGCCTGCCGCCTCCATTTATTCGAAAACAGAATATCAATATTTCAAATAAGTATTTTTCATTCTAAAAAAGATCGGTTAGATTGCCTTCATTAAGTAAACGTTACCGTTCACTTAATTGCAACCTTTTTTACAGCTATTGATGGAGCGACGTATCTCGCGCCACTTTGCAGCCTGGAAGTACACAAGGACAATATGGCAACCCAAAAAAGACAAATAAAGCTGGGCGCGTTCCTGCAGAGCGTAGGACACCACCTGGCCGCCTGGCGGCATCCGGACGTCAACCCGGCCGACGCTACCAGCCTCGCCCACCTCAAGAACCTGGCAAAAATTGCGGAACGTGGGAAATTCGACGCCATCTTTTTTGCCGACTCGCTAGGCTTGCCGCAAATAGACAAACGCTTGCTCGCCAAAGGCGCCGTGACCTATTTCTGGGAACCCCTGACGCTATTGTCCGCCATTGCTGGCAGCACCGAGAAAATCGGCCTCATCAGCACCGTCTCCACCAGCTACCTGCAACCCTACCACCTGGCCCGCCTGTTTGCCTCACTCGACCATATCAGCCAGGGCCGCGTGGGTTGGAACCTAGTGACGTCGGGCACCGATTTCGAGGCGAACAATTTCAGCCTGAGCACGCAGATTCCCCATACCGAGCGCTATGAACGCGCCCGGGAATATGTCGATGTGGTGAAGGGCTTGTGGGATAGCTGGGACGACGAGCCCTATTTATTCGACAAGGCGTCGGGTAATTTCTTCGACCCGGACAAACTGCACTTCCTCAACCACAAGGGCACATATTTCTCCGTGTCCGGCCCACTGCAGTCAGCCAGGCCGGTGCAGGGCTATCCTGTCATTGTCCAGGCCGGGTCATCGGAGGATGGACAGAACCTCGCAGCCGCCACCGCGGAGATCGTCTTCACCGCGCAGCAATCACTGGAGGGAGCCCAGGCGTTCTACAAGGGCTTGAAGGATAGGCTGGCGCAACACGGACGCTCGCCCGACAGCCTGCGCATCATGCCGGGCGTCATGCCCATCATTGGCCGTACAGAAGAAGAAGCGCTGGAAAAATATGAGCAGTTGCAGTCGCTCATCGACCCTGCCGTAGGAATTGCGCTATTGTCGGCCTTCCTCGGCAATATCGACCTCGGCAAATACTCGATTGATGGCCCGGTTCCCGAGTTCCCCAATACAGAAGGCTGGCAAAGCCGCCAGCAGCTGCTGGTAGACCTGGCGCGCCGCGACAACCTGACCATACGCCAGCTTTACCAGAAGGTCGCCGGCGCACGCGGTCACCGTATCATCACCGGCACGGCAAGCACTATTGCTGACCAGTTGGAGCTCTGGTTCACGCAGGGCGCCGCCGATGGCTTCAATATCCTGCCCGCCACTTTTCCCCACGGCCTCTCCGAGTTCGTGGAGCAAGTCATCCCAGTATTGCAGCGCCGCGGATTGTTCCGTACCGAATATACGGGCAGCACACTGCGCGAACACCTAGAGCTGCCACGCCCCAGGAGCCAATATCAATGAGCCGCGCCACTGTCCCGTTGGAAACCCAAGGCAGCACTGTCATCGCTAAAGTTGAGGATGACCGCTACCTCTTCGGCAAGCAAGGCACCCTATGGGTGTTCTCGCTGCTATGCCTGCTGATGGTATTCGACTTCGCCGACCGCCTGATCATCGCCGGATTGCTGCCTTACATCAAGGCGGAATGGGACCTGAGCGACGCCCAGTCGGGCCTGCTCAGCTCGCTGCTGACCCTGGGCATGGTGCTGTTCGCCTTCCCGGTATCCATCGCCATCGACCGCTGGAGCCGCATCAAGACAGCCAGCCTCATGGGCATATTCTGGGGTTTCGCATCCGCCAGCGGCGCATTTGCCCAGAGCTTCGGCCAGTTGGCCGCCAGCCGCGCCCTGGTGGGGGCTGGAGAAGCCGCCTACGCCCCCGCCTCCTATGCCTGGATCACGGCCGCATTCCCGCGCCGCAGGCTGCAACTGGCCCTGGGCGTCTTCTCCGCCAGCCAGCCCATTGGCATGGCGCTGGGCATCGCGCTGGGCGGATTCATCGCAGCGCATTACGGCTGGCGCCATGCGCTGGGATTGCTGGCAATCCCGGGCATCCTGGTCGCGGTCGCGCTGTATCGCTGCCGCGATTACCGCAATATCCAGCCTGAAGCGCCTGCACTGGGCCGACAAAAAACCAGTCACTGGCAGGTGGTACGCCGCAACTGGTCGGGAATCGTCCGCACGCCATCGCTGTTGCTGACCTATCTCAGCGGCGCCATGGCTACGTTGCAATGGGTGCCCCTGGTCTTCTTCCTGCCGACCTATCTCAACCGCATCCATGGCTTGCCGTTGCAGCACGCCTCGCTGCTGACCAGCGGCCTGATGCTGGTCGGCGTCATCGCCATCCCCCTTGGCGGATGGATCATGGATGCGCTGACGCGCCGCCTACGCAATGCCAAGATCTATTTCTCGGTCAGCGCAATTTCCCTGTCCACCGTGCTGTATGCCATCGCATTCGGCGGCAGTTACGACTACCAGACGCAGTACCTGCTGATCGTGCTGGCGTGCTTTTCCGCTGCCGTCAGCGGCTCCGGCCCGCTGAGCATGACCCAGGAACTGGCGCACCCCGCCGGCCGCGCACTTTCTGGTACTGCATCGGTCATGACGCTACACTTGCTCGGCTCCGTTCCCGGGCCCTACTTGGCAGGCCTGCTTTCAGACCACTACGGCCTTGGCCATGCCTTGTTGATACTGCCGGTCGCCAGCGGCTTGCTAGCGGTTATATTGCTCACCAGCACCTTGCGCTATTACCAGCGCGACCTGCAAAAGGTAGGCCATTACAAGATTGAAGCAGGCTGATCGCCATGGACAAGCGACGATGTATCCAAATTTCGCTGACCACCACGGGCACACCAGATTTATTTAGGGGAAACCAACCATGAAATTAAGCAAACCATTTGTCATCAGCAGTATTGCACTGGCGATACATGCGGCCTTCAACCCGGCCTACGCCGAGGAAAACGAACCTGAAGCAACTACCAGGCAGCAAACCGCAGAAACCAGTGAGGAAAACCAGCTGGGCAGCATTACCGTCACTGCGCGCAGGCGCGCCGAAAAAGAACAGGATGTGCCAGCGCCCATCAGCGTCGTCAAGGGCGAGCAACTCGAAACCACCAAGATCTACCAGGTGCAAGACCTGCAACAGCTGCTGCCCAACTTTACCTCGCAATTCATCCACGCGCGCCAGTCCAGCGTCGCGGTGCGCGGCATCGGCAACAACACCGCCAATGAAGGCCTCGAAGGCAGCGTCGGCATCTACCTCGACAACGTTTACCTCGGACGCCCGGGACAGGCGGTGTTCGACCTGCTCGACATCGAGCAGATCGACCTGTTGCGCGGCCCGCAAGGCACATTGTTCGGCAAGAACACCACCGCGGGCGTGCTCAACATCACCTCAAGGCAGCCCGTGTTCAAGGAAGAACGCACCATTGAAGTCTCAGGCGGCGAGCGCGGCTACCGCCAGCTCAAGGCCATGATCAACCAGCCGTTGAGCGACAACGTGGCTGTGCGTATTTCCGCCTACGATACCCATGACAACGGCTGGATCAAGAACACTTACAACGGCAAGGACTTGAACGAGATCAACCGCCAGGGCGTCCGCGGACAGATATTGATCAAGCCCAGCGAAACGTTCAGCCTGCGCCTGATTGGTGAACACAATGAAGAGGATTCCAGCACCGGGACATTGATCCCCTATAGCTTTGGGCCTTGGCGCCCCAATGGCATGACGTATGCGCAGAATGCTACATCTCTTGGTGCCGTGAACATCGCCCGTAGCCCCTACGACTACAAAGTGGACTTTGACGCCAGGCAACGTTCCAAGGTCAACCAGGACGCGCTTTCCGCCGAGGCAAACTGGGATATCAACGGTTATAAGCTGACGTCCATTACCGCTTGGCGGGACTGGAAATTCAGTCCTGAGAATGATCTTGATTTTACTCGCCTGCCAGGATTGGTCGGCGGCTTCAAAGTCAAGGAAGAACAATATTCACAGGAAATCCGCCTCGCCTCGCCACTAGGAGAGGTCTACGACTATGTTGTCGGCGCCTTTTACTATCACCAGAATATCGACAGTGACAATGGTTACAGCACAGGCCCAATTTCGCTACCTCTATCCTTGACCTATCCGGGAAACTCATCCTTACAAGGCCAAGGTACCGCCAAGACAGACAGCTATGCTGTCTTTGGTCAGGCTACCTGGCATACGACCGAAAAGCTCGACTTGACTGCTGGCTTGCGTTACACGCTAGAGAAAAAAGAAGGTCGGGTCGACCAACAGCTGATTTCACCTGCGTCCAATATTATTTACCATCCGCAACTATTTGGCGCTTATGACTCAGGTACGTTGAGGCGCAAGGATGAAAGCATTGCTGGATTGCTTACCGCAAGCTATCGCTTCACGGATGACATCCTGAGTTTTGCGACATACTCCACCAGTGAGAAATCCGGCGGATTCAATGTCAACAGCGTAGCCTCCCCTGGTTCGGTATTTGGCAGCCAAGCCCTCCGCATTGACCCTGAAAAAGCACATAATCTGGAACTCGGCCTCAAGACCAGTTGGCTCGATAATCGCTTGCATATCAATACCAACCTGTTCCTGACCAAGATTTCCGACTACCAGGCTGTCACCACCGCCGAATCCGGTGGTGCCTATCTGCCACTTTTGACAAATGTTGGTGACCTGACCAGCAAGGGTGTGGAGCTCGACATCAAGGCTCAGCCCACCAGCCATTTAGCTTTGACCTTCAATGCTGCCTATACTGATGCCACGTTTGACCGGGGTACCGCTCCCACCCCATTCGAAGAATTCGATGGGGTAGGCTATGGCCGAGGGGTCCGTAGCATCGCCGGCAATCGCGTCAATGGCGCTCCGCGCTGGACCGCCAACGCGGGAGTCTTTCATCAATGGAACATCAATGGCAGCGTCGAGCATTACACCTCTGCCAATTACGGCTGGCGTTCCGAAACCTATGCCGACGTCAACAATTCTACCTACTCCAAGATTCCCAGTTACGGCGTATTCAACCTGACCACCGGATTCAAAATTCCACATGGAAACAATCAATGGGATATCTCGATCTGGGCCAAAAACCTGTTCGACAAGCATTACTTCCTTGGATTGGTCAATTCAGGCTTCGGCATGTACGCGGGCTCCGCAGCACAACCACGCACCATAGGCGCCAGCCTGCGCTACGACTTCTAACCCGGCAAAATACCTAAAGGGGAGCAGCCACCTGGCTTACGCAGCAGGTGGCTGATTTTTTATGTAGATAGCCATATTTCACGCTACACTATGCCCTACTCATCAAAGGGGATTGCGATGGCGAAGATCACCGTCAACAAACTGGATGAACATGCTTTCGAAGTAGCCGTTGAGGCAAGCTCGGCGACTACGCACCGGGTGACAGTGGCGCCAGACTACGCGACAAAACTCAGCCTGGGACGCTTTGACAATGAGGAATTGATCCGGCGCTCTTTCGAGTTCCTGCTGGAGCGCGAATCCAACACCAGCATTTTGCGCAGCTTCGACCTCTCCGTGATTTCACGCTACTTTCCGGAATACGAGCGCACCATATCCCGATAACAATCCAAGCTATCCCGCCAATAATAGCTTGAGCACTTCCGCCGCAGCGGCCATGCCGCATGGGGCGGTGACGGCGACCGAGGAGCCGTACCCTGCGCAATTGAGACCCGTGATGCCGCCTGCATCCGCGCTGCAACTGGCATCCGGCTGCTGTACGGGTTCGTCGGAATAAACACAGGCGATGCCAAATTTCTGTAACTTCTTTTTACTGCCTGGCTTGTTGCCGTCCAGGCCTTTCGGGAAACCGTGATCGCGCCGCAACTGGTTGCGTACCTTTGCCAGCAGCCTGTCGCCGTGCACCTCTGCCAAGTCCGCCACCCGGATGCGTGTGGGGTCGACACGCCCCCCCGCCCCGCCTGCCATCACCAATGGAATCCCGAGCTTGCGGCACCAGGCAGCCAATGCCACCTTGGCCCTTGCATCGTCGATCGCGTCCAGCACGGCATCGAAACGCGTAGCCAGAAGCTCACCGAGGTTGTCCGGCGTAATGAAATCCTCGATCTCGCGCACCTCGGCCAACGGGTTGATCGCATGCACGCGCTGCGCCATGGCGGTAACCTTGGCAAGGCCGAAATTGCCCTCGACAGCATGCAACTGGCGATTGACGTTGGATTCGGCAATATTGTCGAGGTCAACCAAAGTCAGCTTGCCTACCGCGCTGCGCGCCAATGCCTCGACTCCCCAAGAACCCACGCCGCCCATACCGATCACGGCGACATGCGCATGCCGGAAACGTTGCAGCGCGGCCTCGCCATACAGCCTGCGCACGCCGCCGAACCTACGCTCCCAATCGATATCCCGGCTATCGCCCACTTGGCGGCTCCTCGCACCCGACGGCACGAATCTCGCGCTGGTATTGATCCAGGCCGTGGATGGCGCAATGGTTTTTCTCCGCATCATCGGCAATGCGCGCGAGTTGATCGAGGTATCTCTGCATGGTGTCGCAATACAGGGCATGGGCGTCGACATCGGCCTGCACGCGCGCTTCCAGCGCCTGCAAGTCGCTCAATGTCGCCTTGCAGGCATCTTCCTGGAACGGGTTGCGCGCGGGCTTGGCGGCCGGGCTGCAAATCGCCTTGGCGAGATGCTGCGCCGTGGCCGACTTGCCCACTGGCGCAAAGGGTTGAGCCTTGTCGAACAGGGGTTCGGCCTTACCGTCGCGCAGCCTTTGCGCCTGCAATATCCTGAAAGTGCCTTCGCCGCAATTGAATTGCAACGCGCTCAGGGTCTGTTCATTCTTGTTGAACAGCTTAACGCGGGTGTTGACCCTGAACACCTGGCCGGGCAGTGTTTGCAGGGAAGCACGGTCAAGCGCGACCTCGCCCGCATTACTGTTGCTGACCACTTCCCATCTGGGTACCCCCGACGAAGGCGCCGCAACGGGAGCGGTGCAATAGCGCTGCTCCAGCTGGTCCGGCAGCGAGCCGGGGCTGATCGGCTCTTCCGCACGCGGAGCGTCGAACCTGACCACCTGCTTGCCGTCCTTGAGTTGGAACCCTTTGAGGTAGCTGAAGCGCTTGGCCCTGCAATCCACCTGCATAGTGGTCACCCAAATGCCATCAGCCTGCTCCACCTTGGCCTGCACGGTAAACTTCTGCTCCGCGGTATTGCGCACCACGCTGGCCTGGTCGACATAGTGCTTGCCGACGCTGCTCTCCCCCGCCAGCTCCCATTGCTCTGCACTCATCGCAGTGCCTGCAAATAGCAGGCAGGCTAACCACAGGCTACGCATCGTTCAGGCTTTTTCCAATACCACGAAAGCAGCGGCAAGCGCTTTTTCATCGCTGATGGATAAATGCAGGCCGCCAACTCCCTTTTCCGCCAGCCACGCCTGCAACAAGGGCGCAAGCCGGAATTCCGGCTTGCCCAGCTCATCATGCCCGATGCCGATGTTCTCGAAGCTGGCAGCGCCGCGTATGCCGGTGCCCAGCGCCTTGGCAAATGCCTCCTTGGCGGCGAAGCGCTTGGCCAGGAACCTGGCCTTGACCCGGCTCGCCTCGTATTCCTGCCATTCGGCGGCATTGAGAATGCGCTGGGCGAATGCGTCGCCGAAGCGGCTGAGCGATTCCTCTATGCGCACCACTTCGACAATATCGGTACCTATCCCGTAAATCATGCTGGATGTTGGCCGAACCGCCTAATTCGCCTTCTGCACGATCAGCGCCTTCATTTCACGTACCGCGTATTCCCAGCCGACGAACAAGGCATGGGCCACGATCGCATGGCCGATATTGAGCTCTTCGATGCCGGGGATGCCGACAATCTCATGCACGTTGTGGATATTGAGGCCGTGCCCGGCATTGACGGTCAGGCCCAGCGCCAACCCATGGTCCACCGCCATGCGGATACGCTGCAGTTCGGCATGCTTGTCGGCATCCGTCTTGGCATCGGCAAATGCGCCGGTATGAATCTCGATCACGGGCGCACCGGCCGCCCTGGCCGCCTCGACCTGCTCCAGATCAGGGCCGATGAACAAGGAAACGCGGATACCCGCATCCCCCAACGTCTTGCAGGCGGCCTTGATAGTGCCCAGGTTGCCGGCCACGTCCAGGCCGCCCTCGGTCGTCCGCTCCTCACGGCGCTCAGGCACCAGGCAGACGTCCTGCGGTTTGACTTGGAGCGCGATGCCGACCATTTCGTCGGTCACGGCCATTTCCAGGTTCATCTTGGTCTGCAACAACGGACGCAAGGCAAACACATCCGCATCCTGGATATGGCGCCTGTCTTCCCGCAAATGGATGGTGATGCTGTCCGCCCCGGCCTCCTCGGCACGCAAGGCTGCCTGCACGACGCTGGGATATTGGGTGCCGCGCGCCTGGCGCAAGGTGGCTACATGATCGATATTGACGCCTAGTTTCATAATGCCTGCAAATCCATGAGTAATTGTCGGGTATGTAAGGGCTTCTCGCCCAGGTAATGCGCCAGCAAGGTACGCATCAACTGCTTGCTTTGCTGCTGGGTCAAGGCATCGCTGTAGTCATCCTGCGCCATGGCGAGCAATGTCCTGCCGGACAATTGTACGCCATTTGCCGGCGCCGCATGTTGGCCCGTGCGGGCCGCTCCCTGCTCGGCCACATAGGAATACACGTAGTCGGCCTCGATGGCATTGCCCGCGTCATCATGCTCCAGCGGCACGGCATAGCCCAGCTCCTGCAGCATCTTGAGCTCGAAGCGGCGCAAAGTGGTTGCGGGCGGCACCTGGTCTTGCGTGAGGATGCGCAAGGTCTGGCAGTAATAGTCGAACAGGGCGTCATGCCCATCCTCGCGCGGCAGCAAACGCAACAGCAACTCGTTGAGGTAGAAGCCGCACATCAATGCCTCGCCGCGCAGCAGGAGCAAACCCGCTCCCCACTCCATACTGTGCAGGTTCTTGAGCTCGGCCTTGCCCGACCAGGTCGCCTGCAATGGCTGGAATGCCTGCAGCATGCCGCGCATGGCCGAACGCGGGCGCCGGGCGCCCTTGGCGACGGCCGCCACCCTCCCGAACTCGCGGCTGAACAACTCGACCACCAAGCTGGTTTCCTTGAACGGATAGGTGTGCAGCACATAAACAGGCTGATTGTCTTGGCGCTGGATGTTACTGATTGCCATGCAAACTTTATGTTAGATTAAGATCCAGCACGCATTTTATCTCAGGTTTCCTCGCCCATATCAGCGCAGTGGAGAAACCTTTCCTCATACTCTGCTGTCAGCTTTAGCAGATGGTTAAGGTATAAGCTCATGAATATCAGGCACGGCATCATCGCGATGAGCAGCTCCCTGCTTGTCCCATTGGCGGCAGAGGCCGCATGCAACACCGACTACTCATGGATAGACAAGTCATGCGAGCGCATCTCGGATACCTGGAAAAACGGCGATCATGACCTATACATCCCGCTTTGGACTCACCACTTGCGCTTTGCCTACGATAACGACAAGATCGACTCGTTCCGCGAATTCACCTGGGGCTTGGGCTACGGGCGCAGCCGCTACAATGCCGCCGGCAATTGGGAGGGCGTTTACATGATGGCGTTCTCGGATTCGCACAGCAATGTGCAACCCATGCTGGGCTACGGACACCAATGGATGATGGGACCTCGGTCGGGATTGCATGCCGGCGTCGGCTACACGGCATTCCTCACTTCGCGTGCCGATATCTACAAGAATTTCCCCATCCCCGGCGTACTGCCGATTGCCTCGCTCAACTACAGGCAATACTCGGTGAACACCAGCTATGTACCGGGCGGCCGGGGCAACGGCAATATCCTGTTCTTCTGGTCCAGGGTGGGCTTTTAGTACCCGAGGGACTTCAGGGCGCGCTCGTCGTCCGCCCAGCCGCCTTTGACCTTCACCCAAGTCTCGAGCCAGATCTTGCCGCCGAACAGTTTTTCCATATCCTGGCGCGCCTCGGTGGAAATGCGCTTGAGCTTCTCGCCGCCCTTGCCGATCAGCATCGGCTTCTGGCTGTCCTTGTCGACAATGATGGCGGCGTGGATGCGGCGCAAATTGCCTTCCTGCTCGAATTTCTCGATCTCCACCGCTACGGAATACGGCACTTCGTCTCCTAACAGGCGGAAGATCTTTTCACGCAGCATTTCTGCCGCCAGGAAGCGCTCGTTACGGTCCGTCAGTTCGTCCTCGCCATAAATCGCCGGCTGTTCAGGCAGGTGTTCACGGACGGCAGCCAGCAGCTCATCAAGATACAGATTTTTCTTGGCACTCACGGGAATGATGCCGGTGAATGGAAACTCCAGGTCGAAATCCTGGATCAACGGCAACAGGTTCCCCTTGTCACCCATCAGGTCGGCCTTGTTGACAACGAGGAAGGCTGGCTGATTCTTCGGCAGCAGCTGCAGCACCTTGCGGTCCGCATCTCCCAGATGCATGGGCTCGATCACGAACAACACCACATCCACCTCGCTCAGCACCTGAGTGACGGTGCGGTTCAGGTTGCGATTGAGCGCATTGATATGCTTCTGCTGGAAGCCTGGCGTATCCACAAACAGGAATTGCGTATCTTCAGTGGTATGTATGCCCAGCAGGCGATGCCGCGTGGTTTGCGCCTTGCGTGACGTAATGCTCAGCTTCAGGCCGAGGATATGGTTGAGCAAGGTGGACTTGCCCACGTTGGGACGGCCGACGATGGCGACGGTGCCGCAACGAAAAGCGTTGGATGAAGTCATTTCTTTCCTTTTTCGAGCAGTTGCTCGTAAGCCAGCTGGGCGGCCTGCTGTTCAGCCGCACGGCGGCTGGAGCCCCTGCCCTCTGTAGTAATCTGGAACTTGGTGATATGGCAGCTTACCCGGAACGTCTGGCAATGCGCCTCGCCCTCGGTTGCCATCACAGTGTATTCGGGCAGGTCTATTTTGCGCCCTTGCAGGAATTCCTGCAGCAAGGACTTGGCATCCTTGCCGATCGCCTTCGGGTCTATGCCTTCCATGCGCGGCAGGAACAAGCGTTTCACCAGCTCCTCGGCCGCCGGATAGCCGCCGTCCAGGAAAACCGCGCCAATGATGGCTTCCATGGCGTCGGCCAGCACGGAGGGGCGCCGCCAGCCGCCGCTCTTGAGCTCGCCTTCGCCCAGGCGGAGGAACTCGCCGACATCCAGGCCGGTGGCGATCTCGCTCAGGGTTTGCTCCTTGACCAGTTGGGCGCGCAAACGGCTGAGGTCGCCCTCGGGCAATTTGGGGAATCGCTGGAACAACTGATGCGCCACCAGGAAATTCAAAACACCGTCGCCAAGAAACTCCAGGCGCTCATTATTGTTGCCGGAATAGCTGCGGTGCGTCAGCGCGAGCGTCAGCAGGTTTTTGTCCTTGAATTCGTACGCAAGCCGGCGTACCAGGCTGTTCTGGCTCAAAACGCCAGCCCACCGTGAGGAAAATGCAACGCTGAAGAAGCCATGCAAGCCACACAGCCCGGGCAAGGCTGAAAATCAACGGGCATTGTCGGTAGATGCCTCGAAGTCGAGCAGGACGCTGATATTGGAGAACAACGGCACCACGACCTGGTAATCGACCGACAGCGCCGTCTTGCCGTTTTCATCGCGCAAAAAGGTCAGGTCCCGGGCTTCGACGCTGCGGATATCGTCTATGGTCGCGCTCTTCTGGAAAGCGGTAATCATGTCGGCCTTGCTCATGCTGGAAAACGCCGGGTCATGGGCAATGCGGCTGATCGCTTTCTTGACGGCAAAATATTCGATGTAGGAAGGCGTGAGTTTCATCGCCAGCACTGCAAAAAACACGCCTATCGCGATGACCACGACCAGGCTCAGGAATGTCATGCCCTGCTGTTTCTTCATGCTGGCTCTCCCTTTACTATTGACTTGATATTTATTTGATCTTGGTGCCAATTCTGCCAAAGTCGTCAAAATTCCACCAGATGAAGAATGCCTTGCCGACCAGGTTGTCCTCGGGCACAAAGCCCCAGACGCGGCTGTCCTTGCTGTTGTCGCGGTTGTCGCCCATGGCGAAGTAATGGCCTGCCGGCACTTCCACCTCGCCATCGAACGCCATGCCGTTTTCCTCGATGAGGATATCGTGCTTGACCTCGCCAAGTTGCTCCTGATATCGCTTGGTCACGATCATGTTGAGGCCGGAGCCAACATACTTGTAATCGTCGACATAATCGGTCTGCACTGCCTGGCCGTTCACGTACAGGCGCTTGTTGCGGTAGGCAATGCGGTCACCCGGCACGCCGATGACGCGCTTGATGTAATCGATCGATGGATCGGGCGGATAGTGGAATACGAAGACGTCCCCGCGCTGCGGATGGTCGACTTCGAAGAAGGTCTTGTTGAGGATGGGCACGCGCAAGCCGTAGGAAAACTTGTTCACGAGAATGAAATCGCCCGCCAGCAACGTCGGCATCATGGAACCGGAGGGAATCTTGAACGGCTCGACAATGAAAGAGCGGATCAGGAACACGGCCAGGATCACGGGGAAGAAACTCTTGGAATACTCCACGATCACGGGGTCTGCCGCATCCGCAGCTCGCTTCTTGCGCCAGAACAGACTATCCAGCAACCAGATCACCCCAGTGATGACCAGCACCGCCAACATGAACAATGCAAACATCATTTGTCTTCAACCCTCAAAATAGCCAGGAATGCTTCCTGTGGAATTTCAACGTTACCTACCTGCTTCATGCGCTTCTTGCCCTCCTTCTGCTTCTCGAGGAGCTTCTTCTTGCGCGTGATATCGCCGCCGTAACACTTGGCAAGCACGTTCTTGCGCATGGCCTTCACGGTTTCGCGCGCGATGATGTTGGCGCCGATGGAGGCCTGTACGGCGATATCGAACATCTGGCGCGGGATCAGCTCGCGCATCTTGGATACCAACTCTCGGCCGCGGTAGACGCTGTTTGAACGGTGCACAATCAACGACAACGCATCGACACGCTCGCCGTTGACCATGATGTCGAGCTTGACCAGATCGGCCGCACGGAATTCGAGAAACTCGTAGTCCATGGACGCATAGCCGCGCGACACGGATTTCAACTTATCGAAGAAATCCAGCACCACTTCGTTGAGCGGCATTTCATAGCTCAGCATCACCTGGCGCCCCATATACTGCATATTGCGCTGCACGCCGCGCTTATTGTTGCACAAGGTCATCACCGGGCCGACATAATCCTGCGGCATCAGCAGATTGATGGTAATGATAGGTTCGCGGATCTCGGCAATGCGGGATGGTTCGGGCAGGCGTGAAGGGTTCTCGATCTGCACCACCTCGCCGGTCTTGAGCAGCAACTCGTACACAACGGTTGGCGCCGTCGTGATGAGGTCCATGTCGTACTCGCGCTCGAGGCGCTCCTGCACGATTTCCATGTGCAACAGGCCGAGGAAGCCGCAACGGAAGCCGAAACCCAGCGCGCTGGAATTCTCCGGTTCGAACTGCAATGAAGCGTCGTTGAGGCGCAGTTTCTCCAACGCCTCGCGCAAGGCCTCGAACTGGTTGGATTCGACCGGATAAAGCCCGGCGAACACCTGCGGCTGCACTTCCTTGAAGCCGGGCAAAGCCTCGCTCGCCGGCTTGTCGGCCAAAGTGATGGTATCGCCCACCTTGGCGCTGGTGAGCTCTTTGATGCCGGCGATGATGAAGCCCACTTCGCCTGCAGACAGAGAGGGACGCTGGCGCGACTTGGGCGTGAACACGCCGACCTGCTCGCAGAGATAGGTCGCCTTGGTCGCCATCATGCGGATCTTGTCCTTGGGCTTGAGCACGCCGTCCACCACGCGCACCAGCATGATCACGCCGACATAGTTGTCGAACCATGAGTCGATGATCAAAGCCTTGAGCGGTTTTTCCGGATCGCCCACAGGCGGCGGGATCTTGGCGATCATGGTTTCCAGCACGTCCTGCACGCCGACGCCGGTCTTGGCGGAACAGCGCACGGCCTCGGAAGCGTCCACGCCGATCACGTCCTCGATTTCCTGCGTCACCCGTTCCGGGTCGGCGGCGGGCAGGTCGATCTTGTTCAGCACAGGCACCACTTCGACGCCTTGGTCGATCGCGGTATAACAGTTCGCCACGCTTTGCGCTTCCACCCCTTGCGAAGCGTCCACCACCAGCAATGCACCCTCGCAGGCAGCGAGGGAACGGCTGACCTCATAGGAAAAGTCGACGTGGCCCGGCGTATCGATCAGGTTGAGGTTGTAGACCTGCCCATCCAACGCCTTGTATTCCAACGCGGCTGTTTGCGCCTTGATGGTAATGCCGCGCTCGCGCTCGATATCCATGGAGTCCAGCACTTGGGCCTCCATTTCACGGTCTGAGAGTCCGCCGCACAACTGGATGATGCGGTCGGCCAATGTGGACTTGCCGTGGTCGATATGGGCGATGATAGAAAAATTGCGGATATTCTTCATGTAGTTATTCTAGATTAAGCCAAGTAAAGAAGGGCGCCGAAGCGCCCTTTTACAACACACTAATTAGAGTCGGATTTTACAGCAAATACCGGCTCTCAGCATATTTACTTGGCATGCCTTACTTGCCGATCTTGACCGGCACGTACAGGGTATTGTTTTCCCGCTGCACCAGCAACGCGACCGTCTTGCCCGCCTGCACGGCATTCACCTGCTTGGTGAATTGCTCCAGGCTTTGCACCTCGGTGTTGTTCAAAGCCAGGACCAGGTCGCCACGGCGGATGCCTGCCTGCGCCGCAGCGCCTTGCGCATCCACCACGATCAGCGCGTTGCGGCCGTTCAGGTTGCGACGCTGCTGTGGCGTCAGCTCGCGTAAGGTCAAGCCCAGGCGGTTGGACTCAGGCTTGGCATTGGGCTGCGAAGCGGGCACGACCTCGTCCTTGTCGGCCGGCATCTCGCCCAGGGTAATGCTCAATGTCTTGCTGGCTCCCTTGCGCAGGACTTCCACCGGTACTTGCTTGCCCGGCTTGGTGGCGCCGACTATGCGTGGCAGGTCGGAGGAAACATTGACCGCCTTGCCGTCGAACTTGACCACGACGTCACCCGCTTCCAGGCCACCCTTCTCGGCAGGACTCCCTTTCTCCACGCCAGCCACCAGCGCGCCGTTGGTATTCTTCATCCCGAAGGACTCGGCCAGGTCCTTGGTGATCTCCTGGATGCCGATGCCAAGCCAGCCGCGTGCCACTCGGCCGGAAGACTTCAGCTGGTTGGAAACATCGATCGCCACGTCAATCGGGATGGCGAACGACAAGCCCATGTAACCGCCGGTACGACTGTAAATCTGGGAATTGACGCCGACCACCTCGCCCTTGAGGTTGAACAGCGGCCCGCCGGAATTGCCCGGATTGATCGCCACATCGGTCTGGATGAAAGGCACAAAGTTCTCTTGCGGCAAAGCCCGGCCCTTGGCACTGACTACACCCGCAGTCAAGGTGCTCTCAAGCCCGAACGGCGAACCGATCGCCACCACCCATTCGCCCACCTTCAACTGCTCCGGATTGCCGATCGTCACCTTGGGCAGGCCGGTCGCCTCGATCTTGAGCAACGCCACATCGGTACGGCGGTCCGCGCCCACGATCTTGGCCTTGAATTCGCGCTTGTCATTGAGTTTGACGATCACCTCGTCCGCTTCGCGAACCACATGGGCGTTAGTCAGGATGTAACCGTCGTTGCTGATGATGAAACCAGATCCCAAGGACTGGGACTTGTATTCGGGCTGCTGCGGACCACCCTGCCCGCGTGGCACGCCAGGAAAGCCCGGGATGCCAAAGCGCCGGAAGAACTCGTTCAACGCCTCGTCCTCGGGCAGCCCTTGGAAAGGAGAGCCGCCAGGGCCTGACTGCATCACCTGGGTTACGCTGATATTGACAACCGCAGCCCCTTGCTTTTCCGCCAACTCCGTAAAATCGGGCAACTCCTTGGCTAATACCGGTGTTGCCGCAGCCAGACCAACAGATAAACAAATTGCTGAAACGGCAATTAGTTTCTTGAACATTGATTCACCTCGTTAACACGTCACACTCACACGCCGCCTAGGCAACCGGCGGCAAACTCACACACCATTCACGACTCATTACGATATTCACGCCACACACGCTGCAAGGCAATCCGCAACCAAAGGCTGCGCTCCAGAGCCAGTGACTATTTGAAACTGACAGCACTGCCTATCTGCGCCACCGTCGCGGCGGGAACCTCTCCTACCACGAGGATCTGGTACCCCTTGCTGACATTGGCATAGAAATGGGTTGCCCCTTTCGATGTCTGGCCGATTTTAGGACGAATACCTTTGGACAAAGGTTCAATGAAGAGGGAGACGGAAGCGAGGCCGTCCGTGAAAATGACTTGCGTGACAGGAGCGCTCTTGCCCGGCACGAGACGGGTGACCTGCTCGACCTTGCGGTAGCCTGCAGGCAAAGTGCCTACCGTCCAGCTTGATGCTGCTTCCTGTGCAGGCTGGGCATGGGCTTCCTCGAGAATATAGTGCTTGTTGTGATCGACATTGGGATGGAACCAGTCCATGCCCTGCTCTTCCATCATATTGACCTGGCTGAACGCCATCTGCTCCAGCATTTGCTTTTGATCGTTCAGCATCAACGACTTGAGCAGCAAGCCATATTCACGGTCCGCCCAGAATTTGTAGGCATAACGCAGGCTATCGCGCGGATCGAGGAAGACAACGCGGCCGTCGCGGCCGGCAATGCGCTCGGTGCCGCCTATCCTGGCCTGGTAGCTTGCTTTGAGGAGTTCCATGTCATCAGGCAGCACTGCCGGGAACAGGTTGTGCGCCCGGCGTTTTTCCATGATGACCTTTTCATTCTTGGAGCTGAAAATGACCACGTCGCCGCCCTGGCTGAGCATTTCGCGCGGCGTACCGTCCAGCACCACCATGCGGGCATATTCGCCCTGGCCGGAGTTGGTATGGGTGATCTGGACCGACTTGATATTGTCGCCCGACTGGTAGATGAAGACCCCTTTATAGCTCAGGTCATGCGCTGCGCGGGCAGCTTTTTGCAGGACAAGCCAGGGGTCTTCGGGTTCGGCATGCACAACCACAAACGGAGTTGCCAGCAAACACGCCAGCAGGAAACGCTTCATCTACCGACTACTCCGCGTAATTGGCTGGCTGGATATAGTAGGCGGAATTGTTGGAAGCCTGGGATTGGTGCGCCAACCAGTAGTCGGAAGGCAGGCTTTGGGCGATTTCCATCGGTGTCGCGTCATCCTCGAGCCCGCTTTGCACTTGCTGCTGCAATACCACCCAGCCGACAAACGCGACGGCGGAGACGGATGCGGCCACAGACCAGAGCTTGCTGTTCTTGAGCAGCGCCTGCTTGCGCTTGACTGCAGGCACCAGCAATACAGGCTCGTCCTCGAGACTAGCCATCAGACGCTCGGTAAAGTCGGGTTTGAAAACAGGATTGCCGCGCATGGCATCGCCAATCAAATGATAATCAGACCACGCCTGGGCGGATTCGCCTCCAGACTTCAAAGTCGTATACAGGTACTCTGCATCCTCAAGCGCTATATCGCCATCCATCAGCGCCGAAATTTGACTTTTCATTACCATCTCCTGTTTTCGGGGGTGTCCAGCAAAGGACGCAACTTCTGGGCAATCGTTTCACGGGCACGGAAAATACGCGACCGTACCGTCCCTATCGGGCAATCCATCATCGTGGCAATTTCTTCGTAGCTCAGGCCTTCTATTTCGCGCAAGGTGATTGCCGTGCGCAATTCTTCCGGCAACGAGGCTACCGTATCGTTCACAGTCTGGGCAATTTCCTTACCCATTAATTCGGTTTCAGGCGTATCCATGGTGCGCAATTCGTCACCGTCATCGAAGTTCTCAGCATCCTCGATTTCAATATCGCCTGTGGCTTGGGGCCTACGCCCCATTGCGACAAGGTAATTCTTCGCGGTGTTGATGCCAATGCGGTACAGCCAAGTATAGAACGCACTGTCGCCACGAAAGCTTGGTAGCGCTCGGTAAGCCTTGATGAAGGATTCCTGGACGACATCCTCGACCTCGGCAGGGTCCCTGATCAAGCGCGAGAGCAACCGCCCCAGCTTGCGCTGGTATTTATCCACCAGCAAGCCGAATGCGCGCTTGTCGCCGCTTTGCGCACGCTCAACTAGCTGCTGGTCCAACTCCCGATTGCCCGCCGGCGGGGTTACTGCCATCGCGGCCATGCTCCCTGTCTGTGTTTTCTTGACAGACGGAGTATACCCGCGCACTCCCGTATCGACGAAGCCCATGCGCGAAAATTCCTCGAAATTATTTGTCTTGATCATGACCTTCCCTTTGTATTTTCATGACTAGCTTAGAGCTACAGACAGCGCTACACTCGCGAAAGTTCATCCAATTCTAGGTTCTTATGCAGCAATACGACGTCCTCATCATCGGCAGTGGTCTGGCCGGCCTCACGCTCGCGCTCAAGGTCGGGGCGGACAAAAAAGTCTGCCTGATCAGCAAGCGCGGCATCAATGACGGTTCCAGCAACTGGGCGCAGGGCGGGATTGCCGCCGTACTTGCAGATGATGACTCAACGGAAGCACATATTCAAGATACCCTTATCGCTGGCGCGGGTTTATGCGATGCCGCCGTCACCCGCCTGGTGGCCGAGCACGGCCGAGAAACTGTGGAATGGCTGATCGCAGAAGGAGTTCCCTTCACGCGCGAGGACGACAATAGCGGCTTCCATCTTACCCGTGAAGGCGGGCACAGCCATAGGCGCATCATTCACGCTGCCGACGCCACCGGGCACGCCGTCCAGAAAACCCTGGCCGAGAAAGTGCGCCAGCACCCCAACATCACCGTATTGGAAGAACATATCGCGGTAGACCTCATCACCGCAGGCAAGGTGAACATGGAGGGCAGCGCCTGCCTGGGCGCCTACGTGTTGGACAATACGACGGGGAAGGTGCTCACCATAGGAGCGCAGCATACGATATTGGCGACAGGGGGAACGGGCAAGGTCTATCTCTACACCACCAACCCCGACGTGGCCTCAGGCGACGGCGTCGCCATGGCCTGGCGCGCGGGCTGTCGTATCGCCAACATGGAATTCATCCAGTTCCATCCCACCTGCCTCTACCATCCCGAGGCAAAATCGTTCCTGATCACGGAAGCCGTGAGGGGCGAAGGCGGCATACTCAAACTGCCGGACGGCACGCGCTTCATGCCTTGGCATGACGAGCGCGCCGAACTCGCGCCCCGCGACATCGTGGCCCGTGCGATTGACTTTGAAATGAAGAAGCGCGGCCTGGACTGTGTGTACCTCGACATATCCCACAAGCCGGCCGACTTCATCCTCTCCCATTTTCCCACAATTTACCGCCGCTGCTTCGAGTTGGGCATCGACATCACGCGCGAACCCATTCCCGTCGTGCCCGCAGCCCATTACAGTTGCGGCGGCATCATGACCGACCATATCGGCCGCACCGATATTCCCAGGCTGTATGCGATTGGAGAGACGGCCTGTACCGGGCTGCACGGCGCCAACCGCCTCGCCAGCAATTCGCTGTTGGAATGCCTGGTGTTCGGCCAGGCCGTGGCACACGACATCCTTGCTCAGCCGCCGATGCCGGTGGTTGCCCTGCCCTATTGGGACGAAAGCCGCGTTACGGATGCCGACGAGGAGATCATCATCACTCACAACTGGAGCGAACTGCGACGCACCATGTGGAATTATGTCGGCATCGTCCGCACCAACAAGCGGCTGACGCGCGCATTGCACCGCATCCATTTGCTGCGCGACGAAGTGCACGAGTTCTACAGCAATTTCCGCATCAGCAATAACCTGATCGAATTGCGCAACCTATTGCAGGTTGCCGAACTTATCGTGAAGAGCGCCATGGAACGCAAGGAAAGCCGCGGCCTGCACTACAGCAAGGACTATCCCTTCCTTGCCGACGAAGCCGTGCCTACCGTGCTGGAACCGTCCAACTACTATAGTTTGCTGGACAGCCATCACGGCCATGAGCATCACTGAGGCCGAGCTGTCGCTGGATATCCTGCGGAGCTTATTGCGCTACCCTCGCGCCTTGGCCTCGATACAAGCGGTATAAGCTTGCACATCCAGGCCGGCACCAGTGCGCTGGGCCTGCCAGATAGCCTCTGCCAGGCAATCCATCAGTACATGCTGCGCCTCGACCGCGTCGCCATGCTTGCGCCATAAGGCGTGGTAGGCAGCGTTAATGCCTGGCGGCTGGTCTATGGATACCTGCTCGAGCACGGAAAGGTGCAGGCTCATATGCAGGAAGGGGTTGGTTTCCCCCATTTCGGGGAAATAGGATTGATCCAGATACCGCTCTGGCGCATCCAGCACATGATGGTACTCGGGATGGGCCTGCACGATGCCGACGGCCATGGTCTCGATATCGGTCAAGACTTGCTGCCGTTGGAACTTGGCCCAGGCATCGAAGAAAAACTGGCGCACTTGGTCGCGGCTGGGGTTGAACAGAGCCATCAGGTCTCCCACACCTTCATGGCCTGCGGGGCAAAGCCATGGTTCAGCGGCCCGATCCCTGCGCCGGTCCTGACGTTCGAACCGGCATACAAGGCGGAGCGCACATAAATCCTCGCGGCCTGCACCGCATCCGGCAAATTGAAGCCCAATGCAAGGTATGCCGCAACCGCCGATGACAGGGTGCATCCCGTGCCATGCAGGTTATGGGTGGAAATGCGCAGCGAATGCAGCTTGTGCAGCTCGGTCACCTGGCCTGCCGCATTGGCTTGCACCAGGATATCCAGGACGTCATGTCCGGGCAGGTGGCCGCCCTTGAGCAGGACGGCATGGGCGCGCTGCCCGAGCAGTTCCTGCGCAGCCTGCTCCAGCTCATCGGTCCCGGTCAGCGGCCGGCCCAGCAGCAATGCGGCTTCATCGAGGTTGGGCGTGACGACGAGCGCACGGGGGAAAAGCTCGTTGACCAGCACCGAGATGGCTTCGTCCGAAATCAGCTTGGCACCGTTGGCCGCCACCATGACCGGGTCCAGCACGACCTGCTTGAGACCGTGCGCATCCAGCGCTTCCGCCACGGTCATGACTACTTCAGGCGAATGCAGCATGCCGATCTTGACCGCGTCGACGCCGATATCCTCCACCACGGCGTCGATCTGGTCGCGCAGCATTTGGGGCGGCACGCTATGAATGGCGCGCACTCCCTGGGTATTCTGCGCGGTCAGGGCCGTAATGGCGGTCATGCCGTAACATCCCAGCGCGGAAAACGTCTTGAGGTCGGCCTGTATGCCTGCGCCGCCGCTGCTATCCGAGCCCGCGATGGAAAGCACGCGCGGATAACGGTTGGTAGCAGCGGCATTCAACATTGGTGATATATTCATCATTCAACTTTCAGCAGTAAACAATCCCAGCGCGACGGAGTTCTGCCACAATGCATTGCGGCCATTGACCGGGGCGATTTCTCCATTGCCGTAAAACCCGATCACCGGCATGCCGGGATAATAGCGCTTCAACAGGGCCAGATCCTGGTCTACCCCGTCATAAAAATGCGGCCCGCGCGCCAGGCAGGAGAACATCAAACCAAAAGTGGGCTCATTGCGCAAGCGGATGCCCATGGAGGCAATCTTGGCGGCAAGATGCCGCTGCGCGGCATCACGATCCGATATCCCCCAGGCGCACCAATGGCCTGGCACAGCCTCCTTTGCCAGCGTGACTGATTGCGCAACGGCATCGGCCCCCACGATAGGGATTAGCTGGCATTCCCCCCGCGACACTCCTGCCTCGTCCTCGGCCAGCATCAGCATCACTCGGTGACACGGAATCCCCGCCTCATAGTCGACATCTTGACCATCAAGTGCGCCAGTCAAGCTCGACCATGCAGATTGGGGGGAGCCAGATTGAGTGGACAATACAAGCAAGTCATGCCGGCTGGCCTGCGCGATGCGTAGCGGCACGCCAAGCGGCTTGACGGCATGGGCTACATCGACCACGCCCGCCGCTCCTTCCAGCACCAGTTCACAATGCCCTGCCGACGAGGCTTTGCCATTGTTCCAGACCAAAAACTGGCCTTGTCCCGTTGCATCCCCCGCCACCCCGCCAAAGCGTATTCCAGGCGATTCCATCCAGGACAAATTGAACGCGTTCGGCGCAGCCAGCGTCAACAATATGCCGTCCTGCTGGCCTCTCGCTACGGATACGGCAGCGCCCTCGCCCAGTACCAGCGCTGCAGCAGCGGAACCGTCCAGCACCCACTCGTCCTGCGTAAAAATCCCGGGCGCGGAACAGCCGCTGACCTGGGTGGTGCTCGCCGCCGTCGCGGCGGCACGTAAGGCCGGTTGCGGGTCTTGTGCGAAATCCTCGCTCAGGAACAGCAACACCCCATTGGCGATGTCGAGCCCTGCCCGGCCCAGCGCTTGCCTGACCGCCTGTGCAGCAAGCCCGGGCAGCGGCTGACGCCCTCGCGCCAGTCCTGTCCCAACCTTCAAACAGCCTCCACCGCAGCAGAAGTCGGCGTCGTTTTGGCCTTGAACTCGCAAAGATCGTAAATCACGCATTCGCCGCACTTGGGCTTGCGCGCCACGCAGACGTAGCGTCCATGCAGGATCAGCAGGTGGTGCGCATCGTGCAAGTATTCCTTGGGTACCACCTTCATCAGCTTGTTTTCCACCTCGAGCGGTGTTTTTCCAGGCGCGAGGCCGATGCGGTTGCCTAAGCGGAAAATATGCGTATCCACCGCGATGGTGGGCTGGCCGAATGCCGTGTTCAATATCACGTTGGCCGTTTTGCGACCCACGCCCGGCAGGCTTTCCAATGCCTCGCGCGTATCCGGGACCTCGCCATGATATCGGTCCACCAACAGGCGGCAGGTTGCCATCACATTCTTGGCCTTGCTGCGATAGAGGCCTATTGTCTTGATGTAGCCTTCCAGGCCCTCGATGCCCATATCAAGAATCGCCTGGGGCGTGTTGGCTACCGGGAACAGCTTCGCCGTCGCGATATTCACGCCCTTGTCTGTGGCCTGGGCCGAGAGAATGACGGCAATCAGCAGTTCGAACGTACTCGCGTGCACGAGCTCAGTCGTGGGTTCGGGAATGGCAAGGCTGAGCCGGCGGAACAGCTCTTGGCGTTTTTCTGCGTTCATGCTTTGTGAGAGGTATCTGTTTTCCGCTGGGCACGGGCTCGCGCCATCGCGGCAGCCAAGGCCGCTTTCTTGGCATCTATGGTATTGGAAGGCCGGTCCTCAGTCTCGCGAGAGCTGGCGGCAGCAATGGGGCCTGAAGCCTGACGGTCGAGACGCTGCAAACGCGAATGGTAACGCAGGCGGGCTGCATCGGCCGCCTGGCGCGCATGGCTTGCCGGCTGCGTGTAATCCCAGACTTGATTTGCCAGTGGCTCCATGTCGATGCATTCTACAGGACAAGGCGCCACGCACAATTCGCAGCCGGTGCATTCATCGGCAATGACGGTATGCATTTGCTTGTGCATACCAAGAATGGCATCGACAGGGCACGCCTTGATGCACAAAGTGCACCCGATGCAGCTGGCCTCGTCGATGACGGCCAGCATTTTTGGGCGGATGGCGCCGTGAACCGGGTTCAAGGATGCATAAGGCCGACCGAGCAGCTGCGCCAGCGCACGAATCCCGGACTCACCACCGGGCGGGCACTGGTTGATGCCGGCCTCCCCCCTGGCGAGCGCTTCTGCATAGGGGCGGCAGCCGGCATATCCACATTGCGTGCATTGCGTCTGCGGCAATATGGCGTCGATGCGATCTGCAAGTTCGATCATTCTGTCGTCCGTCATGAAGGAATAACAGAATTATACCCGCCGCCCGATATGATGAATCTGCTTTATCCGGGTAAGTTAGAAATGATATCCAAAACGGATTTCGTTGAAATTGACCCCGGGGTTCTCGCTGGTGATGCCCGCATTGGAGAAATGCTGAAAGCGATAGCTGAGATCATATTGCTGCTGGTCGCCGAACGTGACCCCCAAGCCGACATGGCTGCCGAACTCGAAGCGGGTTCCCATGCTGAGGCTTCCGTGCACGCGCCGGCCAGAGAACTGATAGGCCCCTATGCCGGCTTCCGCATAGGGATTGAGCCACCCTGATGGTGCGGAGCGCTGCAAGCGGAACACCGGCGCTATACCGATCGCATACAGCTCTTTTTCAGGAGATGCCCCGTCGCCCTTCCAGGCAGTGCCGGTCAACTCCCAATATCCTCCGAGGTGCCAATCCCCCTCTGTGAACCAACGCTTCTCCCAATCCCAGGTCAGCGAAACAGCGGCCATATTGGCATCGGGGCCGTGGCCGCCTGTGAACGCAATACCGTCCACCGCATTGGCAGGGTTATTCAGAGTACAGCATGCTAGTAACGCGAATGCAATTTTCTTCACGAGATCTCCCGGCAGGTTGTTACTTCATTGTTAAAGTGACTACGAAACCTCTAGATGTATCCCAACGCGATTCTATGTAAAAAAACAGATTTCCTTATAGCGATTTAAATCGGTATGCGTTTCCTTTCCCTTGGTTAGTGCCTAGACCAAATTCTGCCGTCTATCGACCAGGCATTCGTAGACATAATGGCGCACGAGCAATTGCACGTTGCTTTCCAGTGCCACAAACTCAAGGCCGGCAAGAAAGCTTGCGCCGTCTGACGGACCTGCCGGTACCACGTTGCGCACCCTCGCCTCCAGAGTAATGGCGGAAGTCTCATCGTCATGCAATTGGGCGAGGTTGCAATTCAAGACCACCTGGCCGTCAACCTTGCCGATGTCACGATCAACCAGAACCTGGCATCCGGTGGCGCTGATATTGGTCAACTTTACTGGCAGAATAGTTCTATCCTCCAAACCCAGCTGCCCTTCGATATCCACCTTGATCCGCATTTCCCTGCGGATTTTCTTCACTTGGATGGCATGGGGGAAGGAAATGCACAAGCAATTCAAGGGATGATGGATCGTCTGGATCACGCTGGCGTCAAAGCTGCTGATCATGATCCCGGAAAAGACGCGAACCGTAACTTTCTCCCCGTCGTAAAAGGTCAGGAAGGTGCCCTGCGCCTTCGGCAAACGCAACAGCAGATATTCATTGCGCTCCATGCCGATAAAGGTGGAAAGGTATTGTACGGGAGTACGGCCCCGGTGCCGCAGCAACTGCAGCCTGGTCCCCGGTTGCAGGCTGAGTTCCTCAAACCCGATCGTTTCGGGCACGCCGCTTCCCGCCTCGGGCGGATTCTCAATGGTTGTCATGATGGCTTGTTCTTATTGCGCTTATTGTCCCGGGCAAAACCATGGTCTGCCCGCTCATGTTATCCGCCGGATTATTGCTGATGTCAAATAGCGAGACAAGGCAACACCGATGCGGACAGCACAAAATTTAACCATTTTTTGATAAAGGTCTTTACTCTTTCCGGCAAAAGCGTAGCATATCCATAAAATTATTATGGTTATTTAGTCATTAACCACGACAACGATAAAAGGAGACCGCTATGCTTAAAGTACTGTTTGGTTCGTGGGTGGGCATTGCATCGATCGGCACCATCATCCTGACCATTATCGTCATCAGCTATTGGATTGGATTTTGCATACTGAACGCCCGCAAAGAGCGGGAAAACGCCTCATCGCACTGACTTATCCCGCCGACACAAGCCCTACTGCGACAGTAAGGCTTTTCATTTGCAATAACCCTACTAAAACTAGGTGCTATATCTCAATTTGAGGTATGCTTGCGTTGCTTGTATTTTTAACGCTAGACGAGAATGCCATGAAAGAAACGCCCTCCAGCCTGCCTTGGCTCAACCTCCCCAACCTTCCTACCTCGATCAAGACCCTGTTTATTGGCTACCTTCTGGTGATCGGCGTCGGCCTTTGCATGGCCGGCCTGCAGATCATGCTCACGCACGGCATGGCGGATGGCAAGCTGGGCCTGTCCAAGGATGATATCGTCTATAGCTACTACGGCGACCGTAGCGGCAGCAAGCTGGAAAGCAAGCTCAACGGCTCGATGAAACCGCATGCGCCTCCTGAAGTGCGCCTGGACATCATCAAATGGGTACGCAACGGCGCGCCCGAGGACCAATGGGAAAATCACTTCAAGGGAGTATTCGCGGAGCGTTGCGTGATGTGCCACAGCGTGATTCCCGGCATCCCTGACTACAGGACCTACGAAGGCGTAAAACAAGTGTCCGCCGTGAATGAAGGCGCCACCATCCAGAGCCTGACCCGTGTATCCCATATCCACTTGTTCGGCATCTGCTTCATTTTCTTTCTCATGGCGTTTATCTTCAGCTTTGCCGCGAACGTGCCACGCATCCTAAAGATATTGGCGATTGCCTTCCCGTTCGCGTTCCTGATCCTCGACGTATTGTCGTGGTGGCTAACCAAGCTGCATCCTGGGTTCGCCTGGCTCACGATCATTGGCGGCATTGGCTACAGCATTGCGTCCACGTTCATGTGGGTGACCAGCATGTACCAAATGCTGATCCTGTCGCGCAACGGCAAGATCTATGGCAACGCCTGGGAAGCGGACCTGAAGAATTAACCGTAGTTCAAGACTGGCTACTACTGCATAACGGAGGCTCAAGCCTCCGTTGTCTTTTGTACCGGCACAAGCTTTGCTTGCTTATGAATGAATATTCCAGGAGGTCAGCATATGGACACTTCATCGGTCAACGCCGTCCTGTTCGACCTGGATGGCGTCCTGCATGTAGGCAACAGCCCGATTCCCGGCGCGATAGAAACAGTGGACTTGTTGCGCACACGCGGCCTTGCCTGCCGCTTTGTCACCAATACCAGCACCCTGTCGCGCTACTCCCTGCATCAGAAAATCCTCGGCATGGGGTTCTATGTCGCGCCGGAGGAAATCATCAGCGCGCCCGAGGCCGCATTGAAATATCTCGAGCAACTCGGCAACCCGCTCTGCCGCTTCCTGCTGGCCGATGACGTCAAGAAAGACTTCTCGCACTTCCGCCAGTCCAACACCGCGGCGGAATACATCGTCGTGGGCGATATCGGCAAGGCCTGGACCTACGACACCATGAACGAGGTGTTCAACTGCCTCAAGAACGGCGCGAAGCTGATCGCGATCCACAAGAACCGCTTCTGGCAAACCGAGGCTGGCCTACAAATGGATATCGGCGGCTTCATCACCGGGCTGGAATATGCCGCCGGTACCCAGGCCATGATCATCGGCAAGCCTGCGACCGAGTTCTTCCAGATCGCCCTTGCCGACCTCAAGCTCCCGGCATCGGAGGTGTTGATGATCGGGGATGATGTCGATTCGGATGTCGGGGGCGCACAAAAATCGGGCATCCGCGGCGTGCTGGTGCGCACAGGCAAGTTCCGCGAGGAATATCTCGCCTCCTCACCGGTCACGCCAGACTTGGTGATAGACTCTGTCGCCGACCTGCCCGCACTGTTAGGATTGCAGGAGTGACACCACCCAGGAGGATATGCGTTTGAACATTCTTTACATGCCGGGCTTCAACTCCAGCCCGGCAAGTGAGAAATCATCATTGTTGCGGCAACACTTTCCCCAGGCCGTCATTCCCGAATACAACAGCTGGGATCCCGATATTTCCTATATGCAGCTTGAGCAGGCCATCCTGCCGTTGCTGGACCAGGGCGTCTTGCTCACGGGCTCATCGCTCGGTGGTTTCTGGGCCTATCAGTTCGCATGCCGCTATCGTCAACCCTGCTTGTTGATCAATCCTTGCATGCATCCTGAATTGAGCCTGCATCGCTACCTCGGCAAAGTGGAGAATTTCTATTCGCAGGAACAAGGCTGGCTGACCGAAGCCCACCTGGCAAAATATGCCGATTACCGCCTGGACGGCCAACCCGCCAGGGTGACGGTACTACACGAACAAGGCGATGAACTGATTCCCTACATGGAAAGCGTAGCCAACTTCTCCGGCAAGGCCAAGCTGATCCTGCCCGGCGGAGGCCATCACCGCTTTGCCCGGACCGACCTCATCGTCACCAGCATCCGGGATATGCTTACGCCTGCTTGGCATCGGCATCAGAAAGCATAAATCAACCGCCATGACGCCAGCCACTCGGTCTTCATGTCGTCGCCTAGGCGCGAAGGCCCGATGCCAAACTGCAAAGTGCGGTGCTTGTCGAAGTTGTAGTGCAACTGGGGCGTAATGCGGTAACGCCACTTCATGTGGTGGTCAATCTGATTGTTCACTTCCAGCCCCAATACAAGCCGGCTGGAATAGTTGTAAAACAGGCTGTTGTTCGAAAGCACTACATTCCTACCGTCGCTGCCCAATTCGGTGCGCCGTACGCCCAGCATATTGAATGTGCTCCACCTGGGGCTCATGCGATAGCCATGCAAGTACAGGGCATCTGCAGAATACACGTCCTCATGCGCCTTGCGCTTGGCAATCACCTGCCAGCCATGGATCATCCGGTCACTGGCGGGCGAATCCAGCGTCCCCTGCAACGCCAGCTTGTAAGTCGATAGCGAGGAGTTCTCGAACGGCAGCTCAATCTCGAGCGCATACCCGTCGGCAAACGCATATTCAATTTCCGGCGCCCACTGGATATCGCCATTACGTAGCGAGTGTTCCGCCAGGTTGTTCACCTCCAGCTCACCCTTGGGAGAACCCAGTGGTCGCACCAGATCAAACAGCATGGGCTCGGGAATGGCAGGCTGCTCGCTGCTCAACGCTGCGTCATTGGCATGCGACAACATGGAAAACAGGCCGGCCACCGCAGCCACGGCCGGCTTGCACATTACGTCAGACTTCATCGATCCGTCATTTATGGAAACATTGGCGGGTATTATAAGAAAATAATGCCTCCCTTAACATTTCCACGCGGTCCCGGATCACTTTCCTCACAATGATTTACAGCCATGAAAGGGCATAAAATCATATTATTATCGTCCCAGTTTCAGTTAAAATGGGCAGGTTTAATCATTATCAGGTCGTATAACCATGCTGCAAGGCAGTCTCGTTGCCATCGTCACCCCCATGCTCGATGATGGCAGCCTGGACATCCAGGCGTTACGCTCACTCATCGATTACCATATCGAGCAGAAATCCGATGGCATCGTGGTGGTGGGCACAACAGGCGAATCCCCCACTGTCGACTTCGATGAACACGCCCTGCTGATCAAGACCGCGGTCGAGCACAGCGCTGGCCGCATCCCGGTCATCGCCGGTACGGGCGCCAACTCCACCAGCGAGGCCATCGCCCTCACCCGCAAGGCGAAAGAACTGGGGGCAGATGCATGCCTGTTGGTCACCCCCTATTACAACAAGCCGACGCAGGAAGGCCTGTATCAGCACTTCCAGGCGATTGCCGCGGCAGTGGACATCCCGCAGATTTTGTATAACGTCCCCGGCCGCACAGGCTGCGACCTGCAGAACGACACCGTGCTTCGCCTTGCCGCGATCAAGAACATTGTCGGCATCAAGGACGCCACGGGCAATATCGAGCGCGGCACCGACCTGATCCTGCGCGCACCGGCAGGATTTGCGATCTACAGCGGCGATGACGCCAGCAGCCTGGCGCTGTTGTTACTCGGCGGCCACGGGGTTATCTCGGTGACGGCGAATGCCGCCCCCGGGCTGATGCACGAGATGTGCACTGCGGCCCTGGCAGGCGACACCAAGGCCGCCCGTAGCGCCAATGCCAAGTTGTTCGCATTGCATCAGAAACTGTTTGTCGAGGCCAACCCGATCCCGGTGAAATGGGTGTTGCAGCAGATGGGCCTGATCCAGGGTGGCATTCGCCTGCCGCTCGTGCCACTATCATCCCAATTCCATGACACATTGCGCAGCGCCATGAAGCAAGCTGCCATTTGATGCCACCGTTATTCAGTCAAGAGAAACCATGAATCGATTCACAATCAAACCTGTTTTACTGGCTACATTGCTCACCGTCAGCGGGTGCTCCATTCCGTTCATTGATACCAGCTCGGACTATAAGGCGGCAGGCCGCTCACGGCCTTTGGAAGTACCGCCCGACCTGACCAACATTTCGGCCAGCGACGCTTACGCCATTCCCGGCGCGGCCACCAACTATTCCGACTACAGCCAGTCGTTGAATGAAAGCGGCCAGATAGAAAACGAGCAGGATAAAGTATTGCCGAATGCGGACGGCGTCCGCATGGAGCGCGCAGGAGCGCAGCGCTGGCTGGTGGTGAACGCCGCGCCGGAAAAAGTCTGGCCCGTCATTCGCGAGTTCTGGACCGACCTGGGCTTTGCCGTCCAGGTAGAGAACGCGCAAACTGGCGTCATGGAAACGGAATGGGTCGACCCCAGCTCGCTGGATGCTGGCGACAAAACCTATCTGGAGAAATTCCAGGGCTGGCTCGACAAGCTCAACAGCCTGCAGAACCGCCAGAAGTTCCGCACCCGCATCGACCGTGGCGTGGAGCAAGGCACGACCGAAATCTACATGAGCCACCGCGCCGTCAGCAATGTGCCTGATGACGGCAAGGTCAAGGTGCGCACCATCGCCGGCGAAGTGGAAATGGGTTATGCCCCGACCAAGACCAAGCGCACAGGCGCAGAAGAGTCCCGTGCCATCGCGGAAGACATTGATGCTGAACTGTTACGCAGGCTCATGGTGCGCCTGGGCGTCGAGGAGAAGAAGTCCCGCACCATCATCGCCAACGCCTCTCCTGAATTACGCGCCAACATCAACAAGGAAGGCGACGGCACGCTCAGCCTCAGCACCAATGACGCGTTCGACCGCGCATGGCGCCGCGTCGGGCTGGCGCTGGACCGCGTCGGCTTCATCGTCGAGGATCGCGACCGCTCCAGCGGCATTTTCTACGTCCGCTACACGGACAACGATATTGACGAACTGCCAAAGGAAAAGAAAGGCTTGCTGGAAACCCTGAAGTTCTGGGGCAACGACAAGGCCGACAAGGACGGCAACAAAAAGCGCAAGTCCGGCGAGACTCAGTACCAAGTCAGGGTGGAAAGCTCGGGGGATAGCAACTCCCTGATCACCATCACGGACAAGGATGGCCAGCGCGAACGCACCAGTACGGCAAACCGCATCATCAACCTGCTGTTCGAGCAACTCAAATAATTCATGCCAGGGGCCGTTGCCGATTTAGTTGCATTAAACCGGCAACCGTCCCCGATCGGTACTTGCTGATATGCGATTTGCTTCACTCGGCAGCGGCAGCGCAGGCAACGGCCTGATCATCGAGCAAGGCACCACCCGCCTGTTGCTGGATTGCGGCTTCGGCTTGCGCGACGCAATTCGGCGCATCGCCAAGCTAGGCCTGCAGCCGGAAGAGATTGACGGCATTCTCGTCACCCATGAGCACGACGACCACACCGGCGGCGTGTTCAAACTCGCCAACCGCTATCGCATCCCGGTGTGGCTTACCCATGGCACATACGTCACAAGCCAGAGACTTATGCCAAAGGAATGCGGGTTCGACCTGCATATCATCGATAGCCACCAGTTATTCAGCATTGGTGATTTGCAGGTCCAGCCCTACCCGGTGCCGCACGATGCACGCGAACCAGTGCAATACACGTTCACAGATGGCCAACACAAGCTCGGCGTTCTCACCGACGCAGGCACTTCAACCCCGCACATCGAAACCACACTAAACGCCTGTGACGCGCTGATTCTCGAATGCAACCATGACCTGGACATGCTGCGCAACGGCCCTTACGTGCGCTCCCTGAAGCAACGCGTAGGCGGCCGCCTCGGGCATCTGGACAATGAGAGCGCAGCAGACCTGCTAGGCAAACTCGACAACAGCAAACTGCAACACATCGTGGCTGCGCACCTGAGCGAGAAGAATAACCAGCCGGCGCTGGTCAATACCGCATTGAGCCGCACTCTCGGCTGTGAGGAACACTGGATAGCGATCGCCAGCCAGCAAGAAGGGTTCGACTGGCGTCAAATCAAATGAAGCAAGTATCTTTAGAGGAACTTAAGGAAAGCTGAGCAGTAAAAAAACAAAAAGCCGGCATTGCCGGCTTTTCGATCCAGATAATTGAAGCTGGCATTAAAGCCAGCCTGTCAATTACTTAGCTTCTTCAGCAGGTGCTTCTTCTGCAGGAGCTTCAGCTGGTGCTTCTTCAACAGCAGGAGCAGCTTCTTCTGCAGGAGCTTCAGCTGGTGCCTCTTCAACAGCAGGAGCAGCTTCTTCAACAGCAGGAGCTTCAGCAGGTGCTTCTTCCTTTTGACCACAAGCGGTCAAAGCAAGTGCGAGCAGAGCGGCAAGCAGAGCGGAACGTGTCATTTTTTATCCCTTAAAGATGTGTGTAGACAATAAATTTTAAAACCAGTTACGGTAAGCCTTTAAACCAACCGAGTGCCAAAAATTCTACCATTTCCGATAAAAAATACCACTGTTTTTTGGCTACCAGCCTTATTTAGCACAATATTCTGCCATTTCCTGAATAAAAAAACAGGAGGCAAATCCCTCAGTCAACCTTGATTTGCAGACGGCTGTTTTTTCCCTCTGCAAACTGGCTTTGCGAGAGGATGGCGCGGCTGACTTCATCCCTTCCCTGCATGACGCCGCCGATATCCAGCCACTGCCCCCGCGTGGCGCGTACCGTGGTCGACAACTGCTCGAAATCAATGAAGCCCCTCGCGTTGAGGCGCGCGATACGCGGCGTGATTTCCACTTCAACCTCGTTGCCGATATAGCGCGGCCTGACAGCAAAGCCGGTCGTGACGTCATGGAACTCGGTGGTTTGCTGCACATTGGCATATTGCGTGGTCAACAGTACCCATTGCTGGGTAAAAGGCACGGATTGCCCGACCTGGATGAAAGCACGCTCGCCATCGAGCACGGTCAGGAACTGCTCCCCGCTGCGACGGGTTGCGGATTGGCCGTCATCCATATTGAAGCGCAAACCCTCGCGCTGCGCCGCATCATTGATGCCTATCTCGGCATCGCCGTATCTCACGCTTCCTTCGACGCCTATCGCGCTATTGTCCTGCGTGGCATAGTCCTCATGGCGAACCGTGATGCGTACGTTGCGCTGCACGGTATCCAGCCTCTCGACCAAGGCCTCGACCGCGTCCATTTTGTCCGCTGTGGCGCGCACGACGAGATGCTGCTCAATCGCGGTGACCGAGCCCTCGGGGCCGACGAGCTGTTGTACCGCGGGCAGGATATCCTGCGGAAAACGGTGCTGCAGCGTAATCATCTTGAAATCCAGGCCTGCCGCCTGCACAGGCGCGCAGACCAGACACATGGTCATCAACAAGGCACGCATGATTTCATTCCTGGTCAATGCATACTCCCAATTTACGGGTGGCGCTTGCTGCACCACTCACTGCAGATATATCGCCCAACCCTGCATATTGCTTTTGCGTAAGCTACGCGATCACTCCATGAAATGCAAATAGCCTGCCAGATACCAGTCATATAGCTGCTGCATCAAGCCAGCATCCTGCAAGATAGTGGAATCAAAGCAGGCCGCCTCGAGCCGGCGACCATCCGCCAATGCCGTCAGAAACGGTTGGTGTCGCGCCGTTACCGCCAGTTGCTCGCCGTTCATGAAGAACTGGTTGTCGCAGAACAACATCTGGCTTTTGCCGGACAAGGCAATGCCGCGCTTGGGGAGTTGTTGCACAAAACGCTTCAAGGCCAACGCCTCATTTTCGTCAAACACAATATGCGGCTTGGGCTCGGAAAGGTAACGCCCGAGGAAATTGGATACATCGCTCGCTTGCCAGCGGATCTGCTCCAGCATCGCGCTGACCTTGTCCAGCATCTGCGCACCTATCTCCGCCGGATGCGGTTGCGGCTGCAATTCCGGGTCGGCATACATTCCGGGCACTTGTAATTTATCCTGCAAATAATTGAGAAACTCGCTGGCGAGCTCCTGCGCCGAAGGCGCCCGGAAGCCTATGGAATACGTCATCGCGTTGCCTACTGCAATGCCCCAGTGCGCGACGTGGGGCGGCAAATAGAGCATATCCCCTGGCCCTAGCACCCATTCATGCTCGGTATTGAAATTTTGCAGGATACGCAGCGGCGCGCCCTCGACCAAGCTCAAGTCCTCCTGCTCACTAATCCGCCACAAACGCTCGCCTTCGCCCTGCAGCAGGAACACGTCGTAAGAATCGAAATGCGGCCCCACGCCTCCTTGGTCGGGCGCAAAGCTCACCATGAGGTCGTCCAGCCTGGCGTAAGGCACGAAAGCGAATTGCTGCAGCAATTCCGCCGCTTCAGGCAAATGATGGTTGACGCCTTGCACCAGCAGGGTCCAGTCACGTTCCGGCAGCTTGGCAAAGCGCTTTTCGTCGAACGGCCCGCTCTCCACATGCCAGCGTCCGCGCTTGGATGAAATCAGGCGCGACTGCACATCGTCCTCGCAAGCCAGCCCCGCCAGTTCATCAGGACTTAGCAGCCCATTGAATCCGGGGATCGCCTGGCGGATCAGCAAAGGCTTTTTCTGCCAGTATTCGGCGAGAAATTGCTCCGCGCTCAAGCCGCCAAGCAAGGCAAGCGGAACGCTATGTGAATTTTGTTGTTTTTTCATGCTCGCATGATAGCGCATTGCTTACGCTGCCAAGAAATTAGGTTAGAATCTTTCCCATCTCTCCCAACTGCAAAGCAAGCCATGCTGCAGCCCAATACGCCAGCCCCTGACTTTTCCCTGCTAGATGCAGATATCGAAACCATCAGCCTTTCCGCACTGCGTGGCCGTAATGTGGTGCTCTACTTCTATCCCAAGGACAACACCCCCAGTTGCACATTGCAAGCCATCGAATTCAGCGATCTGGAGGAAGAGTTCAAGCGCCATGACACCTTCGTGATCGGCATTAGCCGGGATGATTGCATGAGCCATGCCAACTTCCGCGACAAGCATGGCCTGGCAGTACAACTGCTATCCGATGAGGATGGCGAGGTATGCAGCCAATATGGCGTATGGCAGGAAAAGGAGAAGGACGGCATCAAAAAAATGGGCATAGTCCGCTCCACATTTGTCATCGACCGGACTGGAGTGGTACGCTTGGCACAATATGGGGTGGTGGCCAAAGGCCATGCCGCAGAAATACTCAACTTTATCAAATCACTTTAAGAAGAAGGATCTTTCATGCAGATCGCCATGAACACTGTTGTCACCATCACTTATGAACTACGCGATAGCGATGGGAATATTCTAGAGTCCAGCAAGGATCCCGTCAGCTACCTGCACGGCGGATATGACAATATTTTCCCGCGAGTAGAAGAAGAACTGCATGGCAAGTCTGTCGGCGACTCCATCGAACTGACCCTGGAGCCGGCCGACGCATTCGGCGACTATGACGAGGAGCTGGTGCAAATAGAGCCTGCTTCCGCCTTCCCTACCGAGGAATTGAAAGTCGGCATGCAATTTGAAGGCGAAGACGAAACCGGCGACGTGGTGCTGTATACCGTCACCAATATCGAAGACGGCAAGGTCATCGTCGACGGCAACCACCCCTGGGCCGGTGAACGGGTGCTGTTCAAGGCGTCCGTCACGGCAGTGCGCGAAGCAGGCAAGGAAGAGGTAGAGCACGGTCACGTACACGGCGCGGGTGGCCACCATCACTAGGCTCGATTAGTTGATACGCCAAACCTAGTTCCAGGTCCAATAAAAAAGGCAGCCTCATGGCTGCCTTTTTCGTATCCAGTGGCGGCTAAAAAGCCGCTTGACTCTATTATGCGCAAGACACACTGCGCACTGCCTTCTTGGCACGCGCCTGCTTGCGTCTGGCCAGGCGCGCATTGATACGCGACTGCCTCACGGACAATGACCAGCTGTAGCTGGTCCAGCCAATCGACAAGGCAAGGGAAACTCCGCCAGCAATCATTGCACCCAGCTTTTCACCGGCAAACCAGCCGATCATGGCAACAAAGGACGCAAATACCACGGGGATCACTATTTTGATGAAATACTCGACAACCATATCTTCCTTTTGGGATCTCTTAAATTGACAAAACCGAAGTCCCGGTAAGGACTACGGTTCACATTGTGGCAGGCAGTTGTTTCAAAACTATGTCGAATTATTGCTGATATTTATATTAATTTTTTCAATTTGTACAAAACATCCAGCGCCTGCCTTGGCGTCAAGCCATCGGGATCAATGCTTTCGAGCTCGGAAACGGCCGGGTGCATGGCGGGTTCCGGCGCACTATCCACCGCAACAAACATATCTCCTTGCCCGGAAGAAGATTGCTGCATCACCTGGCTTTGCTCGAGCTGCACCAGTTTACGCTTCGCGGCATTCACCACCGAGCGCGGGATGCCCGCCAGTTGCGCCACCTGCAAACCATAGCTCTGGCTTGCAGGCCCCTCTTCCACGTTATGCAAAAACACAATACCGTTGCCGTGCTCAACCGCATCCAGGTGCACATTGGCCGCATGCTTGAACTCTTCGCTGATTCTGGTCAATTCAAAATAGTGCGTGGCAAACAAGGTATAGCTACGGTTCCTCTCCAACAGCTGCCTGGCGACTGCCCATGCCAGGGACAAGCCGTCAAAAGTCGAAGTGCCGCGCCCGATTTCATCCAGCAATACCAGGCTTTGCTCTGTCGCGTTGTGCAGGATATTGGCGGTCTCGGTCATTTCCACCATGAAGGTGGAACGGCCTCCGGCCAAGTCGTCCGAAGCGCCGATGCGGGTGAAAATCCGGTCTATCGGCCCTATCTTCGCCGATTTCGCCGGGACGAAACAGCCGCAATGCGCGAGCAGCACGATCAACGCTGTTTGCCGCATGTAAGTCGACTTACCACCCATGTTGGGCCCGGTAATCAACAATAACTGGCGGTAAGGCGACAAGGAAACACTATTGGCGATGAACGGCTGCGCCAACTGCTCCACTACCGGATGGCGGCCGTCCACGATATCCAGGCCGGCCTCATTGCTGAATTGGGGCGCGACATATTTCAACACATCCGCACGCTCGGCAAATGTTGCCAACACATCCAATTGCGCCACGGCTTCCGCGTTGCGCTGCAAGGCGGTCAGCGCAGGCTGCAAGTTTTCAAGTAAGGCATCGAACAGCACTTTTTCACGCGCCAGGGCACGCTCATTGGCGGAGAGCACCTTGTCTTCAAACGTCTTCAGTTCTGGCGTGATATAGCGCTCGACATTCTTCAGCGTCTGGCGGCGGCGGTATTCGGCAGGCACGTTCTCGGATTGCGCACGGCTGATCTCGATGTAAAAGCCATGCACGCTGTTATATTCCACCTTGAGGTTGCTGATGCCGCTGCGCTCGCGCTCCTGCGCTTCGAACTTGAGCAGGAACTCGCCGCAATTGCTCTGGATGCCCCGTAACTCATCCAATTCTGCATCAAATCCATCGGCAATCACGCCGCCTTCGCGCAATACGGCGGCAGGCTCATCCTTGACGGCCGCCAACAACATATCCAACGCGGCTTGCGGCACATCCAGCTGTTGCTGCAAGGCTTGCAGCAACAACGAACTTTCAGGACGCAATACGCGCTGCAACAGCGGCAGTTGTTGCAAACTGTCGCGCAAGCCGGACAAGTCGCGAGGACGCGCCGTTTTCAGGGCAACGCGCGCCGTCATGCGCTCCACATCCCCGACATTGCGCAACAATGGACGCAAGCCATCGTACTGCGCCTGCAAGCCCGTCACCGCCTGCAAGCGCGCCTGGATGTCAGGCTGGTGCTGCAAGGGATGATGCAGCCAAATACGCAGCAAACGCGCACCCATGGCCGTCACCGTGGTATTCAGCAAAGAATACAATGTGGGCGACGGTTCTCCGCGCAAGGTCTGGTCGATTTCCAGGTTGCGGCGTGTCGCGGCATCCAATTGGATGAACTGGCTGCCCTGCTCTACCGTCAGCCCCTGGATATGCGGCAGGCTGGTGCGCTGCGTATGCTTGACGTAATCCAGCAAGGCGCCAGCCGCCATGATGGCCGCCTGCATATCGGCGCAGCCGAAGCCGTCCAGGTCGTAGGTGCTGAACTGCTTGGTCAGGGTCTGGACCGATGAATCCAGGTCGAACTGCCAAGGCGCCAGCCTCTTCTTGGAACATTTCACCTGCTCCAGCGCGACATGGGAAAAATCATCGGGATAAAGAATTTCAGCCGGACTGATGCGCTCAAGCTCCTGCGCCAGCAGCCCCGGCGCTATTTCGCTCAGGACAAAACGGCCCGAGGCAAGGTTGATGCGGGCAACCCCCAATACGCCTTCACCGCGGGAAATGGCAAGCAGCAGATTGTCGCGCGTGTCGTCCAGCAAGGCCGCGTCGGTCAATGTGCCCGGCGTCAGGATGCGCGTGACCTGGCGTTCCACCGGCCCCTTGCTCTTGGCGGGGTCGCCCACCTGTTCGCAAATGGCGACAGCCTCGCCCAGCTTGGCAAGTTTTGCCAGGTATTGCTCCGCCGCATGATAAGGCACGCCCGCCATGCGGATAGGCTCTCCATTGGAGCTGCCGCGCTTGGTAAGGGTAATGCCAAGCAAACGCGATGCCTTCTCCGCATCGTCATGGAATAATTCGTAGAAATCCCCCATGCGATAGAACACCAGCATATCGGGATATTGCGCCTTGATGCCGAGATACTGGCGCATCATCGGCGTATGTTGTTCCAAGATATTGTCTGAGGTAGTCAAATTCATTGCCCGTTCAAGCGTGCCTGCCAACGCCAGCACATCACTACAAACCTTGATTATAACGCCGCCACTATCAAGCTCACCATGCAAAAAAACGCCCCGATAACGGGGCGCAAGTACAACTACTCCAGCAAAAAGCCAGAGGAAGGATGCGGTTAAGGATTAGAAATCGTAACGGACACCACCGAACACCTGGCGTTGACGACCGGCATGCATGCCATCGACACGTGTTGCCAGATACTCCTTGTCACCCAGGTTATGCCCGCTGACGAAGAAGGTAGCCTTGCTGCCTATTGGACGATAGCTCACGGATGCGTTTAGCAGCGTGTAGGAAGGAATCTTGCCGCTCAGCCCTCTAAGCTGGTTATATTCGCTACGCCCCTCGCGGAAAGTAACATCCTCATATTGCTCACTGACATAATCCACACCTATACGAGCATTGAAACCAACTGGGTGCTCATAGCCAAAGTTTAAAGAGGCGATATGCTTAGGCGCATAGGCAAGGCGATCGCCGCTGCGGATATCGTCATCAAGACTGGTCTTCTTAAACTTAGCAGTGAAGAGGTTTGTATAGGAGCCGCTAACGTAGAAATTGTGCGAAGTATTGTAGATTGTCCCGAAATCGACGCGTCCTGCAAATTCTATGCCGGTGTGTTGGGATTCACCGCCATTACGGAATGAGCCAAAGCCATTGCTGATCACAATTTCGTCGAACTGAGTATGGAACAATGTGGCCTCATATGCGATACCCCTCAGGTTATTGGAACGAATACCAAACTCCCAATTAGTGCTTTCCTCTGGCTTCACTTTAACTGCAACAGCAGAGTTCTGTGGGTTATCTTCATCCACAATCAAATCTCGATCCGGACGTGGCGGAGCGAACCCTTTGTGGACACCACCAAAAATAGTTGTATTGGTAATCCCGTTCCATGCTACGCCAAATCCAGGCAATACCTTGGTCTGATTGTTGGTCAAGGATGACTCGGGATTGTTCTGAGTTTCCCCCTCTGCACGTTTGATATTAGTCGCAACGCGGATATCCTCCACCCGAATTCCCGGCGTCAAAGACCAATCGCCAACATAAAAGGTATTTTGCGCATAGTAAGACTTGGCCTCCACATTAATCGCAATATCTTCACGATGACTACCATTGGCAATCGCCCAACCTAAATCCTGGGCCAATGGACTGCTATCACGGTATTGATTTCTCTGGATATCTTCCTTGTGATAGCGAAACCCAATTACTGCATCACTTTCGATACCAAACAAGTTATGGCTAATGTCCAGACGAGGTTCAACACCCCAATATTCGTATTCACGAGGACGCCAGCGCCCACCGCAGGTAGCAGAATTAACCTCGGTTGCAACGCCTAATCCAGTACATCTGTCCATCCTTGAACGACCATCAAGTTCACCAGGAGTATTGATCTGCCGGAAAGATGCGCGCTCAGAGTTCACATAATAGAACTGTGTACTGAACTTAGCCCTCTCGTTCACTTGAAAAATATGCTGCAACTGCAATGACTTACGAGTGTGATTAAAATAGTCTTGCTTACCAGTAGGCGCCTGATATTTATCCTCGTTGTATTCAACAAGGCCTAAACCAGTCTCAGAAATACTTGAGTTTTCTTCATACCAGCCCACTTTGGCAATCAAGGTATTTCGGTCATCCAGGTTCAACTGGCCTTTCAACGTCAGTTCATTGATCTCAAAGTCATGGTTGTCGCGGATGCCATCACCTTTGCGATTGACTGCGTCGAGCATAATGCCACCCCAGTCGCCGCCCGTACCGATATTGACGTGGCCGCCGCTGAAGTTGTTATTTCCAATAATCGCCATCACGCTCGCCTGGAATTCTTTTGGTACAGGCTTGGTCACGAAGTTGATCATGCCGCCGACCGTCTGAGGGCCGTATAGGGTCTGCCCGGAGCCTTTCACCACTTCGATCCGGCTTACACGGTCAAGCGGTGTGGAATAATGGGCCGATGGGTCGCCGTAAGGCGCCAGGAACAAAGGTACGCCGTCTTCCATAAGCAAAGTACGTGAAGTACGGCGGGGATTCAGGCCGCGAACGCCGATATTAGGCGCCAGCGCAAAGGCGTCTTCACCAACAATATTAATCCCGGGTGTTTGGTTTAATGCTTCGCGCACGCTGAATGGCTGCCGAGCCTTCAATTCCTTTTCATCCACCACATTGAAAGAGCCAGGCACCGCCTCCAAGCGATCTGGCAAGATGCTGGTTACCTTGACCTTGTCTGCAACAATGCTCTCCTCATTCGCCTCGGAAGCGGCATTCTGCTGACTCGCCTGTTCTGCCGCGAACGCTGGCATAGTCAGGATCAAGGCTGCCATCCCCATCATTGGTTTTTTAATCACGTTTGAATTCCCTCTCAGTATTATTTGAACGCTGGAATAGCATTGTTTTTCCAGCACTTCTCCATAAATATCACCGTTTTTCTTTAATTGTAAAAATTTGTAATCGGCGACAGGTGAGAGTTTCCAAGGATTGGTTCAATCCAAGAAGAGGAATTAATCACAAATTATATTGGGAATAAATCCCAAATATGTTTTGAAAATATTTCAATGTAAATAAAAATTAATCACCCACAAAAACGGGAAAAACTCACAAACCCACGTCCAGCAAGCGATTTCAGGAAAAAATCACTTCCATGTAATGAATGATCTCTATCAGAATGTCGCGATAATGAGCACCACTCAAAACTCCATCCCTATGATCACGTTCTGGACACGCATTTCTCAGTCTGCCCGTGATTTTGTCATTGCCCTCGTTGTCATCATTAGCGTCTTCCTGCTCTCGGCAAAGCTGGACCTCTCGGAAAAATTCATCGCCTGGGCGCTGGCCCATGAGTCACTGCAGCTGGACGAGTTTCCATTGGTGCTTTTCGTCGCAGCTTTTGTTGCGATCTGGTTTTCACGCCGCCGCATGCGAGAAATGATCTCTGAAGCCAACCGCCGGGCAGAGGCGGAACATGCGTCACAAGAAAGCCAGCGCATGTTCAAAACGCTGTTCGACCAAGGTTTGTGCGGCAACTTCATTGCCGATATGAAAGGCAATATCTTGCTGTGCAACCAGGCGTTCAGCACGATGTCTGGCAACAGCGCCTCCACGCTTAACCTGAAGAAGGCAATTGGCAAGCATTGGGATGAGCTTTGCCAAAAGCTGCAAACGGCAGAAAAAGTGGACATTCCGGAACTCACGGTTGCTCGTCCCGATAATGCGCCATGGATCGTGATGGCCCGGCTGACACGCGCCCTGGACAATCCGCACACCTCCGAAAAAAACATCTACGGTTTTTTTGCCGATATCACGGAACAGCACCTGGCCGAACGTGAACTGGCTGTCCTGCTCAAGGAAAACCAGGCGCTTGCACGCCATGCCATGCAGGTTCAAGAAGAAGAGCGCCGCAATATCGCGCGTGAGGTCCATGATGAAATGGGGCAATACCTTACCGCCATCCGCCTGGAACTGGCTAGCCTGCCCAAGGATAAGCAGCATTCGTTGGCAGAGTTTGCCGCGCGCATCAACTCGCATGTCGAGCACATCCAGCAAGCGGTGCGGGGGTTGATCCACCGCCTGCGGCCTACGGCATTGGACGCCCATGGGCTCGTTGAGGCGATTGAACAATTGGTCAGCGAGTGGAAAAAGCAGCATCCGGCCATCGAATGTCAATTGGCGCTGGACAAGAGTTGCTTGAGCCTGCCGGAAAAGACCAGCATCGTGGCCTACCGCATCGTGCAGGAATCGCTCACCAATATTGCGCGCCATGCGCATGCAAGCCATATCTCGATCAAGCTCATCCGCACGCGCGGCATTCTTTCCGACACATTGACGATAGAAGTTCATGATGACGGCGTTGGCTTCAACCCTCACCTGCCCAGGGCCGGTTTCGGCCTATCCGGCATGCGCGAGCGCGTTGAAGCGGAAGGCGGCGTGTTTAACGTACGCAGCAGGGAAAAAGGGGTCGTCATTTCGGCCACGCTACCCTTCAGTACAGCATCCAAGGCGATTCAGGAAAGTAATTAACATGGCTCAGAAAATACTGTTGGCAGACGACCACGCAGTAGTGCGCAGCGGTTTACGCACCTTATTGGAAAACGCGGGCTACCAGGTGACCGCCGAGGCGGAAAACGGCGAGCGCGCCTGCACGCTTTGGCAGGAACACCACCCCGACCTGGGGATTCTCGACTTGGACATGCCCGGGATCGGCGGATTGGAAACCCTGCACCGCATCATTGCGCGCGATGGCAATGCCCGCCTGATCATTTTCAGCATGCATAACGACAATATCTATGCAGCCCGCGCCATGCAGGCTGGCGCCAAGGGCTACGTCGTTAAGACCGACGCGCCGGAAGTATTGCTGGAGGCCGTGAAACAAGTGCTGCGCGGTGGTCGCTACATCGGCCACGAACTGGCACAGCACCTCGCCATGGACCGCTTCACGCCTACCGAAAATCCATTGGAAAAACTCTCCCCGCGGGAGTTCGAAGTGTTTCGCCGGATTGCCGAAGGCGTTTCCTTGACCGGCATCGCGGAACAATTACACATCGGCTACAAGACCGCCGCCAACATCCAGACCCAGGTAAGGCAGAAGCTCAATGTGCAAACCACGGGGCAGTTGGTGCATATGGCGATACGCTTCGGCATCACCCAGCAGCGGGATTGATTCAAGGCAAAAAAAAACCAGGTGTCAGCCTGGTTTTGATAAATCCTTAGTGGTATGGAGTTGAACAACAGGCTTGATGGGGAAACGTCTTACTGAAAAATCCAAGCTGTTAAGTAGCATCCTATGCCTAAGCGGTTGAATCAGCCACCGCATTAATTCCCCAAAAATACCAGGAATTATTCCCGACAATGACAAAATCTTTCGATTTTCAGGAAGGCATACCGAAAAACCCGGGAATCATGCTTCAACCTTCAATTACGCCATGCTTGATAGCGAGTCGGACCAGTTCGATCGGGCTGGTAATGCCTAATTTCTGCTTCAGCAGCGTCTGGTAATTCGCTACGGTTTTCTGGCTGATCTTGAGGATCGTGGAAATCTCCTCTATGCCCTTACCCGCAGCCAGCAGGCGGAATACTTCAAACTCGCGCGCGGACAACAGGCGCGTCGGGTCGTCGCTTCCCGAGAGCGTCTGCAACGCAATCTGCTGGGCGATTCCCGGGCTCAGGTATCCCTTGCCCTGCGCCACCTCGCGCACCGCCTGGACCAGATCGTCCGCCGCGCCGGACTTGGCAACATAGGCCCTGGCACCCGCGCCCAGCGCCTGCGATGCGAATGCGGCATTCTCATGCATGGAAAAAATAATGACGCGGGCCTGGGGATAGCGCGCAATGATGCGCCGCAAGGCTTCCAGCCCGCCCATACCGGGCATGGACATATCCATCACGACAACGTCAGGCACATGCTCGCCATAGAACTGGTACGCCTGTTCCCCGCTGTCCGCCTCGGCAATGACCTCCACACCGTCATTTTGCTCAAGCAGGCGCCGCAGGCCGGAGCGGACGACCTCATGATCGTCCACCAACATGACGCGAATATTCACACTCATTGTTTATCCCCTACTGATTCTTGTAATGGCAGCTCGACATTGACGCGCGCGCCGGCAGCCAAAGCGCTTTCCAATGAGAAACGCCCTCCCAGGCCTTCCACGCGCTCACGCATGCCGGCCAGGCCGAAACCCGAGGGCAACTGGGCAGTATTGAACCCCCGTCCGTTATCCTCAACGGCAATCCTGAGCATAGCACCCTCGATACTGATCCGTATATCCACCTGGCTGGCATGCGCATGGCGGGTGACGTTGGTCAGGCATTCCTGCACGATGCGGTAGACCGCGATTGCCGTCGTCTCATCCTGAACGTCGTCGAGACGCTCCGGAATCTCGAAACGCACTTCAACCTGCTGGTTACGCTGTTTCCAGGTATTCACCAGGTCTGTCACGGCAGTGCTGAGCCCGAACGCATCCAGACCGGACGGACGCAACCTCTGCAGCATGTCATGCACGATATCCATCATCTGCCGCGCCACGACGCTGATGGCTTTGGCGCTTTCCTTGGCCCCTTCGATATTCTTGGCGTTGAGGATGGCGGAAGCGTCGACATGCACGGCCGTGAGGTACTGCCCGATTTCATCATGTAGGTCGCGCGCGAGGTTCTTGCGCTCGTCCTCCTGCAGACGGATCATCTGCTGCGTGAGCTTATGATTGTTGTGAATGCTCGTTTCAAGCGTTTCGGCCATGGCATTGAACTTGCGGCTGATGCCAGCCAGCTCCGGCAGTTCAAACTCCGGCAACCGCGCCTTCAGGTTGCCGCGCTCCAGCTCGTTCAACGCCGTCATTACGCTGTCGACCGGCCGCATCGCGCGTCCCACCGCCCAATACACCAACGCATTGACGGCCACAAAGAAAATCGCCACGAGCAGCAGCAACCCCATGATATCGCCGAGCACTTCCTGGATTTCATAGCTGGGATCGGGGGTGACGACCAACTCGCCGATCATGCGGCCGCTGACAAAAATCTTGCGGCGGATTTCAGGCATGGCCGGGGAAATGAATCCCATGGTCCGCACTAGCCAGGAAGCGGGTTCCTGCTTGTCGCCTTCAATATTGCTATCCCGCAGGCGCCCGTTCGCGTCAAAAAACTCAATGCGCAGGTGCCGGACGTTTCCCAGGCTGTGCAACCGGAACATGGAATTGGAATTTTGGCCATCAGTCTCGCGCAGCCAGGCAAAGTCGGAGGTGTAATGCAGTATTTCCGCATCCAGCAGGTGCATGGCCAGCGTAGCGGTGGATTGCACTTCCGCACGTACGTCATCCCGCGCGTTATGGACCATCATGATTGCAGCAAGCAACAGCACCGATGCCAACAGCAGGGTAATGATCAGGTTGAGACGTAATTTTAGGTTCATCGGCGAACTTGATTGAGCAGGCGGTTGCGGGTGATTGCGCAATTTAAATCAGTTCTCCGAAAACAGAAACGGGAAAAAGTCCCGACACCTATCCATTCAGCACGAAATTTGAATGAACATTTCCCCCTACCCAAGTGACACATTCCTACAGCCACCGGCCCGCTCACTCTCTAGAATGGGTCCCAGAAGTTAAGAGTTCACTCCATGTTCTTTGCAACTTCTCCATAGTGTAATGCCAGCGTGAAAACTCACGCTGGCTTTTTTCTTTTATGGATATGTAGATTTGAAATGGGCAACATCCGTTGCCCTGGACATTACTTCTTCTTGGTCTTCAACTCTTCGGTCAAATGCGGCGACAGGACCTGCAGCATCTGGGCGAACACCTTGGGGTTGGCTGCGACGATATTGCCGCTTTCCAGGAAACCCTCGTTGCCCTCGAAATCCCCGACCAAGCCGCCTGCTTCGTGCACCAGCAAAGCGCCAGCCGCAATATCCCAGGTAGAGAGGCCGATTTCCCAGAAACCGTCAAACCATCCGGCCGCGACATAAGCCAGGTCAAGCGCGGCAGAGCCGGGACGGCGCAAGCCGGCGGTTTTCTTCACCATGTCCTTGAACATGCCGAGGTAAGTCTCGAAATGGGTGAAGTCGCGGAACGGGAAACCCGTGCCGATCAGGGAATCCTGCAACTTGGGTCGATTGGTGACACGGATACGCTTATTGTTCAGGAAAGCGCCGCCGCCGCGAATGGCGGTAAACAGATCGTTCCGGCTAGGATCGTAGATGACCGCGCGCGTGATCTGGCCCTTTTGCCTTAATGCGATCGAAACGGAATATTGCTGGAAACCATGCAGGAAATTGGTCGTGCCGTCCAACGGATCAATGATCCAGACGTTTTCCGCATCCTCGTCCTGCTTGCCGCTTTCCTCGCCAAAAAACCCATGGTCAGGATAAGCGTTCTTCAGCACATCAATAATGGCAGCCTCGGCAGCATGGTCGATTTCACTGACGAAATCGTTGTAATCCTTGCTGCGCACCGTCAGGGCGCCCACATCCAAAGAGCCACGATTGATAATATCGCCTGCACGGCGGGCGGCCTTGACCGCATTGTTCAACAAATGCATAGATTCTTTCCGTTATCGATGTCCCGGCAGGCCGGGCTGGTTTTAAAGAACAAGTGGCAAATGTGCTTTTTCGAGCACAAGGCCTAAACTGTTAAAATGATATTTTAAGCTTTATTGCCATGACCTCCAAACCCAACCTGCTGCAACAAATCCGTATCGTGCTCTGCCAGACAAGCCACCCAGGCAACATAGGGGCCGCTGCTCGCGCCATGAAGACCATGGGGTTGTCACGGCTCTTGCTGGTCAAGCCGAAATCGTTCCCTCATACCGAGGCGACCGCCATGGCATCGGGCGCTACTGACATCCTCGATAACGCCGAGGTATGCGCAACCTTGGCGGAGGCATTGCATGGCACAACGCTTGCCATCGGCATGAGCGCACGCAGGCGCGAACTTTCACATGAGTTGGTCTCAGCCCATGAGGGCGTGCAACGCGCGATTGACGCAGCCCACGACTCCCCTGTCGCCATCGTGTTCGGCACGGAAATGAGCGGGCTTTCCAATGCGGAACTCGACCATTGTCAATTACTGGCTATGATTCCCGCCAACCCGGAATACTCCTCGCTCAATCTTGCCGCAGCCGTGCAGGTCATCAGCTATGAGCTGCGCATGGCCGCACTGGACAATCCGCAACCAGCCAGCACCGAACCCGCCCCATTGGCCACCAGCGACGAGGTCGAGCGTTTCTACGCACACCTGGAGCAGGTACTGGTCGAGATCGGCTTTCTGAATCCTGCACAACCCAAGCGCCTGATGCAGCGCCTGCGCCGCATGTATGGCCGCGCAGGGCTGGAAAAAGAGGAAGTCAACATCCTGCGGGGCATACTCAGCGCCACGCAAACGCCCTATCCGCCACGAACGCCTTCCCCTTGAGACATCAACGCTTGCATCCAATTTCAGAGTAAAATAGTAGGATGTTCAGCAAAATCAAAGAAGACATCAGCGTTGTATTCGAGCGGGATCCTGCCGCCCGCACGCGCTGGGAAATCCTCACCACCTATCCGGGCGTACATGCCCTGCTCATACACCGGGTCTCGCACCGGCTCTGGCGGATGCGCCTTTACTGGCTGGCCAGGCTCAGCTCCTATATCGCACGCTGGCTCACCGGCATTGAAATCCATCCTGGCGCCGTCATCGGCCGGCGCGTCTTCATCGACCACGGCATGGGCGTGGTCATCGGCGAGACTGCCGTGATCGGTGACGACTGTACCCTGTACCACGGCGTCACCCTGGGCGGCACCTCCTGGAACAAAGGCAAGCGCCATCCCACATTGTTGAACGGCGTCGTGATCGGCGCGGGCGCGAAAGTGCTCGGCCCGATCACGATCGGCGCCAAAGCCAAGATCGGCTCGAATGCCGTTGTCGTCAAGGACATCCCCGACAATGCCACCGCCGTCGGCATTCCCGCGCGCATCGTCGACCAGGAACAGCCACGGCAGCAGGACAGCATGGCGGAAAAGATCGGCTTTGCAGCCTATGCCGTCAGCGAAAACATGAACGATCCTTTGAACAAGGCCATTCATGCCCTCATTGAGCATATCGCCTATCAGGACAACCAACTGCAGGAGGTCAAGCAGCAGTTGGCAAAACTCGGTGCAGACATCGAAACCGATGCCGAAGTCGGGCACGCTTTCGATGTGAACTACATCAACAAAATAGTTGACTAAAGTGTTCAGGTATTCTAGAATTCCAGTCTAGAAATCCGTCGTGAAAAAGCCGCGCCAACCCAGTAATGGCGCGCCATCCGAACAACTTTAGGAACTGAACATGCGATTAACCACAAAAGGCCGTTTTGCAGTGACTGCGATGCTGGATCTGGCCCTCAACGAAGAGGAAAAGCCGGTCACCCTTGCTGGCATCAGCGAGCGCCAAGGCATTTCCCTTTCCTACCTAGAACAGCTTTTCAGCCGCCTCCGCCGCAACGGCCTGGTAAAGAGCGTGCGCGGCCCAGGCGGCGGTTATCGCTTGGCCAAAAACCACCATGACATTTCCGTATCGGACATCATCACAGCCGTGGATGAGCTGATCGACGCCACCCAGTGCGGCGGCAAGGAAAACTGCCACGAAGGCAAGCCTTGCATGACGCACGACCTGTGGTCCAGCCTCAACGCCAAGATACTGGAATACCTCTCTGGCGTTGCGCTTGCCGATCTGGTGGCCTCTCAGCGCGAAGGCAAGGAAATCCGCTTCACGGTGCGCCGCGAAACCTCGCGCCCGCAGGTACAGGTCGCAGCCTAAGCCAAGGATTGCAACATGCGCCCGGTCTATTTTGACAACAATGGCACCACAGCCCTTCACCCCACGGTGTTGCAGGCCATGCTGCCATATTTGTCGGAACAGCAAGGCAATGCCACCAGCCGCCACATTTACGGCCGCTCGGCGCGCAATGCCATTGACCAGGCACGCGAACAGGTAGCGGATGCCGTTGGCGCGCACCCTTCACAAGTAATCTTCACCAGCGGCGGCACCGAAGCTGACAACCTTGCCATCACGGGCGTAGCCAATGCCTTGGGCAAAGGCAGGATTGCCGTCAGCAGCCTGGAGCACCCAGCGGTATCCCGGCCGGCCGAAGCGCTGAGGTGGCAAGGCTGGGAGCTTGAGCGGATTGCCAGCAACCAGCATGGGCAGGTTGAAAAAACCTCGCTGGAATCCATATTGAAAAATAAGACCGACATGGTCTCGGTCATGCTGGCGAATAACGAGACTGGCGTGGTCCAGGATGTTGCCGGCCTGGGTGAGCTTGCACGTGAGCACAAGGCTTACATGCATACCGATGCGGTGCAGGCGCTAGGCAAGATGGACGTGGACTTCGGCAGCCTCAATGTGCATGCCATGAGCCTGTCGTCACACAAGATCAATGGCCCTCAAGGCGCCGGCGCATTGATCCTGGACAAGCGGATTGATATCCAGCCGTTACTCTACGGCGGCGGACAGGAAAGAGGCTTGAGGAGCGGCAGCGAGAACATCGCCGCGATCGTGGGCTTTGGCGCCGCCTGCGAGCTGGCATCCGTGGAAGCGCGACGCCGTCGCAGCGAATTGGCCTTCCTGCGCGAGCATTTGGAGCAAGGCATCCGCAAGCTGGATGCGATTATTTTCGGTGCCGGAGCCGAGCGTTTGCCCAACACCAGCTTTTTTGCATTCAGCGGCATTGAAGGCGAAACCCTGGTGATGGCATTGGACAAGCAAGGGTTTGCGGTTGCGAGCGGTTCGGCCTGTTCCAGCGACAATACCGAGCCCAGCCATGTCCTGCTGGCCATGGGCGTCCAGCCGGATACCGCTCGTGGCGCGATCAGGGTCAGCCTGGGCACGAATAACGACATAGATGAGGTCAACGCCTTCCTGCAAGCGCTGGAACGCGAACTCGCAAGATTGAGAAAGTTAACTGCTATCGCAGTTTAGGAAATCGGAAAATGACAGTACGCACGCCAATTTATCTGGATTATTCAGCCACCACCCCGATCGATCCACGGGTGGCTGAAAAGATGATCCCCTACCTTACCGAACACTTCGGTAACCCGGCATCGCGCAGCCATGCCTTCGGCTGGACAGCGGAAAAGGCCGTGGAGAACGCACGCGAGGAAGTAGCCAAGCTGGTGAATGCCGACCCGCGCGAAATCGTCTGGACTTCAGGCGCGACCGAATCCAACAACCTGGCAATCAAGGGCGCGGCCAATTTCTACAGCCCCTCGAAGGGCAAACATATCATCACGGTGCAAACCGAGCACAAGGCGGTAATCGATACGGTGCGTGAGCTTGAGCGCCTGGGCTACGAAGCGACCTACCTGATTCCCGAGCCCAACGGCCTGGTCGACCTGGAAAAATTCAAGGCGGCCTTGCGTCCGGATACCGTGCTGGTATCGGTCATGCTGGTCAACAACGAAATCGGCGTGATCCAGGATATCGAAGCAATCGGCAATATCTGCCGCGAGCAAGGCGTGATTTTCCACGTGGATGCCGCGCAGGCCACCGGCAAAGTGCATATCGACCTGCAAAAGCTGCCTGTGGACCTCATGAGCTTCTCCGCCCACAAGACTTACGGCCCCAAAGGCATTGGCGCCCTGTACGTGCGCCGCAAGCCGCGCGTGCGCATCGAGGCGCAGATGCATGGCGGTGGTCATGAACGCGGCATGCGTTCAGGCACGCTGGCAACCCACCAGATCGTCGGCATGGGAGAGGCTTTCCGTATCGCTCGTGAAGAAATGGATAGCGAGAACGTACGCATTCGCCAGTTGCGCGACAGGCTGCTCAAGGGATTGGAGGAGATTGACGAGGTCTACGTCAATGGCGACCTGGAACACCGCGTCGCCCACAACCTGAACATCAGCTTCAACTTTGTCGAGGGCGAATCGTTGATCATGGCGGTCAAGGACATTGCCGTTTCCAGCGGTTCCGCGTGCACCTCGGCCAGCCTGGAGCCGTCTTATGTCCTGCGGGCGCTGGGTCGTTCGGACGAATTGGCGCACAGTTCCATCCGCTTCTCGATCGGGCGCTTCACGACGGAAGAGGATATCGATTACACCGTGCAATTGATGAAGAGCAAGATCGGCAAGCTCCGCGAATTGTCCCCGCTTTGGGAGATGCACCTGGAAGGTGTGGACCTGAATAGCGTGGCATGGGCAGCGCATTAAGGAATATTTCGGGCAAGCCTGGTTGGCCCCATAGGGGGCAAGATTGATAAATGCACCTGCCGAGGTGCCGCGAGCGGTAACAGCGGCATATTGGCAACATTGAGGAGTAGAAAAATGGCTTATTCAGACAAAGTACTCGACCACTACGAAAACCCACGCAACGTAGGCTCGCTGGACAAGAGCGACCCTTCCGTCGGCACCGGCATGGTGGGCGCGCCAGCCTGCGGCGACGTGATGAAACTGCAAATCAAGGTCAACGAGCAGGGCATCATCGAGGACGCCAAGTTCAAGACTTACGGCTGCGGCTCCGCGATTGCTTCCAGCTCGCTCGTGACCGAGCTCATCAAGGGCAAGTCCCTCGACCAGGCGATGGAAATCAAGAATTCCGACATCGCACAAGAGCTGGCACTGCCTCCGGTCAAGATCCATTGCTCCGTGCTGGCAGAAGACGCCATCCGTGCAGCGGTGGCGGACCTCAAGGCCAAGCAGGGCGTCAAGGACGAACAGGCAGCCTAAAGGAGGTCCATGCATGGCAATTTCGCTGACAGAAACTGCAGCCAAGCGGGTGCAGAAGTTCCTTGCCAACCGCGGCAAAGGCGTTGGCCTGCGCCTGGGCGTCAAGACGACGGGCTGTTCCGGCATGGCTTACACCCTGGAGTTCGTTGACGACATCCATCCGGAAGACCTGGTGTTTGAAAGCCATGACGTCAAGGTGATCGTCGACCCGAAAAGCCTGGTCTACATCGACGGCACAGAGCTGGATTTTGCCAAGGAAGGCCTCAATGAGGGCTTCAAGTTCAACAACCCGAACGTGAAGGACGAATGCGGCTGCGGTGAAAGCTTTACGGTATAGCCCGCTTTCCCCTGCCGCTGGTGGCCAGCAGTAGCCTGGCTGCCCTCTCCTGTTCAATCTCCATCCTTTATGTTCAATATACAGCAGAACCACTTTGAGCTCTTTGGCCTGCCTGCCCAGTTCGCACTGGATATGGCATTGCTGGACCAGCACTACCGCAAACTGCAGGCAGAAGTGCATCCCGACCGTTTCGTGGCGGCCTCGCCCAACGAGCGCATGCAATCCATGCAGTGGGCAACCCAGGCCAACGAGGCCTACCGTACCCTCAAGCATCCAACGTCGCGCGCTCGTTACCTGCTGCAATTGCAAGGCGTGGACACGGATGAGGAAAGCAACACGGCCATGCCTGCCGATTTCCTCATGCTGCAGATGGAGTGGCGTGAAGCAGTGGAAGAAGCGTTTGGCGACGGCGACGTCACGGCTCTGGACGCCCTGCTCAAGGACATGCGTGAACAGGCCAAGACGCTGGAGCAAACATTGGCCGATACATTGGACCGGCAACATGCATGGCAGGAAGCCGCTGACATTGTGCGCAAATTGAGTTTCGTCGACAAAATACGCAGCGATGTCGAACATAAGATAAGCAAACTGGAAGACGAGTAACGGCAAGCTATGGCTTTACTACAGATATCAGAACCCGGCATGAGCACGGCGCCGCACCAGCATCGCCTGGCGGTGGGCATAGACCTGGGTACGACCAATTCCCTTGTCGCGACGGTGCGCAGTGGCCTGAGCACGGTCCTGCTTGATGAAGCCGGACACGCATTGCTCCCTTCCGTCGTGCACTACACCGCCGATGGCCAGATCGAGGTCGGCTATCCTGCCCAGCTACAGCAAAGCCAGGACCCGCAGAACACCATCGTATCGGTCAAGCGCTTTCTCGGTCGCGGTCTGGGTGATATCGGGGATACCAACCATCTGCCGTACCGCTTTGTTGAAATGCCGGGCATGGTGCAAATTGAAACCCGCGCCGGCATCAAGAGCCCGGTCGAGGTTTCTGCCGAGATACTAAAAGCGCTCAAGGCGCGTGCCGAGCAGGTCCTTGGGGGAGAGCTGACCGGCGCCGTCATCACAGTACCGGCCTACTTCGACGATGCCCAGCGCCAGGCCACCAAGGATGCCGCCCGCCTTGCCGGGTTGAACGTGCTGCGCCTGTTGAACGAACCGACGGCGGCCGCCATCGCCTATGGCCTGGATAACTCGTCGGAAGGCATTTACGTCATCTACGACCTTGGCGGCGGCACTTTTGACGTTTCCATCCTGCGCCTGACCAAGGGCGTTTTCGAGGTATTGTCCACCAACGGCGACTCCGCGCTTGGCGGAGACGACTTCGACCGCCGCATTTTCTGCTGGATATTGGAACAGGCGCGCCTGCAGCCCCTCAACCCCGCCGATACGCGCCTGCTCATGACCAAAGCCAAGGAAGCCAAGGAATGGCTCACCGAGCATGCAAGCGCCAATATCACTGCCGTGCTCAGCGATGGCGAAATAGTGAACCTGACCCTGGGCCAGGCGGAGTTCCACAGCCTCACCCAGCAACTGCTCAACCGCACCTTGACCCCGATACGCAAAGCATTGCGGGACGCCTCGCTGGCGGTGGAGGACGTGAAGGGCATTGTGCTCGTGGGCGGGGCGACCCGCATGCCGCAAGTACGCCAGGCCGTCACCGGCTTTTTCGGGCAGGAACCCTTGACCAACCTGGACCCGGACCAGGTCGTCGCGCTCGGGGCGGCCATCCAAGCCAATATCCTCGCGGGCAACCGGCATGACGATGAACTGCTGCTGCTGGATGTCATCCCGCTTTCCCTAGGTTTGGAAACCATGGGCGGGCTGGTCGAGAAAGTCATCCCCCGCAACTCCACCTTGCCTATCGCGCGCGCGCAGGATTTCACCACCTTCAAGGACGGCCAGACGGCCATGAGCATCCACGTCCTGCAAGGGGAGCGCGAGCTGGTAACGGACTGCCGCTCGCTGGGCAGATTCGAATTGCGCGGCATCCCACCGATGGCGGCAGGCGCGGCGCGCATTCGCGTGACGTTCCAGGTCGACGCCGACGGGCTACTGTCGGTATCGGCGCAGGAACAGACCAGCGGCGCCCATGCCAATATCGTGGTCAAGCCGTCCTATGGCCTGAGCGAGGACCAGATCACCAGCATGCTGCAAGCCTCATTCACTTCTGCGGAGGCGGACAAGCACGCCCGTGCGCTACAGGAAGCCAGGGTAGATTCCGCCAGGCTGCTGGAAGCGATTGAAGCAGCGTTGCGCCAGGATGGCGCCACGCTGTTGAACGACGAGGAAAGAGCCGAGATCACCAGGCAAATGGAAAACCTGCGCAACTTTTCACAACAGGAGGATAGCGACGCGATCAACAAGGCCGTCGATGCCCTCAATCACGCGACGGAGACCTTTGCCGCGCGCCGCATGGATGCCTCGGTCAGGCAGGCGCTTGCCGGGCAATCACTGAATACTCTGGAACTCTAGGCCATGGCAAAAATTACTGTTCTTCCCCATCCGGAATACTGCCCTGAGGGCAAGACATTCGAAGCGCAACCAGACAGGTCGATCTGCCACAACCTGCACAAGCAGGATATCGACATCGACAGCGCATGTGGCGGCGTATGCGCCTGCACCACCTGCCACGTCTATATCCAGAAGGGTTACAACTCGCTATCCGAGCCTGAGGAAATAGAGGAAGACATGCTGGACCAGGCCTGGGGGCTGAAACCCAATTCCCGCCTCTCCTGCCAGGCCATCGTCGGTGACGAGGATATCGTGGTGGAAATACCGATCTACTCCCTCAACCTGGCCAAGGAACCTCCCCACTAGCCAGTTTCATTTACGGGCTCAGGCCTCGGCTAGCCCAGGCTCCTGAAGCTGAAGGTCACGGAGATAGGTGCGCCCTGCGCGCCGCGCTGTGTCAAAGCGCAACATGCCGAGGAAATCCTCCCCGGTGAGCGGGCGGCTGAAGATATACCCCTGCAACTGGTCGCATCCCTGCCTCCGCAGGAACTCGAGCTGCGCCTGGGTTTCCACCCCCTCGGCCACCACATTGATCTTGAGGCTGTGCGCCATGGCGATGATGGCCTGCGTGATCGCCATATCGTCGCTATCCTGCGGGATGTCGCGCACGAAGGAGCGGTCGATCTTCAACGAGTCGATGGGAAAATGCTTAAGATAGCCCAGAGATGAATACCCGGTGCCGAAGTCATCGATCAACACGTGGCTGCCCAAGTCGCGGAAATGCTGCAGCATCTGGCTGGCGCGTTCCGCATTCTGCATGATCATGCTCTCCGTGATCTCCAGCTCCAGGCAATCCGGCGTGAGGCCGCTCTCCTCCAATGCATTGATGATCGCCTTGTGCAGGCTGTCCTCGCGGAACTGCCGCGCGGAAATATTCACGCCCACCCGTACCGGCCTACCGGCAACCGACTGCCAGCGGTAGGCGTCGCGGCATGCCTGCTGCAGCACCCATTCGCCGATCTCGATAATCAGCCCGGTTTCCTCGGCGATCGGGATGAAATCCTGTGGGGGGACCAGGCCGAGTTCGGCACTGTGCCAGCGGATCAAGGCTTCCGCACCGATGATGGCCTGTTCGGCCAGGTCCAGCTTGGCCTGGTACAGCAAGGTGAATTCGTTGCGTTCCAGCGCGCGGCGCAAGCTGTTCTCCAGCGTCAGGCGGCTGACGCTGCTGGCGTTGCTTTCCGCGGAATAGAAATGGAAGGTGTTCTTGCCGTCGTCCTTGGCGCGGTACATCGCCATGTCAGCATTCTTGAGCAGGGAGAAGATATCGACGCCATCCTCAGGATAGACGCTGATGCCGATGCTGGCGCTGATGTACAGCTCCTGCTGCATCAGGATGAACGGCTGCGCCAGCGCATGCATGATCTTGCGCGCTACGTTCGCCAAGTATTGCTGCTCGGTGAAGTCCTCGACCAATACCACAAACTCGTCCCCGCCCTGGCGGGCAATGGTATCCGTCTGCCGCAAGCATTCCCGCAGCCGGCCCGCAGCCTCCTGCAGCAGCATGTCGCCGGCCTGGTGGCCCAGCGTGTCATTGATGATCTTGAACCGGTCGAGATCGATGAACAGCACCCCTATCCGCTGCTGATAGCGCTGCGCCCGCAACAAGGCCAGCTCGGTGCGCTCCTGCAACAGTCCACGGTTTGGCAGGCCGGTCAGGCCGTCGTGCGTGGCAAGGAACTGCAGCCGCTCCTCGGATTGCTTGCGCTGGCTGATATCCGTCAACACCACGACGTAGTTCTGCAAGATGCCGTTACTATCGTGCACGGTGCTGATGGACACCCATTCCGGGTAGTATTCGCCGCTCTTTTTGTGGGCGAGCAATTCGCCCATCCATTTTCCATGCTTCCCTACCAGGCTGCCGATCGTCTGCCCGTCCTCCCCCGGTTCATCCAGCAAGGACAAGCGCACGCCGATGCAATCCCCGCGCTCATATCCGTTCATGTCCAGGTAGGCCTGGTTGACCTCCAGGATATTGAGGTCGCGATCCGCAATCAGGATGGCCTCGCTGGTATTGTCAAACACCTGCTTGGAAAGGTTGAGGCTGGCTTCCGCAGCCTTGCGGGCGGTAATGTCCAGCATCACGCCGAGCAATTCCTGCGGCTTGCCGAACCGGTCCGGGATGACGCGTACGATGTCCTGCAGCCAGACTACCCTGCCATCCGCGGCCAGCATCCGGTATTCGAGCACATGATCCTTGATTTGCAGGGTTTCCCGGGCGCAGAAGTCGACCGCCCACTCCCGGTCGTCCGGATGCATGGTCTGCATCCAGAAACCGGGATTGCCCGTCCATTCCTGTATCGGGTATCCCAGCAGGCTTTCGGCCTCCTGGCTGACAAAAGTGAAGGCCGCATCCGGCGTCGCCCGCCACACCACCGCCTTCACGGATTCCACCAGCTCGCGATACTCCGAGCGGCTTTGCAGCAAGGCCTCCTCCGCCTGCTTGCGGCTGCTGATATCGATAATCAGCACCACGACGCGCTCGCTGCCGTCACGATAGTTGGCCGCAGCCACCTCGATCGGGATCGGCTTGCCCGACTTGCTGATCGCCATCGCTTCGTAACGGCTCGGCGTATATTCGCCGCGGACGCGTTGCGCATAATGCTGCGCCACGCGCTCGCGGTCGCTCGGATGGATCAGGCTGAGGAAGTTTGACCCCATCGGGATGTCGCGGGCATCGTATCCGCCAATTTTCCATAGGGCCTCGTTGGCGTAAATGATCTTGCCGTCCTCGATCACCACCACGCCTTCGCCGGCATCGGACTGGGCATTGCTCAACGCGTTGTAAAGTCCCAGTTGCCGCCTGAGTTGCTCATCCGCATGCAGGCGCCCCACATGCAGGCCCGACAATCCCACGCCTATCGACACGGTCACCAGCGCAAACATCCAATAATTGAACAAGGCCGCATTGCTGATTTCCATGCTGAAATAGCCGTGGTAGCCTCCACCGCCCCACAAGGCCGTCATGACGATCAACAGGGAAGCTACGGCCGCCCCCCGTTGATGAAAGCTCAATGCCGCCCAGATCACCAACGGAAAGACCAGGAACGCCTTGGCTTCCAGTTCCCCTGCCTGGGACAAGAGGTCATTGAACGCAAGGAAGCACAAGCCCAGCAGCATGCCGGCCAGAGCGACGGCTTCCAATATCCTGGTCCTGGTCCAGCGGATAGGCTCGTAGTAGAAGCAAGCCAGGATGGCGGGCGTCAACAGGATAATGCCCAGGGCGTCCCCCATCCACCACTGCAGCCAGGTGACATACAGGGCCGGACCCTGCACGACGCCGAATAACTGCAGCACCAAGCTGCCCAGGCTTGCACTGAGCAATGGGCTGAAGACCGCGCCTACCAGCACCATCCCCATGAGGTCGCGCAGGCGCGTCATCGCAGGCTCGAACCTGAGGTAGCGCTTGAGGATGTAGTAGCCTGCGACAGCGCCGGCGAGCGCGCCAGCACCGACCAAGAGCGCTGCGGCGAAGGGCAGTCCGGCACTATATTGTGTCGCCACCACCCCGAGCAGCAGTCCGGGCAGCATGCGTGCGCCGCCTAGTATCAATACCGCCAGCGCAAACCCGGCGGGCGGCCAGATGAAGGTGGAAAAGGTGGCGGGCGTCCCGAGCTGGATGGTGCTATGCCCGAGGAGGAAATATCCCAGGGCTATCGCCACCGAGATCAGCAAATATCGGATCGGCCTGGTTCGTTGAGCAGACTGGTGACTTGATATATACATAATCTACGCATTGTAGTAGTAAATTCCTACAACTGCGGTTAAAAATCTTTCAACAAATAAAAAGCCCGCGCATGGCGGGCTGAAGCGTGTGTTGAACCGGTTTTAGAAGTTGTATTGCAACTGGAATCGCAATATATCGGTGTTGTATTTCGAGTATGGCGCAGTCGCCAGGTTGTTGCGGTCCAGCTTGGAATAATAAGCCGTGAACTCGATTTCCGGCACAGGCTGCCACTCGAAACCGGCTTCCCAGTCATTGACATGGTTCTGCGGCGCGTTGGTCTCGAATTTCTGCGCGCCGTCAAAGTACTGCCATTTCACGAACGGGATCATGACGCCGTAGCCGTAGAAATCCTTGATCCGGTACATGGCCTGGATGTAGCCGCCGTTGAGCGATTTTTCCTCGACCATGGTGCCCGCGTCGTTCAGAGAAGGTCCCTTGCCCCAGTTCCATTCCGCCTGCAGGCCGAAAGGCTGAGGATACAGCACAGCGTGAACGCCAACGCGCTGATCCTTGAAGCCGTCGGTCTTGGAATCTGCCGCCACCGTGCCGCTCCTGCTCGGCTTGAAGGTGCCGTAAATCCCCTGGATACCCGCTTCGAAAATCTGTCCATTCTCGAACTTGACCGGATAAGTGAAACGCGAGACCAAATGCAGATTGTCGTTGTTCTCGGAGCGGTTGGCGCCGGTGCCGTTGTAGGCGCCGAAGGCGAATACGCCGTAGTTGCCCGAGCCTTTCAGGCCGCTGTCCACGAGGTACTTGAACATCTCCTGCTTGTCTTTCGGCGTGTAGTAGTAGAAGACGCCCAGGTCGCGCTCATCCTTACAGCAGCTGTTCACGGCGTCGTTGCGGTCCAGCGCGATACGGTTCTGGCTTGACTGCAGGTTCTCGAAACCGTATGGAATCTTGGATTGGCCGACACGCAAACGGTGTATCCGGTCCTTGGTCAAGTAGATGTCGCCGTAGGCGTCGCGCAACTGGGCAATATTGCCAGTCCCATCGCCTGTACGGCTGGCAAAATCCGGCTGGATATAATAGGACAGGCGCTCGCCAATATCCCCGGAGAAAACCAGGCGCATACGGCGGATCAGGAAGTTGGTGTTATCCCCAATCGAGCGGTCCGCCTGGTGGGCAATCTCCTTGTCGCCGCCGATGATGGGGTTGCTGCGGATCTGCATATAGCCTCGCACCTTCATGGTGTCAGCCCAGCTCTTGCCGGAACTGGATGGCTTTGGCGCAGGCGCCATGGCGATCTTGTCGAGCTTTTCCTCCAGCTCTCTTTGCCTCAGCTCCAGCTCCTGCTTCATTTCAACCAGATCGATGCTGGCAGCGTTCTCGCTCTTGGCTTCTGCTGTGCTATCAACTGATTTGAAGGTTCCCATTTTCACCCGGTTAGGTCCGGGTTCGGAGAAAATCTGTTTGGTCGTGGAGTCCACATACAACTCCAACACCTGCGCATCCGCCATTGCAGTGGCTGATGTCGTTGCCAGCATTACTGCTGTCGCTAAGGCTCTGCGGGCCATTTTCCCTGTTGTCATCGCAATCACTTTACAATCCATGCACTTAATTTTATTTAGGACTATGTATCAGAACTAGATACTTGCTCATGGCGGCAAGACCGCCTATCGCTGATGGAGCTTGGCTTCCAAGGCGATATGGCGTGCAGTATGTGGTTGCAATGTGACTGAATGATGTACTGAAAATGACAGTTTTATGACATACAGGTAAATTCCGGCATCAAAAAAGAACTAGAAAACCGCCTTCCTTTCCATTATTTTCATCAAACCGTCATGGTTTAACTGCATGATGCGATGAAATTTTTGCCAAATCCTTTCACAAACTTACATTTCTTTACAATAAGTTTTTTATAGAAACAATAAAATTTACCTATAATAATCATATTTATACGGAACAAAATAATTCCGATCCTGTCTTTCATAAGACCGTTTACCCATACATCATCTATTAATACGATAAATTTTTAACTTAGCAGGGGAAGTAAAAACATGTACAAACACCCACTAAAAGACCGCGACAAAATGTCACCGCAAGAAGCCATGGCCATCCTGCTGGAAGGCAACGAACGCTTCACCCAGAATATTTCGGCCCACCGTGATTTGCTGAACGTAGTGAACATCACCAAGGACAAGCAGCATCCTTTTGCCGCCATCCTCAGTTGCAGCGATTCACGCACCTCGACAGAATTGATTTTCGATCAGGGCCTGGGCGATCTTTTCAGCGTGCGCCTGGCAGGGAACATTGCCTCGCGCAAGGCGATTGGCAGCCTGGAATACTCATGCAAATACCTAGGCAGCAAGCTGATCGTCGTGCTTGGCCACACCAATTGCGGCGCAGTCAAGGCAGCCTGCGACGGTTTCTCCGGCGGCCATATCGGCGAAATCACCAAGATGATCTTTCCTGCCGTCGAAGCTGAAAAGCAGACCAAGGAAAACCGCTCATCCTCGAACGATACCTTTGTCGGCCATGTCTGCGAACTCAACGTCAAGACCCAGATCGACACCATTTGGAACTCCAGCGACATCCTGCGAGAGCTCTTGAACAAAGGCGAAATCGGCATTGTCGGCGGCGTATACGACCTGGCCACAGCCAAGGTGGATTTCCCCGAGACCTACCAGATATTCAGCGCAGACCATCCCTTGGTGCAGAACTAGGCCGAATCGGGACTACCTCTTTCTCAGGATCAAACTAGCATGACAACTCAAACCAATACGGCTGAAGTAAAAGCGGGCAGCCTCAGCAAAGACTTCTTTGCCTCCATTGTGGTGTTTCTGGTGGCAGTGCCATTATGTCTTGGCATCGCGATTGCCTCAGGCTTACCGCCGACAGCCGGCATCATCACGGGCATTATCGGCGGACTGGTGGTCGGGTCGATTTCGGGCTCCCCGTTGACCGTTAGCGGCCCGGCCGCAGGCCTGGTCGTGATCGTGGCCGATATCGTCGCCGAGTTCGGCCTGGCCATTTACGGCGTGATCGTACTCGCGGCAGGCTTCGTGCAAATACTCGCCGGCGTGTTCAAACTCGGGGTATGGTTCCGCGCTATCTCGCCTGCGGTGATCCACGGCATGCTGGGCGGTATCGGCATACTGATCATCGGTTCGCAATTCCACATCATGCTGGACCGCGATCCTCTGTCTAGCGGCATCAAGAACCTGATGGACATCCCTAACGGGCTGCTGGAAACATTCGAATCGCACGGCGGCAATATTTACGCCGCGATTACCGGCATCATCACCATTGCCGCCATCGTGCTTTGGACACGTTATGCCCCTACGCGGCTCAAGCTGATTCCAGGCGCATTGATCGGGGTGGTATTGGCAGTGATCGTCGCCAACCTGTTCAGCTTCGACATCAAGTACCTCACCGACCTGTTCGACGGCCCGACCAACCTGCAGAACATCCTAGGCACCATCATCACCCCGACGATGAGCACCGTTGAAGCCTCCATGACAGCCGGCGTGCTGCTCGCGGTCGTGTCGCTCGCCTTCATTGCCAGTGCGGAGTCATTGCTGTCTTGCGCCGCGGTTGACCAGATGCACCAGGGCGTTCGTACCAAGTACGACCGCGAGCTGATGGCGCAAGGCGTGGGTAACGCCATTTGCGGCTTCCTCAGCGCATTGCCGATGACAGGCGTGATCGTGCGCTCCAGCGCCAACGTCGAAGCAGGCGCCACCAGCCGCGCTTCCACCATCATGCACGGCTTGTGGCTGTTGCTGTTCATCAGTATTTTCCTGTTCACATTGGAATACATCCCGGTCGCGACCCTGGCCGGCGTCTTGGTGTATACCGGCTACAAGCTGGCCTATCCCAAGGTGGCCAAGGAGCTGCTGGCTTACGGCAAGGCCGAGCTGGCCATCTACATCATCACCATCGTCACCATCGTCAGCTTCAACCTGCTGGCAGGCGTCGTCACCGGCCTGGCATTGTCGATTGCAAAGCTGCTGTACGTGTTCTCCCATGTCTCCATCAAGGCGGAGCACCAGCCAAACAGCAAGCAAACCACGCTGCACCTGAAAGGCTCAGCCACCCAACTTGGCATTCCCAAGCTGGTTTCCGTGCTGGACCATCTGGAAGCCGGCCGCGATATCCATGTGCAGTTTGATGATCTCGAATATATCGATCATGCCTGCATCGAGTTGCTCAATGGCTGGCAAAAGCAATACCAGATGACTGGCGGCAATGTCACCATCGAATGGGATAGCCTGATTGGTAAATACCATGCCAAGGAAGCTGCCGCTGCCAATGGCATTTGACCAGTAGCTTGGCCAACATAATAAAAAAGCCCCGTCAGGGGCTTTTTTATTATCTCGGGATCATTGCCTCATGCAGACTGGATGCGCTTGACCTTGCTGCTGCCTTCATCCGCAGAGAGGGAAGCGATATCGCCGGACAGCTCCCCTCCTTCTTCAATCAGGATCTTGCCATAACGGATTTTCCCGCTCACACGGCCGGTGGAATGAATGATCAGCTGGCTGCGCGCCGTCAACTCGCCTTCGAAATTGCCATGCACCTCGGCCACATCGATACCCACCTTGCCGGAGAAGGCGCCATGCTCCGCGATCTGGATCACGCGGCTATCCATCGTGGCTTCAACGCGCCCTTCCACCACCAGGATGTCGCAGTCCTGGATCTCGGCTCCTTTCAACTTGACGTCGGGCCCGACAATCAGGCGGCTGCCGGTCTGGGCATCGGCATGCACGCCCGCCGTCGACGAAGTTTCTGGTTTGGAGGCAGAAGTAGCCGTATTGGTGACGGGCGTGGCCTGGTACGGCACCGAGGTAGTTTCCGGCTTGCTATTCAAGGGGGTAGAAACAGGATTGACGCTGGAACTGCTTTGGGGGGTGGAAGTGCGGTTGAATAGACCTTGTTTGTTTAACATGGATAAACCTCTCAATTGATGACGGACAGGCCTATTTGATCAATAGGCCAAGACCATCGACAGTCAGCAAGGTATATGCCACACAGTATTAATTATTCATAATCAAATTGTTATGAAAATCAATTCATATTCAACAAGAGATTGCCGCCTAAAATGTCGCTGATGTACGACGCCGCAGGCTTCTACCATCCCAATATCAGGGATGGCAGGGTCAAAGCCGCATGAGATGCAGGTGTCAAACAACGCTATATCAGCCATGCGGCCACAGCAGCTGGAAAGCGTTATTAAGTCCTACACAAAAAGCGTCTGTCGCTGACAGACAACAATCTTGGAACCATGCAAGCAATAAAAAAGGCCGGTATGACCGGCCTTGGCAGGATTAGTGTTCCGGCCGCATATGCGGGAACAGAATCACGTCGCGGATGCTGGGGCTATCGGTCAACAGCATCACCAGGCGGTCGATGCCGATGCCGCACCCGCCTGTCGGTGGCATGCCGTATTCGAGCGCACGGATAAAGTCCGCGTCGTAATACATGGCCTCGTCATCCCCGGCCTCCTTGGCGGCGACCTGGGCGTGGAAGCGCGCTGCCTGGTCTTCCGCGTCGTTCAGTTCCGAGAAGCCGTTGGCGATCTCGCGGCCGGTGATGAACAATTCATACCGTTCGGTGATCGCAGGATCGGTGTCGGATGCGCGCGCCAAGGGCGAGACTTCGACCGGGTAGTCGATGATATAGGTCGGGTTCCAGAGCTGGCTTTCTGCCGTCTCTTCAAACAAGGCCAGCTGCAAGGCGCCCAGGCCCAGGTGGGCAAACGCCTCCACGCCGAATTTCTTCAGCTCCTGGCGCAGGAAAGCCTGGTCGCTCAATTGCTCCAAGCTGTATTGCGGCGCGTATTTCTGGATCGCGCCGACAATGGTCAGCCGTTCGAATGGCTTGCCAAGGTCGAGCTCACGCCCCTGGTATTCCACCACGGCAGAACCGCAGGCAGCAATCGCCGCAGCGCGGATACAGCTCTCGGTGAAATCCATCAGCCACTTGTAGTCCGTATAGGCCGCATAGAACTCCATCATGGTGAATTCCGGGTTGTGGCGCACGCTCAGGCCTTCATTGCGGAAATTGCGGTTGATCTCGAACACGCGCTCGAAGCCGCCGACGATCAGGCGCTTGAGGTAGAGCTCGGGCGCAATGCGCATGTACATCTGCATATCCAGCGCATTGTGGTGCGTGATGAACGGTTTGGCCGCCGCGCCGCCTGGAATCGGATGCAGCATGGGCGTCTCCACTTCCAGGAACTCGTGGCTGAGCATGAAGGCACGGATCGCCGCCACGATCTTGCTGCGCGCCACGAAGGTCTTGCGGGTTTCCTCGGACACGATCAGGTCGACATAGCGCTGGCGGTATTTGGTTTCCTGGTCTGCCAGGCCGTGGAATTTTTCCGGTAATGGACGCAGGGACTTGGTCAGCAGACGCAGTTCGCTCACCTTGACGGAAAGCTCGCCAGTCTTGGTCTTGAACAGGGTGCCGCGTGCCGCGATGATGTCGCCCAGGTCCCACTTCTTGAAGGCATCGTAGGTTTCTTCGCCGACATTTTCCCTGGTGACGAACACCTGGATGCGGCCGCTCTTGTCCTGCACCGTGGCGAAGCTAGCCTTGCCCATGACGCGCTTGAGCATCATGCGACCTGCGATCGCCACGCCCAGCGCCTGGGACTCCAGCTCTTCGCCTTCGACGGCATCGTAACTGTCATGCAGACTTTGCGCGGCATGCTCGGGCTTGAAGTCATTGGGAAAAGCCACGCCCTGCTCGCGGATCGCCTTGAGCTTCTCGCGGCGCTCGGCAATCACATGGTTTTCATCCTGCTGCGCGCTGGCTGCTTCATTCGCCGCCTTTGAATTTTGTGCGTCACTCACCCTTACACTCCCTGCTTCAAACTTTCACAAATAAACGGATCCAGGTCGCCGTCCAGCACCCCCTGGGTATTGCCGACCTCGACATTGGTGCGCAAATCCTTGATGCGCGATTGGTCGAGCACGTAGGAACGGATCTGGTGTCCCCAACCGATATCGGTCTTGGCGTCTTCCATCGCCTGTTTCTCTTCGTTTCGCTTGCGCAGCTCCAGCGCGTACAGCTGCGCCTTCAGCATGTTCATCGCCTCGTCCTTGTTGCGGTGTTGCGAACGGTCGTTCTGGCACTGCACGACGGTATTGGTCGGCAAGTGGGTGATACGCACCGCGGAATCGGTCTTGTTGATGTGCTGGCCGCCCGCGCCGGAGGCGCGGTAGGTGTCGATACGCAGGTCAGCCGGGTTGATCTCCACTACAATGGAATCGTCCACCTCGGGGTAGACGAACACGCTGGCGAACGAGGTATGGCGGCGGTTGCCGGAATCGAACGGCGACTTGCGCACCAGCCGGTGCACGCCGCTCTCGGTGCGCAGGAAGCCATAGGCATAGTCACCGGAGATTTTCAGCGAGGCGCTCTTGATGCCGGCCACGTCGCCCTCGGATTCCTCCAACACCTCGACCTTGAAGCCCTTGTTCTCGCAATAGCGCAAATACATGCGCAACAGCATGGAGGCCCAGTCCTGCGCCTCGGTGCCTCCCGAACCGGCCTGGATGTCGAGGAAGCAATTGTTCGGGTCCATCGGGTGGGCGAACATGCGGCGGAACTCCATTTCAGCGACGATTTTTTCCAGCGCCTGCGTATCGGCATCGATGCTGATCAGGGTGTCGTCATCGTTTTCCTCGCGCGCCATCTCGAACAGCTCACGGCTATCGCGCACGCCGTTATCGACTTCGGTGATCGAGTTGACGACGAACTCCAGCTCGCGCCGCTCCTTGCCGAGTTTTTGCGAACGCTCATTGTCGTTCCAGATGTTGGGGTCTTCTAGAAGTTGCGAAACCTCTTCCAGGCGTTGCTGCTTGGTTTCGAAGTCAAAGATACCCCCGTAGGGCCTGGTGACGCTCCGCAAGGTCATCCAGGCGGTTGGCGATGAGATTAAGTTGTTCCGCTTCCATGCAATGTCCGAACTGACTGAATTCAAAGCGCGTAATTATACATTAATGCCCAGGCGGCCGCTGTTTGCCGTGCAGAATACCCATGCCCGCAGTCATGTATTCTCAGGCACCGGTTTTATCTAGAATTCAACGCATCATATTAATTTAGGATGCATCATGCGCACACCCAATCCTGCGTACCTCATGCTGATCGGCAGTCTGTCCTTCACCCAGCCGGCGCTGGCGTTGGTTGGCAGCACGCCCACCACCGACTTTGGCATGGTAGGGCAAATTGTGGGCGGCGCCGACGGCGTACTGGTGGCGCCCAACTGGGTGCTGACTGCCGGGCATGCGGCCACGACAGGCAAGGTGTTTTCTTCCGGTTATGGCGACGCCGTGATCGATGAAAAATTCGTGCTTCCCAACTATCAGTTCCCCGGCAACGACCTGGCGCTCCTGCACCTGGCCACGCCGATTGTCGCCGACAGCTACACGGCACTGAACCTGGCCTATATCGAGGATATTGCGCCATATGGCACGGTGACGTTGGCCAATGCAAGCGGGAACGGCAATGGACGCTATGTGGAAACCACGCTGGTCGACAATATTGCCCATGTCGGCAGCTACAACGTGCACTGGATCATCACCGACAGCACGCCCAATGGCAGCGCGATCGTACAAGGCGGGGATAGCGGCAGCGGACTGTTCCTGGGCGCACATGATCAAGATGACTTGATCCTGGGCGGCATCGCCTCCGCCATCTGCCGTACCAACAAGTCGTGCTATGTCCAGCCAGCCGCTTATCACGATTGGCTGGACATCACCATGCTGCTCTACACTCCCACCAACCCCGACGAGGCAATCCATCAGAAATTGAACTGGGTAGGCACGCCTTCCGGCTCCAGCACATTGTCAGACCCCGCTGCAGCGCAGGTCAGCGCCGTTCCCGAGCCCGCCTCCTATATGCTGCTGATATTCGGCCTTGCCCTGCTCGCCTACCCGCTCGCGGAAACCAGGCGCGCTCATCGCAAGGCAAGCCCGGCAGCATGACATTTTGCCTATTTGTCACAAATATGAAATATTTACGCTTTATATTTGCCGGGTTGTCATCGGGGCAGGTTGGATATTGAGGCTCCAGGCAACATTGACCAATCTACGGAGCCTATATGCAATCCCAATTTGTTCCAAGCCAGCTACTGAAGGCAGCAGGTGTTGCTGCCCTCGTTGCCGCTGTATTCTCCATGCCCCATGCAGAAGCAGCGCCAGCAAAAAATGACATTATCCGCATCGACGGCTCCAGCACCGTTTACCCGATCACTGAAGCGGTGGCTGAAGAATTCCAGAAAGCCAAGCGCATCAAGGTGACCGTGGGCATTTCTGGCACTGGCGGTGGCTTCAAGAAGTTCTGCCGCGGCGAAACCGATATCTCCGAGGCTTCCCGCCCTATCCTCACCAAGGAAATCGAAGCCTGTAAGGCAGCCGGCATCGAATTCATCGAATTGCCAGTGGCTTATGACGCCCTGACCGTAGTGGTGAACCCGAAAAACACGTTCATCAAGAGCTTCACTGTCGAAGAACTGAAGAAATTGTGGGAGCCTGAAGCGCAAGGCAAGGTCAAGACCTGGAAGCAAGTCAACCCAAGCTGGCCTGACACTCCCGTGAAGCTGTTCGGCGCCGGTTCCGATTCCGGTACGTTCGACTACTTCACCGAGGCGATTGTCGGCAAGGCCAAGTCCAGCCGCGGTGACTTCACTGCCTCCGAGGACGACAACGTCCTGGTGCAGGGCGTTGCCAGCGATGTCGCCGCCACCGGCTATTTCGGCTTCGCCTACTATGAAGAGAACAGCAAGCGCGTGAAGGCAGTGCCTATCGTGGCCAAGGCTGGCGCACCCGCAGTGCTGCCATCCCGTGAAACCGTGATGAACGGCACATACCAGCCATTGTCGCGTCCGCTGTTCATCTATGTCAGTGCAACCGCTGCCAAGAACAACCCCAACGTCAAGGCGTTCATCGACTTCTACCTCGCCAACGGCAAGGAGCTGGTCGAGGAAGTGAAATACATTGCCTTGCCTGCGAATGAGTATGCAGCCGTCAACGAGCACTGGAAGGCACAGAAAGTCGGCACCGGCTTTGGTGGCGAGCCTGAAGTAGGGGTCAAGATCACCGACCTGCTGAAGCGTATCAAGTAATACTTACGATAGCGGGGAGCCGGACAGGTTCAGGCTTCCCGACATCGCCCGCATAACTGCATTCCGTTACAATGCACGGATTATCAATGTGATCATGGTCTCTCAAGTGTTACAAAAACCCGCCGAACTCCCCATCAGTGCCCGCTTGGCCAAGAATGTGCGCCGTCACCTCCTGGAGCGGGTCATTGAATTTATCCTGATGCTGGCGGCGCTTTCTGCCGTTGCCACCACCATTTCGATCGTCGTGATTCTGCTTTACGAGTCTTACACTTTCTTTGAACATGTATCACTGTTCGACTTCCTCACTGACACAGAGTGGACACCATTATTCGAGAATGCCCACTACGGCATTCTGCCGCTGGTTTCGGGCACCTTGACGACATCGGCCATTGCGCTGGCCGTGGCAATTCCGCTCGGCACCATAGGCGCGATCTACCTCTCGGAGTTCGCCTCCCACCGCACAAGGGAAATCGTCAAGCCCATCCTTGAACTGCTGGTTGGTGTGCCGACCGTGGTATTCGGTTATTTCGCATTGCTGTTCGTGACGCCATTGCTGCAGAAAATCTTCCCTGAACTACCTGGTTTCAACATGCTGGGACCCGGCATCGTCATGGGCATCATGATCATTCCATATATCAGCTCCATGGCGGAAGACGCCATGCGCGCCGTACCGATGAGCATGCGCGAAGGCTCTTATGCCATGGGTGCGACCCGCTTCCAGACTGCCATCCGCGTCGTCACGCCAGCAGCAATCTCCGGCATCATCGCTGCCTATATCCTGGGTATCTCGCGTGCAGTAGGTGAAACCATGGTGGTAGCGCTAGCGGCTGGCCAACAACCAAACCTCACATTCAACCCAATGGAAAGCGCCGCCACGATTACGGCCTATATCGTACAAGTCGCCATGGGCGACCTGCCGCACGGCAGTATTGGCTATCAAAGTATTTTTGCGGCCGGCCTGGTGCTGATGCTGATGACGCTGACATTCAACATCATCGGCCACCTCACCCGCAAGAGATTCCGCGAGGTATATTGATCATGACAACACAAGCATCCGTACTGGAAAACCTCGCCGAAGTGCGGACAATGATCCGCAAGCACAAGCGCAACGACTTTATCTTTTCGATTGTCGGTTTGCTGGCCTTAATGATCGGCCTGCTCACCCTGCTCACCTTGTTTATCGATTTGGTGATAGATGGCTATCCCCGCTTCAACCTCGACTTCCTGACCAATTACCCTTCGCGCCGTGCCGCCAGCGCTGGCCTGCTGTCCGCCTGGGTAGGCTCGTTGCTGGTCATGCTGGTGACCTTCTTCTCTGCCGTGCCCATGGGTGTTGCAGCAGGTGTCTACCTGGAAGAATACGCCCCTAAGAACTGGTTCTCCGATTTGATCGAGATCAACGTCACCAACCTGGCTGGCGTGCCTTCTATTGTCTATGGCTTGCTTGCTCTCGGGCTATTTGTCTATGGCCTGAATCTTGGTGAAAGCATCCTGACCGCAGGCCTCACGTTGGGCCTGCTCATCCTGCCCATCGTCATCGTGACCACGCGCGAGTCCATTCGCGGCATTCCGGTTTCCATCCGTGAAGCAGCTTATGCCGTCGGGGCGACCAAGTGGCAGGTGGTGTTCCACCATGTGCTGCATTACTCCTCCGGCGGCATCCTGACCGGCATCATCATCGGCATGGCGCGCGCACTGGGCGAAACCGCCCCTATCATCACGATCGGCGCATTGACCTTCATCGCCTTCCTGCCGCCATCCCCTGTGAGCGATGTGGCGCCTTTCATCAACTTCGAATGGCTGCAATCCGGATTCACCGTGCTGCCGATCCAGATGTTCAACTGGCTATCGCGCCCGGACCATGCCTTCCATATCAATGCCGCCGCTACCGGCGCCTTGATCATCGTCGTGACCTTGCTCATGAACGGCACCGCCATCTGGCTGCGCTACCGCATCCGCAAGAACATCAAGTGGTAAGCCAACTAGAACAGCATATAAAACAGAACGAATTCAGAATCAGGATATTGACATCATGGTAACAACAACTAGCCCGGTCAAAGCCGAATCACGCAACCTGAACTTCTACTACAGCAGCGGCCACAAGGCGCTCAAGGGCATCACCATGCCGCTGTACGAAAAGCGCATCACGGCCCTGATCGGCCCATCCGGCTGCGGCAAGTCCACGTTCCTGCGCTGCTTCAACCGCATGCACGACCTCTACCCCGGCAACAAGTACGACGGCCAGATCGTCATGCACCCGGACAACACCAACATCCTCGACAATGGCGTCGACCCGATCGAAGTGCGCATGCGCATCAGCATGGTATTCCAGAAGCCCAACCCGTTCCCGAAATCCATCTACGAAAACGTCGCCTACGGCCTGCGCGTACGCGGCGAGCGTAACAAGCGCGTGGTGGACGACAAGGTGGAAGAGGCGCTCAAGGGCGCCGCCCTGTGGGATGAAGTCAAGAACCGCCTGCACGACTTGGCCTTCAATCTTTCCGGCGGCCAGCAACAGCGTCTCTGTATCGCCCGCGCATTGGCGACCGACCCCGAGATCATGCTGTTCGACGAGCCCACCTCGGCGCTGGACCCGATCGCCACCGCCAACATCGAAGAGCTGATGTCCGAGCTGCGCAACAAGCTCACCATCCTGGTAGTGACCCACAACATGCAGCAGGCTGCGCGCGTTTCCGACTACACGGCCTACATGTACCTGGGCGAGCTGATCGAGTACGACGATACCGACAAGATCTTCACCAACCCCAGCCGCAAGGAAACCGAGGACTACATCACCGGCAAGTTCGGTTAGGCTTTTGCAAGTTGTCGTCTCCAAGCCGGGTCTCCCGGCTTTTTTCATGCCGCGACTCGAATCGAGAATGATTCTTGATTCAAAATCAGTATGCCTGCTACCATTCCCGTTTTCCATTCCTGCTGCAGCCTAGCAACTTCCCATTATGTCCAGCCCTCTCGTCACCGAACTCCTTGCTTCATATCGGGAGCTGCGCAACTACTTGCGCGGCAGGCTGGGCAATGCCGAGGATGCCGCAGACATTGCCCAAACCAGCTTCGAACGTATTTACCGCTACGCATTGCCTGCCAGCGGCGAAGCCCCTGTCATAGAATCGCCGCGAGCGCTATTGTTCAAGGCAGCACACAATATCTGCATCAACCTGGCCCGGCATGACAAGATAGTGCTGGAATGGCTCACCGAACGTAGCCATATAGAAGTCAATGCCAGCGCACCCTCCACCGAATTGCTAGTTTCCCAGCGTCAATTGCTCAACAAGCTGATTAACCACCTGGAAGAAATGCCTGCCCGCAGGCGGGATGTATTCCTGTTGTTCCGTGTGTATGGCTACAGCCGCGAAGAAATTGCCGCTCACCTCAACATCACCGAATCTGCCGTTGCCAAACATGTCGTGCGATCTACTTTGGATTGCGTCACTATCTTCGCCGAAATCCGCCAAGCACTTCAGGACAACAGCAAGTAAACCAAGATAATGACTCAGCCTTCCACCAGCCTGATCAAACATGCCCTCACACTGCTCGCTCGCATCGAGATCGAGCCTGAAGAAACCGCCCAGCGCCTGCAACATCAGCTAGAGGTTTGGCGCGGCAAATCGTCTGAGCATGAAGCTGCCTACCAAGAAGCTACCAGCCAGTTACATTCACTCTCTTCCATTGCCCCGCAATTGCAGGAGCAATTCGGCAAACCTTCTGGCAGACGCAAGACCCGTCAATCACTGCTAGGCTGGGGCGTGATCGCATTATGTAGCGCAGCCATGCTCAAAGCAGGCATATGGTATTGGCATCAGCCCATCTATGAAGCGGATTATCACACCGGCATTGCTGAGGTGAAGGAAATCACACTGCCTGATGGTAGCCAGCTTGCGCTCAACGCCAAAACTGGCCTGCACGTCACGCTGTATCGCCAAAAGCGTATCGTCACAATGAACACTGGTGAAGCCAGGTTCGAGGTCACACACAATGCTAAACGGCCATTCCATGTCGAAACTCGCCTGGGCGATGTCGAAGTCGTCGGCACCATTTTCACCGTCAGTGATTGGGGCAACTCAATCGCCGTCAGTGTAGAACAAGGCCATGTGCGCTTCCACCAACCACAAGATGCTCTTGCTCAGGACCATACACAGACTTACGATCTGACTGCCAACGACCACCTGCTAATCAAGCATGATGGCCTCACCTCACTCAGCAAGGTACAAGCGGCTGATGCTTCCGCCTGGCGCACCGGCTGGCTGGTATTCAATGATGCCAGCCTTGAAGATGCCCTGCCTGCTATCAATGCCTTCCGCCACCAGCCATTTACCTTGGCTAATGAGAAAACCGCAAACCTGCGCCTGACCGGCCGCTTCCGCGCTCGCGATCAGCAATCCCTGTCCCGCGCCTTGCCTGCCATCCTGCCCGTCACGCTCACCCCACAAGCAGACAACGTAGAAATCAAGGCCAGGCGATAAGCAATAAATATTGCTGTAAACAATTTTCATTTCCCCTGTCTCCATTTCTGATCTTGGCGTGTCTTCCCTCATGCAACGGCCATTGCATCACGTCAACTTTTAGGGATCACAACACAATGAAAACAGACTTCAACCTCCGGCCATCCGTCGGCAGGCAGCTGCTGGCGCTGGTTTTTGCCGGCGCGCTTCTGGGGATGACACCCGCCATTACCATCGCAGCAGATGAGGGCATCAGCATCAACATCCAGGCGCAGCCGCTGGCAAATGCCATCAACGAGCTTTCACGGCAAACCGGCATCCAGATTTTCAGCAATGGCGAATTGCTCAATGGAAAAACAGCGCCAGCCATCAAGGGCAAGCTGACTCCGCAACAGGCAATCAATCAACTGCTCAGTGGCAGCGGCCTCATCGCAACCAGCAACGCCCCCAACAGCTACACCATTGAAAAAGCAAACTCCCCTGCCGTAATGCCCGAGGTCAGCGTCAGCAGCACACGCGAACGCAACGGCATTACCGAAGGCACCGGCTCCTACACCACCGGCGTCACCAGCACCGCCACCAAGATGAACCTGTCGATCAAGGACACACCGCAATCCATCAGCGTCGTGACCCGTCAACGCATGGATGACCAGAACCTGACCAGCATTACCAAGGTGCTGGAGCAAACCCCTGGGATCACGATCAACCGCGATGCATCGGAGCGGTTCGGTATCTATTCGCGCGGTCGTGAGATTACGAAGTATCAATTTGATGGTCTCACAACGCATGTGGAGAATCAGACCCAGAATATGACGCAAAACCTCGCCGATATGTCGATTTACGACAAGATCGAAATTGTGCGGGGCGCAACCGGATTGATGACCGGTGCTGGCGATGTAAGTGGCATGATCAATATGGTACGCAAGAAACCCACCAGAGAATTCCAGGCCAGCATCACAGGCAATATCGGCCGCTGGAACGACTACCGGGGTCAAGTTGATGTGTCAGGACCACTGACGGAAAACGGCAAGGTACGCGCTCGCTTTGTCGGTGCCAAACAAGACAATGACACCTTCACCGACTATTACAGCCAGAAGCGAGATGTACTGTATGGCGTAGCAGAAGCAGATATCACGGATAGCACAACCGTTAGATTCGGTATCGACTACCAGAAATATGAAGTCGATGGTGGGCAAGGAGTGCCATTGTTCTACAGCAACGGTGAACTGACCAATTTCTCTCGCTCCACCACGGTCACGTCCAAACATAAGAACCAAGAGTTAGAAACGACCAATTATTTCTTCAATATCGATCAGACATTGGCAAATGACTGGAAACTGACCGTAGCCGCAGGCTACATGGATGTTGATCGAGAAATTTCAAACAGTATCCAAATGCGCCAGGCCGGAAGCAGCGCCGTAAATAAGGAAACAGGGGAGTTTGCTGTAACCCGAACAAATAAACAAATCAACCCGTTGAATCAGAAGTCCGCTTCCATCAATATGCAAGGTCCTTTTTCTCTATTTGGAAGAGAGCACCAAGCAATCATTGGCTATGAATTTAGTCGCTACAAGTCTCACTGGGAAAGTTATGGAGGCGGATCAAACACAACTGCCAACCTATCCAGCATCCACGAAGTTGTGTCAGAAACTAATAACGATGCTCCAGGTATACAAGACTTTTATATTATCCAGCGAGGCTACTACGGGGCTCTTCGCCTCAACCCTATCGACAGGCTTCACATCATACTGGGCGCACGTACCTCTGACTACAAATTTTACAGTTATTGGGATGGCTCTGCGGAAAGTGGCTACGGAAAATCTGGTGAAGTAACCCCGTATGCTGGGCTAGTGTATGACCTGACGCCGGAACAATCGGTCTATTTCAGTTATACCGACATCTTCATTCCCAACAATGTTACCGATATCAATCGCAAGGTTATCGAACCCCAGATAGGCTCAAATTATGAAGTAGGCTGGAAAGGTGAATTTTATGATGGGAGCCTAAATGCCAATGTGGCGATTTATCAAGTGAAGCGCGACAACACTACAGAGTTGGCTGGCTACCATTCTCCGGACAGGCCTTATTATCGTGCCATCGACGGCGTGGAAACCAAAGGCATTGACCTAGAAATTGCCGGTGAGGTACTTCCTGGTTGGAATGTCAGTACCAGCTACAGCCATTCGAGATCGGAAAACGCTGATGGTGTTCGGCAGAGGCCAGAGCATCCCCTAGATACCGTGAAACTATGGAATACCTACCGTTTTTCTGGCGATTTACAAGGCCTTACCATCGGTGGCGGTGCACGCTGGATATCGAAAACCGGCTTATACTACACAGCCTTTAATAACAGGATCGTGCAGGATGACTATGTAGTGGTTGATGCCATGGCACGCTACAGATTCAATAAAAATCTTTCGGCGACACTTAACATCACCAACATCTTCGACAAAAAATACTACACGGGCATGGGGAATACGGGTTATGGATTCTACGGCGTACCGCGAAATGTGACTTTAGGAATGAGATACGACTTCTAATTTTTAGTTACACCACTTTCAATAACCGCATTGGTTTTACCCATGCCTCCCTGCAAAACCTCATCTATCTTGATGAGGTTTTGTTTTATGTGAAGTATTACATCCGAACGCACTAGCAAAAACCATCCAAGCTTTAGATATTATCCCATCCATCTAACTTTCTGAAGGAGAACATACTTATCAGACAAAAGATGACGCTAAGATAGACAATAGCTTTACCAAGCAGGTAAATGAAAAAGATTACTGACTGCCATACCGTTGCAAACCCAAATCATCATGCTGGATATCCGCTTCTCTACCTGAAATAAGATCAGCCAGCAGCCTCCCCGAGCCGCAGGCCATGGTCCAGCCCAGGGTGCCGTGGCCGGTATTCAGATACAGGTTAGGGATAGATGTTGCACCGACAATCGGCGTGCCATCCGGCGTCATGGGGCGCAGGCCGGTCCAGAAACTGGTCTGGCTCAGGTCGGCGGCGCCGGGGAACAGGTCGTCGACGATCAGTCTCAACGTGCCTTCCCGCCTGGGACTGAGGCGGCGGTCGAAGCCGACCAGCTCGGCCATGCCGCCGACACGGATACGGTTGTCAAAGCGCGTGACGGCGGTCTTGTAGGTTTCATCCAGCACGGTCGACACGGGGGCCGAGGCCTCATCAATGATGGGAACGGTGATGGAATAGCCCTTGACCGGGTAAACGGGCAAATCGAGTACGCCCTTGAGGAAATCGGTGGAGTAGGCGGACAAGGCGACAACATAAGCATCCGCCTGCAAGCGCTCGCCACTCGCTATCACGCCGTTGACATGGCCGGATTCAATATCGAGACGGGAGATTTCCTGTCCGTAACGGAACTGCACGCCCTTGGCCGCCGCCATTTCCGCCAGCCGAACCGTGAACAGTTGGCAATCCCCGGTTTCATCGCGCGGCAGCCACAAGCCGCCCGTCAGCTTGTGCTTGACATGTTCCAGTGCAGGTTCCGCCTTGGCAAGCAATGACCTCGGCAGCAGCTCGAAGGGTACGTGAGCAAAGCGCAGCACTTCGATATCCCGCACCGCAGCATCCAGTTGCTCCTGGGTACGGAATAGTTGCAAGGTGCCTTGCTGCCTGCCTTCATATTCGATACCGGTATCGGCGCGGAGCTGGTCCAGGCAATCGCGGCTGTATTCGGCCAGGCGCACCATGCGCGCCTTGTTCTGCTCGTAACGCGTGGCCGTGCAATTCCGCAGCAACTGCCACATCCACCGCAGTTGCCGCCAAGAGCCGTCCGGCTTGATGAACAATGGCGCATGACGGCGCAGCATCCACTTGAGCGCCTTGAGGGGAACGCCCGGCGCGGCCCAGGGACTGGCATAGCCGGGAGAAACCTGCCCGGCGTTGGCAAAGCTGGTTTCAAGCGCTGGACCGGGCTGGCGGTCCAGCACGATGACTTCATGCCCGGCCTCGGCAAGATACCAAGCAGTCGTCACGCCGATCACGCCGCTGCCCAGGACGATCATTCTCACATTGCCTCCCCACTATGCCAGACCAGGCTAGCTTAGCATCAAGCCGGCATCCTGGGCGAGGCAGAGCCTATCTCTTAGAGCGGCTGACAAAATCCCTCTGGCATTGTTGCTCTGCCTTGCCGTACTCCATGTACTGCCGTCGACAGAGCGCCTGGCCAGAATCGTTTCACTGAGTTTTGTCGGCGGCTCTTAGCCGCCCCGGGCTTTGAGGTTGTTGTCCATGTTCATTGCATGAAATGCGCTGCGGCTTTGCACGCGCTGGTAAAACTGCAGCATGCGCTCGGCCTGCAAGCGTGCGGTCCAGCGCTTGGCTGCATAATGCAGGGCAGCCTCGCCCAGCTTGGCGCGCTTGCCGGGATTGGCAAACAGGCTGAACACCTTGGAGGCGAAAATACGCTCATCCTCAGGCGCAATCATCGCGCCCTCGCCTTCTATCAGGATGGACTTGGTGCCCAGCTCGGCCAATGCAACAACGGGTACGCCCTGCGCCATCGCTTCCAACAGCACCAGGCCTTGCGTCTCGGTCTTGGAAGCGAACACGAAGACATCCGCCGCCTTGTAGCAGGCATTCAGTTCGGTGTTGCGATCCAGGTAGCCGATGAACTTGATGTTGTCGCCCAGCGCCAGCTCGGTACTCAAGTCCTCCAGGTGTTTTTGCGCCGGCCCTTCCCCGGCAACGACCAGCAGCATGTCGGGCTGCTGGCGCCGTAGCTCGTTAGCCATGCGCAACAGGAAGTCGATATTCTTTTCATGGGCGACCCGGCCCACGAACAAGGCCACGGGCCGCTGGCGCGAAATGCCGTAACGGTCGCGGAAAGCCTCGCCGTCGGCTTCTTCAAAGCTTTTTTCCTGCAAACCGGTGGGAATCACCTCTGCGCTGGCCTTGACGCCATAGCTGCGCAGCGCGTCCAGCATGGGCTGCGATGGCGCGATCACGGCGTTGACCGCATTGCATTGCCGCCGTGACGTGCTGATCGCGATCTTGCGGGCCATGGACTGGGGTATCCATGGCAGATAGTGGTGCATGTAGTCTTCAAAGAAGGTGTGGTAGGTTTCCAGGCAGGGAATGTCCAGCAAGCGTGCGAGCTTGATGCCGAGATAATGCGCCACGAACGGGGTATGGATATGCACGACATCGTAATTCTCGTCGCGCAATTCCGGCAGCAGCTTGAGTACGGCACCGTAGCGCATCACCCTGTCTTCCGGGTCGAAATAGATGCTGCGAGCAGGAATGCGCTTGATCCAGGCTTCGTCTTCCGTCGCGACGCCGTAGTCCGGCGCGATCAGATGCACCTCGTGGCCCAGCGCCTGCATCTGGCTCACAAAAGTACGGATCGAGGTGGAAACCCCGTTCACACGGGGAAAATACACATCCGAGATGAACAATATCTTCACGCGCCCTGCTCCAGTATCAACAAACTCATATGGGTGAAGATACCTATGGATTGTGACGCTTCAATGAATTGCCATGCGCTCGTCACATTTTTTGACTAGACTTGCGCCATGAGGAATTTTTTCTGTTCATTCGTATTGTTCGCCCTATTGGCGCCCTCAACCGCCATGGCAGCGCGCCCGATGATTACCGACGATGCGCGTGTTGTCGATCCGCAAAGCTGCCAGCTCGAATCATGGGCAAAACGCAACCGTAACAGCACTGAATATTGGGCGTTGCCCGGATGCAGCCCGGCGGAGAACCTGGAGCTGACGCTCGGCGGGGCTATTACCCGCGAGGATCGCGCCTCGCAGAACACAGACCTGATGATGCAGGCGAAAGCATTGTTCAAGCCGCTGGAAACCAATAGCTACGGCTATGGCCTAGTCGTAGGCTATGCACAGCATCCCAGGCTGGACAACAATTCCAGCATGGTGGGCAACGCCTATGCCTACGTCCCGGTCAGTGCATCGTTCTTCAGCGACAAGTTGATCCTGCACGCCAACCTGGGCGCATTGCACGACAAGGAAAAAAGCCGGACTGACATGACTTGGGGATTTGGCTCGGAAATCCCGCTCGCAGGCAAATTGGACCTGATTGCGGAAACTTATGGAGATCATCGCTCGCGTCCCTATTACCAGGCAGGCTTGCGCTATTGGCTGGTACAGGACCGGGTACAGATCGACACGACCTACGGCAACCGCATGCACAACAATAGCGACGAACGCTGGCTCAGCATCGGCTTGCGCCTGCTCTCTGCCCCGCTTTGGTGAGGCGCGGCTGCGGCTGGCGAAAATACTTTAGCCGAAGATCAACAGGCTCCAGACCACCACCAGGTTGATTAGGGAAATCAATACGGCGGCACTGCCGATATCCTTGGCGCGCTTGGCAAGCTGGTGGTTTTCCAGCGAAATCCGGTCTACCGTCGCCTCGACCGCCGAGTTGAGTAACTCGACGATGATAACGAGCAGCACGCTGCCTATCATCAACGCCTTGGCAATCGCATCGTTGCCAAGGTAAATGGCCAAGGGAATCATGATCACCGCCATGAGCACTTCCTGGCGGAACGCGTCTTCATTGCGGTAAGCAGCCGCAAGCCCGTCGACAGAGTAGCCAAACGCATTGATCAGACGACGCAAACCGGTCTTGCCCTTGTACGGACTTTCCATGAATTCCTCGGAACAGAATGTGGGAGATTGAGCGCGGCAGTATAGCAAATTGCCGGCAGCCCCTGCCATTGTCACGATAACATCACGGAATTGCCACAATCCATTCATTGCCAGCCAGCACATTAACGGCATGAATACCGGCAAGATATTGACTTCATTGCTGTGGTTCACGCCAATCGTGGGCTACAGTGCGGACGCCCAGGCCTGGGGCCTGGTCACCCATGTCTACTTCGCCCACTCGCTGCTCTGGGCAATGCCGTTGCTCGACCCGCGCCTGCAACGCGCCATCAGCCGCTTCCCGCAACTGGTGATGGCAGGGGCATGCCTGCCGGACCTCGCCATCGTATCGCCGCGCTTCAGCCACAGCCATTATTGGGAAAACGCCCATCAAATGTTGGCCAATGCCAGCGGCGATGAGGAAACCGCAATTGCCATCGGCTACGCCAGCCACCTCTACATAGACGTCATCGCGCACAATCACTTCGTTCCCGCCCATGAAGCCATGTGGATGGAAGGCAGCATGATCACGCACATTGGCGCGGAATGGGCCATGGATGCCTACCTGGCCCCTTTACTGGAGCATACCCCTGCACAACTGTTGCTCAACCATCGGCATACCTTGGGACACTTTATCGCCCCCTACTTCAACTGCAGTCCGGCTGAAGCCACGCGCACCATATCCAGACTGGGAAAAGCCGACCGTCTGCTGCGCGTATCCCGCCTGCCAGGCATGATCTACCATGGCATGCGGCTCATGGATAAGCGCCTGTTCCGCAATTTTGCCTTCTACATAGCCAGGACCCAGAGCGCACTCGGTCATATCGGCACCCTATTGCAAGGCGGCAGGCCGCACTGGGAGCCGGAGCTCAACCACGTGCCAAGCGAGCAGATGCAACGCTGGCGCAAGCGCTGCCTGGCTGACCTCAAGCGCAGGCTCAATAGTCCGATCGAGTATTTTTACTGATCCTACCTGCCCGCAAGGGCGAGCGCAGCGAAGCCAAGTCGCTTTGGTTTTCCTCCCGTCTGGCTGCGCCGAGTAGCACAGCTTTTAATGGAAACAGGACTGGCGTCTGTTTGAGCGCAGCGAGTTCAGCCAGTCCCCATTAAAAGCGAGCAACGCAGGTTGCCCGGAACGTAGTGTAGGGACGCAGACAATCGGGTCGCCTTTTGGCTCCGCCGAAACTTCGTTTTCTTTCACCTATTTCTTTTGGCGAAACAAAAGAAATAGGTTCGCCCGGCGAGGCGAAACCCATCCTCGCGCAATCACAGCATAGATGCAGACTAAAAACCGTTGAGTTTGATTGGGTGGAGGGTTGGAGCTTGGATAGTAAGTTAAGCAACCATGGTCTTGACCACTATCACAGGTGATTGACCCGTTGTCTTTCGCTTGTCAGCGAGCCCCTTTATTTTGCTTCGCCAAAATAAAGGGACCAAATAAAAGGCGACCCCGGAGTCTGCGCCGGGAGCAAAGCTCCCGGTCCCCTGCGTGGCTCAATCTGTCTGGGCGCTTGCTGAACTCGCTACGCTCAGACAGACGCAAGCTCATTTTCCAGACAGATTTGCGCTACTCGGCGCAGCCAGACGGGGAAAACAAGTCAAACCCTCACTTGGCTTCGCTGCGCTCGCCATTGCAATGATGTGAGGGAAATAGAAACAGCTAGACGAAAAAGAAAGATATCGAGGCGATCAAGGCGCCAATTGCAGCACCTGCCAGCACATCGCTCGGATAATGCAACCCCAGCACCACGCGCGACATTGCCACCAGCACAGCAAACGGCAAGATCAGCATGCTGAGTTCCGGGTAATAGGCCAAGGCCACCATGCTGAATGCCACGGCATGCAGGGTATGGCCCGAGGGGAAGCTGAACTTATCGAGCGGCTTCCCGGCTAGCCAGACGTCCTGGTGCACAGCATATGGCCTTGGGCGCAGGGTCTTGCCCTTGAGCCATTTGTAAATCAACGTTCCGCTCAGGCCTACGACCATCATATGCAGGCTGGCCGCAATGCCGGCCTCGCCTTGCGTGAGGATAAGGCCCAGCATGATGGCATACCAGAACATGCCATCACCCAGACGGCTCACCAGACGGAAACTCCAGCGCACCAAACGATAATGGCTGCTGCGATTGACCTTGATGCACAAGGCACTGTCCAGCGCACAGATACGTTCAAGATAATTTGTCAGCGGTCGGTTATGCATGGGCGCAGATTCGCACTCCCTCATGACAAAACCGTGTCACTACGCTGAATTTATGATGACAGACACTTTTAGAGCGGCTAATAAAACCCAGCAAAGCTGGTCCTGGCTAGGCACTCTGCCGAGGACAGTAAAAGTAGTATGGCAAGACAAGCAACAACGCCAGGAGAGTTTTTTAGCCGCCTTAGTTTCCTGCTGCTTGCCGCACAACAGCGGCAATGTCCTCAGCCAAGCGCTGCACCAGAGATCGGTCCTGCCCTTCGACCATGACGCGGATCTTGGGCTCCGTGCCGGAAGCGCGCAGCAAGACGCGGCCGCTACCGTTTAATGCGTCCTCGGCAGTTTTAACAGCAGCCTGCAATGCAGCGTTACCGTCCAGGTCAATGCGTTGCGCGACCTTGACGTTGATGAGCACCTGCGGATAGAGCGGCAAGCGCTTGCCCCAGTCGGCCAGGGTCAGGCCGGAGGCACGCAAGGCGTGCAGCACCTGCAATGCGGCGATGATGCCATCGCCGCTGCTGTGCTTGTCCAGACAGAGGATGTGCCCAGAATTTTCCCCGCCCAGTTGCCATTCATTGGCATTGAGCAATTCCAGCACGTAGCGGTCACCAACCTTGGCACGCTGGAACGGGATGCCCTCTTTGCCAAGCGCATGTTCGAGCGCCAGGTTGGTCATGAGGGTGCCGACCACCCCGCCACCCAACCGGCCACGTTGATGACGATGGTGGGCGATGATGTAGAGCAGCTGGTCGCCATCCAGCAGTTGGCCTTGGCTGTCGACCATGACCACGCGGTCGCCGTCGCCATCGAACGCGATGCCTAAGTCGGTCTGGTGCTCTACCACGGCCTGCTGCAAGGACTCCGGATGGGTGGAGCCGACGTCCAGGTTGATGTTCAAGCCATTCGGCTGGGTACCGATGCTGATGACTTCGGCGCCCAGCTCATGGAATACCGGAGGGGCCACATGGTAGGTCGCCCCGTTAGCGCAATCGAGCACGATCTTCAGCCCGCGCAAATCCAACGCATTAGGGAAAGTGCTCTTGCAGAACTCGATATAGCGGCCTGCTGCGTCGTCAATCCGCTTTACCCGGCCGATCTGCTCCGTCGGGACCAGCTCCATGGGCTGGTCCAATTCGGCCTCGATGGCAAGTTCTACCTCGTCCGGCAACTTGGTGCCCTGCGCCGAGAAAAACTTGATGCCGTTATCATCAAACGGGTTATGGGATGCCGAAATCACGATGCCGGCCTGCGCACGCTGCGCTCGGGTCACATGCGCGATGGCGGGCGTCGGCAACGGCCCGGTGATACGGACATTGACGCCGCCTGCGCACAGGCCGGAGACCAGTGCCGTCTCGAACATATACCCCGAGATGCGGGTATCCTTGCCGATAATCACCAGCGGCTTGGTGCCGGGCGCCAGGTGATGGTCCATGCGTGTCAATACGCGGCCCGCCGCATAACCCAGACGCATGACAAAATCCGGGGTGATGGGAAATGTCCCCACCTTGCCGCGCACACCATCCGTACCAAAATATTTTCTGCTCATTTTTTATGACTCGTTAAATTTTTTACCAGCGCCGCTCATGCATTGATGACGGCATCGACTACCTTGAGCGCATCCACCGTGGCCTTCACGTCGTGCACCCGCACGATACGGCCGCCCTTCATTGCCGAAATCACCGACGCCGCCAGGCTGGCATGCAGCCGTTGATCGACGTCACTACCGACGATCTGCCCAAGCACGGACTTGCGCGACAAGCCGACCAGCAAGGGTCGGCCCAGCTCCAGGATATCCGGCAGGCCGTTGAGCAGGGCAATATTATGCACCGTGCGCTTGCCGAAACCGAAGCCCGGGTCGAGCACGATGCGTTCGGCAGGGATGCCCGCCGCTGCACATGCCTGCAGGCGTTGCAGCAGGAATGCCTTTACTTCCTGCACCACGTCCTGATAGACCGGGTCCTGCTGCATGGTCTGCGGCGTCCCCTGCATATGCATGACGCAAACCCCGGCATTGCCTTCCACAGCCGCCTGCAATGCGCCAGGCTCCTGCAAGCCGCGAATGTCGTTGATGATGGCGGCACCGGCTTTCACCGCTTCGCGCATCACTTGCGGCTTATAGGTGTCAATGGAAAGCGGCACATCGACTTCCCTTGCCAGGCGCTCTATCACGGGAATCACCCGCTCCAGCTCCTCCTCCAAACCGACTGGCGTCGCATTGGGCCGGGTCGACTCGCCGCCGATGTCGAGAATATCAGCTCCCTCGGCTACCAGCTGTAAGGCATGCGAGACGGCCAGCTCGGTCGAGGCATAGCGCCCGCCGTCTGAAAAGGAATCCGGAGTGACATTGACGATGCCCATGACATGGGGCCGGGTGAGGTCAAGCTGGTACTTGCCGCAAATGAATTGGTTACAGATTGGCATATTTCATCAACAGACGGAAACAATAAAGGCCACAAGTCCCGAAGTGTTTGCTTTCGAGTCAATGTGGCCTAGAAGCGGGAACTGAATCAGGCTTTGGCAGCAGGCTGTGGCGCTGGCTCTGTGGTCGTGCCGCCGCCATTGTCGCTATCTGCGGCAGGCTTGCTGCTGGATGGCGCTGGCTTGGGCGGACGTGGCGGCTTGCCTTCCATGATGTCCTGGATTTGTTCCGCATCGATGGTTTCCCATTCCAGCAAGGCCGCCGTCATCACTTCCACCTTGTCGCGGTTGTCTTCCAGCAGCTTGCGCGCCACGGCATATTGCTCGTCCAGGATGCGGCGGATTTCCGCATCCACCTTTTGCTGGGTCGCCTCGGACACGGTCTTGGCCGACATGCTGCCAAAGAAGGAGTCCTGCTCGTTGCCTGCGTACACCATGGTGCCCAATACATCGGACATGCCGTACTTGGTGACCATGTCGCGCGCGATCTTGGTGGCGCGCTCGAAGTCGTTGGAAGCACCGGTCGACATCTGGTTCATGAAGATCTCTTCCGCGATGCGGCCGCCGAACAGGATGGAGATTTCCTCCAGCATCTTGTCCTTGTAGTTGCTGATGCGGTCGTGCTCGGGCAATTGCCAGGTCAGGCCTAGCGCCCAGCCACGCGGCATGATGGTCACCTTGTGCACAGGGTCGGCGTGCGGCAGCAGGGCTGCAACCACGGCATGGCCGGATTCATGGTAAGCCGTATTGCGGCGCTCTTCCTCGCGCATGATCATGGACTTGCGTTCTGGACCCATGAATATCTTGTCCTTGGCATCCTCGAAGTCCTGCATGTCCACGGTACGCTTGTTGCGGCGCGCAGCGAACAGCGCCGCCTCATTGACCAGGTTGGCCAGGTCGGCGCCCGAGAAGCCCGGCGTGCCCCGCGCGAGGATATCGGCCTTGACGTCGGCGTCGATAGGCACCTTGCGCATGTGCACTTTGAGGATTTGCTCACGGCCGCGGATGTCGGGCAGGCCCACCATCACCTGGCGGTCGAAACGGCCGGGACGCAGCAATGCTTTGTCCAACACATCGGCACGGTTGGTCGCAGCGATCACGATCACGCCGGAATTGGCCTCGAAACCGTCCATCTCAACCAACATCTGGTTAAGGGTCTGTTCGCGCTCGTCGTTGCCGCCACCGGTGCCCGCACCGCGATGGCGGCCCACGGCATCGATTTCATCGATAAAGATGATGCAAGGCGAATTCTTCTTGGCCTGCTCGAACATGTCGCGCACGCGCGCAGCGCCCACGCCGACGAACATTTCAACAAAGTCGGAACCGGAAATCGTGAAGAAAGGCACCTTGGCTTCGCCGGCGATGGCTTTGGCAAGCAATGTCTTACCGGTCCCTGGAGGGCCCACCATCAGCACGCCGCGCGGGATGCGTCCGCCCAGCTTCTGGAACTTGGTCGGGTCGCGCAGGAATTCCACAAGTTCGGAAACCTCTTCCTTGGCTTCGTCGCAACCAGCCACATCCGCGAAAGTAGTGTGGTTAGAGTTTTCATCGAGCTGGCGCGCCTTGCTCTTGCCGAACGAGAACGCACCGCCCTTGCCGCCGCCCTGCATCTGGCGCATAAAGAAAATCCAGACGCCGATTAGCAGCAGCATGGGGAACCATGACACGAAGATGCTCATGAGGATGGATGGCTCCTCGTCGGGCTTGGCTTCCACCGTCACGTTGTTCTTGAGCAAGTCGGACACCAGCCATGGGTCGGAAGGCGCATAGGTATTGAACTTGCGGCCTTCGTTGGTCACGCCGCGCAGCACGCGTCCGTCGATGGTGACCTTGGCGATCCTGCCCTCTTTCACCTCATTGATGAACTGCGAATACACCACCTGGCTCTCGGAAGAACCCTTGGGGCCGAACTGGTTGAAAACCGTCATGAGCACCAGGGCCACAATCAGCCAGATGGCAACGTTCTTTACGATGTTATTCAAAGTCCTGATCCTTATTCAATGGACATTTACTGCTTTATTCTAAACCTATTTGCACCGTCATGCCCCACAATTCAGGCATTCTTGCGCTTCAGGCCCAGAAGATAAACTTCACTGCTGCGGTCCCGCGACGCCTTGGGTTTGCGCGTCACTACTTTCTCGAAACTTTCACGCATTGCCAGCACAATCTCGTCGAAGCCGGAGCCGATGAACACTTTGACCAGGAAATTGCCCCCCGGTTTCAACCATTCCCGGCTAAACTCCAGTGCAAGCTCGGTGAGGTAGGCCGCCCTTGCCTGGTCCACGTCACTGATGCCACTGATATTGGGGGCCATATCTGCAATTACAAGGTCTACCGGCTTGCCATTCAGGCTTTTTTCCAGGGCCTGTAGGATTTCCTCTTCGCGGAAATCCCCCTGGATGAACTCCACACCGGGCACCGGCGGCATTTCCAGGATATCCAGGGCGATCACGCGCCCTTGCCCGGCAAGACGCTGGATTGCCACTTGCGACCAGCTTCCGGGTGCGGACCCCAGGTCGACGATCGTCATGCCCGGCTTGATCAGCTGGTCTTTTTCATCGATCTCTAGCAATTTGTAGGCTGCGCGGGCGCGATAGCCATCCCGTTGCGCACGCTTGACGAACTCGTCATTCACATGCTCCTGCAACCAAGCTTTACTGGTAGGTCGGCGTTTCATCTGCTAAACTGCGAGCCTTTTCGAATCAACAAGATAAATCAATTGAATTCCAAACAAATCAGCTTTTTGCGTGGCCTGGGCCACGACCTGCATCCTGTAGTGATGATAGGTAATAACGGCCTGTCGGAGCAGGTCTTGAAAGAGATTGAAGTCAGCCTGAAGTCGCATGAACTGATCAAGATCAAGGTATTCGGCGATGACCGCGCAGCCCGGGTAGCCATGCTGCAGGAAATCTGCGAGAAGACCGGCGCCATTCCCGTGCACCATATCGGCAAGCAGCTCATTATCTACCGCCAGGCAGAGCAGCCCAGGATCACGATCCCCAAATAAAAGACAATGAAGCCGCACGCAACCTGGGCCACCCAGGCTTGCATGCGGCTTTGGCTTATTGCCTCGCCTTGAAAACCAGCACCAGCCCCAATAGGCTCTGAATCAGGTATCCCACGCTGGCAATCCCGTGCACCAGGCTGAACTGGTCCGCAAAGTCGCTATGCATCACGTCGGAAGGCAGAGCCTGCGCCTTCAACTCCGCCATCATGGGCTGTATGACTAACTGCCCGCCGATCGCGATCAGGAGCATGATGACCACGGCCCAGAAAAAGCCTTGCTTCAATGCGAACACTCCTGAACGCAGCAAGCGGTGCAGCAACAGATAGGCCGCACTGGCAAAACCGATGTAGGCTACCAGCTCAAACAATCGTCCCGCCAGGTTGCCGGCCAGCTGCTTGTCTGCCGCAAGCTGGCCGAACAGGCTAGGTGCCACGACATAGCCCACCACCCATAAAGCCCCTACCCACAAGGTAATGACGATCAATGCCAACCGGTCAGACCATACGTTCATACCGCCGCCTTGTTTAGATGTTAGATGTATTGCACGTTAAGCACTTCATAGGAACGCAGGCCGCCCGGGGCCACCACTTCGGCGACATCGCCTTCGACCTTGCCGATCAATGCCCGCGCAATCGGCGAGCCGATCGAAATCTTACCGCTCTTGATGTCGGCCTCGTCATCGCCCACGATCTGATAGGTGGCGACATCGCCGCTATCGAGATCTTCCACTTCGACAGTGGCGCCGAACACGCAGCGGCCATCCGCATTCAAGGTGACCGGGTCGATGACCATCGCATTCGACAGCTTGGCCTCGATCTCGGCAATCCGCCCCTCGATAAAACTTTGACGTTCCTTGGCGGCATCATACTCCGCATTTTCAGAAAGATCGCCCTGGGCGCGCGCTTCCGCAATCGCCTGGATCACCTGGGGGCGGTCGACGCTGCGCAGGCGCTGCAGTTCCGCCTTGAGCAGTTCGGCGCCTTTGACTGTGATTGGAATCTGATTCATTTGTTATTCCCTGGAATTCCGCATTGATAAAGATAACGAAGCATTTCTTGCCGGGCCTCGGGCATGCATGCCGTGAATAAAAATAAAAACCACACCTGGAAGTACAGGCGTGGTCTGGTTCGCAACTATCTTATTACTTAGGAAGCTGCTTATGCAAGCTTTGCAAGGACTGCACTTCCAGTTCCTGCATGTGAGCCATGCCGATGCAGGCAGCCTTGGCACCGGCCAGCGTGGTGTAATAGGTCACCTTCTGCTGCAGGGCGCTGCGGCGGATTTCATAGGAGTCCGCCACGGCACGTTTGTCCTCGGTCACATTGACAATAAAGCTAATCTCGCCGTTCTTGATCATGTCCACGATGTGCGGGCGTCCTTCCGCCACCTTGTTCACCGGCGTCACGCTCAATCCGGCTTCGGTCAACGCGCCGGCAGTGCCGCGGGTAGCCACCAGCTGGAACCCGAGCCCGGCCAGGGCCTGTGCGATTTCGACCACGCGCTCGCGATCTTCGCGCCGTACGCTGATGAACGCCTTGCCGCCCTTGGGCAGCTTGGTGCCGGAGCCGAGCTGCGACTTGACGAAGGCTTCGGCAAAGGTCTTGCCCACGCCCATCACCTCGCCTGTGGATTTCATTTCAGGACCTAGGATGGTATCCACGCCGGGGAACTTGATGAATGGGAATACCGCTTCCTTCACGGAATAGTAAGGCGGCACGACCTCGCGGGTCACGCCCTGCTCCTTGAGCTTGCGCCCGGTCATGCAGCGCGCTGCGATCTTGGCCAGTTGCAGGCCGCAGGCCTTTGATACGAACGGTACAGTGCGGGACGCGCGCGGATTAACTTCTAGCACGTAAACAGTATTGCCCTGAATCGCGAACTGCACGTTCATGAGACCGACTACGCCCAGCGCCTTTGCCATTTTGACGGTCTGCTCGCGCAACTCGTCCTGCATCGCAGCCGATAAGCTGTATGGCGGCAGCGAACATGCGGAATCGCCTGAGTGAACGCCGGCCTGTTCCACGTGCTCCATGATGCCTCCGATGATCACGTCTTCGCCGTCGGAAAGCGCATCCACATCCACTTCGAGCGCATCGTTAAGGAAGCGGTCGAGCAATACCGGGGACTCGTTGGACACCTTGACGGCCTCGCGCATGTAGCGCTCGAGCTGTGCCTGCTCATGCACGATTTCCATCGCGCGGCCACCCAGTACGTAAGAAGGACGTACCACCAATGGATAGCCGATTTCCTGTGCCAGGCGGATCGCCTCTTCAGGCGTACGCGCCGTGCGGTTGGGCGGCTGCTTCAGGTCGAGTTCCTGCAGCATCTGCTGGAAGCGCTCGCGGTCTTCCGCACGGTCGATCGCATCAGGGCTGGTGCCGATGATGGGCACGCCGGCCTTCTCCAGGTCGCGCGCGAGTTTGAGCGGAGTCTGTCCGCCATACTGCACGATCACGCCCTCCGGCTTTTCCAACGCCACGATTTCCAGCACGTCTTCCAGCGTCAATGGCTCGAAATAGAGGCGGTCGGAAGTGTCGTAATCGGTGGAAACGGTTTCCGGGTTGCAATTGACCATGATGGTCTCATAGCCATCTTCGCGCATCGCGAAGGCGGCATGCACGCAGCAATAGTCGAACTCGATGCCCTGGCCGATACGATTTGGTCCGCCGCCCAGCACCATGATCTTCTTCTTGCTGGTCGGCTGCGCCTCGCACTCTTCCTCATAGGTGGAGTACATATAGGCGGTGTCTGTCGAGAATTCTGCGGCGCAGGTATCCACGCGCTTGTAGACCGGACGCACGTTCAATGCCTGGCGGTAGGCGCGCACGGCATGCTGGTCTGTGCCCAGCAGCCTGGCGAGGCGCTTGTCGGAGAAGCCGCGGCGCTTGAGCTGGAACAGCGCGTCGCGATCCAGGTCGGCGAGGTGGCGGCCCTTGAGCGCCTGCTCGCGCTTGATGATGTCCTCAATCTGCACCAGGAACCAGCGGTCGATCTTGGAAAGGTCGAATATCTGGTCCACCGTCAGGCCGGCGCGGAACGCATCGCCCACATACCAGATACGCTCAGGGCCGGGCTCGCCAAGTTCCTTCTGAATTTCGTCCAGGTCGACAGTCTTTTCATCCAAGCCATCCACGCCCACTTCAAGGCCGCGCAGGGCCTTCTGGAACGATTCCTGGAAAGTGCGGCCGATCGCCATCACTTCGCCCACGGACTTCATCTGCGTCGTCAGGCGGGAATCGGCCTGCGGGAATTTCTCGAACGCGAAACGCGGGATCTTGGTGACGACGTAATCAATGGAAGGCTCGAAGGAAGCCGGTGTCGCGCCGCCCGTAATCTCGTTGCGCAGCTCGTCTAGCGTAAAACCAACCGCAAGCTTGGCTGCCACCTTGGCAATCGGGAAACCAGTGGCCTTGGAGGCCAAGGCGGATGAGCGCGACACGCGCGGGTTCATCTCGATCACGATCATGCGGCCGTCGTCGGGATTGATCGCGAACTGCACATTGGAGCCGCCGGTATCCACGCCGATCTCGCGCAATACCGCCAGAGAGGCGTTGCGCATGATCTGGTATTCCTTGTCGGTCAGGGTCTGCGCCGGCGCCACAGTGATCGAGTCGCCGGTATGCACGCCCATCGGGTCAAGGTTCTCGATGGAGCAGATGATGATGCAGTTGTCCTTGCTGTCACGGACCACTTCCATCTCGTATTCTTTCCAGCCGAGCAGGGATTCCTCGATCAGCAGCTCGCTGGTCGGAGAGGCCTCGAGGCCGCGCTCGCAAATCGTGATGAACTCTTCACGGTTGTAGGCAATGCCGCCGCCGCTGCCGCCCATGGTGAACGACGGGCGGATGATGGCGGGATAACCGATCGAGGCCTGCACCTGCAGCGCCTCTTCCATGCTGTGCGCCACTGCTGAGCGGGCGGAGCCCAGGCCGATCTTGGTCATGGCCTGCTTGAACTTCTCGCGGTCCTCGGCCTTGTCGATGGCTTCCTTGGAAGCGCCGATCAGCTCGACATTGTATTTTTCCAGCACGCCATGCTTGGCCAGGTCCAATGCGCAGTTCAAGGCAGTCTGCCCGCCCATGGTCGGCAGCAAGGCGTCCGGGCGCTCGATGGCAATGATCTTCTCGACGATTTGCCAGGTGACGGGCTCGATGTAGGTTGCATCCGCCATGTCCGGGTCGGTCATGATGGTCGCCGGGTTGGAGTTGACCAGGATGACGCGGTAGCCTTCCTCACGCAACGCCTTGCATGCCTGGGCGCCGGAATAGTCGAATTCACAGGCCTGGCCGATCACGATCGGGCCGGCGCCTATGATGAGTATGGATTTGATATCGGTACGTTTTGCCATGGTATTTATTGCTTTTGCTGTCCCATCAGGTTGATGAAGCGGTCAAACAGGTAGCTCATCTCGTTAGGGCCCGGGCTGGCTTCCGGATGGCCCTGGAAGCTGAACGCAGGCTTGTCGGTACGGGCGATCCCTTGCAGGCTGCCATCGAACAAGGAGACATGGGTAGACTTGAGGTTGGCAGGCAGACTTTCAGGATCGACCGCAAAGCCATGATTCTGGCTGGTGATGAACACGCGCTTGTCGTCCAGGTCCTGCACCGGATGGTTGGCGCCGTGATGGCCGAACTTCATCTTGACGGTCTTGGCGCCGCTCGCGAGGGCCAGCAGTTGGTGCCCCAGGCAGATGCCGAATACTGGCACCCCGGTATCGACCAATGTGCTGATGGCCTTGATCGCGTAATCGCAAGGCTCCGGGTCTCCCGGGCCGTTGGAAAGGAATATCCCGTCGGGATTCAACGCCAACGCTTCCTCGGCAGTCGCCTGGGCTGGGAGGATGGTGACCTTGCAGCCGCGCTCCACCAACATGCGCAGGATGTTGTGCTTGACGCCGTAGTCGAAAGCGACCACGTTGAACTTGGCATGATCTTGGGCGGCATAGCCTTCCCCAAGCTTCCATTCGCCCAGATCAAATGTGCCGGCGTCCTTGCGGCTGACCACCTTGGCCAGGTCCATGCCGGCCAGGCCAGGGAAGCTGCGCGCCAACTCCAGCGCGCGCGCCTCGTCCACCTCGCCGGCGATGATACAGCCTGCCTGCGCGCCTTTTTCACGCAGGATGCGAGTGAGTTTGCGGGTATCGATATCGGCAATGGCCACCACGTTGTTTTCGGCCAGGTATTCTGACAGGGGTTTCTCGCTGCGCCAGCTGCTGCTCAGCAAGGGCAGGTCGCGAATGACGAGGCCGCTTGCATAGACGTGCCCGGACTCGACGTCCTCCACATTGACCCCGACGTTGCCGATATGCGGGTAGGTCAATGTCACGATTTGCTTGGTATAGGATGGGTCGGTGAGAATTTCCTGATAACCGGTGATGGAGGTGTTGAAAACCACCTCCCCTACAGTCTCACCCAAGGCACCGATTGAAATGCCCCTGAACACTGTCCCGTCTGCGAGCACAAGTACGGCTGGGGTTTGCGGCAATTCTAACTCCTTGTAACTATTTGATATTCCGCACAAAGACAAGCACGGAAAGCGGATGTGCAAAGCGGGACGGGCTCCCGCCCATCCCGCTTTAATTTTTGCAGAATTATAGCCTAAAGCGGCATTGTCTTCAACGCGCGCCTTAAACAATTTTCACATCACGGTCATTGCGCATGACCGTCTAGCACCAATCGATTATTTTTTCAGCCCAAGCACATCCTGCATGTCGTACAGCCCCGTCTTACGGTCAGCGAGGAACTTCGCAGCCCTCAGCGCCCCGAGCGCGAAAGTGGCGCGGCTGGATGCCTTGTGCGTCAGTTCCACGCGCTCGCCGATACCGGCGAACAGCACGGTGTGATCCCCCACCACGTCGCCGCCGCGCACAGTGGCAAAACCGATAGTATTAGGATCGCGCTCGCCGGTCACGCCCTGACGGCCATAGATTGCAGCCTCATCCAAGTTGCGGCCCAATGCCTCGGCGGCCGCTTCGCCCAGGCGCAACGCCGTGCCGGAAGGCGCATCCACCTTGAAGCGGTGGTGCGCCTCGATGATTTCCACATCGTAGCCCTGGTCCAGCACCTTGGCCGCGGCCTGCACCAGGTTGATCAGCAATGTCACGCCCACGCTCATGTTCGGCGCAAACACAATGGCCACATCGTGCGCCGCACGCTCGATTTGCTGCTTTTGCTCGTTACTGAAGCCAGTGGTGCCAATCACCAGCTTTACACCTGCCTGGCGACAGGCTTCGAGGTATTCCAGGCTGGGTTCCGGACGGGTGAAATCCACCAGTACGTCCGCACCCTGGATTGCTACGGCAATATCAGCGGTGATCTTGACGCCGGTCTCGCGTCCGAACTGCTCGCCGGCATCGCGTCCAACCTGCGGACTATCCGCACGATCGAGCGCGCCATGCAATTTCAGCCCTTCATCCTCAAACACTCCTTCGAGCAGGGCATGCCCCATGCGGCCGGAACAACCGGCAATGACGATTTTTTGCATTTTCAAACCATATTCATTGATTGATTAAGAGTGGCTAACAAAACTCAGCGAAGCGATCCTGACTAGGCGCTCTGACGCAGACAGTACAAGCAGTACGACAAGGTAGAGCAACAACGTCAGGAGAGTTTTGTTAGTTACTCTAAACTGCCACGCAAGCTTAAGTGAGCTATCCCGCAAACCTAGAAGCCGATCTTTTCCAGCATGCGTTCGAAGTAGCCGGGCTCATCCTCAGATGGCAAGTCGTCATCATCCTCTTCCTCATCCGCATCAACGGTTGGCTGGGTTGCCGCAGCTGCACCGGCGACAGGTTGCACTGCGGGCTTGGCCGCAGGCTTTGCTGGCGCCGGCTGGGTAGCGGACTGAGGTGTCGACGGCTGGACTGTAGCTGGAGCAGCTGCAGGCGCAACGCCGGGAGCTGCCAGCTCCGGCACAACCTTTCTCGGCGCAACAGGGTCTTCCTGCACGACCGGGGCGGTCGGCTTCATGTCGTAATATTCGGCTCCGCTGCGCTGCTCGTCATCACTCTTCCAGAATTTCAGGCGATCGAGCATACCTTTCTTTTCCGGCGCCTTCGGCTCTACCACGATGGGTGCGGCAGGCGTTGCCGCCGTCACCGCGGTATCTTCCGGCGAGGCGGGAACGACATCGCCGCGCACACGCTTCAAGGCATCGTTCTCGAACTCCATGATGACGCGGCGCTGCTCTATGACTTTGCCGCCCTTGCGCATCTGGTAGAAATAATCCCAGCGGTCGCGGTGGAAGCTATCCTGGATCAATGGCGAACCCATGATGAAGCGCACCTGCGACTTGGTCATGCCAGGCCGCAATTGCAACATCATCTTCGATGTCACGACATTGCCTTGCTGGATGTCCATCTTGTAAGGCTTGAAGGAAGGCAGTGCAGAGCTGCAGGCTGCGCACAGCAGCGCAGCTAAAAGAATTATATGACGCATCACACCACGACTTTGGCAAGAAATGGCGTAATATACCACGACATCAAAGCCGGTTTTCAGGCATATTGCCGCCATTCCAGATTTTTACATGCCCGGCCGGCTCAGAACCTGTTCAAAGTCTTTTTATAGGATACGTTGAATCGGCAAGGCAGCTGAAGCAAGGCGCAAACCGCAGACGTGCTCATTGCCCGGCGAGGATTTGCAACGCAGCAGCGGCTGCCTTGCCGGTTCAACCCGCAGGGCATGAGTTGAAAACGCGCCCGTTCTGCGTTGCAGTCCTTGGCAAGGCAATGAGCATTACCTGCGGACTGCGTCTTGACCGGACGCGTTTTCAAGTCATGCGTACCGATAAAAAGACTTTGAACAGGTTCTTAATCACTGGCAGCCAACATCTCGCTCGCGTGCTGCAACGTCGTCTCGGTGATCTCCACCCCGCCCAGCATGCGCGCCACCTCGTCGACGCGTTGCGCATGCGTCAGCGCCTCGATCCGGCTCAGAGTCTGGCCATCCTGCAAATGCTTGCTCACACGCAGATGCTGAGCGCCCTGCGCCGCCACCTGCGGCAAATGGGTAATCACCAGCACCTGCCGCTGGCTGCCCAATGTCTTGAGCAGTTGCCCGACCACTTCGGCCACGCTGCCGCCGATGCCGACATCCACCTCGTCAAAAATCATGGTCGGCGTATCGCCCTGCTGCGCCGTGACGACGCGAATCGCCAGGCTGATACGCGACAGCTCGCCGCCCGAAGCCACCTTGGATAAAGGGCGCGGCGCCACGCCGGCATGGCCGGCCACCAGGAACTCGACTTGTTCGTTCCCTGTCGCTGCGGGCTCCTGCGCATTGAGCGCCACGGCAAACTTGCCACCGCTCAATGAAAGCCGCTGCATTTCGGCGCTGATCTTGTCGCCGAGGCTTAGCGCTGCCTGCTGGCGCGCGGCACTCAAGCGCTGCGCCAACGCGTCATAGCCGGCGCGCGCATGTTCTTCCTCTTGGTGTAACTGGCCGTTGTCGTTCGCGGACTCAAGCTCCGCCATGCGCGCTTGCCAGGATTCGAGCAACCCAGGCAGCTCTTCCGGCCGCGACCTGTATTTGCGCGCTGCGGCATGCAAGGCCTGGATACGGCTTTCAACCTCGTTCAGGCGCTCGGGGTCTAGGTCCGCACGCTGCAAGTACCGATTGAGGAAACGGTCGGTTTCCTCCAGCTGGATCACGGCGCCTTCCAGGGTGTCCAGCGCCTCCTGCAATCCGCTGTCGTACGCCACCAGCTCCTGTAGTTTGTGCTGCACGCTGCTCAACTGCCTGATCGCGGCCAGTTCACCCTCGCTCAACAATTCACGGCAAGCCTCACCGCCGGTCAATATGCTGGCACCGTGGGCGAGGCGCACATGCTCCTGCTGCAATGGTTCCCACTCCTCGGCGGAGGGCGCCAGCGCAGCCAGCTCGCGCACCTGGTCACGCAACTCGGCCAGCTCTGCGGCATAGGCTTCGGCATTCTTCTCGGCATCCACCCGCTTGCGGTACAGCACCTGCCAGGCCTGGTAGGCGCTGGCGACATCCGCCGCCTGGCTTTGCAAGCCGCCATAGGCGTCCAGCACCTGCCGCTGCGTGCCGGCTTTGAGCAAGGCATGATGGGCGTGCTGGCTATAGATATCGACCAGGAACTCGCCTATGTCACGCAATTGCTGGATGGTCGCAGGCGAGCCGTTGATAAAGGCACGCGAGCGCCCGTCGGCATAGATGACGCGGCGCAGCAACAGTTGCGCATCATCCGCGTCGATCTCATTTTCACTCAGCCACGCCTGCAAATCCGGCAGGGTTGCGATATCGAACACCGCATTGATCTCGGCCTTTTCCGCTCCGGCACGCGTGATGCCGCCCTCCCCGCGCGCGCCCAGCACCAGCGACAGCGCATCGATCAGGATGGACTTCCCGGCGCCGGTTTCACCGGTCAATACGGTAAAGCCGGGGCTGAACTCAAGCTCGAGCTTGTCGACGATGACGAAATCACGGATCGAGAGTGTTTGCAGCATCTAGGGCCTGTTCCCTCTGTCTTGGCAATGCGGATATGAATTTTCTGTGAGCATGCCTATCCCCAATGCAACTTTTCACGCAAGACGTCGAAATGGTTATGCCCAGGCGGATGCAGCAATGTTATGGTGTTTTTCGCGCGCTTGACCTGCACATGGTCGCCGGGCTGCAACGCCATCTTCATTTGCCCGTCCAGGTGCACGCTGGCATCCTCGGCGTGCACGACCTGGATCACCACGTCGCTGGCGCTGCTGATCGCAATCGGACGGTTGCTCAGTGTATGTGGACAAATAGGGACCAGGGCGATCGCATCGAGCGTGGGATACAGGATGGGCCCGCCAGCGGATAATGAATAAGCCGTCGTCCCGGTGGGGGTCGCGACGATCAAGCCATCCGAGCGCTGCTTTTGCACGAAGTGCCCGTCGATATGGATTTCCAGCTCGATCAGGCGCGCCAGGCCGTTCTTGTTCACGACCACGTCGTTCAAGGCGTATCCCTGCCCGACCGTTGTGCCTTCGCGCACGATGCACGCCTCGAGCAGGATGCGCTGCTCGGTATCGAACACGCCGTCCAGGATCGCGGCCACGCTTTCCAGCATATGGTCCGAATTGATATCGGTCAGGAAGCCGAAACGGCCGCGATTGACGCCCACCAGCGGAATCTTGTAATCCACCAGCGCCCGCGCCACCGTCAGCATGGTGCCGTCGCCGCCCAGCACGATCGCCAAATCGGCATAAGCGCCTATGGCGTTCATCTGCAGCGTGGTATAGCCCTTGATGCTGGAGTGCTGCGCCGTTTTTTCCTCGATGAACACGCCGATATGGCGTTCCCCGAGGAAACGCGCCAAGGCAAGTATCTGCTCCCGGGTTTCCGGGTTCATGTACTTGCCGATCAATGCCACAGTCTGGAACGCACTTTTCATGGCTGGCATTAAATCATAGAAGATTGACGCGTAAAACCCTTGCCGCATGTCAAATCCATCATCGAGATCAAGAATAGATTGCGCGAGACCGGCCTGTATCGGATAATTTTTTTATTCATTGAAGCCTATCAATATGCATTGAATTAGCAATGTCACATCCTCATCTATAAGAATATGCTAGACAAACGCGCCCAGATATTGCTGAAGACCCTGATAGAACACTACATTAGTGACGGTCAGCCCGTGGGCTCGCGCACGTTGTCGCTGGCCTCCGGGCTTGACCTCAGCCCTGCCTCGATCCGCAATATCATGTCCGAGCTCGAGGACCATGGCTTTATCGCCAGCCCGCACACGTCGGCGGGCCGCATTCCCACCCAGCGCGGCTACCGCCTGTTCGTGGACACCCTGCTCACCGTGCAGCCTTTGCAGAATCAGGAAATCCGCAAGCTGGAGCATGTGCTGTCGTCCCCGGACCCGCAGGAACTCATCAACTCTGCCGCGGAGCTCCTGTCCAGCCTGACGCACTTTGCCGGCCTGGTCCTGATCCCCAAGCGCCAGAGCATTGCATTCCGGCACCTGGAATTCCTGCCCTTATCGGAAAAGCGCATCCTGGTCATCATCGTCACGACGGACGGCACAGTACAGAACCGCATCATCCTCGCAGACAAGCCGTATAGCGCGGCAGACCTCACGCAGGCGAGCAACTTCTTCAACCAGAACTATGCCGGCAATACCCTGGACGAGGTCAAGCAAAAGCTGCATGAGGAACTGAAGCAGATGCAGTCCGACATGACGCGCCTCATGGCTGCGGCGCTGGAGGCCAGCAGCAAGACCGCGGACAACAACAAGGACGGCGTCGTCATTGCGGGGGAGCGCAACCTGCTGAATGTGCAGGACCTTTCCACCAATGTCAGCTCCCTGCGCAAACTGTTCGAGATGTTCGAGCGCCGCACCTCGCTCATGCAACTGCTGGACCATAGCCAGAAAGCCAGCGGGGTGCAGATTTTCATCGGCGGGGAATCGGGCTACCTGCCGCTGGATGAATGCAGCATGGTGACGGCACCTTATGAAACCAATGGGCAAACCATCGGCACGCTGGGCGTGATCGGCCCGACGCGCATGGCTTACGAGCGTGTGATCCCCATCGTGGACATCACGGCGAAACTACTGTCGAATGCATTGTCCAACAACCACTGAACCACGCCAGATAGGCCTGCAGCATTTCAACGGCTAGCCAGTCTACGTCCGTGGCAAGCTGTGACCCAACAAGAGGAACGTGCATGTCTTTTTACCTGAAAGAGCCGAACATCCCCGCCCAGGAGCCTGAGCGCACCGGCATCCTGGTCATGAACCTGGGTACCCCGGAGGCGCCTACCGCCAAGGCCCTGCGCCCCTATCTGCGGCAGTTCCTCAGCGACCGCCGCGTCATCGAGATTCCCCGCCTCATCTGGTGGTTCATCCTCAACGGCGTCATTCTGGTACTGCGCCCGCGGCAATCCGCGCACAAATATGCCACGATCTGGGACAAGGACGGCTCGCCCTTGATGGTGAACAGCCAGAAGCAGGCCAGGCTGCTGGAAGGCTACCTGCACGAACAGGTGGCCTCGCCTTACGCCGTGGAACTAGGCATGCGCTACGGCCATCCGTCGGTGCAGTCCGCCATCGAGAAACTCAAGGCAAAAAACTGCAACCGCATCCTGCTGTTCCCGCTCTACCCGCAATATGCCGCAAGCAGCAGCGCTTCTGCGCTTGACGAGGCGATGCGCACGCTGATCCGCACCCGCAACATGCCGGAAATCCGCACCATACGCGACTATCATACGCACCCGGCCTATATCCATGCAGTGGCGGAAAGCATCCGCCTCCATTGGCAACAGCACGGCAAGCCCGACAAGCTGGTCATGAGCTTCCACGGCGTGCCGCGCCGCACCTACGACCTGGGCGACCCCTATTACGACCAATGCCAGGCCAGCGGCAAATTGATCGCCCAGGCGCTGGACCTGACGGAAGACCAGTACCTGATTGCATTCCAGTCGCGATTTGGCGCTGCGGAATGGTTGCAGCCCTACTTCGCTCCCTCGATCGAGGCGCTGGGCAAACAAAAACTGCGCCGCGTGGACGTGGTATGCCCGGGCTTTTCCAGCGACTGCCTGGAAACCCTGGAGGAGATTGCCATGGAAGGCAAAACCCTGTTCCTTGAAGGTGGCGGCGGCGAATACCACTACATTCCTGCCCTCAACGACAGGGACACCTGGATAAAAGCCATGCGTGAAATCGCCCTCGACAACCTGCAGGGCTGGGTGACGCTGCGTTAATCTTGAAGCCCAAGAAGGAATAGGCTTTTGCTATACTCTCGAATTAGCTAGAAACGGATTCAAACAATGATAGTCATCACTGGCGGCGCAGGCATGATAGGCAGCATGATGGCCTGGCACCTCAATACCGTGCTGCAACGCGACGATATTGTGATCGTGGACCGCATCGCGCATCCCGAGCAATGGCAAAACCTGTGCCATCGCCGTTATGCCAACTACCTGGACAAGGACGAGCTGCTTGGCTGGCTGCCCAAGATCGGCGAAATAGACGCCATTATCCATATGGGCGCCATCAGCGCCACGACGGAACGCGACTTCAACAAGCTGGTACAGGACAATATCCGCTACAGCCAACTGCTGTGGGGCTGGTGTGCAGAAAATGAAGTGCCGTTCCTCTACGCAAGCTCCGCCGCCACCTATGGCGGAGGCGAGTTCGGCTATGACGACGAGGAGTCGGCGATCGACCAGTTACGGCCGCTCAACGGCTACGGCTATTCCAAGCAGTTTTTCGACCAATGGGCCCTGCGCCAATCCAGCGAAGGGCTGGCAACCCCGCCGCAATGGTGCGGATTCAAGTTCTTCAATGTCTATGGCCCGAATGAATACCACAAGGAACGCATGGCCAGCGTCGCCTTCCACACCTTCAACCAGTTCCGCGAGCAAGGCCATGTCAAGCTGTTCAAGAGCCACAAGCCTGGCTTTGAGGATGGCATGCAATTGCGCGACTTCGTCTACGTGAAGGACGCCGTGGCCGTGATGGCGCATTTCCTCGAGCAACCGCAGCATTCCGGTCTGTTCAACATCGGCACGGGCGAAGCACGCGCATTCAAGGACCTGGCCACCGCCGTCATGACCAGCATGGGCCGCGAACCCAGCATTGAATACATCGACATGCCGCAAGACCTCATGGGCAAGTACCAATATTTCACAGAGGCCAATATCAGCAAGTTGCGCAATACAGGCTACACCGCCCCGTTCCACACGCTGGAGCAAGGTGTGCAGGATTATGTCCAGCAATACCTCATGCAAGCCGACCCTTATTGCTGAGCCTGGCCAGGAGAACACCATGAATGCTGTCGACACATTGAAACAAGCTTTCAGCGAACACCAGGCCGTCATTGCCGCGCTGGAGCCACTGCTCCCCAAAATCGCCGATGTGGCGCAAGCGATGCGCGCCTGCCTCGCCAGCGGCGGCAAGATATTGCTGTTCGGCAACGGCGGCAGCGCCGCCGACAGCCAGCATATCGCCGCTGAAATCGTCGGGCGCTACAAGAAAGAGCGCCGTGGATTGCCAGCCATCGCATTGACTACGGACACCTCCATCCTCACCTCGGTCGGCAACGACTATGGCTTCGACTTTATTTTCTCCCGCCAGGTGGAAGCGCTGTGCTTGCCCGCAGACCTGGTGATTGGCTTCTCCACCTCGGGCAATAGCCGCAATGTGGTGCTAGGCATAGAAAAGGCGCGCGAAATCGGCGCCGTCACCGTGGCCATGACGGGCGGCAGCGGCGGCCAGCTCGCGAGCCTCTGCGACCATGTGCTGACCATGCCCACCAGCGACACCCCCCGCATCCAGGAAGCCCATATTCTGATCGGGCATAGCCTGTGCGACCTGGTGGAAGCTGACTAACAATTCAACAACATTACCCATATGCGCGAGTTCTTCCTCAATACCATTCAGCATCGCTTCGGACATGATCCGGTGTGGATACTGGTTATCGGCGACCTGATGCTGGACCGCTACCTGTTCGGCGATGTGCAGCGCATCTCGCCGGAAGCGCCGGTGCCTGTCGTGTTGCTCAAGTCCCAGGACGAGCGTGCCGGGGGCGCGGCCAACGTGGCGGCCAACCTGGCCGGCCTCGGGATCAAGACCAGGATTGCGGGGGTGATTGGGCAGGATAACGAAGCACAGACCTTGCTCGGCTTGATGCGCGATATCGGCGCCGATGCGCAGCACGTCCATCGCAGCACGCTCAGGCCCACCATCACCAAGACCCGTATCCTTGGCGGCCACCAGCAAATGATGCGCCTGGACCAGGAGGATGCCGCCGCATTTTCAGAAGAAGAACAACTTGCCCTGCAAGCCGCCATCAGCACCGCGTTGGCAGACAGGCCGGCTGCCGTCATCCTTTCCGACTATGCCAAGGGAGTACTGAGCGAGACCTTGTGCCAATCGGTGATTGCACAGGCCACAGCCGCCAATATCCCGGTGCTGGTCGACCCCAAGGGGCGCGACTACAGCAAATACCAGGGCGCGACTGGCCTGACCCCTAACAAACGCGAAACCGCGGAAGCCTGCCATGTTGCCATGCATGACGACCAGGCATTGCTTGCTGCTGCAGAACAATTGCGCAGTGCGCTGAAACTGGACTTTCTCGCCGTCACCCGTGGAGAGGAAGGCATCACGGTCCTGGACCGCCAGGGCAGCGCGCATCTGGCTGCCACCGCTCGCCAAGTCTATGACGTTTCAGGCGCCGGCGACACCGTGATTGCCACGCTCACTGCTGGACTGGCCCACGAACTCCCCCTGCACGATGCGATCGAGCTCGCCAACATCGCGGCAGGCATCGTGGTGGGCAAGGTCGGTACGGTGCCGATCAATAAGGCAGAACTGGAACAGGAGCTGCAATCCCAGCAATCCGCAGCGCAGGCGGACAAAGTATGCAACCTGGATAGCCTGCTAGCGCGCGTGAAAACCTGGCGCAACCACGGTGAGCGCATCGTCTTTACCAATGGCTGCTTCGACCTGCTGCATGCCGGGCATGTGACCTACCTCGAGGCTGCACGCCACACCGGCGACCGCCTGGTGCTGGGCCTCAACACCGACCGCTCGGTAAGCGCCTTGAAAGGCCCGACCCGCCCGGTGATCCACGAGCAGGACAGGGCCCGCGTCCTTGCCGCGCTTGAATCCGTGGATGCCGTCATCCTGTTTGACGAGGACACACCGATTGATTTGATCAAGGCCATCCGCCCCGATGTCATCGTCAAGGGCAGCGACTACACGGAAGACCAGGTGGTAGGCGGCGCGGAAGTCAAATCCTGGGGCGGCAAGGTCGCATTGATCGATGTCGTGCCGGGCCGCAGCACCAGCAATATCATCCGGAAACTTGCTTCCTGATGGCCGAGGCTCGCCAGATGGCCAACATCCAGCAAGACAAAATCCTCATCATGGGCCCTTCCTGGGTCGGCGACATGGTGCTGGCGCAAAGCCTGTTCAAGACCCTCAAGCAGCAAAAACCGGACTGCATCATCGAAGTCGCAGCGCCGGCATGGACCCTGCCCTTGCTGGCGCGCATGCCGGAAGTCGATGCCTCCATCGCCCTGCCCTTCAAACACGGCCAATTGGCACTGAAGGAACGCATCCGCTTTGGCCGCAGCCTGAAGGATAGGCACTACACGCAATCCATCATGCTCACCAACTCCCTGAAATCGGCTATCCTGCCCGCTGCCAGTGGCATCAAGCGCCGCACCGGCTTCCTCGGTGAAATGCGCTACGGCCTGCTTAACGACATCCGTCTTCTCGACAAAACCAGGCTGCCAAGGACTGTGGACCGTTTTGTCGCCCTCGGCGGCAATGCAGATGCAGAGGCTCCAGCGACGATCCCCAACCCCAGCCTGGTGGCCAGCAAGGAAAATGCCCTGGCCTGCCTGGAGAGGCTGGACATCGATGTGCCGCAAGTCCCAGTGCTAGGTTTGTGCCCAGGGGCGGAGTACGGGGAAGCCAAGCGTTGGCCGATAGAATACTATGCAGAGGTCGCGCGCGCAGCATATGCCCATGGATGGCAAGTCTGGCTGTTCGGCTCCGAGAAGGATGTCCCGTTTACCGCAGAAATCAACCGCCTGAGCAACATGGTTTGCCTGGATCTGGGCGGAAGAACCAAACTAGGGGATGCGATCGACCTGATGTCGCTATGCGATGCCGTGGTCAGCAACGACTCCGGGCTCATGCACGTCGCGGCAGCGCTAGACAAGAAACTCGTCGCCATCTACGGTTCCTCCGATCCGCATCACACGCCGCCGATGAGCAGCAAGGCTGTCATCGAGTACCTCGGCCTGGAATGCAGCCCGTGTTTTCAGCGGGAATGTCCTCTTAGGCATTTAAATTGCTTAAAAAAAATTCCTTCACAAATCGTCATTTCAGAACTGTTATCTTCTGCATCAACCCTTCATAACAATGAACAAACGAATCAAAGTCCTGCAACTACAACCCGACTATAACGTCAAATCCAATGATGCTTCTGACCTTGCAGAGCAAATCATTAAAGGTCTGCCCACTAATCAATATGAAACTTTCTCAGGTTATTTGTCAGGAAAGCCAAGTGAAAATCAGCCGAACAGCATTGCTGAACATGTAAAGTATTTTGAATTACAGGAAACAGATGTTACTGGCTTGCGACTAAAAGCCTTAAGGAAGCTTTATAAATTTTGCAGGCACTATCAACCTGATATCGTCGTTTGCCATAGGTTCAAAGTTATTAGTTTGATGCTCCAGCTTAATAGGATCTTACGCATCCCTCTATGCATCGGCATTTCGCACAGTATGGATGAATACAAACGCAGATATCGGAGATTACAAGTCCAATTTCTTGCCGATAATCAATGGCGTTTTGTAGGAGTCTCAGAAACAGTTCGCCAGAAGCTAGTTTCATATCACTCAGGCTTTACATTAAAGAATACTTTAACAATTCAAAATGCTATTGACATTGACAAGGTCGCCGCACAACAACTAGACAAAAAAGAAGCCAGGAAACTTCTAGGATTACCTCAAAATGCAATCATCGTTGGCGCTCTTGGAAGATTGGTCGCGGTCAAGGGACATCGCTATCTAATTTCTGCTTTCGCTCAAATCAAAGACCAATTCCCCTCTGCCAGACTCGCCATTATTGGAGAGGGAAAAGAATCAGCTGCTTTACACTCTCTAATCTCAGATTTAAAAATAAAAAATCAAGTAGATATGCTGGGATGGCAAGATAATGCAGCTCAATATGCAAAAGCCTTTGATATTTGGACACTACCCTCTTTACAAGAAGGCCTCCCACTTGCACTAATGGAGGGCATGGCAGGACGTCTGCCTATTATTGCTTCTGATATACCTCAGTTACGTCATATTATCTTAGGGGCTGGAGGCATCGCTGTAGCCCCTCAAGATATAGATGGCCTTGCCCAGGCGTTGAGAATATATTTATCCATGGATGAATACACACTCAAGCAAAAAGGTGAACAAGCCTTCCAGTATTTGGTAGAACATCATGCTATTGAACAATACCGTACCCAATATCGCCTATTGTTCGATACCATAAGACGTGATTGAGGATAGTATTCATGAAATTTATTCAGTTTCTCCGCAGCCCCTCTTTTGCTATATTTGCTATCAGCACTTGGGTAATTAGCTTTCTACTAATCTCTAGCTCACAAGCCCATAATAATTTTGGCTATGTGCTCCTCTTTATCCCAACGCTGCTTACACTAGATTTTAGGGAAATAAAAGAGCTTTTCAATCATCCAGTTATTCAAGGTTTACTTGCCGTTATATTCACGCTCACATTGGCCGCGTATATAGGAGATGGTTCTCCATGGAAACAAATTAAGTTTGGATTAATCGTACTATTATTTTATCTTTCAGTAGCCAGATTACCATTCATTTCTAACCAAACAGCATACAAAGCTGCCTGGGGATTCCTTAGTCTGCTTATTTTGTATATCGTATTTAATGCAGCTTGGCAATATCACCAAGGCCAATGGCTTCTAGGTATGCGTATGTCAGAGCTGAATGCAAAATTGGAAAATGCAATTTATGTAACAAATACCATGGGAGGTATGTTAGCGATTATTACATTGATCGGCATGCAAACTAAACGATATGGGCCTGTCGTACTTGCAAACTTTCTCGTACTTTTTTTCTCGCTGATCATATTACAGACACGCAGTATTATAGGGATATGGCTGTTAATTTCCCTTTTAACGAGTTTATCGCTTTTTCGCGAACAACTTCTAAATCGGAAACTTCTTATCTATATTATGGGGGCTAGTATTATCATCGGCTTAGCCATTATAGGGTTATTCATATTCAGCTCTATTGGAGACAACCTTCTCGGACGTAAATTTTATCGATTTGAAATCTGGTCTGGATTTATTGCTGAAACATTGCAATGTGATCTATGGTTAGGCTGTGGACCTGAACACAAATTTATTTTCACCACACAGGACGATATGCCTATAGTTCACGCCCATAGTGCATTCATAACCCAATTTTACAAAGCTGGGATTATAGGATTCATTCCATTAATCGCCCTAACAATATGGACTGCTGTTAAAGGCATTCAGACCAGAGCGTGGGCAGCATGGTATTTTATGGCGGGAGCATTGGGATTGTGCTTTGATGGAAGCAGCTTAATACACAGCCCTAGCCAACGTTGGTTGGTATTTCATCTGCCACTAGCATTATTCGTTGCCCAGCAATTAAATCAAAAAAAATTAGCCTTAAACAACCAATTTGCAAAATAATTGTCAAATCTTTCTATCGACTATATGAAAGATTTCTTGTGCTCGAGCTTTCCAAGTAAACCGCTTAAGAAATGCTGCATGCCCTTGACTCGCGATAGCTTTTCTCTTGTCAGGATGATCAAGATAAAAACGTACTTTCTCCTGAAGCTCTATTGGACCAGTAAATGTCTCAATCTCCTCTCCAATATTGAATAACTCAGCAATTTCATCACAATAGTCAGTTAACAGAAAACAACCGGCCGCCAAAGCTTCAAAAATCCGCAGATTCACCCCTGTTCCAGCAGCATAATAAGGACCACGCGTGATATTCAGCACGATTTTAGAGCTCTGCAGTAACTTATATAGATCACTTCCCCAAACTGCATGATCGTCCACCCGCCCGATCAACGCCTTCGACATTAATGGATAATTCCGCTTCCATCGGTTGCCAAAAATGGAAACATGTTCACTGATACTTTCCAGTACTAATATCCTGCGCAGATCTCCGCTACCTACGAATAAAACATCATGCTTTTTATCTTCATCGGATTTGCTTGGCTCAGCAATAAAATTTGCACCAAATGGAACAAATTCAGCATCGAGACTCCTAGTTTTTTTGAAAAAGTCGGCGGTGACTTTCGAACACGAGAATATTTTCTTATATATCGGAAGCTCATGCTCTAGGAAAAAAATGAATTCCCGGCGCTTGGTGTAGAGATTGCAACTATCCGTATCATACAAATATAGCTCCACATTGTGCCGCTGTGCCAAAGCATGCAGAGCTGCCGGGTGAATGAATTTGTATATAAAACCGACGACCAAGAGAGTATCCGGCCTAGTTTCTTCTATTAATTTCTCGATTGCACCAAGCTTGCCTTTAGGTAAATGAAAAAAGGCATCGCCACTATTATCACGTGCACGATTTAGCAGTTTCGCGAAGGCGGATTTAGCGCCGTACCATACAATCTTTGGCATTTTCAACAGATCATAATAGGCAGTTTCAATGCCAATATTCTGAAAGGCCTGGCTTAAATCCTTGCCCAACGGCACGCCCGAGATACCATCGAGCATTAGAATCTTTTTCATGTCTTGTCTTTATACCCTTGAAAGCACTACCCTACGTCGTATTAGCTTGTCACTATTTCAAGCCGATGTATTAATTCAAAAAATCGTAGTCTTGCTGCCTCATCGGAAAAGATATTGGTCAATATTGCAGATGAGATCTGCCGTGGATATTGTTGGCAAGCTGCAACTGTTTCCACGATGGCATGCGACAAACTCGATGCGTCTCCAAGCGTAAATAAAGGTGCAAAACTCCCGACCACTTCTGCCCCGCCTCCACTATTGCTGCAGATAATGGGCAATTCTGCCGCCATCGCCTCAAGCAATACCATACCGAAAGGTTCATGATCCGAAGTCAAGACGAATAAATCAAATGCGCGAAAATATCGTCGCGCTTCTGGCACTTGGCCTGCAAAGCGGACTTTTCCGGCAATACCCAGCTCACTCGCCAATGCCTTCAGCTCCTGTTCCAGCGGGCCTTTACCCAGGATCAACAATAAGGTATTCGCAGGCAGCTCAGGCAGTGCCTGGGCGAAACCACGTAACAAGGTCGCTTGGTCCTTGTCCCGGTGCAAGCGGCCGACATTGGCGATTACGTAAGTATCGTCTTCCAATTCAAGAAGGCGGCGGGCTTCCTGCCTGGGCAACAGGGATTGCCTGACCGCGTCCACGTCAATGCGGTTATACAAAGTCTGAATCTGCTCGGCTGGCCAGTGTTTGAGGTGCTGGCGCATTTCGTCCCGCACGGAATTCGACACGCATAGCATCAATATACGCTTGCGGTAAAAATTGACGAGGATGCGGCGGGTGAACCGCCCATAGTCATTGTAGTTATGGTGTACGCTCACCACGGGCAGATCGGTAGCGAGCAATGCCACATAGGTCGGCTTGGCGCGATGGGCAATACAAAATGCGAAGTTCCGGCTTTTCACCAATTGCCGGATTTTGGCAATCGCCCCCAGTTTGAGCCCTTTTACTTGCTTGCTGCTATAACCAAGGAAAACCACCTCATCGGAAGCGCTGCCTCGCTCCACTTCGGGATCGGGTTCCCCAGTCAGGTAGACCGTCACCACCTTGTAGGGACTATCCTTGAACAAGGCAGCATATTGGCGGGCGCAATCGAGGAAAGGAGGATAATAGCTATGGCAGATATGCAGTACGTACATGTTCAAGCACCAGATAAAAACTTCAGCTTCTGCCTAAGTGCAGACACGGCTTTGGGCGACAATTGCGTCGCTGTGAAATAGCCATCCGCAAAAGCCTTGCGTTCAGCCATAGAGAGCGACATCCAATCATCCCGATAACGCTGCAGATGGCGGAAGTTGCGCGCGCGATGCCAATTGGTCAGGCTATGGTGATATACCTTGAGGTCGGCGATATCGATCAAGCCAAGCCTTCCTTCCGGCGTCTTGACGACATTACCGAAATGCAGCGAGCGGAAATAAATGCCATCCTCATGCAATTGCGCGACAAAGCGCCCCAAATTTTCCATGAGGGCATGATCCGTCAAGCCGGAGATATGCAATTGCCGCAATGTATGACCCAACAATGGCTGGTAGAGTACGGCGGTATCGGTGCTTTCCTCGAAATGGAACAATTGCACGATCTCGACCGTAGGAACGCCGAGCCGCTTGAGCCTATCCGCATTGCGACAGAAATGGCGTGCATAGGAGTACACGCGGGCCAAGGTAAAGGTGTGGCGCACGCGGAACACCTTGAGGATATTGCCATTCTCCATCTGCAGCACTTTGATGCCGCGCTCATCCTGCTCGAGCACCTTGGCATTCCGGCTTAATTGCGCGAAGTCTTCCGGGGTAAGCAGGTGACTACTGCGAATATTCAGGCGGGGAATCAGCATGTATGCGTTAACAAGGCGTTGATATCGGGCAATGTGGCAATATCCTGGCTGGCGCAATAAGCCTGCCAACCGGGAAAATCGGTCCATTTGTGCAGAAAGACGAAATCCAGACCGGCACGGCTCGACGACTCATGATCGTAGCGGCTATCGCCGATAAAAATCGCGGGCCGGCGGATATTATCGCGGCCGATTTCGCGCGCCATGATCTCGTCCTTGTTGTCAGGGCTGCCAAAAATGCCGCCGTCAAACAATGAAGACAGCTTACGCTCTGCAAAAATGGCACGCAACTCCTCCTGGTCCCCACCTGAAATCACCAGCCAATTGCTGGCTGCGGTTTTTTCACGCAGTGCCTGTATCCCAGGCGCAACTTCACAATTTGCCAGGCGCTCTCGCACCTCGCGGCCGAAATCCTGCAACAGGAATTCCACATCATCCTGAGCAAACGGTTTGTTCAGGATTTGCTTGAGAAAATACTCGAATTTGACGAAGCGGGAAATACCGCCCAGCTTGATATGGTAATCCACCAGCGCCTGCGCCTGCTGGTCGTCCGCGCCAAAGTTCTTGGCAGTGGCGTAATACGCCTCGATCTTGAGATGGTTGGAGTTGAGGATGACGCCATCGCAATCAAACACCCATGTGTGGTATTGCTCGAGATTCAGCATAGCGCGCCCTGAAGGTTGATGCCACTGGGAAGGCAAAACATGCCGGAAGTATGAAGAACACAGGCCCCGAGGGGCCTGTGATGAGCTAGTTAAGCTGCGGCCTTGATTGCACTGGCTTCGCGCGCCAGCTTGGTGATATGCGCCCAGTCCTTGCGCGCAACGGCATCGCCAGGCGTGAGCCAGGTGCCGCCGCAAACCACGACGTTAGGCAGTGCAAGGAACTGCGGGGCGGATTCCACCGTCACGCCGCCAGTGGGGCAGAACTTCACATCGCCGAACGGGCCGGCAAAACCCTTGAGCAGGTTGATGCCGCCCACGGCAACAGCCGGGAACAGCTTGAGGAAATAGTAGTCATCGGCATTCGCCTGCATGATCTCGCTGCCGGTGGAAACGCCCGGCAGCAATGGCAGACCGATCTCACGCGCCGCACGGCCGATCTCGCTGGTATAGCCAGGGCTGACGGCGAACTTGCAGCCGACATCCTTCACAGCCTGCGCATCCTTGATGCTGCGCACCGTGCCAGCGCCGACAATCGCATCAGGCACCGCCTTGGCGATGGCCTCCATCGCCTGCAAGGCCACTGGCGTGCGCAAGGTCACTTCCAGCACCTTGATGCCGCCTTCGAGCAATGCTTCCGCCATCGGCACCGCGTCTTCCACCTTGTTGATGACAATGACCGGGATGACTGGGCCATGGTTGGCTAAATCGAGTGTGCTCATGTTCTATATACCTATGGTTGATTATTAAAAATCTACAAGTGGGAAGGCAAACTATATTGCCATTTCAAAATCGCGGCGGACAAGTCGTTTGAGCACAGGCACTACTAGTACGGCAAGCGAAAAACAACGCAGTCCCCCGCGCATTTTCAAATGGCTAGAGCCAGGTGACGGCGCCTTCTTCGGCCGAGTGCACATTCTTGCGCATCCCGCCGAACAATTCGCGGCCGATGCCATGGCCATTGTTGTTGCGCTGCGCCTCAGTCATCACCGCCACGGTGCGTGCCTGCCATTCCTCATCGTCGACCAGCGCGTTCAGCGTGCCGACAATCGCATTGAGGCGGATCATGTCACCAGTGCGGATCTTGCCGATCGCACCGCCGGCAACGGCTTCCGGGCTCAAGTGGATCGCGGCCGGCACTTTGCCGGAAGCGCCGCTCATGCGGCCATCGGTCACGATTGCGACACGGAAGCCCTTGCCCTGCAACACGGACAACGGCGGGGTCAGCTTATGCAGCTCTGGCATGCCGTTGGCGCGCGGTCCCTGGAAGCGCACGACCGCGATGAAATCCTTTTCCAGCTCGCCGCGCTCAAACGCTGCCAGCAATTCCTCCTGGCCGTTGAACACAATGGCAGGAGCTTCGATGATCTGGCGGTCTTCCGGCACGGCAGAGCTCTTGATCACAGAACGACCCAAATTGCCGGTCAACAGGCGCAGGCCGCCAGAAGAACTGAACGGCTTGGAGGCGTTGCGCACGATTGTTTCATCAGGGCTTTCTTTCGGCAAGTCGACCCAGATCAGGCTGTCGTCGGACTTGACCGGCTTCTTGCCGAAATCACGCAAACCGCCGATCACGACGGAATTCACGTCGCCATGCATGTAGCCAGCATCCACCAGCTCGCGGATCACGAAACTTGGGCCGCCAGCCGCCTGGAACTGGTTCACGTCGGCAGTGCCGTTAGGATAAACGCGTGCCAGCAACGGGGTGTTCTGCGACAGCTTGGAGAAATCGGACCAGTCGATGATAATGCCGGCCGCGCGGGCTACCGCCACCCAGTGGATCAGGTGGTTGGTACTGCCGCCGGTGGCCAGCAGCGCCACGATCGCATTGACGATGACGCGCTCGTCCACCAGCTTGCCGATCGGCGTGAAGCGCTGGCCTTTGGTGATGGACAGTACGGTCTTGACCGACTCGCGAGTCAATAGCTCGCGCATATCGTCGTGAGGGTGCACAAAGGCAGCGCCCGGCACATGCAGCCCCATCGCCTCGATCAGCATCTGGTTGCTGTTGGCGGTGCCGAAGAATGTACAGGTACCGGCGCCATGGTAGGCGGCGGACTCGGAAGCCAGCAGCTCGTCACGGCCAACCAGACCCTGGGCATATTTCTCGCGCACCTTGGACTTGGTGGTGTTGTCTATGCCGGTCGCCATCGGGCCGGCAGGCACGAAGACGGTCGGCAAGTGGCCGAAATGCAAGGCGCCGATCAGCAACCCCGGCACGATCTTATCGCACACGCCGAGCAACAGGGCTGCATCAAACACATCGTGGGACAGGGAAACCGCCGTGCTCATCGCAATGGTATCGCGCGAGAACAGGCTCAGCTCCATGCCGGGTTCGCCCTGGGTAATGCCGTCGCACATCGCGGGCACGCCGCCTGCCACCTGCACGGTTGCGCCATGCTTGCGCGCTTCGTCCCGGATGATGTTGGGATAGGTCTCGTATGGCTGGTGGGCCGACAGCATGTCGTTGTAAGCCGTCACGATACCGATATGCGGCGCCTTTTCCGCCACGACACGGAACTTGTCGTTATTCGGCAAGGCGGCAAACGCATGCGCCACGTTCGCACAGCCCAGACGGTCAGCGCCGCGCGTGCGGTTGATGATCTGGTCGATGCGTTGCAGGTAGGCCTTGCGGGTCGGCGCACTACGTTCCCGAATGCGCTCGGTGACTTCTATCAGGGTTTGTGTCATTAATGGTGTGCTGCTGAAAAGTTGAATTTAGCCGGGAATTATCGCTGAAAGCGCCAGGCATCGTCAAATTAACCACGACTGGGATAAGGTAAAAAAACCATGAGCTTGCAGCGGCGGCATTCGCGCCGCAAGCCCTGCCTGGCCTAGTTTTTGGTCACCAGGACATCTTCCATCAGGAGATATTCGAGATCACAGCCGTAGAACATGTTAAGCGCATCCGTCGGGCTGCAAATCATCGGTTCGCCGCGGCGGTTCAATGAGGTATTGAGCACCACGGGCACATTGCGCAGACGCTCCAGTTCCTCGATCAGGGCGTAATACCGCGGATTGGTTTCCCTAGCCACGATCTGCGCGCGCGCAGTGCCATCCTCATGGACGACCTCGGGAATGCGCGGCTTCCAGTGCTCGGCCACGTCGAAGGTGAAAGTCATGTAAGGCGCAGGATGCTCTGTCTGCAGAATATCGGCGGCAACCCGGTCCAGCATGCTGGGACAAAACGGCCGCCAGCGCTCGCGGTATTTGATCTGCGCATTGATGCGGTCCGCCACGCCGGGATGGCTGGGGTCGCCGAGGATGCTGCGGCAGCCCAGCGCGCGCGGGCCAAATTCCATGCGGCCCTGGAACCAGGCCAGCGGGTTGCCAGCAGCCAGAATCTCGGCACCTTTTTGCGGCGCGTTTTCAACACGCTGGAACTTGGGCTTGGCAGGATGCGCCTCGCAGGCCGCCAGGCACTCCTCTGTGGTGAACGACGGGCCGAGGTAGGCATGGCGCATCGGCTCCAGCGGCTCGCCCATCTCGGCAGCCACGTAGCTGGCCGCGCCGAGCGAGGTGCCGTTGTCGCCGGAGGCAGGCTGCACGAACAGCTCTTTCACGTGCGGCAAGGCAATGATGCGCTGGTTGAGCTTGACGTTGAGCGCCACGCCGCCTGCCATTGCGATGCGGCCGGTCTCGCGGATGATGTCGCCAAGATAGTACTCGATCATTTCCAGCGCAATGTCTTCCAGCAACTGCTGCACCGAGGCTGCGTAATGGATATAGGGGTCGTCGATCTCGTCGCCCTGGCGCTTGGGGCCCAGCCACTCGATCAATTTGGGCGTGAAGTAGAAGCCCTTGCCCTTTTCCTTGTAGCGGCGCAGGCCGACCACATTGACGTAATCGGTATTGACCTCGAGTTCGCCGTTCTCGAACTTGGCCAGGCGCGACAAATCGTAACGCTTGGGATCGCCATAAGGCGCCATGCCCATGACCTTGAACTCGCCGTCCAGCATCTCGAAGCCGAGGTACTCCGTGATCGCGCCGTACATGCCGCCCAGCGAGTCCGGATCGTAGAATTCCTTGATCTTGTGAATCTTGCCGTTCTTGCCATAGCCGAAGAAGGTCGTGGCGTACTCGCCCTTGCCGTCGATGCCGACGATCGCGGTCTTTTCCTTGAATCCGCTCAGGTGATAGGCGCTGCTGGCATGCGCCAGGTGGTGTTCGACGGGCACGAAGCGCGCCTTGGTCAGGCCGAGCTCGCGCATCAGGTCCAGGGATTTGTCGCGGTTGCGGCGGAAACGGCGGTTGCCATTGAAAATGGCATCGAGCGCACGGTCAGGCGCATACCAGTAGCGCTTGGCGTAATGCCAGCGCGCGCTGCTGCTCAATGGAATCTCGCCATAGGGAAACGCGACGATATCGACCTGCTCAGGCCGCACCCCGGCCTCGCGCAAACAGTATTTTGCCGCTTCCAGCGGAAACTTGTTCTTGGCATGCTTATCGCGGATGAAACGCTCTTCTTCCGCGGCCGCTACAATTTTTCCATCCACAATAATGGCAGCCGAGGCATCATGCCCCAACGCACCTGATAAACCTAGAATGATCATTCGTCTTTTTCGCTTTATTTAACTACGATGCCCGCCCGGTCCAGTACGAGGCTATCCGTATAAACCGCCCGGAAGGCCTTTGTCAGCAACCGGCTGGTCTCGGCGTCGGCCTGCCAGTTCTTGAAGAACCGCTGCAGGTCGCGCACGTGCCTGCGCTCAAACCGCTTTCTGCATGCATGTTGCCGCATGCTGTCCAAATCGATCAGCAATGGATGCTGTTCATGTATCAAGACATTGGTCGCCTTGAAATCGCCATGTTCCAGTTGCAGGCAAAATAACTGGTAAAACAGCCTGGCAATGCGCCGCGCTACCTGCTCGCGCGCTTCCTGTCCGATTGACGCATCGGCATAGAACTCCGCCGCATCACCGGCATGCACGAACTCGGTCAGCAAATAAGCCTCGCGGCGCAAGCCCAGCCACCGGCGCTCCAGTACGGCCACGGCCGTCGGGGTGGCAATGCCCTTCAACTGCAAGCGGAAGGCATTGGCCCATGACAGCACAGCCCGGGAAGGCCGCCAAGCACGGCCCAGGCCATGCCAGAAATTCTTGATATTGTACCTTTTGATCACCATGTTGCGCTGATCAATTTCAATCGCAGCCACGGTACAAGTATTCCCGCTCTTGAGCCGCAATGCGCCTGCGGCATCGAGCAAACCGTCGGGCGCGGCCAATGCCTGCCGCAATACTGGGCTGTCCTTGGCGCGATTGACCGCCAGGTAATGCCGGGATGTCTGCTCCACATATACATCGGTACACGGGCGCTGCACTTTCCTCGCGTACTGGCGCATCTCGTATTGCCAGTGCCGCGCGATAAGCCGCTGCATACTGCCGATATCGGGCAGTTGCTCGCCTGCCGTGGCCGCATATTGTTGCAACAGGCCGGGCAACCAGGCAGGCACTGCATCGACATCGAACTTCGAGATCAACCGAGCCAGGTTGTCCCATTGTTGCCGCTGCCTGCCCAAGGCGCGCAGCCGCCGTATGCCGTCCCCATCCAGGGTATAGATAGCCTGCGCATCCGCCAGGAAGTTTTTCAGGTACAAGTCCGTTTGCAGCAATCCCGCGCGATGATGCCTGGCAACCTCCGCGACCAAGCGCCGGGCCAGCGCAAGCCTCTCCCCGGCATCCATATCTTGCCAAACCTGCTCGGCATTGCGGGCTGGAACGGCTGCATAGAGCAGCACTTCGCATCCCTGACCCGCCACACGGGACTCAAGCAGCAAGGCCGGTGTGGCAAGCCCCGCCTGCGCCAGCCAGAGGGAACCGCGCTTGTCGCGCGCCGCATACTTGGCGGCCTGGCCGCCGATGAAAAACTTGGCGTAAATAGCCTGCCCGTTCAGCAAGCCGCGGCAAACCAGGCGCTTGCCGGGAACACGACGCACGACCTCCAACGACTGCAATTCGCTGCCGTCATCCAGCACCAGGCCGAATGTTGCAGCAGCAGCCCCTTTTGCATATTGCTGCAAATCAGGGATGGAGAGCGCAGCGGGGTCAGTCATGGGCATGAATATCCAGCGGACGGATGGTGTCAGGCTGGTACGGGTCGCCAATCAGCAATGGGTGCTCCTTGAATTGCGCATTCACAATGCTGAGGGACGGCTCGAAGCCATCGAAGCTCAAGCCGGCCAGATCCGCCCAGGTATGGATGAAATGCGCGTTGCTGTAGGGGCGCTCCAACATGCCGTCGAAGCGCATGTCATGCCCGGACCTCCACTGCTCGGACGCCCATACGATGAAAGGCACCGTATACATGGGCAGGGTGGGCTTGGCCTCGTTGCGCCCCAGCATGCCATGGCCCGGTGCATCGTAGACATCCTCGCCGTGGTCGGAAAAGTAGACCAGCAGGCTGTTCGGGGCGCGCTCGCGCAGGCTTTCAATCAGGGTGGACATTACGTAATCATTGTAGAGCACGGCATTATCATACTGGTTATAGACCTTGGCCTGCCCCTCGCTCAGCATCGCCGGCACGCCCTCGCGTCCCTTGAACACGTCAAATTCCGCAGGGTAACGGTACTCATATTTCATATGCGTACCAAGCAAATGCACGATGATGAATTTCCTAGGCGCAGGATCACGCAGCACTTCCTCGAACGGGGTAAACACATTGGCATCATACTCGCGGGAGTTCTGTGCACGACTGTTATTCATGTAGAACTGCTCGTCCGTCTGCTTGGAGAAGTTGGCCAGCATGGTATTGCGCTTGGTAATCGTCTGGTGGTTGGTGATCCAGTACGACTTGTAACCCGCCTGGCGCATCATCTTCATGAGCGAAGGCTTGGTAAGATACAGCTCGGGATGTTCCTGGTCCGCAAACGTCAGCGCCTGGGTCAGTGCTTCTATGGTGTAGGGCCGTGGCGTCACCACATTGTCGAACACGCTCAACTCATGCCGCAGGGCGTCCAGCTTTGGCGTCGTCTTGCGGTGGTAGCCGTACAGGCTCATGCGCTGGCGGTTGGTCGATTCGCCCAGCACCAGCACCAAAGTCGCAGGCTGGCCGGCGTTGGCGTCCTGCAGGTTGGATAGCGGTGGAATCCTGCTGTTCTGCTCGAGCAAGGCTTCCATATTGGCAAGCTGCTTGCGGTAGTGGATGTAGCCTATCACCATCTGCCAGGGCACGGCAGGTTCCATGCGTATTTGCAATTTTTCCACGGCATCATCGAGGCTTGCCTTGTTGAGCACCAACTGCTTGAACATCGGCTGCACGAACAGCAAGACCAGGATGCCCGCGGTCACGGCCCAAGCTGCGCGTGCGCTGATCTGGAGCGGTCCCAGCCTGCGCCAGAGCCAGTACGCCACCCCGCTATGCAACAGCAATACCGGGATCATCCACCAGACGAAGTAGTGGGCAATGAACTCGCTGGACTCGGCCGGGTTGGACTCGAAAATCGTGAACATCACGCTTTGCGAGAACTCCTGCCCATAAATACAGAAATACCCGAGGCTGACCAGCGAGAACACCCATAGCACCAGCCCAATCACGGCGGCTATCTTGCGTGCGTGGCGCGGCACCAGCATGACCGGTATCAGCCACAGCAGGCTCATCACGACCGCTTGGCGCATGCCGACAAAAATGGTCGCCCCGCTGATTTGCAGCAGGATGTGCGTGATACCGGAGAAATAGAAGAAGAACAGGTAGTAGTTGAACCAAGCGCTCCAGTCGGAACGCTTCCAGGCGAACTTGAATGGCATTTGCATAGATTTTCCGGCTGTACGCCAGAGCTGCCATGCATTAGCCGATCATACCGCCAATCTGGTGCAGCCCAGGCTCAACCTTGTGTAGTTTGATATAAAGTTTGATGGCGCGGGACTGCACCTGCTGCCAGAAATCACGCTCCTCGCGCATGACCTGCCTGATCGGCTTGCCACGGTAACGGCGCAGGAAACGCAGATAATCCCTGGGGACTAGTCCCGCATTCATCGCAGAGAAATATAATGCTGCTATATCCTTCATGCGATCCTGGGGGCGGATTGTCTCACGAATTCCGACCCGGTGCAGGTCTATGAGGTACAAATGGATATCTCCGTGCCTGAGCCGCGGCAGGTCAAGGCAGATATGGCAGATATAGAAATCTCGGTGATTGAGACCGCTGTCATGCAGGCGGGCTGCCAGGGCGGCGACTTCCAGCAGCAAGCGGCGCTTGAAGCGCGGCTCGGGCGGCGCCTGCATCCACTGGTCCGCCAGGGTCTCCAGCGACAGTATCTCGCCTAGGTCGCGGGTGATGAGGAAAGATTGGCGGCTTGCCGGGCTGCACCCCCGGCTGCCGAAACCTGCCAGCGGCGTGGTGGCAATGCCGATCTCGCCGAGCTTTTCTATCGCTTGCTTCTCGGTGTTCGCACTGACCACGGGCACCTTGAGCGCCAGCAGGTTCTTGAAAATCTCCCCCCAACCCACGCCGAAGTGCTGCTTGATGAAATAGGGCTGGCCGGCAATCTCCACGCGTATGGTCTTGCGTCCCGGCACATCGCGGAACACTTCCCCCTCCAGCGCCATCACGCGCGCGAATACGTCACCCTCCCCCAGCGCCTGTGCCAGTTCCGGCGACAACTGCAACGCTTCGCAAGTCATACCGCAGCCTCCTGCTTTTGCCCGGCAATCCGCAGCATGATCGCCGCCTCGGCGCTGCCGTCGTTCTCCGCCATCAATCTGCGCGCATATTGCAAACCGTTGTCGCGCCACCGCTCCAACCGGGTGTCCCTTGCATGCACAAGCGACACCATCTCCTGCAGCATCCGGTTCAACGTCGCCTGCTCGAACGGCACCGGCACCACTTGCCCGGCATCCGCCTCCTGGACATGCACCGCATAGCCGCAGCTGGCTGTCGCCAGCACCGGCAAGCCGCTCGCCAGCGCCTCCAGGATGACCAGCCCGGTATTTTCCCGGTAGGCCGGATGCAGGTAGAAATCCGCGCCTTGCATCAATTGCGGGATGTCGGGCCTGCCGCGTGAAATGATCAGGTTGTCTGCCACCTTGAGCTTGTTTGCCATCCTGATGAACGGCGCAGGCTTGTCCTGCCCGATCGCGATCAGCTTGAAATCCTTGCGCATGTCGGCAGGCAAGCTCGCCAATGCCTGCACGGCGCGATCCAGCCCCTTCATGTAGAACCCTGAGCCTACCAGCAGGGCAATCTTCGTCTCCGGCGGCAGGTTGAACGCATTGCGCAGATAGGCGCGCATTTCCGCACGGTCATGTAATTGCAGGCGTTCGCCGGAAAGATAGGGCGGGATGTAGTGGAAGCGGTCGTCCTGGGTCTGGTACCAACGCTGGAATACGGCTTTTTCCGCCATGTCCACCATCAGCATCTGCGTCTTCGCCTGCGGAGAGAAAATGGCCTGTTCTGTTCCCTGGAACCAGCGGTAGCGCGGCGTCAGGCGATACAGCCAGTTGCGCTGCCTATGGGCGCGCTCGATAAAACATGGATCGGCGGCAAAATACACGTCTAGGCCGCCCATGCGGTTGTAACCCACGACCAGGTCGAAACTGAGCTCACGCGCAATGCGGGCTTGCGCCTGGCGGATGAAATCCTGGTATTTCTGGAAATTGAACCAGCCATTGCCCGGCATGATGTGCGCACGGATATTGCCTTCCGGCAGGTTCTCCCCTGGCATCTGGCCATCCCACGACATGGTGAAAATGTCCACGGAATGCCCGGCCTCGGCAAGCCGGGTGGCAGTGCGCAACATGTCGCGCTGCATGCCGCCATAAGGGAAATACTTGAAGATCAGGAAAGCAAACTTCAATGGCTCTAGCCTTCAATTGGGAAAAGAAGCTGAATTGTATGCGAAAATGCCGCCCATGCCTCGTTTGCTCATGATCAAAACCACTTCCCTGGGGGATGTCATCCATAACCTGCCGGTCATCACGGACATCAAGGCTGCGTTTCCGGACATGCAGATCGACTGGGTAGTGGAAGAAAGCTTTGCCGACATCCCAAGGCTACATCCGGGTGTAAACGAAGTCATTACCGTCGCAGTCCGGCGCTGGCGCAGGCACTTGTTCCAGGCCAACACTTGGCAGGAAATCCGCGACATGCGCCGCCGGCTGCGCGCCCACGAGTACGACCATGTCATCGACACCCAGGGCTTGCTGAAAAGCGCATTGATCGGCTGGCAAGCCCACGGCACCTATCATGGGCAGGATAGCGCATCCGCGCGGGAATCCTGGGCGGCCCTGCTCTACCAGCAGCGCCACCCCGTGGCGCGCGGCCAGCATGCGGTCGCGCGCAACCGCGAACTGGCGGCGCGCGCGCTGGGCTATGCGATTCCGTCCAACCCGCCGGACTACGGCATTCATGCTGCGGCTCCCGATGCCGCGCTGGAATTGCCCAGCCGTTATATCGCCGGGCTGCACGCTACCAGCCGCGACTCCAAGCTCTGGCCGGAAAACCAATGGGCCCAGCTGGGCAACGCCTTGCTCGGGCAAGGCCTGGCACTGGTGCTGCCCTGGGGGAACGCGACCGAAGAGGCCCGCGCGCAGCGCATTGCCAGCGCGGTTCCCGGCTGCATGGTGCTGCCGCGGCTATCCCTCACCCAGCTCGCTGCCGTGATCGGCCATAGCCATGCCGCGATCGGCGTCGATACCGGCCTGGTGCATCTTGCCGCTGCGCTCAACCGGCCCACCGTGGCGATCTATACCGACACCGACCCGCGCCTGACAGGGGTGCTGGCGCAGGACAAGCACAAGATCCGCAACCTCGGCGGGCAAGGCCAGGTCCCGGCAGTGGATGCCGTGCTGGAGGCCTTGGCGCAGGTCACGGCACAATAGCACGCTAACCGGTGCAGCCAATCCCGCTCGAATAAAATTACTCCGCCCCTCTTGTAATCCGGGCATATACCCCCATTTGCTTCGTTGTTACATCATCACCAACAGGGACTATCATGCAACACGAAGACAAGACGCCAGAAACCGACCTGCAGGAAAATGCCTCCACCCCAGCGCAAGAAGCCGGCGCCGCAGGTTCGATTGATGACAGGATTGCCGAACTGGAAGCCCAGGTGGCCGAGCAGCAAGCCGCCGTGCTGTATGCCAAGGCGGAAGGTGAAAACATCCGCCGCCGTGCAGCGGATGATATTGATAAGGCGCGCAAGTTCGCGCTGGAAAAATTCTCGAGCGAGCTGCTCGCGGTCAAGGATAGCCTGGATGCCGCACTCAGCGTGGGTTCCGCCACGCTGGAAAGCTATCGCGACGGCGTTGAGTTAACCGCCAAGCAACTGACTTCCGTATTCGAGAAATTCAGCATTGTCGAAATCAACCCGGTCGGCGAGAAATTCGACCCCAACAAGCACCAGGCGATCGGCGCGGTTGAAAGCGATGCCGAGGCCAATACCGTGGTCAACGTGCTGCAGAAGGGCTACACCCTCAACGAACGCGTGCTGCGCCCGGCACTGGTCATGGTCGCGAAATAAGCCCCTTCGGTTGCCGACAAGATATTTGCAGGCGATTTTTGCATACCAGGCTTGAAATCGCATCGCCTATCCCCACTTTGGCAACATAGTTATCCACTTTTAGAGTCAAAAGAACACAAGGAATCAAGACAATGGGAAAAATTATTGGTATTGACTTAGGCACCACCAACTCCTGCGTAGCCGTAATGGAAGGCGGCAAGCCACGCGTGATCGAAAACGCCGAAGGTGCCCGCACCACGCCCTCCATCATTGCGTACCAGGAAGACGGTGAAATCTTGGTTGGCGCGCCAGCCAAGCGCCAGGCCGTGACTAATCCCAAAAACACACTTTACGCGGTTAAGCGTCTGATTGGTCGCCGCTTTGAAGAAAAAGAAGTGCAGAAGGACATCGGCCTGATGCCTTACACCATCACCAAGGCTGACAATGGCGACGCCTGGGTGGAAGTGCGCAATGACAAACTAGCGCCTCCGCAAATCTCCGCAGAAGTGCTGCGCAAGATGAAGAAAACCGCGGAAGACTACCTGGGTGAAGAAGTGACCGAGGCCGTCATCACCGTGCCTGCCTACTTCAACGACGCACAGCGTCAAGCCACCAAGGATGCGGGCCGCATTGCAGGCCTGGACGTCAAGCGCATCATCAACGAGCCGACCGCGGCCGCGCTGGCCTTCGGCCTCGACAAGCAGGAAGGCGACCGCAAGATTGCCGTTTACGACTTGGGCGGCGGTACGTTCGATATCTCCATCATCGAAATCTCCGAAATCGATGGCGAGCACCAGTTTGAAGTATTGTCCACCAACGGCGACACCTTCCTCGGCGGCGAAGACTTCGACAACCGCCTGATCGACTTCCTGGCTGACGAATTCCAGAAGGAAAACGGTCTGGACCTGCGCAACGACCTGCTGGCCAAGCAGCGCCTGAAGGAAGCCGCCGAAAAGGCCAAGATCGAGCTGTCCTCCAGCACCCAGACCGAAGTCAACCTGCCTTACATCACGGCTGACGCTTCCGGCCCCAAGCACTTGGTGGTGAAGATCACCCGCGCCAAGTTCGAGAGCCTGGTGGAAGACCTGATCGAGCGCTCCATCAAGCCTTGCGAAGTGGCATTGAAGGACGCAGGCGTCAAGGTATCCGACATCCAGGACGTAATCCTGGTCGGCGGCCAGACCCGTATGCCCAAGGTGCAGGAAAAGGTGAAGGAATTCTTCGGCAAGGAGCCGCGCAAGGACGTGAACCCTGACGAAGCCGTGGCAGTGGGCGCTTCCATCCAGGGCGGCGTGCTGCAAGGCGACGTGAAGGACGTGCTGCTGCTCGACGTCACCCCGCTCTCCCTCGGTATCGAAACCCTGGGCGGCGTCATGACCAAGCTGATCCAGAAGAACACCACGATCCCGACCAAGGCATCGCAAGTGTTCTCGACAGCCGACGACAACCAGTCCGCCGTGACCATCCACGTGCTGCAGGGCGAGCGCGAAGTGGCTTCCGGCAACAAGAGCCTGGGCCAGTTCAACCTGAGCGATATTCCGCCTGCACCGCGCGGCATGCCGCAGATCGAAGTCACTTTCGATATCGACGCCAACGGCATCCTGCACGTATCGGCCAAGGACAAGGCGACCGGCAAGGAAAACAAGATCACCATCAAGGCGAACTCCGGTTTGTCCGATGAAGAGATCAAGCGCATGGAAGAAGATGCGGCCAAGTACGCAGATGAAGACAAGAAGCTGCGTGAACTGGTAGACGCGCGCAACAGCGCCGACGGCGCGATCCACAGCGTGAAGAAGTCCCTGGCCGAACACGGCGACAAGCTCGACGCTGCCGAGAAGGAAGCCATCGAAAAGGCCGTGCAGGAGCTCGAAGACGTCGTCAAGGGCGACGACAAGGACGCCATCGAGAGCAAGACCAACGCCTTGATCGAAGCATCCCAGAAGCTGGGCGAAAAGGTCTACGCCGCGAGCCAGGCCGAAGCTGGTACCGAGCAAGCCGAGCCGCAGGAAAAGACCGTGGACGCCGACGTGGTGGATGCCGAGTTCGAGGAAGTCAAGGATGACAAGAAGTAAATCCTTTACCATGTAACCTCATGAGGCACACAGGGTTTTCCCTGCTGTGCCTCATTTATTGTTAGTAGAGAAATATGGCAAAAAGAGATTATTACGAGGTACTGGGCGTCAACCGCGATGCCTCGGATGATGACATCAAGAAGGCTTACCGCAAGCTGGCGATGAAATTCCATCCGGACCGCAACCCGGACAACCCCAAGGCCGAAGAAAGCTTCAAGGAAGCCAAGGAAGCCTACGAAATCCTGTCTGACGACCAGAAGCGCGCCGCCTATGACCAATACGGCCACGCCGGCGTGGACCCGAGCGCGGGAGCTGGAGCAGGTGCCGGCGGCTTCGGCAATTTTGCCGATGCGTTCGGCGACATCTTTGGCGATATTTTCGGTGGCGGCGGTGGAGGCAACCGACGCTCCAACGTCTACCGTGGCGCAGACCTGCGCTACAACATGGAAATCTCGCTCGAAGACGCCGCGCGCGGCACCGAGACCAAGATCCGCATCCCCGTCATGGCGGAATGCGAGACCTGCCACGGCTCCGGCGCACGCCCCGGCACGCAACCCGTCACCTGCACCACCTGCGGCGGTCACGGCCAGGTGCGGATGCAGCAAGGCTTCTTTTCCGTGCAGCAGACCTGCCCCAAGTGTCACGGCTCAGGCAAGATGGTCAAGGAACCCTGCCCGACCTGCCATGGCGGCGGACGCGTCAAGCAGCACAAGACGCTGTCGGTCAAGATTCCGGCCGGTGTGGACGAAGGCGACCGCATCCGCCTTTCCGGCGAGGGCGAAGCTGGCGTCAACGGCGGCCCTCCGGGCGACCTGTATGTCGTGGTGCATCTGAAGAAGCACGAAATCTTCGAACGCGACGGCGCCAACCTGCATTGCGAAATGCCGATCAGCTTCACCACCGCGGCCCTGGGCGGCGAGATCGAAATCCCGACCCTGGACGGCCACGCCAAGATGAAGGTGCCGCCTGAAACCCAGACCGGCGCCGTGTTCCGCCTGCGCGGCAAGGGCATCAAGCCGTTGCGCAGCAGCGACATGGGCGACCTCATGTGCCATGTCGTGGTGGAAACCCCGGTCAAGCTCACCGAGCGCCAGAAGGAACTGTTGCGCGAACTGGAAGACATCAACCAGCAGGACTCCGGGAAACACAGCCCACGGGCCAAATCCTGGATGACCAAGGTGAAGGATTTCTTTCAGTAAACCCTGAAATGAAAGAAAAAAGCACGGTACAACCCGTGCTTTTTCTTTTTAATTATTCAGTGCTCGGCATACCATAAATTACTTGGACAAAGCGTCCATATTCATGTGCAAGAATCCGGCACCAAATAATTTTCATTCGGCCCCAAACTAAATTCATCCTTGCTTGTCATCTGTTATATCCATAGCAGATTGTTGCATTTGCAGCCTGTCATCTGCCAAGACAAACCTATATTCCATGTCCAACAAAAATATTGCCTCCTCTAACTCCAACATTTCCCTCATGAGCGGCTGGCTGCTGCTATTGGGGGCCCTCACCGGCCTTGCACCGCTGTCGATCGACATGTACTTGCCGGGCTTTCCGGCGATCGAGAAAAGCCTGCTCGCCCAGGCAGGCAGCGCACAGCTGACGCTGGCGAGTTATTTCGTCGGGCTGGCGGTCGGCCAGTTGTTCTACGGCCCGCTCAGCGACCGCTTCGGGCGGCGTCTGCCATTGCTTGTCGGGCTGGTGATTTATATCCTGGCGTCGTTCGGCTGCGCGTTTACTAGCAGCATCCCCGAGCTGATTTTCTGGCGCTTCCTGCAGGCATTGGGCGGCTGTGCCGGCATGGTGGTAACGATGGCGGTCATCCGCGACCGATGTAGCGCGAATGATGCGGCACGCGCATTCTCCATGCTGATATTGGTGATGGGGCTGGCGCCCATCCTCGCGCCGCTAATCGGTGGCTGGATTGTTACAGTATTCGATTGGCGCGCCCTGTTCGTCACATTGGGACTGGCCGGCATCCTGGGCTTGATCGCGGTGTATTTCTGGCTGGAGGAAACCCATGACACACGCCACGAACCGCCGCTGGCGCTGGGCCGCATCATCCGGAACTACGGCCGGCTGTTGATAGACCGTAGGTTCATCGGCTATACATTGAGCGGCGGCCTGGCGCGTGCCGGGATGTTTGCCTATATCGCCGGTTCGCCGTTTGTCTTCATCGAGTATTACCACATCCCAGCGCAGCATTACGGCTGGATATTCGGGCTGAATGCCGCAGGGCTGATCCTGGTCAGCCAGATCAACGCTTGGCGCCTGAAAAAGCATAGGGCTACCGTACTGCTCTCACGCGCCCTGTGGCTGCCTGGCGGCATCGGGGTGTTATTGCTCGGCCTGTCACTCACCGGGCACATCACCCTGCCCTTGCTGCTGATCGGCATTTTCCTCTTTGTCGCCAGCATCGGCTATATCGGCCCCGATGCGGGAGCAGCCACGCTGGCCACCCACGGCCAGCAGGCAGGCACGGCATCCGCCCTGATGGGATCGCTGCAGTTCGGCCTGGCCACCATTGCAGGCGGCCTCGTCAATCTGTTGCACGACGGCACGACCTTCCCGATGGTAACCGTTATGGCGGGATGCGGCATAGGAGCATGGCTGGCGCACCGCCTGATCATCGTGCGCTATATCCGGAGACATAGCAGATAACAAAAAGCCCGCGATTATTCGCGGGCTTTCTGTTTCGATCGTCAGCGTTAACTACTAACTACTCATTGTGGCAGGAATGCCTGCTGCGTAGCCGCATCAAGGCGCTGGTACAAACGGTTGATGCCGCTGATGACGGCAAGGATGGAGGCCGTGACCAGGTTATCGTGTATCCCCGCACCATACACGGTGCCGGGCTGGCCGTCCTTCTCCAGCTCGGCAAACGCCACGGCCTTGGCGGCAGCGCCTGCACCAAGCGCGCGCTCCTCGTAGTCATGGATGCGGAACTTGCTGCCGAAAGCTTGCGCCAGGGCGTCGATCGGGCCATTGCCCCGGCCTTCGAGCACGGTTTCCACGCCATGGATGCGTGCGGTGAGCTTGATATGCTGGATATCGTCCTGCTCGTCGAGCACATGGTCGATATAGCGCACGGGCTCATCCGCGGCGATATATTCCTCGTTGAACAGTTGCCAGATGCCTTCGGCGTTCACTTCCTGCCCGCTGCTGTCGGTGAGACGCTGCACGGCGCCGCTGAACTCGACCTGCATGCGGCGCGGCATGGCGAGGCCATAGCCGGATTCCAGCAAATAGGCGATGCCGCCCTTGCCCGACTGGCTGTTGACGCGAATGATGGAATCGTAGGTGCGGCCCACATCATGCGGGTCAATCGGCAGATAAGGCACTTGCCAGAGGCCATCCGGCTGCTGCACGGCGAAGCCCTTCTTGATCGCATCCTGGTGCGAGCCGGAAAATGCCGTGAACACAAGGTCGCCTGCATAGGGATGGCGAGCATGCACCGGCAACTGGGTACAGTCTTCCACCGTGCGGGCGATGCTGTTGATCTGGGAGAAGTCCAAACCTGGATCGACGCCTTGTGTATAGAGATTGAGCGCCAAGGTCACCAAATCGACATTGCCGGTGCGCTCGCCGTGGCCGAAGAGACAGCCTTCGATACGGTCCGCGCCAGCCATCACAGCCAACTCCGCCGCCGCCACCGCGGTGCCGCGGTCGTTGTGCGGGTGCACGCTGATGATGACGCTGTCGCGGCGCGCCAGGTGGGTGTGCATCCATTCGATCTGGTCGGCGTAATAATTGGGCGTGCCTATTTCCACCGTTGCAGGCAGGTTGAGGATGACCTTGCGCTCTGGCGTGGCCTGCCAGATGTCGGTAACGGCATCGCAGACTTCCTTGGCGAAATCCAGCTCGGTCGCGGTGAAGGTTTCCGGGCTGTACTGGAATACCCATTCGGTTTCCGGGCGCTCGTCCGCAAGCTGCTTGATCAGGCGGGCAGCATCGGTGGCAATCTTCTTGGCCCCAGCCTTGTCGGTGCGGAACACCGTCTCGCGGAACACGGGGGAAGTCGCGTTATAGATATGCACGATCGCCCGCCTTGCGCCGCGCAAGGATTCGAACGTGCGGCGGATCAGGTCTTCACGCGCCTGGGTCAATACCTCGATGGTCACGTCGTCGGGAATATGCCCTTCCTCGATCAAGGTACGCACGAAATCGAAGTCGGTCTGCGAGGCGGAAGGGAATGCCACCTCGATTTCCTTGAAGCCGATCTCGACCAGCATCTTGAACATGCGCATCTTGCGCTCGGCGTTCATGGGCTCGAACAAGGCCTGGTTGCCGTCGCGCAGATCGGTACTCATCCAGATCGGCGCCTGGGTGATGGTGCGGGCCGGCCATTGCCGGTTGGGCAAGTCAATCGGGGTAAACGGGCGGTATTTGCTGCTTGGATTCTTTAACATCATTATTCTCTCAAGATCTCAGTTCGATATATCACTTTGGTCAGCGGCAGGACAATATCCACGGCTGGCAGGCTACCGCTCACGCAAGGCCTGACAACCGCGGGGCAGTCGGAACTGCCGGGAATGATATGGCGTGTGACGCATGATGCAAATACTTTCTGGAATAAACCGGAATTCAAACAATATCGTTCCGCCCTCCAACGACGAGGACAAAACAAACTAACTGGCAGGAAGAGGTAGGATTAGATGCGCGCGAAGCGCAGCAGCAGACCCAGGCTAAGGAAAGCCAGGGAAGAAAACACGAATGATGCGGACTGCTGGATTTGCATAATGGAGTTAATCATAAACAGAAGGCACCGTCCCTGTCAAACCTCTGGCTAAAACCAGCCGACAGCCGATGCCCTCCGTCCAGGATGATGCAGCTAGATATGTTTCCTGATTTCCCCTGCCGCCTGCATGATGGAGGCGTATGCCTGCGGGGTCTTGGCAAGCGGGTTGAGCAGGCCGAAATCATGGATCGTCCCCAGGTAACGGGTGCAGGTCACACTCACGCCGGCATCCGTCAACAAGTGGGCATAAGCTTCGCCCTCGTCACGCAGGACATCGAATTCCGCAGTCTGGATCAAGGCGGGCGGCAGGTCTGCCAAGTGTTCCAGGCTGGCATTGAGCGGCGACGCATAGACCTCCTCGCGTGCGTCCTTATTTTCAAGATAATTGTCCCAGAACCATTTCATCATGTTGCGGGTAAGGAAATAGCCGTCGTTGAACTGCTGGTAGGATTCGGTATTGAACCTGGCGTCGGTGACGGGCCAGAACAGGGTCTGGTGCTTGATGAAGGGCTCGCGCTTTTCCTTAGCCATCATGCAGACGACAGTCGCCATGTTGCCTCCGGCACTGTTGCCGGCCACCGCGAGGCGGGCTGGGTCCACGCCGATTTCCGCGCCGTTTTGCGCCACCCATTTGGTGGCAAGGTAGCATTCGATGATCGCAGTAGGGTACTTCACCTCCGGCGAACGGGAATAGTCGACGAAGACCACCGCACAGTTTGAAGCTACGCACAGGTCGTGCACCAGGCGCTGATGGGTAGGGAAGTCACCCAGCACCCAGCCGCCGCCGTGGAAGAACATGACCACGGGCGGGTCGATGGCGATATCGGCCGGCTTGACGATGAACAGGTGGATGGAGTGTCCCTCGATCGCGATTTCCCGTTCCTCAACGGTTACGCCGCTTAGCTCGACATCCACGCCGGACTGCAGGTCGCTGAGCACTTTCCTCGCCTCCTCCGGGCTCAACTCTTCCACCGGCTTGCTGTCGGATGCCGCCAGCTCCTCGAGAAATGCCCGGGTTTTCGGTTCCACCCCACTGTATTGATCCGTCTCGGGCATCAGGGTATGCATAATCGGGTCAAGGATATTCACGATATATCTCCGGCTCAGATTGTAGTGAATCCTGACTCTAGCAACCCTGTCGGCTCCAGTCTGTCAGCCAATCGCTGACAATCCTGTCAGAAGCGTCTAACCCGGTTGCAGAATGGCGCCGACGCGCTGCTGCAACTGCGGAATCAACTCCGCTTCAAACCACGGATTGCGCTGCAGCCATAGATTGTTGCGCGGGCTGGGATGCGGCAAGGGCACGGTGTCAGGCCAATATTGCCGCCAGTTGCCTACGATGTCGGTGACGGTTTTCCCGGCATGGGGCAAGTGGTACGCCATGGCATATTGCCCAATGACCAGCGTCAGTTGCAGATGCGGCAGATATTGCAGCAGTCTTGCCCGCCATGCTGCCGCGCACTCCGGCCTGGGCGGCAGGTCACCGGCCCGGCCGGTGCCGGGATAACAGAACGCCATGGGGACAATCGCCACTTGGCTGCAGTCATAAAATACATCGCGCGGCATGCCCAGCCAGGACCGTAGCCTTGCGCCGCTCGCATCGGTGAAAGGCCGTCCGGATGCATGCGCCTTGCGGCCTGGCGCCTGTGAGGCGATCAGGATGCGTGCCGTAGCGCCGACCTGCAGCACGGGGCGCGGCTCCAGCGGGAGATAAGGCGAGCACAGCCTGCACCGGCGTATCTCAGCCGCCAGCTCGTCCAGGACCAGCCCATCCGTGAATGAATGGCCGGGATTCATACCTATTGTGACCATCCGCCTCCTTTTCAGAGTCAGACAGGCAAGCCGGCATATGATTCAGCTCGCAGGATCAGCATTGCTGGGGCAAGGCCAAAGCCAGGAAACGTCGATCAGTCCTGTACCGGCAAGCCTTCCCAGCTTCCGCCCAGCGCTGCAATCAGCTGTACGCTGCTGATCAGGCGGCTTTGCTGCAAAGTCAGCAAGGTGCGCTCACTGTTGAGCGCGGTGGTTTGCGCGGTCACCACGTCCAGGAAGCCGATCAGGCCCACGCGGTATTGGTTGGTATATTGCTTGAGCGCCTTGCGCGCCGCCGTTACCGATTCCTCGCGCAATGCGGATTCTTCGCCCAAAGTATGCAACGCCACCAGGTAATCTTCCACCTCCTTGAATGCGGTCAATACCGTCTGGCGGTAAGTTGCCACCGCGGCATCGTAGCTGGCTTCGGACTGCACGACGTTGTACTTGTTCTGCAAACCGTTGAACAAGGTCATGGCAAGCTGTGGCCCGACCGACCAGTAGCGGTTCGGCATGGTCATCCAGTCGTTGAAGGTGCTGCTGCGGTAGCCGCCCGTCGCAGACAAGGTCAGGCTAGGATAATAGGCGGACTTGGCAACGCCGATATTGGCATTGGCCGCCATGACCGAGCGCTCCGCTGCCGCCACATCCGGCCTGCGCTCGAGCAACTGGCTGGGCACCGATGCCGGTACGATGGGCAATTGCGGCATCTGGTCGCTTTCAGCCACGCTGAAATTCGCCGGCGCCTCCCCGATCAGCACCGCAATGGCGTTTTCCAGCTGCGCCCGCTGCCAGACCAGGTCGACCAGGTCGGCCTCCGCATTCTTGAGCTGGGTGGTGGCCGCAGCCACATCGGCGCTCGCCACCACGCCGCGCTTGTACTGGCTCTCGGTCAGCTGCACCACTCGACGGTAGGTCTCCACGGTTTCCGTCAACAGGCGCTTTTGCTGGTCCATCACCCTAATCTGCAGATAGTTCTGCACCAGCTCGGACTGCATGCTGAGCCGCATCGCCGCCAGGGTGGCGAAGCTGGCATCGGCACTTGCCTTGTTTGCCTCCAGGGTACGCCGCAGGCGGCCCCAGATATCAATTTCCCAGCTCGCGTTCAGGGCAGCGTTATACGTCGTGCGTATGCCGCTGGTCTGCACCGCCTGGCTGGAAGTCGAACTGCCGGTACCCTGCCCCGCCCTGGTCTTGCCCACGGTTGCATCCAGTTGCGGCCATAAGGCGCCGCGGGCGCTTTGCGCAAGGGCAAATGCCTGGCGGTACTGTGCCTCGTATTGGGCGACGGTCTGGTTGCTGTCGTTGAGCCGTGCCACAAGCTGGTTCAGTTCGCTATCGCCGTACCGCTCCCACCATTCGCCCTTCGGCGCCTCGTCCGCTGGAGCGGCAAGGCTCCAGCCCTCCTGGTGCTTGAATGCGGCAGGCACCACGGTCTGCGGCCTATGGTAATCCGGGCCGACCATGCAGGCGGACAACAGTACGGACAAGCTGATGATGCCGAGCTTGGCAGAAGAGGGGCTCATTCCATTTTCTCCAACATTGCAGCCTGGGGCTTGCGACGCAACACCCACAAGCGTAGACGATCCAGGTAAAGGTAGACCACGGGCGTGGTGTATAACGTGAGCAACTGGCTCAAGAGCAGGCCGCCAACGATCGCGATACCGAGCGGCCGGCGCAATGGCGCATCGCCATCAGTGCCCATGATGAGCGGCAAGGCGCCCAGCAATGCCGCCATTGTAGTCATGAGGATGGGGCGCAGGCGCTGCTGGCAGGCCTCCATGATGGCGTCCTTGGACGACAGGCCGCGCTCGCGCTCCGCCACCAGCGCGAAATCGATCATGAGGATGGCGTTTTTCTTCACGATGCCGATGAGCAGGATGATGCCGATCAAGGCGATCAGGGTCAGCGGCGTATCGAACAGGATCAAGGCCAGCAAGGCGCCCACGCCGGCGGAGGGCAAGGTCGAGAGGATGGTGAGCGGGTGCACGTAACTCTCGTACAGCATGCCCAGGACGATGTAGACCGAGACCAGCGCAGCCAAAATCAGCCACGGCATCTGTTTGAGCACCTTGCCCTGGGCGCTGGCCGTGCCGGAAAAGGTCGCCTGCACGTTGAGCGGCATCTTGAGGTCGGCCAGTGCGTTCCTGATCTGCTGCTTGGCATTTTCCAGGTTGCCGCCTTCAGGCAGGTTGAAGGAATAGGTAATGGAGGCGAACTGGCCTTCATGCTGCACCGATGCAGGAGAAGTGTTGTATCCCAGCGTCACGAAATTGGACAATGGCACGCGCGCTCCGCTGGTAGTCAGCACATAGAGGCTGGACAGGATATCGGGGCTCTGCATGTACTTGTCGTCCACGCCCATGACGACGCGGTACTGGTTCTGGTCCTCGTAGATGGTGGAAATCTGGCGCTGTGCATAGGAGTTGTTCAACAGCGCAATCACCATTTCCACGTCGATGCCCAGGCGTTTGGCCGCCTCGCGGTCTATATTGAGATACACCTGCACCGCACGGCTGCGGCCTCCCCCGCCGACATCGGTGATCTCGGGCACGGATTGCAGGGTTTCCAGCACCTTGTTTTCCCACTTGCGCAGGTCCTTGATGTCGTCGCTCTTGAGCGTCATCTGGTAGCTGGAATCAGTGGAGCGCCCGCCGATGCGCAGGTCCTGCATGTTGACCATGAACATGGAGGCCCCGGGCACTTGCGCCAGCTTGGGCCGCAAGCGCGCAATGATGGTTTCCGCAGGCTCGCGCTCATGGATGTCTTTGAGGATGATGATGAAGTTGCCGGAGTTGCTGGAGGCACCGGGGCCGCGCCCGCTGCCCGACATGCCCATCACCTGGTCCACGGCAGGATCGGTCAGCAGGATGCTGCGGAACGCTTCCAGCTTTCTCTGCAACTCATTGAACGATACGCCCTGGTCAGCGCGGGCGTTGCCGAACAGGCGGCCGGTATCCTGGTCCGGGAACATGCCCTTGGGGATTGCGATATACAGATAGACGTTGACCGCAATGGTGAATAGCAGAATCACCATCATCCACAATGAATGATCCAGCGCCCAGGCCAGACTCCGGCGATAGCCGCGCTGTACGCGCTGGAACAGGCCCGCCCTGGGCTGGCCTGCGGCATTCTCGCCTTCCATCGCCATGGCGTCCTTGCGCCGCAGCAGGTAGGCACACAGCATCGGCGTCAGCGTCAGCGAAACGAACAGCGAAAGCAGGATTGCGACCGAGAGCGTCACTGCGAACTCGCGGAACAGGCGGCCGGTGATATCGCCCATGAACAATAGCGGGATGAACACCGCCACCAGCGACAGGCTCATGGAAATCACAGTGAAGCCGACCTCGCGCGCACCGCGCAGCGATGCCCTGAACGGGGTTTCGCCCTGCTCGATGCGCTTGCTGATATGCTCGACCACCACGATGGCGTCGTCCACGACAAAGCCGGTGGAGATGATCAAAGCCATCAAGGTGAGGTTGTTGAGCGAATAACCGCAAAGATACATGGCCGCAAACGTCGAAATCAGCGACACCGGTACAGCCAGCGCAGGGATCAATGTCGCGCGACCGTTCCGCAGGAAGAGGAACACCACCAGGATCACCAGCGCCACCGCGATCACCAGCGTCAGTTCGGCCTCATGCAGGGAGGCGCGGATATTCGGGCTGCGGTCCTCGACCACGGTGAGCTTGATGTCCTCGCCCAGGCTGCTCTGGATGCTCGGCAGCTCCGTGCGGATGCGGTCTATCATCTCGATGATGTTGGCGCCCGGCTCGCGGCTCACCATCAGCAGGATGGCGCGCTGGTTGTTGTGGAAACCCACGTTGCGGATGTCCTCCACCGAGTCGTACACCTTGGCGACGTCGCTCAAGCGCGTGATCGCGCCATTGTTGGTGGCAATGATGAGCGAGCGGTAATCCTTGGCCCGCAGCAGGCGGTCGTCCGCATCCAGCTGCCAGCTATATTCGTCGTTCTGCAGATAGCCCTTGGGGCCGTTGCCGTTGGCGGCGCTAATGACGTTGCGCACCGAATCCAGTGACAGCCCTTGCTGCACCAGGGCGTCAGGGTTGATATCCACGCGCACCGCGGGCAGCGAACTCCCGGCGACATTGACCTGGCTCACGCCCTGCACCTGTGAAATCTTGCGCGACACCATATTGGACGCCAGATCGTACAGCTCGCCCATGCTCTTGGTCTTCGAGGTCATGGTGAGCACCATGCTCGGCATATCCGCAGGGTTCATCTTGCGGTAGCTGGGCCGGTTCGGCATGCCGCTGGGCAGCATGCTCGCAGCGGCATTGATCGCGGCCTGTATTTCACGCGCGGCCACGTCGATATCCTTGTCGAGGTCGAACTGCAGGGTAATCGACGTGCTGCCCTGCGAGCTGGACGAGGTCATTTCGCTGATGCCGGAGATCCGTCCCAGGCTGCGTTCCAACGGCGTCGCCACAGAGGAAGCCATGGTTTCCGGGCTGGCGCCTGCGAGCGACGCTGTGACGTTGATGGTGGGGAAATCCACTTGCGGCAGCGGCGCTATCGGCAACAGGCCGAAAGCCAGCCAGCCTGCGAGCATCATGCCCAGCGACACCAATAAGGTCATCACCGGCCGCAGGATGAACAAGGTGGCAGGCCCGCGCTCATCGCTCCTGAGCTTGGACCAGGAAATGATGCGCTTCATATGCGACCGTCCGCCAGCATTACGCCAGCTCCTCGTCCGCATCGCTGATGCGGGTTTCCACCCTGGCACGGCGACGCACCAGGCGGTCGAACAACAGGTAGATCACCGGCGTGGTGAAAATGGTCAACAACTGCGACAGCAGCAGGCCTCCCACCATGGTAATACCCAGGGGCTGGCGCAATTCCGCACCGGCGCCCGTCGCGAACATCAAGGGCAAGGCGCCGAACAATGCAGCCATGGTCGTCATCAGGATCGGGCGGAAACGCAGCAGGCTGGCCTGGTAGATCGCATCCACCGGCTTGAGCCCCTGCTCGCGCTCCGCAGCCAGGGCAAAGTCGATCATCATGATGGCGTTTTTCTTGACGATGCCGATCAGCAGGATGATGCCGATGATCGCCACCATGCCGATCTCCTGCCCGTGCACCCACAAGGCCAGCAAGGCCCCGACCGTGGCGGAAGGCAAGGTGGACAAGATGGTGACAGGGTGGATGAAGCTCTCGTAGAGTATCCCCAGCACGATATACATGCACACCAGCGCTGCCAGGATCAGGAACAGGGTATTGGACAGCGAAGCCTCGAAAGCGAGCGCCGCACCCTGGAAGCGGGTTTGTACGCTGCCCGGCAATTGCAGCTCGGCCACCGCCTCGCGGATGGCGCTCACCGCATCCCCGAGCGCGACGCGGTCCGCCAGGTTGAAAGACACAGTCGCAGCGGGGAACTGGCTGATATGGTTGATGGTGAGCAGGGTGTTGCGTTCTTCCACCCGCACCAGCGCATTGAGCGGCACCTGGGTGGTCACGGTATTGCCCGCGCTATCGGTGCTGCTGCCCGGCACATAGAGATTGGCCAATGCTTCCGGGCCGCTGCGGAAGTTAGGCGGCACTTCCATCACCACGCGGTATTGGCTGGCCTGGGTATAGATGGTGGAAATCAGGCGCTGGCCGAAGGCGTTGTACAGCACCGCATTTATATTGGATACGGTCACGCCGAGCCGGGTGGCATTGTCGCGGTCTATCACCAGGTATGCCTGCAGGCCTTTGTCCTGGAGGTCGCTCGCAACGTCGGTGATCTGCGGCAACTGGCGCAACTTCTCCATCACGCGCGGCATCGCGGACTGCAACACGGCAATGTCAGGATCGGTAAGCAGGAAGCGGTACTGCGTACGGCTGGTCTTGTCCTCTATGGTCAAGTCCTGCACCGGCTGCAGGTAGAGCTTGAAATCGGGGATGTCCGCCGTGGCCTGCTTGAGGCGGGCGATCACCTCGCCGGCATTGACGTCCCGATCCGCATGCGGCTTGAGGTTGATCAGCACGCGCCCGGTATTGAGCGCCTCATTGGTGCCGTCCACCCCGATATAGGAAGATACGCTTTCCACCGCAGGGTCGCGCTTGATCACGCGCGCGAAGTGCTCCTGCTTCTTTGCCATGGCGGCGAAGGACACCGACTGCGGCGCCTCGCTGATGCCCTGGATCAGTCCGGTATCCTGGGTCGGGAAGAAGCCCTTGGGCAGGTAGAGGTAGAGCAAGACGGTGATGAGCAGCGTCACCAATGCCGCCAGCAATGTCAGCAGCTGGTGCGACAGCACCCATTTCAATGCGCGGCCATAGCCGTCGATCACACCCTGCATCATGCGCGCGCCGGCCAGGGAGAACCGGCCTTTCTCGGTATCAGGCACATGCTTGAGCCACAACGAGCACAGCATGGGGGTCAATGTCAGGGAGATCAGCATCGACACCAGGATGGCGATCGCCAGGGTCAATGCAAACTCGCGGAACAGGCGCCCTGCGATGTCGCTCATGAACAGGAGCGGAATCAACACCGCGACCAGCGAAATCGTCAACGAAATGATGGTGAAGCTGATCTGCTTGGAACCCTTCAATGCCGCCTGCAGTGGATTGTCCCCCTGCTCGATGTAGCGCTCGATGTTCTCCAGCATCACGATGGCGTCATCGATGACGAAGCCGGTGGCGATCGTCAAGGCCATCAAGGTGAGGTTGTTGAGTGAGAAGCCGGAGAGGTACATGATGCCGAAGGTGCCGATCAGCGACAACGGCACGGCAATGGACGGAATCAGCGTCGCGCGGCCATCCTGCAGGAACAGGAAAGTCACCAGCACCACCAGCGCGATCGCGAGCAGCAGCTCGAACTGCGTATCCTTGACCGAAGCCTGGATGGTATGGCTGCGGTCGCTCAGGATGGAAACCTTCACATTTTCGGGCAGGCTTTCCTCCAAATCCGGCAACAACTCGCGCACGCGCTCGACCACATCAATCACATTGGCGCCCGGCTGGCGCTGGATATTGACGATCACGGCCGGCTTGTCGTCCGCCCAGGCGGCAAGGTATTCGTTCTCTGCGCCGTCATAAGCCTGCGCTACGTCTTTGAGGCGGATCGGCGCCCCGTTCTGGTAGCTCAATATCAGGTTGCGGTACTCCTCCACGCTGCGCATCTGGTCATTGGCATCGATGGTGGTGGAACGGGTGGCCCCGTTGAAGCTGCCCTTGGAGCCGTTGAGGTTGTTGCTGGCAATTGCGGTGCGGATGGACTCCAGACTGAGGCCGTACGAGGCCAATGCCGTGGAATTGGCGCTCACGCGCACGGCCGGGCGCTGTCCGCCGCTGATGCTCACCATGCCGACGCCGGAAATCTGCGCAATCTTCTGCGCCAGCCGCGTATCGACCAGGTCCTGCACCTTGGGCATGGACAAGGCGTCCGACGTCACCGCCAGGGTCAGCACGGGCACATCCGCGGGATTGACCTTGCTGTAGACGGGCTGGCTCGGCAAGTCGCTAGGCAAGAGGTTGGAAGCGGTATTGATCGCCGCCTGCACGCCCTGCTCGGCAATGCCCAGGCTGGTGTTGAGATTGAAGCGCAGCGTGATCACCGAAGCGCCGCCTGCGCTGCTGGACGACATCTCGTCCAGGCCGGCTATCCTGCCGAGCTGGCTTTCCAACGGTGCCGTGATCATGGAGTTGATCACCTCAGGGCTCGCGCCCGGATACAGCGTCTTGACCTGTATCGTCGGATACTCCACCTCCGGCAGCGAAGCGACAGGAAGCAGCCGGTAGGCCAAGATGCCCGAGATCAGCAAGGCCAGCATCAGCAGCGTGGTCGCGACCGGCCTTTCGATGAAAATCCGGGAGGGATTCATGAGCGCGGGCCCCGGCCCTGGGCACCCGCCCTGTTCTGGTTATCTCCGCCGGCCTGCCCAGGCTGGCCGCCCTGCCATTGGCCTCGCCTGCGCTCGCCAGGGGCGCCTGCCGCAGGCTGGGCATCATCCTCGCCAGCAACGCGCACCACCATGCCGTCCGACAGCCGGTCCACGCCGTCGATGACGATGCGCTGCCCTGCATTCAACCCTTGGCGTATTTCCACCTGCTCGGCCTGGCTGATGCCGACCGTGACACGCTGCTTGGCTACCTTTTTCTCGGCATCGATCGTATAAACGTAGGTCCCTTGGTCGTCGCGCTGCAATGCACCGCTTGGGATCAGCAGCGCATTGGTCACTTCTGCGGCATGCAGGCGCACATTGACGAACTGGTTGGGGTACAGGCTGTCGTCGGCATTATCAAAACGCGCACGCAGCTTGAACGTGCCGGTGGTGACGTCGATCTGGTTATCGATGCTCGCCACCATGCCCTTGGCGATGCGCACCTGGCGCTGGCGATCCAGCGCCTCGACCACCAGCTTGTCGGGGTTCTGCTTCAACTGGCGCCTCACCGTGGAAAGCTGCTGTTCAGGCAGGCTGAACACCACGCTGATCGGGCGCGTCTGCGCCAGCACCGTGATCGGGGTGGTAGCATTGACGGTGACCTGGTTGCCGACATCGACCTGGCGCAGGCCGATGCGCCCGCTGATCGGCGCCCGCACCTTGGTGAAGTCGAGGTTCAGCTTGGCTGCTTCTAGCTGTCCCAATGCATTGTCCAGGTTGCCTTGATACTGGCGCACAAGTGCCGCCTGCGTGTCCAGCGTCTGGATCGCGATCGAGTCCTCGTCCTTCAATTCCTGGTAACGGGCCAGGTCGATCTCGGCATTCTTGAGCTGGGCACGGTACTGGCTGACAATACCCTCGGCCTGCTTGAGCGCAGCCTCATACGGACGGGCATCAATCTCGGCCAGCACGTCGCCCTGCTTGACCTCCTGCCCCTCGGTGAACAATATCCGGCTCAACTGTCCTTCCACGCGCGCAGTGACGTTCACGGTATTGAGCGAAGTCACCGTGCCCACTGCATCCAGCTGCACGGAAAGCGGCGCTTGCGCCACCTCGCCGACGCTCACCAGCATGCTTTCCCCGAACATGCCGCGCCGACCACCGCCAGGAAAACCGCCACCTGGCCGCGGGCCGCCTGCCCCGGGGCCGCCAGGGCCGCCCGGCGGCATCCCTTGCCCCATCCCGGGAGGTCCCTGGTTGCTGGAGGAGGACAAGGGCACATATTTCCACAGCGCATACGCAACAGCAGCCAATACGATAGACAAGATTAACCAGGGGCGCAGGGTTTTCAATAATGGGCTGGACATAGGAATTTAAGACATAAATTGAAAAATGGAAGCAGTCTGGCGATACTTTAACCGCCACGATCAAGCTGTATTCTTGCGCATAATATTATTTGCCCGGTTAGCTTGCCGCAAACTAATTTACACAACCCTACACCTCGATATTCCCGCATTCGTCTGCCTATCGCCACCGCATCATGGCTTCATGACGAGAAAAAATCCAAGAAACGAATTAATTATGATGATAATCATCATGTTATATGATTTTTCACAAATCTGAACGTACCGCCTGGCAACCAATATCACGCTGCATGACAAGTTAATCCTCTTACAAACCCTTACATAACAAGCTGATAGCGGCATAAAAAAAGCAAACCCCATTGCCGCCGAGGTTTGCCTGAAATGTGCATGGTGACTGTCAGTACATCCTGCACCGGACGCGTCGGCGCCCATGATGTGATTGTTGTGCTAGCTGAACTTCAAGCCGCTCTTCCCTGCACGCAGGTTGGGCAGGTAAATGCCGAGGATGCAAAGGAAGGCCAGGCTGTAATAAATCCAGGCCAGGGAATAGATCGTGACGATCTTTGCGGCCGGCTTCTGCTTTTGCACGAAGTCCAGGAACTCCCGGCTGTCCGTGCCTTCCACGTATTGCGCCTTAATTTCCTGCGCGAGGTTGGTCAGGTGCTCCTCGTCGAGCATGGAAAGGTAGCGGTCCCACTCGTCGGAGGCCACCACGGGGTCGGGGTCGTCCTTGCTCGCATCGGCATAGTTGCCTCCCCCGCCGCCCTCCTCCTTGGAGTCTATGCCCCAATAACCCACCCACTTGTTGTTGGCGTTGTAGCGCGGAATGGACACCGCCTCCTTGCCGCCCACGCCGACGAACACCGTGCGGCTGCCGACGCGCACGTCGCTCAAGTCCAGCTTGTTGATGCCGTTGGCCTTGGGCGCTTCGTCGCCATCGGTGAAGAACAGCATCTTGGCGGGCGCATCCAGGTAATCCAGCACGCCTTCGGCCGCCTTCACGCCGAAGGTAATGCGGCTGTTGCCGCTCCAGGCCATACGCCACTCCAGCTGCGAGATGGTGTCGATGATCTCGTCGTAATTCGCGCAGACTTCCAGCGGCATCAGCAGCAGGGCGACGTTTTCCGCCGCGTAGGCCCCGACGCTGATGTAGGTGCCGCATTTGGACGTTTCCACCACCCGCTTCATCAGGTGCTGGGCATACTCCATGCGGCTGGCCTCCTTGTTGTCCACCTTCACGTCCTGGGCGTTCATGCTCTGCGACACGTCCGCGAGCAGCAGGAAGTTGTGCATTTCCTGCTTCAACAGCATCTGCGGCTTGACCAGTGAAGCCAGCAACAACAGCAAGGCCAGCGCGACCAGCAGGTTTTCATAATACTGCCTGCCCCATGCCAGGGCGCGGCGGAGGATCAGGGCAGGCATCATGGCAATCCTATCGGCAGGTTGCTCAATTCCATTGCGGTCTGCTCGCGCTTGCCGATCTGCATGTTGGCGGGAATCACGGCATGCAGCAGGCTGAGGTTGAACTTGGCTTCCGCTTGCGCGGGGTTCTGCTTCAATGCCTGCTCGTAAGCCACGATGGCCTGCGCATAGGCGTATTTGGCGTCATCTTGCAGGCTGCCGTCGGAATTCACCATGCGCACCAGCCCCGAGCGGAACAGGTTGTTGCCGATATTGAAATAGATCTGCGCGCGCAGTTCCGGGCTGGCATTGCCTTTCTTGTCCATGCTCTCGAGCAACTGGCTGTAATTCTGCACCGCATGCTTGTAGTTCTTGGATGCGCCCTGGAAGTAGGCTTCGGCAAACTTGCGCTGCATGGCGTAATCCTCGTTGCTTATTTCCCCTCCGGTGCGCAATGCGTGGTTGGCTTGTTCCGCCTGCCGCAATTGGTAGAGCACGGCGCCGGCCCCTACCAGGCCGGCCAGCAGGAGCAGCCCCGCGATGGCATTCTTGATTTTCAGGTGTTTTTCCATGAGTAGATCCTCAGATTCTTGAGCAGCAATACCAGGCATCCCAATGCCAGCGCCAGCACGGCGAAATCCTGCGAGAAATTGCGGCCTGGAATGGTGATGGGATATTGAATCGTCTTGTTTTCGCGGTTGCCGATGTCCTGGATCGCGGATTGCAGGGTGTCGGGATTGTCCGCCTCATAAGCCTGGTACTTGATGTTGAGAGACTTGAAATACCTGTCCAGCGCGATCGCGGTCGGCACCCTGTCCTCGTCGTATTGGTTCTTGGAGAAGATGCTCACGTCGTCAGGCTGGCGTAGCACGATCCAGTACAGAGCAAGGTTGTTTTTCTTCAAGCTCGCCTGCAAGGTGGCCTTGACCCGGGGGCTGAGTTTCCCCGCCCCGTCGGACAGCAGGATGACGGCGCGCGAACCGGTGCTCTCGATATTGTCGAACAGCGTCACGCCCTTGGTCAGGCCTGCACCGATATTGGTCTGGTTAATCGAGGGGCTGGTCGCGGCATTAATGGCGGCATGGATCGCATCGCGGTTGTTGGTGATCTTGACGCCATAGAGCGCGGAGTTGGAAAAACCCACCACGCCCATCATGTCGTCCGGGCGGGAGTCGATGAACTTGGTGATCAGGCGCCGCGCCGCCGTGGACTTGATCTCCCCCGCGCTGCCGGAGGTGACGTCACCGGCAAAGGGATGGTCCATGCTCACGCTGCGGTCGATCACCATCGCGATCTGCGCACCCTTGCCCACGCGCTGCACCACTTTTTCCGGGCCGTGCGGATGCGCCAGCGCCAGCAGGATGGAGAGCAGCAACAGCGTCATGAGCGTCTTGAGGCCGTAGTCCATGAACCGGGATACGCGATCCTGCGGCAGTATCATGACCCACGAATACAAGGAGCCCTGCCGCCCCTTGAGCCAGAACGGCACAAAGCACAACGGCAGCAATATGAATAGCCAGGGATATTGGAAACTCACGCCACGCCTCGCTCACAGTGCCGGAATTGCTTGCTGAGCCGCTGCAGTTCCTTGATGGTTTCCGCGGCGTCCCGCCCTTGCCCGAAGAACAGTTGCTCGTTAGAGCTGGCGAAGAAACGGGCGATGTCCGCGCGAGACCTGCCGAAGCGAGGATTCTTCTGCACGAAGCTATCGATATCCTGCGCGAAGCAATTGCTGCCGTACCAGGCATTGAACGCCGTATGCATGTGGTAGAAGCCCTCCTGGACAGCCGCCGGCGAGGAAGGCCTGAGGCGCTTGATGCGGCGGTGCGCCTGGGCAAACGCGCCGCCCATGAACGGCAGCCACTTGCGGTCCGCATTGATATAGAGCAGCGCCAGCACGCCTGCGACGATCAGGCCGAGGAATACCAGCAGCCATCGTTGCAGTGCACCGGTATCCACCAGCGGCGGCAGGAACTGGTTCTGCATATTGACGAATGCCTTGCCCAGCCTGGCGGCATTGCTGCCGACCAGCGGCGCGAACCAGAACCGCCATGCCGGCACATGCAATGCATGCTCCTGGCCGTCGGCGGCATTGAACTTCAGCTCCAGCTCCGGCAACTGCATGGCGGTGGGACGGTCGCGGCTGGCGAATACCTGGTAATCCAGTTGCAGGGTATATTGCTGCCCCTGCTTGCTATCCTGCCGTAACTGCACGCCGACCAGCTCGATGCCGTCCTGCCTGCCGCCCTTGGCTGGCAGGCTGTCCTTGGCCAGCTTGCCGTTCGCGGGCAGGGTAAAACGAATCTGACGGGACAGCACGTCCCCGATCTGCACGCCATAGGCGCGGGCCGGGTTGGTGACGACGACCTCTGGTACGCTTCCAGTTTCCGCAACGGCCTGCGGTGCAAGCAGCACGGCCGTCAAGAAACCCAAGAATGAAATGATGTTGTTCATAAGCTCAGATACTGTTCAAAATAATGGGTCATCAGGTCGGGGTGGTATTCATCCGCGATATAAAGCGCCGGGCTGTCGAACCTCAAGAAGAGCTGCTGCAATGCCTGCCGGCGCTCGGCATAGATTTCCCCCACGCGCTGCCGCAAGGCCGAGGTAAAGAACAATGTGCGGCTCACGCCGGTTTCCGGGTCTATCATGTTGCTGTACCCCAGCCTGGGCAGCCTGCTGATTTCATGCTCGTCCCAGATCACGACTGGAATCACCTGGTGCGCGGACATCGCGGTCAGCGTCTGCTCCACGTGTTCCAGCGGCATATGGAAATCGGACAGCCAGAACACCAGGCTTTTCTTCTGCCCCAGGTATTGCGGCACTTCCAGCACGCCCTCGCTGCCGCGCCCCATATCCTCGCAGTCCGCGACCAGGCATAGCTGCGCCAAAAGCTCGGGCAGGCGGTTGCCCAGCGGCAGCAATGTTTCCTCCAGCACCTTGTCGTGGTAGCCGATGAAGCTGTAGACATCGCCCGCATGCGCCACGGCGCTACCGATGGAGGCGGCGATGTCCACCGCCAGGTCCAGCTTCCTCGCGTGCCCCCTGAATTGCATCGAGCTCGACATATCGCAGAGGATATACACCGGGGTCGGGCTTTCCTGGTTGAACAGGCGCACCTGTATCTGCTCGAACGGATCGAGCAGGCTGCGGCCGATATCCATGCGCCGGGTATCGGGATAATCCACCAGCGGCACGTTGCCGCGGTATTCGAACCCGGTGCCGCGCTGGTTGCCCGGATGGTCGCCCAGGTGGTGGTTGTCGGATTTCCACGGGATGCTGTAGGTAAAGGAAGTTTCCGGTATTGCGATCATGACGGGCTCAATGCTTGCCGGGGACTGCAACCGTATTGATGATCTGCGCCGTCAGTTCGCGCGCGAGCGCGGTGCGCTTGGAGTCGTACATCGGGTTGAACACCAGCCGGTGCGCGATGATTTCATGGAACACCGCATGCAGGTCCTCCGGCAGCAGGCTGTCGCGCCCGTTGAGCCAGGCGTTAACCCGCGCCGCCTTCAGCAGCATGCCCATGCCGCGCGGGCTGGCGCCGGCCTGCACCAGGCGGGAGGTTTCGACGCCTTCGAGCTTGATACCGAACTTGGCCGGCTGCTGCGTCGCCTCCCACAAATCCAATGCATACTCCTCCAGCACATTACTGGAACGAACATGGCGCTGGATGGTGTCGGAAAAGCTGTTGAGCTGGTCGAATTGCAGGACATGGTCTTCCACCTGCTGCGTCAGCGTCTCGGCGTGCTGGAACTTGGTATCGAACATCAGAGACTTCCTGTGCTCGCGGCTTTCTGGAATCTCGATGGGAATTTCCATCATGAAGCGGTCGCGCGCGGCGGACGGGATTTCAAAGGTTTCGTTCTTTTCCACCTGGTTGCGGTCGGCGAACACCACCATGTGCGGCAGGCGGTAATCCTTCTTGAACGCCTGCAGGTGGCGTTCCGCCATCACGCGCAGCATCAGCGCATGCACCTGAGGGCGGGCACGGTTGATTTCGTTGAAGAAGAATACCGAGAGGTTCTCCCCGGCACGCAGCAACGGGCCTTCGTCGATCTGCGGACGGCCTTCCGAATTGAGGTAGGTGTGGTAAATAAGGTCGTTGGGCATCAGGTCCACGGTGCCCTCGATACGCTCGTAAGCACCCCCTATGCCGCGCGTGATGGATTGCAGCAGCGTGGTCTTGCCGACGCCGACGCCGCCCTCCAGCAGCACATGCCCGCGCGCGAAAATCGCGGTGGTCATCAGGCGGATCGCCTTGCCCTGGCCGACAATGATCTTGCCGACCTCGCTCTCGAGCTTGAGCGCCTTGGTACGCCAATCGGCAAGCTCTATATCATTGGAAACCGTATTCATGCTGCTCCTCGCTTCTCCATGTATATTCAATTTAAAATAAGCATATGTTTTTATTAGTTTTATAAAAATTATCACCTCAAGTGTTACCAATTGTAATAATTTGTTACTGGTACACATAAGTTCCAGAAAATTTATAATGCATGGTCCAGAATGGATTTTTCATGGCATATTCAATTAATAAATCCAACAGAATCACCATCTAATCCACAGCCAGAACAAGGAGGAATTCATGGTAAAGAAAGTCCGCTTATGGGATTTCAAGTTCGAACTGGCTCCAGGCTCCCGGCTGCCGGTCTTTATGCAGATCGTGCAAAAGATCATCGAGGAGATTCAGGCGGGCAGGCTCGCGCCGTCTTCGCCCATGCCCAGCTCCAGGCAGCTTGCCAGCAACCTGTCGGTGAACCGCAAGACCGTCATCATGGCGTACGAGGAACTGATCGCGCAGGGCTGGCTGTCGTCGGCCGCGCGCAGCCAGACCTTCGTCTCGCCCGACCTGCCCGCCTCTGCGGTCAACCCTGCCCCGGCCAATGCCACCAGCCGGCTTCCCTCGGCCAGGGCAACCGCCGCTGCCGCATTCGTGCCGCCGCAGGATGGCGTGATCCATTTCAGCGACGGCATGCCGGACACGCGGCTGATCCCCCACAGCATCATTGCCCGCGCCTTCCGCCACAGCCTGCTGCATGCCGACAAGAATCATTGCCTGGGTTATGGCGATCCCAGGGGCATGTTCGCGCTGCGAAGCTCGATTTCGGATATGTTGAATATGGAGCGCGGGCTGTATGTCACGCCGGACAATATCTGCATCGTGCGCGGCAGCCAGATGGGGATATTCCTCGCTGCCCGGGTGCTGGTGCAGCCTGGCGACCATGTGGTGACCGAGAGCCTGACCTACCCTCCGGCGCGTGACGCCTTCCGCTCCTGCGGCGCGCGGATATTGAGCGTGGGCCTGGACGAACATGGCTTAAAGGTGGATGAGCTGGAACAGTTATGCAAGACCATCGCGATCCGCGCCGTGTATGTCACGCCGCACCACCAGTTCCCCACCACGGTCACCATGACCGCCGAGCGGCGCCTGAAGCTGCTGATGCTGGCCGAGACCTATGATTTCCACATTATCGAGGACGACTACGACCACGAGTTCCACTTCACCAATCATCCCATCCTGCCGCTGGCCAGCAACGACAGGCAAAACCGCGTGATCTATGTCGGTTCGCTGTCCAAGGTACTCGCCCCGGCGCTGCGCATCGGCTACCTGGTGGCGTCGGACAGCGTGATCGAGCGATGCGGCCGCGAAATCCTGCTCATAGACCGGCAGGGCAACTCTGTCACTGAGCAAACCGTGTCCGGACTCATCAACAGCGGGGAGCTGCGACACCATATCCGCAAGACCTTCAAGATTTACTCCGAGCGCCGCAATACGCTGCAACAACTGATCGATGAGCATCTTGCCCACGCAGTGGACTTCAGGCAGCCGGTAGGCGGGCTGGCGTTCTGGGTGCTGCTCCGGGAGGGGAGGAAAATGGCGTCATTGCTGGAACAAGCCAAGCAACACAAGGTCGGCCTGCTGCCCGCAACCAATTTTGCCATGGGTCAGCCAGTACCCGCCGCCTTGCGGCTGGGGTTCGGCAACCTGGATATCGAGGAAATCCGCACCGGCGTCATGCGCCTGCAACAAGCGCTGGAAGCCAGCCAAACCGCCTGACGCTGCGGCGTGCCCGTCAGGGGGTAGTTTCACCTTCCGCTTGCAACAGCCGCTGCGTATGGCGGGCCGCCATCCATTCCTCATTGGTCAGGGCGACCAGCACGGGAATGGCGCTTTCCCCGGAGGAAATCACCGTGGCGTGCGACTGGTTAGCGGCGGCGTCGAGCCGCACGCCCAGGAACGCCAGGCTCTGCGCCACGCGCTGACGGATATCCGCATTGTGCTCGCCTATCCCGGCAGTGAACACCAGCATGTCCAGCCCGCCAAGCGCCGCCGTCATGGCGCCGATCTCGCGCACGATGCGCCGCACGTACAACTCCAGCGCCAGACGCGCGCGCGGCTCCGCCGCCTCGCGTTGCAACAGGACACGCGGATCGGAAGCGATGCCGGACACGCCGAGCAGGCCCGACTCGTGATAGAGCATTTCCCCCACCCTGGCAGGCGTCAGGTGCTCCACCTCCATCATGTGCAGCAGCACGCCGGGATCGAGCGCGCCGCAACGCGTGCCCATCATCAATCCGTCCAGCGCGGAAAAACTCATGGTAGTCGCCATGCTCTGCAGGTTCTGCATGCCGCACAGGCTGGCGCCGCTGCCCAGGTGCGCAACGATGGTGCGCCCCCTGGCATGGTCTCCAGCCAGCTCGGGTAGGTGCACAGCCATGTATTCGTAGGACAAGCCATGGAAACCATAGCGCCTGATGCCGCGCTCGAACGCCGCATAAGGCAGTGGCAGAACCTGCTCGACCTCGGGCAGAGTATGGTGGAAGGCGGTATCGAAACAGGCGACCTGCGGCAGGCCGGGGTCGATGTCCAGCAACCGCTCTATCGCCTCCAGCGCAAAAGGCTGGTGCAGCGGCGCCAGGGGAATGTAGCTGCGCAGGTCGTGCAAAACCTCCTCGTTCACGCGCACTGGCTTGAAATAGCGGCTGCCGCCATGCACGACGCGGTGCGCAATCGCCGCCAGCTTGTCGCCGTGCAGTTGCGCCTGCATGCGGTCGATGATGTAGCGCAACGCCTCGGAATAAGGATGCGCGCTGCCGAGCTCAATCTGGTGCGGCTTGGTCAGGCTGTCCCCGTAGCTGGGATTGGGGCTGAGAATGCCGTCCACCTTGCCGTTCCAGCGCGGCTTGCGCGGAATCTCGGCATGGCCGATATCGAACAGGCCGAACTTGATGCTGGAAGAGCCGCAGTTCAGCACCAACACCAGTTTGCTCATGGCGGACTTTCCCGATAATGCTGTGCGAGGATGGCGGCGACCGCGCAGGATGCCAGCCGGCTCTGCTTGGGGTCGGCCCGGCTGGTGAGGACGACCGGCACTTTCGCGCCGACGACGATGCCGGCGCTATGCGCATTGCCAAGATACTCGAGCTGCTTGGCAAGCATGTTGCCGCTTTCCAGGTCCGGCGCCACCAGGATGTCGGCCGCGCCTGCCACCTCGGAATGTATGCCCTTGATCTGCGCAGCTTCCGAGGAAATGGCGTTATCGAACGCCAGCGGCCCGTCGAGCACGCCGCCGGCGATCTGCCCGCGGTCCGCCATCTTGCAGAGGATGGCCGCATCCATCGTCGCCTGCATGTGCGGGGAAACCATCTCCACCGCCGCCAGCAACGCCACCTTGGGAGAATCGACGCCGAGCACCCTGGCGAGGTCGATGGCATTCTGCACGATATCGGCCTTGGCCAAGAGGTCGGGCGCGATGTTGATCGCCGCATCCGTAATGATGAACGTACGCGGATAAGTCGGCACCTGCATGAGGAAACAATGCGACACCCGGCGCTTGGTACGCAGCCCCGCGCTTGACGGCAAGATGGCGGACATCAGCTCGTCGGTATGCAGGCTGCCCTTCATGAGCGCCTGTACTTCGCCTGCCGCCGCCAACTCAGCCCCCTTTGCCGCAGCCGCATGGCTATGCGGCACATCCGCGATCTCGACATCGCCCAACACCAGTCCCTCTTGCTGCGCCACCGCCTCCAGCTTGCTGCGCGGGGCGATCAGCACAGGCACTATCAGCCCCAACGCTTTCGCCTCCAGTGCCGCGGCCAGGCTGACGGCATCGCAAGGATGCACCACGCCCGTACGCACTGCAGGCAAGCCTTGTGCATAGCGGATGAGGTCCTGAAGCAAGTCCTGGGATCGGCCTGGGCGGGCCAAGGGTAAGGTTGGTGACATCGGCGGCTCCTTTATTCGATGCATGTACCTAACACAGCCTCGGGCAATAGTTCGCTGTTGCAGGCAAACGTAGGGCTTGCTACCAAGCTATCGAAGGGTGTTTATTGAAGATAATCACAGGGTTTGCTTGCAACGGCATGGCTTAAGCCGAAGTCCAGGTGCCCTTCTGGATGAATTCCACCTTGTATCCGTCCGGGTCCTCGATGAACGCAATCACCGTCGTGCCGTGCATCATGGGCCCAGCCTCGCGCACCACCTTGCCACCCGCCTGCTTGACCGCCTCGCAGGCGGCATAGGCGTCGTCCACCTCGATGGCGATATGGCCGTAGGCATTGCCTTTGTCATAACTGCTGGTATCCCAGTTATAGGTCAGCTCGATCACCGCCTGGTCGCTTTCGCTGCCATAGCCGACGAAAGCCAGCGTGAACTTGCCATCAGGATATTCATGACGGCGTAGCAGCTTCATGCCCAGCACATTGGTATAGAACGCCAGCGACTTCTCCAGGTCGCCGACCCGTAACATGGTATGCAATATGCGCACGGCACTTTCTCCAATGATTGATTATGAGAGATTCATTATAACCGCAATGAATTTTTATCTATCTGTAGATGCGATCACTTCTCATTGTGAGATCAGGGGACTGCCCGACTGCTTCTCGAGCCAGCTTTATTTTCATTCACAAAAATTTAGGCGACCTAAATCATCATATATATTCCAAAAGCATTGCAATTGCTGAAGCGTTAATTGACTTAGCTCGCCAGCATCAAATACGATTCTAATACCTAGATTTAAATATAGATTAGCTATTATGAAAGGTACCCAACACTTCTCGCGTATGAACTATAACGTGCGTAGAGGCCTTCGCGAGATTGTAGCTCCAGATCACCGCGTTTCTAAGCAAGAGTGGGCACTGGTGCTCGCAGAATTTTGTGGTACTTGCGCATATTGCGGTTCGAATGCATCCGCCGAGAATCGCGGCATAATCCCTGATCATCTTGTAGCAGTGACTGATTTTGGAGAGCTAGTACCCGGAAACATCGTTCCTGCTTGTCAGACCTGTAATGACTCTCGCGGCAATAAACCTTGGCGTGAATTCCTTGCCATCAGATTTCCAGCAGATGCAGCCGAGCGAATTCACCGCATAGAGCAATACATCGCTATACACAATTACTCTCCGCGCAAACCAGAATCATCCCTGACTCTCGATGAGCTAGCTTTGTACAACGGCTTGATTGTGGAGTGGGAGCTGTTCTTGGCAAAGGCCCAAGAGCTTCAGTCCAGGGTCACTCAGCGTCGGTCACTTGAAGCTAACAATTCATCCAAACCGAATTCGCTTAGTGGGCCGGCTTAATTCAGACGTTGGACATCGCTATGCCACTAACTACGGATTTTCTGAATTCCCTTACATGCCCGCATCCTAAGGTCATCTATGAACGTCTGCTGAAAGGACCAACACATAAGGGTATGGTAATTTGGAAGTGGCGCTCTGAGGTAAGCCCGGATGACCTCTACTGCTACCTTGGCGCAAGATTTGGGAAGCCGAATGGCCCGCAAAACTTTCTACGAAACGACAGTTCGGACAACTTAATTCATTGGGAGTGGGTTCTTGATCATCCATTAGGAAGCATCCATATTCAAGGCATGAACTTCAGAACGGAGCTATGGATTTCCCGTGATCTGAATGTCTCTGACATTGATAGTAGAGTTTTTGCCTCGCAAGTCAAAGCCGATTTTGCCAACTATGGGCAGAAGATGGCCGAAATTCGCAAATCGCTCGAGAAATGGACTGAATTCGTTAATCCCTATCAGCGGTTGCGACGCGCAATCGAAAAAATGTTATCTGAGCTTCACACCTTGGATCTTCAACCAGAAAAACAAGCAATCCCAGATATCATGGATGCTAATGACCTTGAGCAAGACAAATGGGGAAATATTCTCGGCAGATATAGCAAGGGACTCGGCATTTGCTTCGGTATTCGCTCTATGCTGCCGGTGATGGCTGAGGCATATGTAAATTTTTTACTTTTTGCACTGATGCGCCGCGAACTTAAGAGCGACGAACGGCTACGAGAAAACACAATTCGGCAACCAATCGATGTTCGTGTAAAAACGCTGCATATTACGTGCGTTGGCTTCGCAAAACCCATCGACTACACATCGCCAGCGTGTAAGGCGTACCACACTCTCGTCAATGAACGAAACGATTTACTGCACGGCAATGTCGTGCTCGAAAAGCTCCGCTTCAACGATGTCTATTTCCATGGAAAGATTCCAGTATTCAAGGAATATCGAAGTATGTGGGAGCGAACTATTGGAGTTGAGATCAATGCAGTAGGGTTACAGCGTCTCGCTGAAGAGGTAGCGATAGTAAATGCCTTCATTGAATACTTATCATCCTGCATAAAGCCCGATGTTAAGAAAAATATCGACATGATGTCAGATAAGCGCGATCTCGGATTGAACCAGCAGAACGGAAGAATTGGTATTTTGTTCCCCGACCATCTTGTCGACTCGCATATGGTAATGGATAACGAACGCAACGATCCTAATGGTGATATCCAACCCAATATCAGTCAACTATAAGCCTTTTGCGAAAATCTGACCATTACCGTGTAAGTGTTGATCATAGAAATAAAGGATATTATCGAGATCATTGTGTCAAAGGCTAACTGATCATTATATCTGGCGCCAATGCTCTACATGACCACGGAGGAACTTGGGAATATATGATGTGCCAAGCTATAGCGGAATTGTAAGAACTCCAAAACATTGCTCAATCTCGATTCCGCGATAATCGAGGCTCTCCCAAATGCTGTATGAGCTTGAGGTCGGCGGCGTCTACATGAACGAAGCATGCAGCTTCAGAAAAGAAATGATTGGCTGGCTCAGATTCAACGCCGGGCGGCAATGACATGGAGGACGGGATGCACCAGGACGAGATTAAGGCATTATTCGATCAACAGGCTGCAGGCTATGACGCGCAGTGGGCGAAGACCTTGCCGATCCGCAATTGCTTGCACTTGCTGCTGGACTCGATATTTGCCGGACTGCCGGTAGATGCCCGCATTCTCTGTGTCGGCGTCGGGACGGGAGCGGAACTGGCCTATCTTGCACAACAGCACCCCGGGTGGCGGTTTACTGCGGTGGAGCCTTCCGGCCCCATGCTGGACGTGTGCCGGCAACGGGCGGAAAAAGAGGGAGTCGCGTCCCGTTGCCATTTCCACGAAGGCTATCTGGATTCGCTCGCGGACACCGGGCTACATGACGCAGCCACTTGTTTCTTGGTCTCGCAATTCATTCTCGATCAAACCGCTCGCTCCGGGCTCTTTCGAGAAATCGCACGCAAACTAAAGCCGGGAGGGATGCTGGCAAGCTCCGACTTGGCTTCGGATGTGGAGTCGTCCGAATATGAAGTCTTGCTGCGTGCCTGGATGAACATGATGGCGGCGGCAGATATTTCGCCTGAAGGCATAGATCGCTTGCGCAAAGCCTATGCCAATGATGTCGGAGTGCTTGCGCCGGACAGGGTCGCAGCCATCATTGAATCAGGAGGCTTCGAGCCGCCGGTGCAGTTTTTCCAGGCAGGATTGATTCATGCATGGATATCGAAGCGCGCCCAAAGCATTGCTACCTGAGAAATCACACAAGTCGGCGAATCTAATGCGCCTGCTCAACCTCAGCGAGCCAGGACTTTAGAACTACGGCAAGCCAATCCCGCAGTCATCAAGACCGCCGTCATGGCTGCTTGACCAGCATGATCTGCAGGTATTTCTGGTAAAGCTGGTCGTGAGTCTCGACCCGGTTGGGATCGTGCGGGATGCAAGCCACCGGACAAACATCCTGGCATTGCGGGTTGTTGAAATGGCCGACGCACTCGGTGCAGAGGCTGGGATTGATCTCGTAGATTTCCTCGCCCTGGTAGATTGCGCCGTTCGGGCATTCGGGCTCGCAAACGTCGCAATTGATGCATTCATCGGTGATCATCAGCGCCATGGCGGACTCCCTGCCTCGCTCACGCCAGCTTGAGCGCAATGCGCTCCTGCACCAGGGGAGAGACGAACTGGCTGACATCGCCCTTGAGCTGGGCGATCTCACGCACCAGGCTGGCGGAGACGAACATGTACTGCTCGGCCGGGGTGAGGAAGATGGTTTCCATCTCGGGGAAGAGCTGGCGGTTCATGCCGGCGAGCTGGAACTCGTACTCGAAATCCGATACCGCCCGCAGCCCGCGCACGACCGCTCGCGCGCCCTGCTCGCGCACGAACTGCATCAACAGGCCGGAAAACCCCAGCACTTCCACATTGGGGCAATCGGACAAGACGCTGGAAGCCAGTTCCACGCGCTCATCCAGCGTAAACATGGGATGCTTGCCCGGGCTCCTGGCGACCGCCACGATCACATGATCAAACAAGCCGGCGGCACGGCGCACGATGTCCTCGTGGCCGCGGGTGATCGGGTCAAAGGTGCCTGGGTAGACGACTTTCAGCTGGCTCAAATGCACAATCCTTGCAAGGCGAAGCAGGCAAGCTGCCTGTCAATCGGTTGATCTATCTGCCAATTTTAACAGGTGATAGAAAACATTGCCCGCCTTGCCATGCTTGACGACCTGCCACGGCAGCTCGTCATCGAGGGCAAACTCGGCCTCCACATAGACTACGCCGTCCTCAGCCAGGTGGCTTGGGAGATGGGGCAGAAGCTTGGGCAGCCAACCCTGCTGGTAAGGCGGGTCAAGGAAGATCACGTCGAAGCGTTCGCGGTTCTGCGCCAGGAACTGCAGGGCATCCTGCTGTAATATGCGCGCGGCGCCTGCCTTGAGCAGGGACTGGTTCTGCTGCAAAAATTTCGCAGCAGGCGCGGATTTCTCCACCAGCACCACGGCGCTGGCGCCGCGCGACAATGCCTCGAACCCCATTGCGCCGGTGCCGGCAAACAGGTCGAGGCAGCGCCGCCCGTGCATGTCCTGCCCAAGCCAATTGAACACGGTCTGGCGCACCCGGTCCGGCGTGGGCCGCAATCCCGGCGCATCCGGGAAGCTCAATAGGCGGCTGCGCCATTCGCCGCCGCTGATGCGTACACGGTTACTTGCCGCCACTCTCGGTGCCGCCTACCACCACTGTCACCAGTTTGTCGGGATCGATGCGGCGGCTGAACGCATCCTTGACCTGGGCCGCCGTCACCGCTTCCACCTTGGCGTTGAATTCATCCAGGTAATTCAATGGCAGTTTGTAGAAACCGATCACGGCCAGGTAGTCGAGGATTTTGCTGTTGCTGTCGATACGCAGCGGGAACCCGCCGATGATGTTCTGCTTGGCGGCCTTGAGCTCCGCCTCGGTCACGCCCTTGCTGATGAAGTTCACCAGGGTTTCGCGCACCAGCTTGAGCGCATCCTCGGCCTGGTCGCGCTTGGTCTGCAGGCCGATCTGGAACTGTCCGAGCTGCTGCATCGGCATGAAGTAGCTGTAGACGCTGTACACCAGCCCACGCTTCTCGCGCACTTCCTCGGTCAGACGCGAAACGAAACCGCCGCCGCCCAGGATGTAATTGCCGACATAGAGGGCGAAATAATCAGGGTCGCCGCGCTTATTGCCAGGATAGCCCAGCATGATGTGGGACTGGCTCGCCGGGTGCGCGATACGGCGCTCCACCGCCGCTTGCGGGTAAGCCACCTCGGGCAGGGCCGCGGCGGCAGGGCTGTCCGGCAAGCCTGAGGAAATGCGCTCGGCGATCGCACGCGCCTGCTCCGGCGTCATGTCGCCCATCAAGGCGATCACGGCATTTTTCGCGCCGTAGTACTGGCGGTGAAACTGTTGCAAATCCGCCTGGGTGAGCGCATTCACCGACTCGGGCTCGCCGTCCTCTTCCACGGCATAGGGGTGGTTGGCGTACAAGGCCTTGAGGAAGGTGCGGTTGGCGATGCTCGCAGGCTGGGTGGCAGCTTCCTTGAGGCCGGCAATGATCCGGGCTTTTTCACGCTTGAGCGTTGCCTCGGGGAAATCCGGCTGATGCAGGATTTTCGTATAGATATCCAGCGCCGCCTTTTGCTCGCGCTCGCTGCTCAGGGTGCGCAGCTTGAGCGCCGCCCTGTCCGCATCGAGCTCTCCGCCGAGTATCGCGCCGACATCGGCCATGCCGTTGGAAATCTGCTGGTCGGTCAGGCCGCCGGCCCCCAAGGTCATGAGATAGCGGGTAATGCCCGCCAGGCCCGGCTTGCCGCCGTCGCGGGCGCTGCCTGCGGCAAAATTGGTGCTGATGTCGATGATAGGCAGGTCATGGTTCTCGACGAAATAGACCGCGCTGCCATTGCCGGTCTGCCAGTGCTGGATGTTGAGGGCGGCCTGTGCATGGAGGGCGGACAGCAGCCCGGCTGCAATGACGAGCGCCTGCTGCGCGCGCCGGACAAAAGAAAGATTAATGCGCATGTGGCTTGCCTTTTGGTTTTGCATTGGGGTCAATCGGTTGTGGGTCCAGGGTCGCAACCGTCATGCTGTCCCTGACCAGGTACTTGCGGGCGACATCCTGCACCTGCTGCGGCGTCACCGCTTTCAGCTTGGCAGGATAGCTTTTCAGCGTGCGCCATGAGAAACCGGTGGTTTCCAGGCGGCCGATCTGCATGGCCTGGTAGAACACGGAATCGCGCTGGTATACGTCCGCCGCAATCACCTGCGCCTTGACGCGTTGCAGCTCCTCGTCGGTCACCCCTTCCTGCTTGATGCGTTCCACTTCGTTCAGCAGGGCGGCTTCCAGCTCGGCCACGGTCTTGCCTTCGCTGGGCGTGCCTTCCAGTTCGAACAGCCCGACCTGCCCGCGCTGGATCAGGTCATAACCTGCGCCCACGTCCACTGCCAGCTGCTGCTGGCGCACCAGGTTCTGGTTGAGCCTTGCCGAGGCATTACCATCCAGCACGCCAGCGAGGATTTCAAGCGCGTATGGCTCCCAGTCCTTGTCCGCATCCTGCAATACCGGCACATGGAACCCCAGGCGCACGTAAGGCAGTTCGGCAGGCACCTTCACCACGGTACGGCGCTCGCCGATCTGCTGAGGCTCGAGCTGCGGCTTGCGCGCGGGCAATGCATGCGGCTTGATCGCGCCAAAATGCTGCTTGGCCAGCTTGAGCACGCCCTGCGGATCGACATCGCCCACCACGACCAGGATGGCATTGCTCGGCGTATACCAGGTCTGGTACCACTCACGGGCATCCTCCACGGTCATGTTCTCGAGGTCGTTCATCCAGCCAACGATGGGGCGGCCATAAGGATGGGCCTGGTAGGCGACCGCATTGAACTGCTCGTTGAGCATGCCTTGCGGCTTGTCATCGGTACGCCAGCGGCGCTCCTCCATCACCACCTTGATTTCCTTGGAGAATTCTTCCTTGGTCAGCTGGAGGTTGGCCATGCGGTCGGCTTCCAGCTTAATCGACAATGGCAATTGCGATTTTTCCAGCTGCTGGTAATAGGCGGTGTAATCGGTGCCGGTGAAGGCGTTCTCGCGCCCGCCGGCAGCGGCGATCAATCGCGAGAACTGTCCTGGCGGCACGGCCTTGGTGCCCTTGAACATCATGTGCTCCAGCACGTGCGCGACGCCAGTCTTGCCGTTGACTTCGTCCACGCTGCCGGCGCGGTACCACACTTGCGACACCACTACCGGCGCCCGATGGTCCTCCTGCACGATCACCCGCATGCCGTTGTCGAGCTTGAACTCGTGCGTATCTGCTGCCTGGGCTGCGATCGGCATCAACGCCAGTGCGAGCCACATTCCTCGAATAAACACCTTGCGATTCTCCTTTAGCCGCATTATTCATGCATTATAGCGGTAGTGCCTGATTGCCTGCACCAATGCGCTTGCCTGGCCGCACCTGTGGCGACATGCCATGCAACGATGCTCTGACACAGCCATTTCAACATTAGTTCTTACAGTAAAGGCAGGTATATGCATGCGATATATGGCAGTAATGTTGCCGATAGGTAAAAATACCTGAAGATATGGTCAGAATAACCAGTTTGAGCCGCTGCAAGCGCCTTGTTTTGCTTTAAAATATCCGCTTACCGCTAAAAACACATTCCATGTTCGATTTCTTCAAAAAAGACAAAAACCCGCCTGCCCCAACTCCCGAACCGGAGAACATAGCGCCGGCAACGCCCCAAGTCCCCACCCAGGAAAAACCGACCCTGAGCTGGACGGAGCGCTTGAAGCGCGGCCTGGCCAAGACCCGCAGCCAATTGGGCCTGCAACTGGCCAGCCTGTTCGGCGGCGGCAAGATTGACGAGGACGTCTACGAGGAACTGGAAACCATCCTCCTCACTTCGGATGTGGGCATCGCCGCCACCCAGACCTTGCTTGAGCAGATACGCACTCGCGTCAAGCGCCAGAACCTCAACGACACCACCCAGCTCAAGGAAGCGCTCAAGCAATCCTTGCTGGAACTGCTCGCACCCTTGGAAAAGCCGCTGGATACCGCCACCGCGCAACCTTTTGTCATCATGCTGGCCGGCGTCAACGGCGCAGGCAAGACCACCACCATTGGCAAGCTTGCCAACCTGTTCCAGGCGCAAGGCAAATCGGTGCTGATCGCGGCGGGCGATACCTTCCGTGCCGCGGCACGCGAGCAATTGCAGGCCTGGGGCGAGCGCAACAACGTGCATGTCATCGCGCAGGAAAGCGGCGACCCTGCTGCCGTGATCTTCGATGCCGTCAACTCGGCCAAGGCGCGCGGCATCGATATCGTGCTGGCAGACACCGCGGGCCGCCTGCCCACCCAGCTCAACCTCATGGAGGAAATCCGCAAAGTGCAGCGCGTCATCGACAAGGCGTTGCCCGGCGCGCCGCATGAGATATTACTAGTACTCGACTCCAACACCGGACAGAACGCCGTCACCCAAGTCAAGGCATTTGATGATGCCCTCGGCGTCACCGGCCTCGTCCTGAGCAAGCTGGACGGCACCGCCAAGGGCGGCGTGATAGCGGCGATCGCCCAATCGCGCCCCGTGCCCATCCGCTACATCGGTGTGGGCGAATCCATTGACGACCTGCGCCCGTTCAAGGCCAGCGAGTTCATAGAGGCATTATTCGAATAATGCGCTACTTGAATCACATGCCTTGCTCGAATAAGGAAACCACCCGCGCATGATACGTTTCGACCAGGTCAACAAGCGTTACCGCGGCAGCGACGAGATCTTGCGCCATGTGACTTTTGAGATCGCGGCAGGCGAGCTGGTGTTCGTTACCGGACATTCCGGCGCGGGCAAGAGCACCCTGCTCAAGCTGATGGCCGGGATCGAGCGTCCGACCAGCGGCACCGTGCTCATCGGCAACCAGAACATCAGCAAGCTGCGCCCGCGCATGCTCCCCTACCTGCGCCGCAAGTTCGGCCTGGTGTTCCAGGACCACAAACTGCTCTACGACCGCAATTGCTTCGAGAACGTCGCCCTGCCGCTCTACATCAACGGCATTACCGGCCAGGAGGCCGCCAAGCGCATCCGCGCGGCGCTCGACAAGGTTGGCCTGCTATCCAAGGAAAAGGCCATCCCCGTGACGCTGTCAGGCGGGGAACAGCAGCGGCTTGCCATTGCCCGCGCCGTGGTCAGCCGCCCGGCCATCCTCATTGCCGACGAGCCCACCGGCAATCTCGACGAGGAATATGCCACCGATATCATGTCGCTGTTCCGCGCATTCCAGCAAGTAGGCGCCACTGTCATCATCGCCACGCATGATGCGCACAGCATCCAGAATATCCCGGCGAAAGTCCTGCACCTCGACCACGGAAAGCTCTCGATATCATGAAACACTGGATCAACCAGCACACCCAGGTCTGGCGCCTCGTCCTGTCACGCATCATGCGCAACAAGCTTTCCACCCTCATGATCTGGAGCGTCATCGGCATCGCGCTGAGCCTGCCCGCCATCCTGTATGTCGTGATCGACAACCTCAACCAACTGGCAGGCGGGGTCAGGAACGAGCCGCAGATCAGCGTCTTCATGAAATTGGATGCCGAGGCAGCCGCGGTTCAGGAACTCAAGCAAAAACTGCAACAGCACCCGGGCATTGCAAAACAGCAATTCGTCAGCAAGCAAGCGGCCTGGCAGGAAATGCAGCAAGAACAGGACGTCGCAAGCCAGCTGGAAAAGAACCCGCTGCCCGATGCCTTTTTTATCGAACCCAAGGACCACTCGCCCGACGGCATCGCCCGCTTGCAGCATGAAATCGAGGGACTGCCTGGCGTGGAGCACGTGCTAGCGGACGCCGACTGGGCTAAACGCCTCTATGCGTTGCTGCAATTGGGCAAGAAAGCGGTATGGGTGCTGTCCGGCCTGCTCGGGTTTGCACTGGTGGCGATTATCGGCAACACCATCCGCCTGCAGATTGCCACCCAGCGCGAAGAAATCGAAGTCAGCAAGCTGATAGGCGCCACCGACGGCTTCATCCGCCGCCCCTTCCTCTATGCAGGCACGCTGTACGGCCTCGGCGGCAGCTTGCTTGCGCTGGGGTTCGTCAACGGCATTCTTACAATCTTTAACCTCTCGGTGGCAGATTTGGCAGAACTTTATGGTAGCAGCTTCATCTTAGTGTTACCTGGCTGGGAAATCAGCCTGGGAGTAATCGCATGCGCTGTGGTGCTGGGTTGGCTGGGTTCCTATATTGCCGTCAACCGCTCACTGGCGCGCCTCAACCCCAACTAACCAACCTAAGAACCCCGGACTGAATTTACCGTGGCTGCACCGCGCCTGTTTCGCCATCTCAATGCATTGATCGCGAGCCGTTTCGGCAAGGCGCCCACTCAGCCGGACCCTTCCGACCTCCCCTGGCAATCGCCGGCCGACCGGGAGCAATACATCGAATTCCGCATCAGCCGCCGCACGCTGTATGCGTTGATATTTTCCCTGATATTGCACTTGATCCTGTTCTTCGGCTTTATCATGCCGACGATGGACCAAGGGGAAGAGTCCGAGCAGGATGGCGGGCAAAAAGAGCTGGTCGTGAGCCTGGCACAGCCGGAGAAAAAACCGCAACCTGAAATGGCGCCGCCGCCAGCGGCTGCACCCCCGCCCCCGCCGCCTGCCGCCAGCAAACCCACGCCCAGGCAGCCCAAGCAAAGCAAGCCCACGCCTCCCGTCGTGACCGGCAAGAGCAAGCCGCTGCCCCAGCCCGAGCAAAAACCGGCTCCCCGCCCTGAGCCGCAGCCTGCCCCGACGCCAGCGCCACCGCGCCCGCAGGAGCCCGACCCCTCGCAATATTCGGACATGTCTTCCTACATGGCCGCCATGCGCGAATACCGCCGCGCCACGGACAACAACTATGCCGCGATGATGGAAAACCAGCGCGCCCAGCGCGAATCCGGCAGCCGCTCGCTTTCTGATGAAGAAAAGCGCGATGAAACCATCAAGAAAAACCTGTCCTCGGGTGCCAGCGGCGTCTTCCGCATCCTCAGCATGAGCAACTACACCTCCACTTTCGAGTTCCGCGGCTGGATCAACGATTTCAGCACCGCCAAGCGCGAGGTATTCCAGATCGAGGCCAAGGCAGGCGAAGACATCCAGCGCGCCACCGTGCGCAAGATGATAGAGTTAATCCGCCGCCACTACTCAGGCGACTTCAACTGGGAATCAAGGCAAATGGGCCGCGTGGTGGTATTGTCCGCACGCATGGAAGACAGCGCCGGCCTGGAGGACTTCCTGATCAAGGAATTCTTCGGAGATGGCGACATGCGCTACCTGGACATGCAGCGCCGCAGGCCGCCGCCTGGACCGCCTCGGTATCCGGTACCATAAAATCTAGCTTCGGCTCAGCTATAAAGGTGAGCTTAAAAAGACTGGCTTGTGCTTGAGTGCAGCTAAATAGTTGTACAGTCATGCCTCAAGAATGATTGCCCAGCGCTCATGGTCGCGCCACTCTCCATCAACCTTGAGATATCTAGGCGAATAACCTTCCTTGGAAAAACCACAAGACTGCACCAACGCAACTGACGCTAAATTATCAGGTTGAATATTGGCCTCAAGCCGATGGAGCGCCAAGGCCTGACCTGCTTGCTCCATCGCGACCAGCAGGCCTTCACGCATCAGTCCCCGTCGCTCATATCCGGCAAATACATAGTAGCCAAGATATGCACTACAGAACGCCCCCATAATGATATTAGTAACATTGACAACACCAATGATGGCATGGGTAGAAGCTTCACAAATCAAGTAAGCCACATTGTTTTGTGCCTGCATTCTTTCAAGGTAAAGCGCAAACAACTCTTCGGTGTCAGGAGGACAGACCCAAGGAGTGTGTATAGCACGACTATGACGCACCTTCTCAAGAAACTCAGCTTGATCAAGAAGTTCTGGCTGCCTAACATACACTCGTTTACTCATCTATTCGCTCCAGATATTGCTCGCTCCAGATATTGCTCGCTCCAGATATTGCTCGCTCCAGATATTGATTTCTCTGATACTCAATAAAAAAGCTGACATATCGCTATGTCAGCTTTTTACGTCAACCAACAACTAATACTAAAAATTTACTTCTCGGCAAACGCCCGCTCGATCACGTAATCCCCGACATCACCAATGCGCTCCGATACCTTGAGCCCTGCAGCATCGAGAATCTTGCAGGTATCGACCAGCATTTGCGGGCTGCCGCACAGCATGGCGCGGTCAGTCTCGGGATTGAGCGGCGGCAGGCCGATGTCCTGGAACAACTTGCCGTTTTCCATCAGGTCGGTCAGGCGGCCCTGGTTGCGGAATTCTTCGCGGGTCACGGTGGGGTAGTAGATCAATTGGTTCTTGATCTGCTCGCCAAAGAATTCGTTTTCCGGCAACTCCTTGGTAATGAAATCTTCATAGGCAAGGTCGTTCACGCGGCGTACGCCGTGCACGAGGATCACCTTCTCGAAACGCTCGTAGATTTCAGGATCCTGGATCAGGCACATGAACGGCGCCAGGCCGGTGCCGGTGGAGAGCAAGTAAAGGTTCTTGCCGGGCTTCAGGTCGGACAGCAGCAACGTGCCGGTCGGCTTGCGGCTGACCAGCAATTCATCGCCCACCTTCAGGTGCTGCAGGCGGGAGGTCAGGGGACCGTTCGGCACCTTGATGCTGAAGAACTCGAGGTTTTCCGCATAGTTGGGGCTGGCGATACTGTAGGCGCGCATCAGCGGCTTGCCATCCACCTGCAGGCCGATCATGACGAACTGGCCGTTCTCGAAACGCAGGGACTCGTTGCGGGTGGTGGTGAAGCTGAACAGGCTGTCGTTCCAGTGCTTAACGCTCAATACTTTCTCGGAATTAAATGCACTCATTGATATTCGATTCTCTTTAAAATTTTTGAATTTACTTGCTCAAGGCGGCGGTCAGCTCTGGCACGGCGTCAAACAAGTTGGCGACCAGGCCGTAATCCGCATGCTGGAAGATAGGCGCGTCGGGATCGTGGTTGATCGCAACGATGATCTTGCTGTCCTTCATGCCGGCCAAGTGCTGCATCGCGCCGGAGATCCCGATTGCAAAATACAGCTCAGGGGCCACGATGGTGCCAGTCTGCCCGACCTGGATGTCGTTGGGGGCAAAACCGGCATCCACGGCGGCACGGGTCGCACCCAATGCGCCGCCGAAGCGGTGCGCCAACGGCTCGAGCAGTTCATTGAATCGCTCGGCCAAGCTGCGGCCGCCGGAAACCACGACGCGCGCGGAGGAAAGCTCTGGACGGTCGGACACGGTCTTGTCTTCCTTGATCCAGCGGCTGAGACCGGCACTTGCAGGCACGCTCACCGCAGACACTTCCGCATTGGCGCCGTTTGCAGCAGCGGCAAAAGAAGTTGCGCGGATGGTCACCACCTGGATGGCATCGCTGCTTTCAACGGTGGAAAGCACGTTGCCTGCGTAGATTGGGCGCACATAAGTGGATGGCGCGGTAATGCTGATCGCGTCGGAGATCATCGCTACGTCGAGCAAAGCGGCGACGCGCGGCAATACGCTCTTGCTGAATGCGGTATGCGCGGAAAGGATGACCTTGTAGTCAGCGCCCAGTTGCACCAGCAAGGCGGCTACGTCTTCAGCCAATGGATGCTCGAAATGCGCCGCATCTGCATGCAGCACCTTGGCGACGCCGGCGATTTCGCTGGCTTCCTTAACCAGGGCTGCGCTATTGGAGCCGGTGACCAGGACGTGGACCGGGAATTGCCATGCGCCAGCGGCGCTGACTGCCTGGCGGGTGGATTGCTTGATATGTTTGCCGTCGTGTTCGGCCAGAATCAGGATGCTCATTACAGGACTTCCGCAAGACGTAGGTTTTCAACGAGTTCAGCCACATTCGCCACCTTGATGCCGGGCTTGCGTGGCTCGGGATCAGCAACCTTGAGTTGCTTGAGGCGCGGGGCGATATCGATGCCGAGGTCGGCCGCCTTGATGTTGTCGATCGGCTTCTTCTTCGCCATCATCATCGCGGGCAGCTTGATGAAGCGCGGCTCGTTCAGGCGCAGGTCGGTGGTGACCACTGCAGGCAGCTTGAGCGCCACCACATCGGTGCCGCCGTCGATTTCGCGCGTGACTTCGATTTCATCGCCCTTGACCTCGATCACAGAGGCAAAGGTGCCTTGGCCTGCATTGATCAATGCGGCGAGCATCTGGCCGGTCTGGCCCAGGTCGTCGTCGATGGCCTGCTTGCCGAGGATGATAAGGCGAGGTTGCTCGCGCTCCACCACGGCCTTGAGCAGCTTGGCGACGCCCAATGGCTGCAGTTCGGTGTCGGTCTCGACCAGCACCACCCTGTCGGCGCCCATCGCCAATGCATGGCGCAGAGTGTCCTGACTGTTGGCCTTGCCGATGGTCACGGCCACCACTTCGGTCGCAATGCCGCGTTCCTTCAGGCGCACCGCTTCTTCCACGGCAATTTCGTCAAACGGGTTGATGCCCATCTTGACACCGGCGATATCGACATCGGAGCCATCCTGCTTCACGCGGGGCTTGATGTTGTAATCCACCACATGTTTTACAGCAACTAAGACTTTCATATTGTGATCCCACTCCATCATTTGCCGCACATTTTAATCAGCGGTAAAATATCTGTTAAATCAATTATCACTATATCACATATCTATCACATCGATATGAGAATCATTCTCAGGTGAAGCACACCTTACGACAACTCGAAGTATTCGTTGCCATTGCACGCCTGGAGAATGTGTCACGAGCGGCCGAGGATTTGTCATTGTCGCAATCCGCCGCCAGTACTGCACTTGCCGAACTGGAACGACAGTTTGACTGCAAACTGTTTGACCGCATGGGTAAAGTGCTGAAACTCAACGAGCTGGGCCGTAGCCTGCTGCCAATGGCAGCAGCCGTGCTGGACCGCGCCGCTGAAATAGAGAGCATTTTACAGGGAAAATCCGCCTTTGGCTTGCTAAAAGTAGGCGCCACGCTGACGATAGGCAACTACCTCGCCACCCTGCTGATCGGCTCGTTCATGAAGCAGCACCAGGATTGCCAGGTGCAATTGCATGTGCAGAACACCAACTCCATCATGCAGCAGGTGGCGATGTACGATCTCGACCTCGGCCTGATCGAAGGCAATTGCCACCACCCCGACCTGCAGGTCGAACCGTGGATCGAAGACGAGCTGACCGTGTTCTGCTCGCCGCAGCACCCTCTCGCCAAACAGGGCAGCGCCAGCCTGGAGGCCATTCTTGCCGAAAGCTGGGTGTTGCGCGAGCAAGGTTCGGGCACGCGCGAGACGTTCGACCACGCCTTGCGCCACCATCACAGCCGCCTGCACGTGCGCATGGTGCTGGAACATACCGAGGCCATCAAGCGCGCCGTGGAATCCGGCATCGGCCTGGGCTGCATTTCCCGCCTCGCGCTCAAGGACGATATCGCGCGCGGCAACCTGGTGGCGCTGGCAACGCCCGAGCTCGACCTGAAACGTCAGTTCATGTTCGTCTGGCACAAGAAGAAATACCAGACCGCCGCCGTACGCGAATTCCTCAACCATTGTCGGCTGCTGACCCGCGACGTGCGGCGCAGCGACGAAATCAACATACCGTATATTCCATGAAAGTTTTAGCATGCAACGCGATGTAATGAATTATGACGTACTGATCGTCGGCGCAGGCCCGTCCGGGCTTTCCGCCGCGATCCGCATCAAGCAACTAGCGCTGGAGCAGGAGCGCGAAATCAACGTCTGCGTGCTGGAAAAAGGCGCCGAGGTAGGCGCGCATATCCTCTCGGGCGCCGTGATCGACCCGATCGCCCTCAATGAATTGATTCCCGACTGGAAGGAAAAAGGCGCCCCGCTCCATACCCCCGTCACTGACGATCACTTCCTGCTATTGGGCAAGGAAAAGAGCTTCGACATCCCCACCAAGCTGATCCCGCCGCTCATGAACAACCACGGCAACTACATCGTCAGCCTGGGCGACGTCTGCCGCTGGCTGGGCGAGCAGGCCGAGGCGCTGGGCGTGGAAATCTATCCCGGCTTCAGCGCTGCCGAGGTGATTTACGACGAAGCCGGCGTGGTGCAGGGCGTGATCACCGGCGACATGGGGCGCGACAAGGAAGGCAACGAAAAACCGGGCTTTGCGCTGGGCATGGAACTGCGCGCGCACTACACCCTGTTTGCCGAAGGCGCGCGCGGCTCGCTTACCAAGGACCTCACCGAGCATTTCCAGCTGCGCGCCTTGTCCGAGCCGCAGAAGTTCGGCATCGGCTTCAAGGAAATCTGGCAGATCGAGCCGGAGAAATCCAAGCCCGGCCTCGTGATGCACTCGCAAGGCTGGCCGCTGGACAACAGCACGGGCGGCGGCTCCTTCATCTACCACCTCAAGGAAAACACCGTGGCCATCGGCTTCGTGGTGCACCTCAACTACAGCAACCCGCACCTGAGCCCGTTCGACGAATTCCAGCGCTTCAAGACCCACCCCTCCATCCGCCCGCTGCTGGAAGGCGGCAAGCGCCTGAGCTATGGTGCCCGCGCGCTGACCGAAGGCGGCCTGCAATCCATCCCGCGCCTGGCCTTCCCCGGCGGCTTGCTCATCGGCTGCACCGCCGGCTTCATGAACGTGCCGCGCATCAAGGGTTCGCACAATGCCATGAAGTCGGGCATGCTCGCGGCAGAAGCCGTGGTGGAGGCCCTGGCGCAGGAAACATTTGGCGCCACGCTGGAAAGCTACCCGGAAAAAGTCCGCAACTCGTGGATATGGAAGGATCTGCAGGCCGTGCGCAACGTCAAGCCCGCCCTGTCGCGCTTCGGCAACATCCTTGGCAGCATGTACGGGGGCTTTGAAATGTGGCTAGCCTCGTTCGGCATCACTACACCCTGGACGCTCAAACACGGCAAGGCCGACCACGAAACCCTGAAGCCTGCAGCCTCCAGCCCCAAAATCGCCTATCCCAAACCTGACGGCGTGGTGAGCTTCGACAAACTCTCCTCGGTCTACCTCACCAACGTCATGCATGAGGAAGACCAGCCCTGCCACCTGGTGCTGCGCGACCAGAGCATCCCTGTCGACATCAACCTGCCGCAGTACGACGCGCCAGAACAGCGCTATTGCCCTGCCGGGGTCTATGAAATCGTCACCAACGAGGGCAACCCAAGATTGCAGATCAATGCGTCCAATTGCATCCACTGCAAGACCTGCGATATCAAGGACCCGTTGCAGAACATCAACTGGCGTACGCCGGAAGGCGGCGGCGGGCCGAACTACGTCAGCATGTAAATACCAAGGGCGAGCGCAGCGATGCCAAGTTGCTGTTGCTTTTGACCTTGGGTTTGGGTTCCCCGTCTGGCTGCGCCGAGTAGCGCAGATATGTCTGGAAAAAGCGCTTGCGTCTGTTTGAGCGTAGCGAGTTCAGCAAGCGCCCAGACAGATTGAGCAACGCAGGGGACCGGGAGCTTGCTCCCGGCGCAGACTCCGGGGTCGCCTTTTGTTTGGTTCCTTTATTTTGGCGAAGCAAAATAAAGGGACTCGCTGACAAGCGAAAGGCAACGGGTCAATGACTGGCTATAAGGGTCAAGACCATTCTTTAGGGTTTAAGGGCTGCTCCTACCTAAACCCAATCCAACTCAACGTTGCGCGGTCTACATCAATACTGCAATTGGCGAGAGGATGGGTTTCGCCCCGCCGGGCGAGTCCATTTCTTTTGTCTGGCCAAAAGAAACAGGACCAAAGAAAAGGCGACCCGATTGTCTGCGTCCCTACACTGCGTTCCGGGCAACCTGCGTTGCTCGCTTTTAATGGGGACTGGCTGAACTCGCTGCGCTCAGACAGACGCCAGTCCTATTTCCATTAAAAGCTGCGCTACTCGGCGCAGCCAGACGGGAGGAAAGTCAACGGCAACTTGGCATCGCTGCGCTCGCACTTGGTTTTAAGAGGTGCGCACTCCACTGAACAACAAGCTGAAAGCCCATAAACAACAAACCCCTGGCAAAAGCCAAGGGTTTGCATGCTTCCAGCGCGCTGTTTACAGCTTAATAGAGCACCCGAGTCCGCAATGTCCCTTCAACCGTCTGCAACGCCTCAATCGCCGCATCGGAAGCCGAAGCTTCCACATCCATGATCATGTAACCGATATCGCCCTTAGTCATCATGCTCTGCGCCGCGATGTTGATGTTGTTGCGCGCGAACAGGCTGTTCACGGCCGACAGCACGCCCGGCACGTTGCGGTGGATGTGCAACAGGCGGTGGGTGCCGGGCTGTTGCGGGATGGAGACTTCTGGGAAGTTCACGGCCGTGATGGTAGAACCGGCGTCGGAGTAACGCACGAACTTCTCGCCTACCTCGATGCCGATATTGGCTTGCGCTTCCTGGGTCGAGCCGCCGATATGCGGGGTAAGGATGACGTTCTCGAACGGACGCAGCGGGGAGAGGAACTCTTCATCATTGCTCTTTGGCTCGACGGGGAACACGTCGATCGCCGCCCCTGCCAATTGCTTGGATTCGATCACCTTTGCCAACGCGTCGATATCCACGCAAGTGCCCCTGGCCGCATTGATGAAAATGCTGCCCTTCTTCATCTGCGCAAACTGCTCGGCGCGCATCATGTTCATGGTGGAAGGCAATTCCGGCACGTGCAGGGAGACGACATCGGCCTGCGACAGCAGCTCCTCCATCGTGCCGACCTGGCGCGCGTTGCCCAACGGCAGCTTGGCGATCACGTCGAAGTAGATCACCTTCATGCCCAGGCTTTCCGCCAGCACGGACAATTGCGAGCCGATGGAACCGTAACCCACGATGCCCAAGGTCTTGCCGCGCGCCTCGAACGAACCTTCTGCCGACTTGGTCCAGCCGCCCTTGTGCACCAGCGCATTCTTTTCGGGAATGCCGCGCAGCAGGAGGATGGTCTGCGCCAGCACCAGCTCCGCCACGGAACGGGTGTTGGAATAAGGCGCGTTGAATACCGGGATGCCGCGCTCCAGCGCGCCGTGCAGATCAACCTGGTTGGTGCCGATGCAGAAGCAGCCGATGGCGGTAAGCTTGTTGGCGGCGTCCAGCACCTTGCTGGTAATCTGCGTGCGGGAGCGAATGCCGATGAAATGCACATCCTTGATCGCCTCGATCAGCGCGTCCTCGTCCAGCGCGGTCTTGCGATAATCGATGTTGCGGTAACCTGCGGCATTCAGCACATCGACGGCGTTCTGGTGCACGCCTTCAAGCAGCAAAAAGCGGATCTTGTCTTTTGGCAGGGAAAGTTGTTGGGTCATTACGGCTCCGGTAAAAGGCCAAAAATCAGTGATCGTAGCATACCGGCAAACTTATTAAACCCCTATCAAATCAGGGATACGGCCCCGTCGAGCACAAATGCAGGGCTGCACGGATAAAACTGAGATCGGGAATCAATATCAATTATAAAACTGCTAGAATAACTGATTTGGCCCATTGTCCGCCGACAATTTTTATTGCCACTTGCACAGGTAACCGTTTGATGAATGCACCCGCCAGCCTTCCCTCTTCTCTTCTGGAACAATTACAGGCCATCGTAGGCGAACAACGCGTCAAGACCGATGAAGATAGCCTGAAAAGCTGGGGAGTGGACTGGACCAAGCATTTCGAGCCCCGCCCATCCGCCATCGTCTTTCCCGGGAGCACCGAGGAAGTGCAGGCCATCGTCAAGCTGGCCAACCAATACAATATCCCCGTCACACCGAGCGGCGGCCGCACCGGGCTTTCTGCCGGGGCAGTCGCTGCCAATGGCGAGATCGTCATCAGCCTGGACCGCATGAACAAAGTCTTGTCCTTCCTTAATGCCGACCGCCTGGTACGCATCCAGGCCGGCGTGGTGACCGAGCAATTGCAGCAATATGCCGAGCAGCAAGGCCTCTATTACCCTGTGGATTTCGCCGCTGCGGGGTCCAGCCAAATGGGCGGCAATATCGGCACCAATGCCGGTGGCATCAAGGTGATCCACTACGGCATGACGCGCGAATGGGTGCTAGGGCTGACCGTGGTTACCGGCAAGGGCGACATCCTGCACCTCAACAAGGGCATGGTCAAGAATGCCACCGGCTACGCGCTGCATCAATTGTTCATTGGCTCAGAAGGCACGCTGGGCATCGTCACCGAGGCCGAGATCAAGCTCACGCGGCAGCCGCAGGACCTCAAGGTGCTGGTGCTGAGCGTGCCAGATTTTGCCGCCATCATGCCTATCCTGCATGCATTCCAGCAGCGCATAGACCTCACCGCCTTCGAGTTCTTCAACCAGGTAGCGTTGGAGAAAGTATTAGCCCATGGTCATGCGGCACGCCCGTTCGAGACCGAATCCCCGTTGTATGTACTGCTAGAATTCGAGGGCCGTTTCGAGGCCGTGGTCGACGACGCCATGCAGATATTCGAGCACTGCATGGAGCAAGGCTGGATACTCGACGGCGTCATGAGCCAGTCGCAGGCACAGGCACAGGCCCTGTGGCATTTACGCGAAGGAATCTCCGAGACCATTGCGCCGTTCACGCCCTACAAGAACGACATCTCGGTGCTGATCACCCACGTGCCCGCCTTCATTGCCGACATCGATGCGATCGTGGCCGACAACTACCCGGACTTCGAAGTCTGCTGGTTCGGACATATCGGCGACGGCAACCTGCACCTCAACATTCTCAAACCAGCCGACCTGACCAAGGACGAGTTCTTCGAGAAATGCAAGGTGGTCAACCAGTTCGTTTTCGAGACCGTGCAGAAATACAACGGCTCGATCTCCGCCGAGCACGGCGTCGGCATGACCAAGAAAGACTATCTCGCCTACAGCCGCGACCCGGTCGAGATCGGCTATATGCGCGAACTGAAGAAGGTCTTCGACCCGAACGGCATCATGAATCCGGGCAAGATATTCGACTTGTAGCACAACCTGCCGGCGCATTGGCTGCCTCCGGCATATAGCGCTAGGTTGCAGCCCAGAATACCAATGCCAACAGGCTGACCCCGGCGCCCAATATACACACGCCTTGCCAACCCGCATGAGCATAGGTCGCCGTCGTGCCAATCGCACCCAGCCCGCTGCCGACCGCGTAGAACAGCATATAAAGGCCGACCAGCCGGCCATGCGCTTCCGGACGGATGCGCAGGATCATGCTCTGGTTGGTGACATGCAGCGCCTGCCCGCCGAAGTCCAGCAATACAATGCCGGTGACCAGCGCCCACAACGACCATTGCATCAACGACAGCGGCCACCATGCCAGCAGCAATACCGCCAACGCGGCGGCAGTGGTACGCTGGCCGCATCCGCGGTCTGCCCATTGCCCGGCGCGCGCAGCAGCCAGGGCGCCCGCTACACCGACCAGCCCGAAAGCGCCGATCGCGGTATGCGAAAAGCCATAAGGCGGCGCGCTCAACGGCAGCACGAGCGCAACCCAGAAGATATTGAAGGCGGCAAACATCAGCAGCGCCAGCATCCCGCGAATCTGCAATACCCGCTCATCCCGCAGCAATACCAGCATTGAAGCAATCAGGCGCGGGTAGCTTAATGTATTAGACATAACAGGCAGCGCTGGCAGCCGCCGCCATAACGGCCACGCGAGCACCAGCATCAACGCCGCGGAACAGGCATACACCCCTCGCCAGCCGGCCAGGTCGCTGATGCCGCCGGCAAATACGCGGGCCAGCAACAGGCCGACGAACACGCCGCCTTGCGCCGCACCGAGCACGCGCCCTTGCTCATGCGGCGCGGAGGCAGAAGCCGCGTAGGCAATCAGCCCTTGCGTCATTGCCGTGCCCAGCAAGCCGACGCCAAGCATGCCAGCCAGCAGCATCATGACGGATTGCGCCAACCCCACCATGCCCAGCATCACCCCCAGCAATAGCAACTGCACGACCATGAGACGGCGGCGATCCACCCGGTCGCCCAACGGCACGAGAAACAGCAAAGCCAGGATGCAGCCGACTTGCGTTGCGGTGACCACGCCGCCGACCGCTGCATGGCTGATGCCGAACTCCAGCGCCAGTGCATCCAGCAGCGGCTGGGCGTAATACACATTGGCTACGCTCAAACCGCTAGCGATAGCGAATAGCAAGACCATGCTCGACGACATGCGCGCTGGCGGTTCCATCGTATTGCCATGGCGCATCGATGCAGGAATTAGGACGGGATGCTTCATTACTACCAATCTAGTTTCAAAATAAAACCCATTGAATGGTAGATAATCTAGTTTTAAAATGCAACTTGAATTCAGACATCCCGACGAAGGGAACACCATGCCTCGCCGCAACCCGAAAAAACCTGAAACCTGCCCCGTAGCACGCTCTGTCGATGTGGTTGGCGACCGTTGGTCTCTGCTCATCGTGCGTGACGTTTTCGACGGCATGCACCGCTTCGGCGATTTCCAGCGCAGCCTGGGCGTGGCCCGCAACATCCTGTCCGACCGTCTGCGCCGGTTGGTCGATGCAGGCATCCTGAAAACCCGACCGGCTTCAGATGGCACTGCCTATCAGGAATACGTGCTGACGCCCAAGGGGGAAAGCCTGTTTCCGGTGGTGGTGGCCTTGCGGCAATGGGGGGAACGCCATTTATTTACCCAGGAAGAACATCACTCCCTGCTGATCGACCGAAAAACCAAGCAGCCTATCGCTTATATGGCCCCACAAGGCGGCGACGGCAGCGTCCTGATGCCGAGCGAAACGGAAGTGCAGAAGCTGTAACACCTCTCCGGCATCATCAGCATGCTGACGCAGGCCGATTTCAAACCATTGTCGAATATTGCTGTCTTATGTTTACACGGTCGGGTATAGCGCGCTCAGCGGATGGATTTCACGAGATAACGCTGGAATCATCGCAATAATTGACCTGAAAGCCGTTATTTACGGCTGAAAATAGCCCTACTTCGCATGTAGTTTTTATTGTCCGACCGTGTACAATTCGGTATATAGTTCGTACTATAAGCAAAGCAAGCATAACAATAACGTATTCGTAGTTAGAACCTGTTCAAGGTCTTTTTATGGGATACGTTGATCCGGTAAGGCAGCCGAAGCAAGGCGCAAACCACAGGCGTGCTGATTGCACGGGGAGGATTTGCAACGCAGCAGCGGCTGCCTTACCGGATCAACCCGCAGGGCATGGCTTGAAAACGCGCCCGCTCTGCGTTGCAGTCCTTGACGAGGGCAGTAAGCATCCTCTGCGGACTGCGTCTTGATCGGACGCGTTTTGAAGTCATGCGTACCGATAAAAAGACCTTGAACAGGTTCTGGTGGATTCGAGGAGAAAGTAATGCATGACCAGATGGCACGCATTAAATCGCACATCGAATCGCATCAACACATGGCCGGTGCGTTAATGCCCTTGTTGCATGCGATTCAGGACGATTTAAGCTATATCCCGGAGGAGTGCTACGGCTTGATCGCCAAGGCGCTTAATCTCTCTGTCGCGGAAGTCCATGGCGTGGTGACGTTTTATCACCATTTCCGCACTAAGCCGCCAGGCAGGCATGTCCTGCAGGTATGCCGCGCCGAGTCGTGCCAGGCCATGGGTTGCGGCGCGCTGGAAACCCATGTGAAGTCCTCGCTGGGTATTGACTACCATGAAACCACCAGCGACGGCAGCATTACGCTGGAACCCGTTTACTGTCTCGGCAACTGCGCCTGCTCTCCCGCCATCATGCTCGACGACGAAATCTACGGCCGCGTCAGCCCTCAGCAAGTCGAATCCCTTCTCGCCGACGCACGGAGGGACAATCTATGAATACCGTTTACATTCCCCGCGATTCCAGCGCCCTTTCGCTGGGCGCCAACCTGGTGGCCGCCACCATCGCCAAGGAAGCCGAATCGCGCAACATTCCCCTGAATATCATCCGTAATGGCTCACGCGGCATGTTCTGGCTCGAGCCATTGGTCGAGGTCGCCCCGCATGCGGGGCGCATCGCCTACGGCCCCGTCACGCCTGACCAGGTGGCATCCCTGTTTGACGCGGGTTTTCTTGATGGCGGACAGCATGCGCTGAACCTGGGCCCGACGGAGGAGCTGCCCTGGATGAAGCACCAGGAGCGCCTGACCTTTGCGCGCGTCGGCATCACCGACCCGGTGTCGCTGCAGGACTACATTGCCCATGACGGCTACAAAGGCCTGCGCAACGCGATTGATATGGCGCCGCAAGACATCGTGCAACAGGTCACCGATTCCGGCCTGCGCGGGCGCGGCGGCGCCGCATTCCCGACCGGCATCAAGTGGAAGACGGTACTGGAAGCGCCAGCCGAGCAAAAATATATTGTCTGCAACGCAGACGAAGGCGATTCGGGGACATTCTCCGACCGCATGATCATGGAAGGCGACCCTTTCGTCCTGATCGAGGGCATGACGATCGCAGGCATTGCCGTCGGCGCCACGCAAGGCTACATCTATGTGCGCTCGGAATACCCGCACTCGATCGCCGCGCTCAACCTGGCGCTCAAGAGCGCCTATGAGGCCGGTTATCTCGGGCGGGGCATTCTCGGTAGCCGACATGATTTCTACCTGGAAGTGCGCCGTGCCGCAGGCGCCTATGTCTGCGGCGAGGAAACCGCCTTGCTGGAAAGCCTGGAAGGCAAGCGCGGGCTGGTGCGTTTCAAGCCACCGCTACCCGCCATTTCCGGCCTGTTCGGCAAGCCGACCGTCATCAACAACGTCATCTCCCTCGCCAGCGTGCCTATCATCCTCGACAAGGGCAGCGTCTATTACCGCGACTACGGCATGGGCCGCTCCCGCGGCACGTTGCCGATCCAGCTCGCAGGCAATATCAAGCATGGCGGCCTGGTGGAAAAAGCCTTTGGCGTCACCCTGCGCGAATTGTTGTACGACTACGGCGGCGGCTCCGCCAGCGGCAGGCCGATCAAGGCCGTGCAGGTCGGCGGCCCGCTGGGTGCCTACCTGCCGGAATCGCAATTCGACACCCCGCTGGACTATGAGGAATTCGGCAAATTGTGGGCCGTGCTGGGCCACGGCGGCATTGTCGCCTTTGACGATACCGTCGATATGGCGCACATGGCGCGTTACGCCTTTGAATTCTGCGCCGTGGAATCCTGCGGCAAATGCACGCCATGCCGCATCGGCTCCACCCGCGGCGTGGAAGTCATGGACAAGATCATCGCGGGCACAGAGCATGCGCAAAGCGTCTCCCTGGTACGGGACCTGAGCGACACCATGCTCAATGGCTCGCTCTGCGCGCTGGGCGGCATGACGCCCTACCCGGTATTGAGCGCGCTCAACCATTTTCCTGAGGATTTCGGCTTACGCAAGAAGGAACGCGCGGCATGAGTTAACGCAGCAAATATCCGGCAAACCACCTGCCCCACATAAAAAAGCGGGGGTTGCCACAGAGGTCAAGAGGAGAAAGTGATGGACAAGCAAGCGGATTACGGCACCCCAGCGAGCCGGACAACTGAGCAGCAAGTCACGCTGGAAATTGACGGCATGCAAGTCACCGTCGCCAAAGGTACATCGATCATGCGCGCCGCGATGGAGGCAGGGGTCAGCATTCCCAAGCTCTGCGCCACGGATAGCCTGGAGCCGTTCGGCTCATGCAGGCTCTGCCTGGTGGAGATTGAAGGCAGGCGCGGCTATCCCGCCTCCTGCACCACCCCGGTCGATGAAGGGCTGAAGGTGCATACGCAAACGCCCAAGCTCGCCGACATCCGCCGCGGCGTGATGGAACTCTATATCTCCGACCATCCATTGGACTGCCTCACCTGCTCCGCCAACGGCGATTGCGAACTGCAGGACATGGCCGGCGCAGTGGGCTTGCGCGAAGTACGCTACGGCTACGACGGCGAAAACCACCTGGCTGCCGGCAAGGATATCAGCAACCCCTATTTCCAGTTCGACGCATCCAAGTGCATCGTCTGCTCGCGCTGCGTACGCGCCTGCGAGGAAACGCAAGGCACCTTCGCGCTCACCATCCAGGGCCGCGGGTTCGACTCCAAGGTTGCCGCGGGGAATTTCGACAATTTCCTCGATTCGGAATGCGTCTCCTGCGGCGCCTGCGTCGCCGCCTGCCCCACCGCGACATTGATGGAAAAAACCGTGGTCGAGCACGGCCAGCCCGAGCACAGCATCATCACGACCTGCGCCTACTGCGGCGTCGGCTGCTCATTCCGCGCCGAGATGAAGGGCGAGCAGGTGGTGCGCATGGTGCCGGACAAGAACGGCGGCGCCAACCACGGCCACTCCTGCGTCAAGGGCCGATTCGCCTGGGGCTATGCCACCCATCGCGACCGCATTACCACGCCCATGATACGCAAGAGCATCCACGACCCATGGCAGGAAGTGAGCTGGGAGGAAGCGATCGGCTACGCCGCCAGCGAGCTCAAGCGCATCCAGGCCAAGCATGGGCGCAACTCCATCGGCGCGATTACGTCCTCACGCTGCACCAATGAGGAAACCTATCTGGTGCAGAAACTGGTGCGCGCCGCATTCGGCAACAACAACGTCGACACCTGCGCCCGCGTCTGCCACTCGCCTACCGGCTACGGCCTCAAGCAAACCCTGGGCGAATCCGCCGGCACGCAGACTTTCGACTCCATCATGCAATCCGACGTGATCATGGTCATCGGCGCCAACCCGACCGACGGCCATCCAGTATTCGGCTCGCAGATGAAGCGCAGGCTGCGCGAAGGCGCGAAACTCATCATCGCCGATCCGCGCGCGATCGACTTAGTATCCGGCCCGCACGTCAAGGCGGATTACCACCTGAAACTGCGTCCAGGCACCAACGTCGCGTTGATCACCGCACTGGCGCATGTGGTCGTCACCGAAGGCCTGGCCGATGAAGCCTTCGTCAAGGAGCGCTGCGAGTGGGATTCCTACCAATACTGGAGCGAATTCGTCGCGCAACCCGAACATTCGCCGGAAGCCATGCAGGAAGCCATCGGCGTGCCTGCGGCCGACGTTCGCGCCGCCGCACGCCTGTTCGCCACCGGCGGCAATGCCGCGATCTACTACGGCCTGGGCGTCACCGAGCATAGCCAGGGCTCGACCATGGTGATGGGCATCGCCAACCTCGCGATGGCGACCGGCAACATCGGGCGCGAAGGCGTGGGAGTGAATCCATTGCGCGGGCAGAACAATGTGCAGGGCTCCTGCGACATGGGCTCGTTCCCGCACGAGTTCCCAGGCTACCGCCATGTGTCGGACGATGCCACCCGTGCCCTGTTCGAGGCCGCCTGGGGCAGGCCGCTCGACAACGAACCCGGCCTGCGCATCCCCAACATGCTCGATTTCGCGATCGACGGCAGCTTCAAGGCGCTGTATTGCGAAGGCGAGGACATTGCCCAGTCCGACCCCAACACCCAGCACGTCACCCATGCGCTCGCCTCCATGGAATGCGTGATCGTACAGGACCTGTTCCTCAACGAGACTGCGATGTACGCCCACGTGTTCCTGCCCGGCTGCTCCTTCCTGGAAAAGAGCGGCACCTTCACCAACGCCGAGCGCCGCATCTCGCCCGTGCGCCGCGTGATGACGCCGAAGAACGGCTACGAGGATTGGCAGATCACCGCCTTGCTTTCCGAAGCGCTGGGCTACCCGATGCCTTACCAACACGCCTCGGAAATCTTGGACGAAATCGCGCGCCTCACGCCGACCTTCCATGGCGTCAGCTTCAAGAAGCTGGATGAAATGGGCAGCGTCCAATGGCCGTGCAACGAAGAGCATCCCGACGGCACGCCCATCATGCACGTGGATGAATTCGTGCGCGGCAAGGGCCGCTTCATGATCACGGAATACGTGCCGACCTCGGAAAAGGTCAACGGCAAGTACCCCCTCATCCTCACCACCGGGCGTATACTGTCGCAATACAACGTGGGCGCCCAGACACGCCGCACCGACAATGTCGCCTGGCATCCCGAGGATGTGGTGGAAATCCATCCCCAGGATGCGGAAGACCGCGGCATCAAGGATGGCGACTGGGTGGGAATCACCAGCCGTGCGGGCAACACCGTGCTGCGTGCCAAGATTACCGAGCGCGTGCAGCCTGGCGTGATCTACACCACCTTCCACCATCCGGAATCTGGCGCCAACGTCATTACCACCGACAACTCGGACTGGGCAACCAATTGCCCTGAATTCAAGGTCACTGCGGTGCAGGTCACCCGCGTGTCGCAGCTGTCAGACTGGCAGCGCCACTACCAGGAATTCAGCAGCGACCAGATTGCCCTGGTCAAACAACGGGATACAGCCCGTGTGGAATAAGGATGAATGCATCAGAGTTCTTGATTGAAGCGGAAGCGACCGACAGCCGTGTGACGGTGCTCAAGTACGAGCATGGGGAACTGCGTGAACTGCAGGACCAGGTCGCCGAGGAAGTGCCGGTTGCCATGATCTACAACGGCATATCGCACGCCGTCATGCTGGCCACGCCGGACGACCTGACCGATTTCGCGCTAGGCTTCTCGCTGTGCGAGGGAATATTGTCCGACCCGAAGGAGCTGTACGGCATCGACATCGTCGAGCGCGTCAATGGCATCGAGCTGCAGATGGAGATCGCCAGCGAGAATTTCGTCCACCTGAAGGAACGCAGGCGCAGCATGGCAGGGCGCACAGGCTGCGGCCTTTGCGGTTCGGAAAGCCTGGACCAGGCCATCAGGGTGCCCCGCAGGATACAAGCCGCGGATATCACTTTCGATGCCGAAGCCATCTACCGCGCCCAGCGCGAATTGCAGGCGCAGCAGGCGTTGCAAGGCAGGACCGGGGCGACTCACGCATCGGCCTGGGCGGACCGGGAAGGCAAGGTGCTGCTGGTGCGGGAAGATGTAGGGCGGCACAATGCCCTCGATAAACTGATTGGCGCCATCGCCGAGCGGCAGTTGTCCCGCGAGGGGTTTGTGCTGACTTCCAGCCGGGCGAGCTACGAAATGGTGCAGAAAGCCGCCAGCGCGGATATTCCCATGCTGGTGGCCATCTCCGCTCCTACCGGGCTGGCGATCCGCATGGCCCAGGGCTGCGGCCTGACCCTGGTTGGGTTCGCCCGCAAGGAGCAGCATGTCGTCTATAGCGTGGCGGAACGTTTGTTACACAAGGAGCTGGCATGAGCATGAACATCGAGCAGTTGGTGAAAATGGCCAACCAGATCGGGGATTTCTTCCGTTCCTACCCGGACCATGAACAAGCGAAGAAGGATATTGCGAGCCATTTGCAACGTTTCTGGGCGCCCCAGATGCGCCAGCAGATCCTGCAGCATATCGGCGAGCATCCGGATAACGGCCTCAATCCCCTGGTATCAAGCGCCATCAGGGAACATCTTCATTAAAAGCTGCTAGCCAGGATCGCTTCGCTACGCTGAGTTTTGTTAGCTGCTCCAAGGTTGCATTGCCTTGCGCAATAAAAATGCCCGGCAAAGACCGGGCATTTTTATTGCATAGTAAATTGATGCTTAAGAGTCTTATCTTTCAATCTCCCGCTTAAGCCTTTTCATCGTGCTTGGGTCGTACCTTGGATTGGAATTCGGCCCATTTCTGCTTTTGCTCGGGCGTCAGCACCTGGTAAACCTCGTGCAGCGTATTGCTGCGCAACACCAATAAATCTGCTTGCAGCTTAGCTTGTTCGCTGGCGATCTCCTGCACTTTCTTTTGATCGTATTGATCGTTTGCCGAGGCTGAAGCCAAGGTCTTGAACGAGGCATGCAGGGCCTGGCGTTTTTCAGCCAGCACCGGCTTCTGCTTATCGACGATCTGCTTCACCTGGGTTTGCTGCTCGCCGCTCAGGTCCAGCTTGCTGAGCTTGTGCTCCAGGAAACGCCCTTCGGAAAAACCGCGATGCTCGCCAAACGCGGCATGCTTTTTATCCTCGTCGCATTTCTTGTCGCCATGGCCCGACTCGGCATGCACTGCAATATTCATTGCCAGCAGGGAGGAAGCGAGGATAAGGGATGGAACCAGGAATTTGCGTGGTTTGATCATGATGAATGCTCCTTTGGTTGTGAAGAACGACAAATAACCTTGTCTGCATACTATGATCCAGACCTCGGCTAAATGTTTGTTGCCTTTGGTCAAATCGGTGTAATTGTGCGTAAAACTTTGTAAGATGCTGATTCCTGCTATAAAGCCTGCGGCAGAATGCCGTTTGCAATTTTAAAGAAGTGAAAGGTGAACACAGTGCTACGTATCCTGCTCATCGATGATGACGTCGAACTCTGCCAGATGATGGAAGAATACCTGGGGGCCGAGGACTTCACATTGACGATCGCCCATGACGGGGAAGAAGGTGCGCGCCTTGCCCTTTCCGGCGAATACGATCTCGTGGTGCTGGATGTGATGATGCCCCGATTCAACGGCTTCGACACCTTGCGCCTGATTCGCGTCAGCAGCCAGATCCCGGTGATCATGCTCACGGCCAAAGGCGACGAGATAGACCGTATCGTAGGCCTGGAGCTGGGAGCCGACGACTACCTGTCCAAGCCGTTCAACCCGCGCGAGCTCGTGGCGCGCCTGCGCGCCATACAGCGCCGCGTCGTCGTGCGCGACGAGGCCCTGCAAAGCCAGAGCACGCCCAACATCACCCGCGTCGGCAAAATCGCCATCTATCCTTCCGAGCGCATTATCGAGTGGAAAGGCGAACCGCTGGACATCACCACCAGCGAATACGCCCTGCTGGAAGTCCTGGCCCGCCACGCCGGGCGCGTCGTCAGCAAGGCCGACCTCTTCACTCAGGCGCTGGGCCGGCCGGAAACCCGCTACGACCGCAGCGTGGACGTGCATGTGAGCAACTTGCGGCAGAAACTGGGCCTGCTGGAAGACGGACGCTCGCCGATCCAGACCGTGCGCGGCGTCGGCTACCAGTTCATCGCCGGCTAACCTGACCGGGCCATACGCATGGGCAAGCTATTCTGGAAAATATTCCTCGGGTTTTCGCTGACATTACTGGTGACGGTTGCGGGCGTCGGCGGCGCAATCTACCTGAATGAAAGAAACCCTTCCGGCGAAGAAGGCTTCCTGCGCGACCGCAGGGCGGATTTCGTTGTCGGCATCACCGCCAACGCTCTGCAATACGGCGGGGAAGCCGGCGCCAAGGCCTTGTTCGATAACTGGCCGGGGCACAAGGTGCCAACCGTCCTGGTGATCGACCAGGACCACAAGGATCTACTCAACCGCACGGTCCGGCCCGAAACCCTGCAGCAAGCCATCCAGGCGCTGGACAAATCCCCGCCCATCCCCAGCGTGCGGCGCGTGCAGGCCAGCGACGGCAAGCAATACATCCTCTTCATCCCCGCCGAGAGCGCAGACTCTGCAGGCCCGCCCCGCTACAACCTGCAACTGCAGATTTTCATCGCCCTGCTCGCAAGCCTGCTGTTCAGCGCCGGTTTTGCGCTCTACCTGAGCCGCCCGATCAAACTCCTGCGCCAAGCCAGCCGTAGGCTTGCCGAGGGCGACTTGAGCACGCGCGTAAGCCCGGAGCTCGGCAATCGCAACGATGAGTTGATAGAGCTGGGCGAAGATTTCGACTATATGGCAACGCGGCTGCAAACCCTGCTCGATGCCCAACGCCTCTTGCTGCACGATGTCTCGCATGAGCTGCGCTCGCCGGTCGCCCGCATGCGACTGGCGGTGGGCCTGGCCCAGCAGCAGCCGGATAAGCTGGCCTCGGCGCTCAGCCGCATCGAGCGTGAAACCGAGCGGCTGGACGAGCTGCTCGGCCAGATGCTGACGCTTTCGCGACTGGAATCTGGCATCAGCAGCGAAAGCAGCGAAAAGCTCAACCTCAATGACCTGCTCGCCACCATTGTCCAGGACGCCAATTTCGAGGCGCAAGCCGTCGGCAGCAGCATCGAGTTCCACGCGTCGAACGAAGTGATATTGCACGGCCATTACGAGCTGCTGCGCCGCGCGTTCGAGAACATCATCCGCAATGCGCTCAAGTACAACCAGGCCGGCGAACCGATCGAGGTATCCATCAGGCAGGAGCATCATTCCGTGACGGTGGAAGTGCGCGACCATGGCCCAGGCTTGCCGGAAACGGAAGTGGAGTCGGTATTCCAACCGTTCTACCGCGTGCGCGGCACGGACAAGGCAGGACATATCGGTTATGGCTTGGGCTTGGCGATTGCCAAGCGCGCCATCGAACACCATCAGGGGAGCATTTCGCTCAGCAACTGCGATGACGGCGGTCTATGCGTACGCTGCACCTTCCCATTAGCCATCACAGCGTCTTCGTGAGTTATTGCAGGGTAAAAATGTAATTGGGGCTGAATTCCACCGCGTAGCCAGCTGGCACTTCTGCCGCATGCCTCGCGGTACGCAATTGCGCTGGCAGCGACCTCGGCAGCAGGTATTCATAATGCAGTGAATCGGTAGTGGCCTTGAGTTGCTCCTTGGGCAGGCGCACCACGCGCTCGGGGTGTTTCCTGTCCCGCGCAGGCCCCACATGCCAGTCGAGCGCCAGGCAAATATCATCCTGGTGCTCGAAAGCATCACTCAGGTAGATATCCCCGCCGTCGTCAAATGCAACACATACCTTGAACAGTTCCATACAAGCTTCCCGATTATTCTTGCTGTGATTGAGAAGGCGCCATCATGCTTGAGCGATACCTGATGCGCAGTAGGAAGCACCTGAAGTTGACGTAGGAGAATACTGATAGGCCAAACTTGCAGATTTGCTGGCCAGGAGATTTTATCTTAATATCGAGATAAATTAACTTAACATCAAGATATTATGAAAACTCAATCCTCCGCCCAAGATCATATCGACCGGCTGATCGCGAATTGGGAAAACATCAGCCCCGGGCGCGACTATCGCGATATGGAGTTGGCGACGCGTCTGTTGCGCACCGTCACCCTGCTCATGAAGGACATCATGCCGGTCATCAATGATGCCGGGTTGAACCAAGGGGAGTTCGATGTCATCGCCACGCTCTACCGCAACGGCGGGACGCTTTCCCCGACCGCGCTTTACCAGCGCCTGCTGATCACCTCGGGCGCCATGACCAACCGGCTGGACACCCTGGAATCCAAAGGATTGGTGGAGCGTACGCCATATGCCCAAGACAAGCGCAGCACCGTGGTCAAACTAACGGCGGATGGCAGGATGCTATTCGAGCCATTGCTCGAACGCTATCTTGCCAAGCTATCTTCCGCCCTGAGTCCGGTTCAGGAACAAGAAAGGAAGGCCATCAATCAAGGCCTGCGCCAATTACTGCTGCATTTGGAGCAATTGCAATGAGGCGCAATGTGCTCATCGTCGTGATGTTGGTAGTGCTGGGGATCAACCTGCGCCCCATCATGGCCACCATAGGCCCGCTGACCGATTACCTCCTCCACCAGTGGCAGCTATCCTATGGCTGGATCTCGTTGCTGAACGGCCTGCCGATCATCATGATGGGGCTGGGAGCGCTGGCAAGCCATCGGCTTTTGCGACATGCAGACTTACGGCGGCTGATCTCATTCGCACTGCTCATCCTGGGCATCAGCACCCTGGGCAGGCTGATAGACCACAGCCCGGCAACCATGATCGCTTCTGCCGTCATGGCAGGCCTGGGCATCGCGCTGGCGCAGGCTTTCCTGCCGATTGTCATCAAACGGCAGTGGCCTGGGCATACCGCCTCATTCATGGGCATCTACGTCTCCGCCATCATGGCGGGGGCGGCCATCTCGGCCGCAGGCGCTCCCATATTGCTCGAGCATGCCGGTGCCGCGTTGGCGCTGGGCAGCTGGGGCTGGCTGGCCGTCCCCGCCCTATTGCTGTTCCTTCGGCTGGTTCCCGTCATCCCGCCGCAAGGCGCCGTTGCCGATACGTCATCGCTAACGCCCGGGCGTTTCTGGCGCCTGGCGGTTTTCTTCGGCCTGGGCACCTCCGGCTTTACCTGCATGCTGGCATGGCTGCCGCCGCACTTCCTCGACCTCGGCTACCCTCCCACCCAAGCCGGGCTGGCGCTCGCCCTGCTGAGCGCCACTGAAGTCGTCTCGGGATTGGTGCTGTCGCAACTGGCGGCAAGATCGGCGGACAGGCGTCCCTGGGTCATCCTGGCATTGCTGCTGGCGATCGCAGGAATGCTCTGCCTGAATGCAGGGCCAAATGGCGCATGGCTCGGCGTTGTCCTAGCGGGTGCCGGCGTCGGCGCGTTGTTTCCGCTCAGCCTGATCATCTGCATGGACCACCTGGAGGACGCACAAGCAGCCGGCATCGTCACCGCGCGCGTGCAGGGCGTGGGCTACCTGATCGCCGGGATATTGCCCATAGTGGCAGGCGTCATGAGGGACGCCATGCATCACTTCGGGCTGGTCTGGATAGGCTTGGCAGCCGTCTTTGCCGTGGCAATATGGCTGGCCGTGGGATTCGATCCCAAGCGCTATGCACGATACCGCGTGCATTAACAGGGAATGAAAAATGAGTGCTAGAAGGTGGGCCGGCCTGCATGGAAGCCACAGGCCGGCGTGGCGATTAACGTGTGAAGAACAGCTTGATGCGGCGGTAAATGCGGCCGACGAGGGTGCCGTCCAGCTGGTAATGCTTGCGCAGGGGCTGCTTGACTTCCCATGTGCAGCGCAGGCCTGCAGGGAAAGTGACCAGGTCGCCCTTGCGGAAAGTCACGGGTGCGCCTCCATCGTTAGGCGTAATCACCACTTCCCCATCGAGCACATAGGCAATTTCCTGTTCGGGGAACACCCATGGGAATGTCGAGACTTCCTTGGACCAGGTCGGCCACTTGCTGACTCCCAGTTGCTCCAGGCGGGCGGCGGACGGCTTGCTTTCAATCACGATCTTGCTCATTGATATACTTTCAGTGTTGCCCCTTTCGATATTGTTCCAATATTGAAAGGGGCGTTTTAAAATCATGTTCCTGGATAACAGGAGCAAAAAGCCGTTATGGTAACGCCCATGCCTTCACAATGCCAGCAAGTCCCCAAATTCCTGCCCGCAGCGGGCCGATCAAGACTGAAGAGCGGCTGATGACGCTTGCAACTGCACAACCGCCCGTATGGCCGGCATTGGTCCAGCATCATGGCGATGCCGAGCTTGAGTTCATCCCTGATGCGGGTACGTTCGAGGCATGGCAAGCAGGCTCCACATCGGCAAAGCTCATCGATGCGGAAGGGAAGATTTTTGATCTGGATAGGAACAAGCGCCTAACCGCGGCAGGCTCCGCCTCGTTGGCGGAAGTCCTGGCGTTGATCCGCGCCCACGCCTCGCTGGAAGGTATTTGCTGCACGCCAAAACTCGGTGCGCCTGACATCCCCTCGGCCATCGCGCTCCTCTCCAGCCTGGTGAAAGCGTAATCGATGGACACTCGCGACTTGGAGTTGCTGGTCACCCGCACCATGCCTTTCGGCAAATACAAAGGACGGTTGATTGCCGACCTGCCCGGGCACTACCTCAATTGGTTTGCCCGCGAAGGCTTTCCTCCTGGTGAAATTGGGCGCCTATTGGCCTTGATGCAAGAGCTGGACCACAACGGCCTCTCCGGCCTGCTCACACCCTTGCGCCCGCAATAATCCGCTTGTCGGGTTTTCTAAGCAGGTGATTCACAATCATGCAGCCGGAATGATGTCGGGCATATGAAATGAAAACGCCGGGCAAAAAGCCCGGCGTTGGATTTTGAGTCTTCCGCCAGGGGGGGGATGGCTTGGACTCTAGATAGCCCTATGAACGGGCTGGTACTTCACTTCATCAGTAAGCACCTTCCATGCCAACCATAATAACTCATTGATTAAAATAATAATAAATATTATTTGCCCCAATGTACTCACTGGCGACATGTCTCCAAAAAGAGACGCAATCTACCAAATACGCTTTATGATATAAATCTAAGCATATGTTTTTTAACAATAAAACTCTGTCTCCAAAAAGAGACGTCGGCATGACGCCGAATTGAAACACACATTCTATGATGTTTATTCAACAGCATCAGCAGCAAAAACGAACTCAGTTGAGAGACGCCCTATTAGCCAAATGCGCATTTTGCTCCAGCCATAGCTGATCCTGCCGGCGCACTTGTGCAACACGTTCTCGCCAGTCCCGCAATTGGTCATCCTCGATCTGCAGCTGGATCGCCAGTATCTCCTGGCGCGAATAGCCCTCCCGCATCAACTGGGAATGCAGGTGCACGCTCATGCGGGACAACAGGCGCTCCGCCTTTTTGTCGCTCAGCTCCGATGCCTTGGTGAAATACTCTGCCTGGTATGTATAAGCTCTCATGATCAATCTCCTTTGCAAAAACCGAAGCTCATCGTTGAGCCTGAAACAAGGAAGTTAACCCAGCTTGATGTCATCTACATGACAATCATATGTCACAAGAACTAGTCCGATACGCTTCTGCAAGCGGTGTAAAACCGGGCAGATTGAAGCAATGTGCCAGTGGCATGAAAGCAACGCAGCAAATCCAGGCTTGATGCAGGCACTGCAAATCTATTGCAGTGGGTGAGCCGAATGAAGGGAGTTTGAGGAAACTGGAGTGTAAATACCCTGGGCCAGGGCATTACTAAAGGTATATATTAAAACCCACACCCAAGATCAGGTGTGGGGCTCAACAGGCAAACCGGCTACCGCTTTAATTTCAGGCGCCAGCCGACCATCAGCATCAAGCCGACTAATAGCATCGCCCAGGTATCAGTCTCAGGCACTGCCGCCGCAATGCGCAGGTTGAAGGCTTCATCGTATTGCGCCTGAGTAATGCCGGCCGACTTGAACAATACATGGAAAGGGTCCGAGTCTATGTATTTCTGTTCGCCGTTTTCCATGGCAGGCGACCATATCTGCAACGTCAGAAGATAGGCCCCTGCCGGTGCGGAATCAGATAGCTTCCAATCGAGATGGGAGTGGAAAGTCCCATTCCGGCTAGCTGCATCGATTGCAGCGGTTTGCGGCCCGCCAATGCCGTCCGCACTGTAGACAGTGCCTCCTGCATAGTAGTTGTACTGCGCCGCATAAGTGGCATTGCCTGGATTCAGCATGTAGTTGATCCAGACATCGGTCGGGATCGCGCCATAGAGCGTCACCGTTGCGCCGCTTGCCGCATCGCCCCAGAGTCCGGTGTTCGGATCCCAGTAGGATAGGGTTCCCAGCGCCCTGAAATGTATTTCCTCCCCATTCTTGAAAGTATTGGCGAAGGATTGGAAGCCAGGATCATCCGTAACACGCGGTCCGCCTTCCAGGTCATCAAAATATCCCGGGAAAATCTTGTAACCGGTTTGGGTATCGACAGGCAATTTGCCAGCCAAGTCAAAATCGCCATAAAAATCGATGCCGATCTTGCTGCCAGCGACCGGACCGTTGCTGGTATTAACCCGCACATCGTAATGCACGGCCTGGGCAAAGGTGGCGTAACCCAGCATGGCGAATGCCAATATAGAAGATTTGATCATTGCTTGCTCCTCGATCGGTGCTCAAAGAAAAGCACCCTTATGGGTGCTTTTCTTACAGGATTAGGCCTGTTGACGACGACGCAATTGCCAGCCCATCAAACCCAGACCAGCCAGGAACATGGCATAAGTGCTAGGCTCAGGTACCGCTACAACCAGATTGTCTTGCAGGTCGTGGAGCGCATGGTGAGCGTCACTTGCACTCAAGCCATTGTTAAGCACGAGATAGAAGGGGTCAGAAGAGAGGTAACCGTTCTCGGAAAGTACCAAGGCGCCATTTTGCAACTCAAGCGAAACCAGTTGCAAGGTGATGAAATAGACGCCATCGGTTGGAGAACCTGAAGCCGAACTGATGCTGAAATCAAGATGAGAGTGAATCTTACCTGTGGAACCAGCCTGGCCAATCAGGCCAAAACTATCGCCGCTGATACCATCAACGCCCCATGTGGTGGTTTCGCCATAGGCACCCGCAACACTGATGGTTTCACCATTGTTGACCACATTGGTCCAAACATCGCCAGTCCAAGACCACAAGTTGCCAATTGCCTGATAACCGATGATGGAACCAGGAGCAAAAGTGTTGGTGGCACTATCGAAGCCAGGGTTGCTTGTCGCATAAGGACCACGGGCAAAATCGCGGAAATCGCCCTCGAAAATAGGATAATTAGTACCTTCTTGGTAGTGCAATCCTGATTCAGCACTACCCACTGCAAACTGACCATTATTCACTGACACGATGATATCGCCTGCATGCAGGTCCTCTGCAAATGCAGCCCCGCTGAACAAGCTCGCACCGACAAACAAAGTTGCAACTAAATGACGCATGGTATTACTCCCTTTATAAACAAGAAGATATAAATCCCTACCCAGATACACTATCTGAGCCGTAATTCATAATATACAACACTGTTGCATAATGCAACATAGTAGCATTACAATGCTTGCTGTCATGAAAACTTCAGATAATGCATTGGTTTAGATGTGCGCCCACCTGTCAAATCATCACGATCCTGCCGCCTTGCCGCATTGATTTCCCTGGCTTTTCCTGGCGCTTTTGCATCGGTACTGGCATTCGCTGCCGAAAAGGCAAATGAAGAAGATCCATCGATTGTGCTGGATGCCATTGAAGTGCAGGCTGCGCCGGAAGAACTGACCAACTCGCTTGATCCGTCAAGCACCCTTTCCGGCAAGGAGCTGATGCTGAAAAGCGCAGCGACGCTAGGCGCCACCCTGCAGGACGAACTGGGCGTGGCCAATGCCACATTCGGCCCGAACGTGGGCCTGCCGCTGATCCGCGGGCAGCACGGCCCGCGCACCAGGGTCATGGTCAACGGCGTAGGCACGCATGACGCTTCCGCCATGAGCCCGGACCACGGCACCACGGTGGAATCCCTGCTAGCCAAGGAAATCAAGGTATTGCGCGGTCCGGCCACGATACGCAACGGCGGCGGCGCCATCGGTGGCGCGGTGGAAATCACGGACGGCCGCATCCCCGAGCGCTTGCCGACCAAGACCAAAGTCACGACACAACTACGCTTCAACACCAACCATGACGAGCGCATCATGGCGACCGAACTGCTCACCAAGGCAGGCCAGGTCGCTTTCCATGTCGATGTGCATGGGCGTGAAAGCAACAATATTCATGTGCCGGGCATGGCGATCGACCAGGATGCGATCAAACAGATTTTTGGCAGTGAATTGCCGAATAATACGCATGGTTACACCGACAATACGAACGCTCGCAGTAAAGGAGGGAGCGTCGGCGCCAGCGTTTTTGGTGAGATGGGCTATGTCGGCATTTCGCTAAGCCATTACGCCAACAACTACGGCATCCCGATGGGGCCAGCCCATAGCCACCCGGGAGCACCCGCTGTGGAAGCGGAACGTGTACGTATCGACATGCAGCAAGACCGCATCGACCTTAAGGGAGAGTTGTTTTTGCCATATAAATGGCTGGAAAGCATTGCGTTACGCATCGGCAAATCCAACTACCATCACGATGAACTGAGCAATGGCATGCAACAAACCCGCTTTAGCAATGATGTCATTGAACACCGGCTGGAATTCAACCACCGCTTGTTCCCAAACCTCACCGGTACGCTGGGCTTCCATGGTATCAACCGCGATTTCTCGGCCTTGGGTGTTGAAGCGTTTGTACCGGAGTCGAAGATAGGCACCAAAGGCTTTTACCTGATCGAAACGCTCGATTTCCATCCTTGGCAATTGGAGCTTGGTATTAGGAAAGAGGAATCAACGCTATCGGCATCTGCGCAGCCCATTAAATGGAACGGGGCACTGCTTTATACGAAGGCAGACTTTAGAAAAAAATACAATCCGGAAAGTTATTCCCTAGCATTGAAACGTGCTTATAAAACCGGCAGCATTACCATCAACCGCTGGATTGCGAGGCGGGCGCCTGATATCCAGGAATTGGCCGCATTTGGGCCTCACCTGGCAACCAGAACGTATGATATCGGCAACGGCGATCTAGAAACAGAAACATTGAATGGCTGGGATATCCGCCTGCAGCAAAAGCTGGGCAGGCTGGAAACTAACCTGAATCTGTTCACATATGCCGCAAAGAATTATATCTATCAACAAAATGCTGGCTGCATCTATATGGAGGCTAATATTTTTAGACCTCAAAAATACTGCACGGGCGGTTTGGCATCGATACCACTAATCAACATGCGTTATGAACAGCAGGATGCAAGCTTTCATGGCTACGAAGCTGAAATTGGCTTACCACTTCAAATCCCCGGCATGCGCAAATTCCGCGCCAGCGTATTTGCCGACCAGGTACGCGGCATGCTGGACGACAACACCCACGTGCCGCGCCTCACGCCCGCCCGGCATGGCTTGCTGGTCCAGGCAGGTATGGGCAAATGGGATAGCGATATCCGCCTGACCCATTTCCGCGCGCAGAAGCGTACCGGCACGATGCCCATCGGCGACGAAATGCTGCCGGAGCCCGGCACCGACAGCTACAACCGGGTCGATATCGCGTTACGCCGCAGCATCGAAGTACCCAATTGGTTCACCGGCGACCTCTTCATCAACATGCGCAACGTCACCAATGCGGAAATCCGCAACAGCACCTCGTTCCTGCGTTACTACACGCCCGAGCTGGGCCGCAATATCGAGATCGGCATGCGGATCGACCTTTGATGGCCTGCCCGGAATCTCGCATGAACCAAGGCAAGAATGAGCACTTGCCCTCATTTGTACAGATGAATTAGCGCCGCCGCTCCATGCTCCTGCTCTCCATCTGCATTGCCACCCTGTTGGGCGGCGTCGTTTCAGTCCTGATCTCCTCCGTCGTCTCGCTCACCCTCCTGGCACGGGTCGCGGACAAGATGGTGGCATTCGCCGTCGGGATCTTGCTGGCCTTCGCCTTGACCGACATCCTGCCTGAAGCGATCGAATCGGGCTTATCGCCCCATGACGCCGGCTGGATATTGCTGGCCGGCATCCTGGCGTTCTTCCTGCTGGAGAAAATGGCATTATGGCGACACGACCACCGGCATACGCACGACGAGGCCCATGAAACCGTTCTTGATCAGAAGGTGTCCATGATCGTGATCGGGGACGGATTGCATAATTTTGTCGATGGCGTGCTGATCGCCGCCGCCTTCTTGACCGAACCGGCATTGGGCTGGGCGATGGCCGTCACGGTTATGCTGCACGAGATACCCCAGGAAGTGTCGGATTTCATGGTATTGCTGAGTGCAGGCCTATCAAAAGGTCGAGCTTTGTTGCTCAACGCTATGTCGGGCGCAGCCATGGTGCTGGGCGGCTTTCTCGGCTGGCTGTCATTGGGCACCATGCAAACCGCGATCCCCGTGATACTGGTCGTCGCGGCATCGAGCTTTATCTATATTGCCGTCGCGGACCTGGTGCCGGAATTGCAGCGTCAACGCTCGTTGAAGGATGGCGCAGTCCAGGTTGCATTGATACTAGTCGGGGTTGCCGTGTCGTTGGCGGCCCAGCATCTTCACCATCACTAACCACGGCATTGGCGTGAGAAGGATCAGGAAGGAGACTTATGCATTTATACTCCGGGTTATTCATCCGTGGATTATTCATCGGCAGCCTGTTGCTCGCCACGACGCCTGCGTTCGCGCATGAGCAGCATGCCCATGTGCACGGAGCCGCCAAACTGAACATCGCCATGGAAGGCAAGATATTGATCCTCGCGCTGGAAAGCCCCATGGAAAGCTTGCTGGGCTTCGAGCATGCTCCCCGCAACCCGCAAGAGCAGGCAGCGGTGGACACGTTGAAAAAACAGCTGTCCACACCCGCCCGGCTGTTTGACCTGCCGGGCAAGGCTGGTTGCAAAAGCACGGCGATTACCCTGGAATCGCCGTTGTTCGCAGATAACAAACATCAGCATGACAGCCGTCACGCCGACCTCGATGCCGAGTTTGCCTATGAATGCAGCCAACCAAGCCAATTGAAGGGATTGAGCGTGCGATTGTTCGAACAGTTTCCCCGCCTGCACAAGATCGACGTCCAGGTCGTAGCCGGGCAAACCCGAAAAATCGCCAGGCTCACCCCTGGGCAAAACCAGGTCGCATGGTAGGTATGGCGTCACCGGTCATTCACCTCGAAAACCTGCAGTTTGAATGGACGCCAGGGCAACCCTGCCTCGATATCTCGTCCCTGGACGTGATGCCGGGTGAGCATATCTTCCTGCACGGGCCGAGCGGCAGCGGCAAAAGCACGCTGTTGGGATTGCTCGGCGGCGTGCACCTTCCCCAGGCCGGCACCATCGACATCTTGAGCCAACGACTAGAAACGCTGAACGGCGCGGCGCGCGACCGTTTCCGCGCCGACCATATCGGCCTCCTGTTCCAGCAATTCAACCTGATCCCCTACCTCTCGGTGCTGGACAACGTCCTGCTGCCGTGCCGCTTTTCGCCATACCGGCGCCACAACATTGCCGGCGGCGTGGAGCAGGAAGCCCAGCGCCTGCTTGCGGCGCTCCGCATCGATGCCGCGCTTAGTCGCCGCAAGGTGACGACCCTGAGCATAGGCCAGCAGCAGCGCGTTGCCGCAGCCAGAGCATTGATCGGCAGGCCGGAAATCATCATCGCCGACGAACCCACCTCCGCGCTCGATGCAGGCCATCAACAGGCATTCATCGACCTGTTGATGCAGGAATGCCTCGCTTCCGCCAGCGCCCTTATCTTCGTCAGCCACGACCACCGGCTGGCCGCCAGCTTTGACCGCAGCATTGCGCTTGCCGAGCTCAACCGGGTTGGCGCACAGGTGGCGGAATGAATACGAAATACTTGCTGAAGCTGGCAATACACAGCGCCTGGAACCGCAAGCTGACGCTGGGCATGACCGTGATGGCGATTGCTCTGAGCGTCATGCTGCTGCTCGGGGTGGAGCGCCTGCGCGAGCAGGTGCACCAAGGGTTTGGCCTGTCCGTCTCCGGCACCGACCTGGTAGTGGGTGCGCGCACCAGCCCGGTCCAGCTCATGCTGTACGCGGTGTTCCGCATCGGCGAAGCCACCAACAATATCAGTTGGGCCAGTTACGAAAAGCTGAAAAAGCATCCCATGGTGGCCTGGAGCGTGCCGATCTCGCTGGGAGATTCGCATCGCGGCTTCGCTGTGCTGGGCACCAACCAGGATTACTTCAGGCATTATCGTTACGGCGACCGCCTGCCCTTGGAGTTCGCAGCGGGCCGGCCATTCGCCTCCACCTTTGACGCGGTGCTGGGCGCCGATGTCGCCAAGCAGCTCGGCTACCAGGTAGGCAGCCGCATCACCCTGAGCCACGGTATGGGCATGCACACAGACAGCCTGGCGGAACATGGCGACAAGCCGTTTACCGTCGTCGGTATCCTCAAGCCTACCGGCACGCCGGTCGATCGCACCGTGCATGTCAGCCTGGAAGCCATCAGTGCAATCCACCTGGACTGGGTAGGTGGAGCTCCGGCACCGGGCTTCCAGATTCCGCCGCAATACGTGCAGAAATTCGACCTGCAGCCCAAGGACGTCACCGCCGTGCTGATCGGCCTGAAAAGCCGGGCGGCCGTGTTCCGCGTGCAACGGATGGTGAATGAAAGCAAGGACGAGCCCTTGCTCGCCGTCATGCCCGGCTTGGCGCTGGAGCAACTATGGCAGGTGGTCGGCGTGGCGGAAAAAAGCCTGATGGCGGTATCCGCCATCGTGGTCGTGGTGAGCCTGAGCGGCTTGGTCGCCGTCATCATGGCTGGCCTGAACGAGCGCCGCCGGGAGCTCGCCATCCTGCGGGCGGTCGGCGCGCAACCTAGGGAAATCCTGCTGCTGTTGATGTATGAAGGGATATTCGTCATCCTGGTCAGCATCGTGACCGGCCTGCTCGCCCTGACTATCGCCACTCTTTGCGCAGCCCCCATCATGCAAGCCCATTTCGGCATCAGCATGACGGCCAGTTGGCCCAGCCTGGAAGAACTTCGCCTGCTTGCCGCCATGGCCTTGGTCGGCCTGCTGGCGAGCCTGTTCCCGGCCTGGATGGCCTACAGGCTCTCGCTGGCGGACGGCCTTACGCCCAGGCTGTAAACGCACGGCCGGATCAATCAATCGGAGTGAGAGGATGAAAACGACTTTCTGGATGCTGGGCATCATCGCCGCCATCGTCAGCCACCCCTCGGCGCTGGCCGCTGATTACAAGGTGGGCGAGCGCATCGGTGAAGCCAAGGCGGTATCGAAAGCGAACCCGGCCTATAAGACCCTGGACTGGGACGACATGATGCCTGCGGACTGGGACCCGATGAAATCGCTCAAGGGCCTGGACCTGGACAAGCTGGATGACGCCGATCCGCGTGCAATCAAGGCGCTGGAACAGATGCACAGCGCCTGGAACGACGCTCCCATCGTACAAAAGCTGGACAAGCAGCACGTGCAGATTCCGGGATTCGTCGTGCCCTTGGACATGAACGGGACACAGGTGCGCGAATTCCTGCTGGTGCCTTATTTCGGCGCATGCATCCACGTTCCGCCGCCGCCCAGCAACCAGGTGATCCATATCGTCCTGCCCAAGCCATTGCCCAAGGACCAGCAGAAAACCTTGAACCAGGCGGCGCAGCAATATGGCCCTGTCTCGGTCAGCGGCTTGATGGAAACCGTCTCCAGCAATACCGCGATGGGGTTCGCCGGGTACCGCATCAAGGCCGAGCGCCTCATGCCGTATAAACTAAAAGGTAATTAAGGCGTCACACCACGGAGGCAACAAACCTCATGACGAAAGATCGCTATCAAGCCAGGGACAATGATTGAAATATTCTTCTGTTCTACTCGAAACTTTTCACCACTAGCACTCTCAAACAGTGAGTGCTAGAATCGTTTCCATGACGGAGGTTTCAAATATGACCAACAGCATGACATTACCTGCAATTTCATCTTTCGACAGCCTTGATCAGTACATGCGTGCCATCAAGAGCTTTCCCGTGCTCAGCGCCGAAGAGGAATTGAAGCTGGCAACCCGCCTTCAAAAGGAAAACGACCTGGAGGCTGCCAAAACTCTGGTAGTGTCACATTTGCGCCTGGTGGCAAGCATTGCCCGCAACTATTCGGGCTACGGCCTGCCGCAATCCGACTTGATCCAGGAAGGCAACATCGGCCTCATGAAGGCAGTGCGCCGCTTCGACCCGGAGCGCGGCGTGCGCCTGGTGTCGTTTGCCATGCACTGGATCAAGGCAGAAATTCATGAATACATCGTGCGCAACTGGCGCCTGGTGAAAGTAGCCACGACCAAGGCCCAGCGCAAGCTGTTCTTCAACCTGCGCAGCATGAAGAAAGGGCAATCCGCCAGCCTGCACTCGGACGAAGTGGCGCATATTGCCCGCGAATTGAATGTGAAGCCTGAAGAAGTGCTGGAGATGGAAGCCCGGATGTCCGGGCACGAGATTGCGCTTGAAGGTAATGCGGACGATGAGAACGAGGATGTATTCAGCCCCATCTCCTACCTGCAGGCGACTCATGCCGAGCCTTCCGAAATCCTGGAAGAGCAGGAAGTCGAGCAACTGCATACGACAGGACTGTCTACCGCATTGGCCAAGCTGGACGATCGCAGCCGCCGCATTGTGGAAGCCCGCTGGCTACAGGAAGGCAATAGCGCCACCCTGCATGACTTGGCCGAAGAGTTTGGCGTATCCGCCGAGCGTATCCGCCAGATCGAGCAAAAAGCCATGAAGCAAATGAAGGGCTTCCTGGCTCCGGCTTGACCCAGTTAGGTGTTACCTGCAATAAAAAAGGCTGCAATCGCAGCCTTTTTTATTGCCCTGGTTTTTTCTTAACCGAACAGTATCACCGACAGCACGCTCAACCAAGAAACGGCAATGAGGGCGATCGTGATCGTCAGCGGCAAGTTCTCGAAAGTGAAATAGGACTTGAATCCTTCGTCCGCTTTATTGGTAGTAGTAGCCATGCAAATCCCCAGCAAGTTATTTCTTGATTTTATGCTGATTAGCCCCAGGCTTCAAGTGGTTAAATGGAATCAGGGGGTCGTCGTCGTCCATCAGGATACGCTGCGCAGGGCCTTCCAGGTCGTCATATTGACCGCTCTTGATCGCCCATAGAATCCCCACTGCGGCAAAGCCGATGAACACGAATGTCAGGCCAAGTTGCAGCAGCAGGCTGGTCAGATTCATGCCGCTTCTTCCTCTATTATCCTGTTGTCGAATATCAGCGCATTGTGCATGTGCTGACGCAATATCTTGAGATCGGCCATCTGAGCCAGGATGTTTTTTTCGATGGCCTCCAGCTCGCCGATGCGGTCTTCCAAGGTATCAGTCGCCTTGTAGATGCGCTTGATGCTTTCCAGGCGCCGGCGCAACTGCAGCTGGTGCTCGCGCACCTGGGACTCCATCGGGGCGATCACCGCCTTCAGCCAGTTCTCGACATCATGGTTGGCGACTTCGTATACATGGATCACGCGGCTGGCCAGCGTCTCGAAAAACTTAGACGTCAATGTCATCTTTTCGTTCGTCAGCATATTCAATGTCGTATTGAACTGCTCGCGGTATGCGCGCTCCAGCTTGCCCAGCTCCTTCTGGTAGCGCAGTGTGGAGAACGCTGGCGGCTCAGCCTTGCGCAAGCCGTGGTCCTGCGCGAATTTCTCATACATGGCGTCCATCATGCGCTTGATTTCGTCGATCTGCGCTTCGGATTTCAGCAGGCGGTCGCGCAGGTCCGCAAAGAAGCCGTCCATCGCGCTGCGTATGCTCTTGGTGAAGCTGGCATTGACCATGGTGCTGCGGGTATTGGTCACCTGCACGCGCAGGGCCTCCATGCCGAGCAAGGTGAACAGCTTGTTGGTTTGCTGCGAGAACACGCTGCGCAGGGCCTGGAAGCGCTGCAGCCCCTTCTCGAAGATTTCCTTGTCCACCTTGACCTTGTTCATCATGTGCTCGATGACGTCTTCATTCTTGCCGCGCAAGCCGCGCAGCTCGTCCAGTTGCTCATTGAGGCTGGACAAGCGGGCATCGAGCAGGATGTTGGAGTTCTTCACCAAGTCGTCGATTTCGCTGATGGTGTTGTCGCGCACGATCTCGCGCTTGGAAGGGATCAACTCTTCGGACAACGCCCTTTCCAGGGTGGATAGCCCGCTGCGCTCCAACAGGGCATCGTCCCCTGCAATCTTCGCCAATAAACCCTTCTGGGCCGAAATCGGGAAAATCTGGCCTTGCTCCAGCCCCAGCAGCTCCGCGCTGGACTCGATCTGCTTGGCAATTTCGCGGCTGATCTCGGTCTCGTTGCGCAACTCGTCCCACAGGCCGTCGATCTTGTTCAACACCGCCAGCCTGCCCTTCTGCTTCCAGCGCGTGCCGCTGATGTACTGGCGCCAGACATCGATCTCAGACTTGGTCACACCGGTGTCGGCGGACAGGATAAACAATACAGCATGCGCATTCGGCAGCATGTTGAGGGTCAGTTCCGGCTCGGTGCCGATGGCGTTGAGCCCAGGCGTATCGAGGATCACCAGCCCCTGCTCCAGCAGCGGATGCGGAAAGTTGATGACGGCATAGCGCCAGCAGGGAATGTCCACGGTGCCGTCCGCGTTGAGCGCCAAGGCGTCGTCGGCACTGTTGGTATCGAACAAGCCGTAGCGCTCGGCCTCTTCCACGGTCACGCGCTTAGTGCGGCTGACTTCCTTAAACACTTCCACCATATTGTCGCTGTCGCTCACGTCGAACGGCAAGACGGTCCATTCCTCGGGATAGCGCTTGTATTCGGTGGTGGTGGCATCCGAGGTGCGGGTTTCCACCGGGAGGAGCTGCAGGGAGGTAGGCTTGGAGGGATCGTACAGCAGCTCGGTGGGACACATGGTGGTGCGGCCCGCGCTCGAGGGTAGCAAGCGCTGACCGTAAGCCGAGAAGAAGATGGCGTTGATCAGCTCGGACTTGCCGCGGGAAAACTCCGCCACGAACGCCACGTTGAGCTTGTCCTCGCGCAGGCGCTCCAGTAACTGCTGCAACCGTAGGTCTATCTGTGCATCGTTGAGCTCTTGCTCGTTCAACCAGTTGCGGTAGTCGCAGATTGTTTCCACCAAGGCTTTACGCCACTCGGAATATGCCTGAAAGTGACGTTCAAGCTTGTTGTCAGCCATAGCACCCCCCGATGCTTATTATTTAAGCGCTACTCTAGCATGCTTATGTAAATTCACAAATGAATCAGCCGCCTAAATCCCTTTTCTGAACCTTGCCGCCACCTATCATGCATCGCCAGCGTGACGGTATTTTGAAGCGCGCGAATACATTCTGCTATCATCGCCTTTTGAGTAAATTCCGGCATTTGGCAGATGAGCGGCTTGAGCCCAGAGATTCCACATCCTACCGATATCCGCTTGCACCAGGTTTCGCGCGCATTGGAAATCACCTTCGACAACGGCGTCAGGGGCATGCTGCCGTGCGAGTTCCTGCGCGTGTATTCCCCTTCTGCAGAAGTGCAAGGGCATGGCAACCCGGTGCTGCAAACCGGCAAGCGGGACGTGAACATCACCGGCATCGAGCCAGTGGGTCATTACGCCGTGAAGCTGGTGTTCAGCGATGGCCACGACACCGGCCTTTACTCCTGGGATTATCTTTATGAATTGCTGCAGCAGCATGACGCACTGTGGCAACAATACCTCGACCGGCTCGCCGACGCAGGCGCCAGCCGCGACGCTGACAATTGATTTAAGGCAAACACCATGAGCGACAACGCCAAGACGCACTTCGGCTTCCAGACTGTGGATGAACGCGAGAAAGCCCGCAAGGTCGGTGAAGTATTCCACTCGGTGGCACGCAAGTATGACCTCATGAACGACGTCATGTCCGCGGGCCTGCACCGTGCCTGGAAACGCTTCACCGTCGAGGTCAGCGGCGTCAGGCCCGGCGACCGCGTGCTGGACGTGGCCGGAGGCAGCGGCGACCTGTCCCGCCTGTTCTCCAATAAGGTCGGCCCGACGGGCCAAGTCATCCTGACCGACATCAACGCCTCTATGCTGGCCGTTGGGCGCGATCGCCTGATCGACGATGGCAAGGCTGTTCCCGCGCTGCAATGCGACGCGGAGAAACTGCCCTTCCCTGACCAGTATTTCGATTGCGTCATCGTCGCCTTCGGCCTGCGCAACATGACGCACAAGGACAAGGCGCTGGCCGAAATGCAGCGCGTGCTCAAGCCCGGCGGCCGCCTGCTGGTGCTGGAATTCTCCCAGGTATGGAAGCCGTTGGCGCCGATCTATGATGCCTATTCATTCAAGCTGCTGCCCATCATGGGCAAGCTGTTCGCCAACGACGCGGACAGCTATCGCTACCTGGCCGAATCCATCCGCATGCATCCCGACCAGGAAACCTTGAAGCAGATGATGCTGGATGCCGGCCTCGGCAAGGTCGACTATTACAACCTGGCAGCCGGCGTGGTCGCGCTGCACAAAGGTTGGAAAACCTGACCGCCCTTGCCTAACGCACTGGAATTGAAGTCATCATGCTGAAGCCGCTCCTCACCCGCCTGCTCAATCACCTAATGGCCCAGAACAGCTGGGCTGCCGGACAGTTGCAACCCTTCGGCGGCAAGCACGCCCGCCTGATCCTGCCCCCGTTCAGCGCCACGCTGGCCGTGCTTGAGGATGGCGGGCTGGCGATCGCGGGCGAAACCGCCCATACCGACGCCGCCATCACGGTGCCGCCCTCCGTGGCACTGCGTATGCTGGCCGGCGACGAATCGGCCGGCGCTGCCGCGTCCGTCTCGGGCGATACCGAGTTTGCCGCGGCTTTGGCAAGGGTATTGCAAGGCATCTCATGGGAATATGAAGAGGACTTGAGCCGGGTGATCGGCGACATCCCGGCGCATGAAACCGTCAAGCTCGGCCGCGCCGCCGTTTCGCAGGCAAAACGCCAAACTGCGAATGTGGCCGGCATGCTGGCGGAATATTGGCAGGAAGAGCAACCGCTGATTGCCAAGAAACGCCATATCGAACAATTCGTGCGCGACGTGGATACGCTGCGCGAGGACACCGAGCGTTTGCAAAAGCGCATCGACAAGCTGAAATCCCGCCTGCAGGCGGACCACTAGAAAGAATTCCCATGCGTTGGCTGCGCCTGCTTAACATCATCTTTGTCACGCTGCGCTTCGGCCTGGACGAATTTGTCCTCGGACACACCAGCTTGCGCCCATTGCAGCGCCCGGTGCAAATCCTCCTGTTCTGGCGCGACACTTCGCGCCCGCGCGGCGAACGGCTGCGCTTGGCGCTCGAGTCGCTGGGCCCCATCTTCGTCAAGTTCGGCCAGATGCTCTCCACGCGGCGCGACCTGATTCCGCTGGACCTCGCCGACGAGCTGGCGAAACTGCAGGACCGGGTGCCGGCCTTTGGCTACGATGACGTTGAGACTATCCTCAGGCAGGCCTACGGCAAGCCGGTGCTGGAAGTGTTCCAGAGCTTCGACGTCGAGCCGATCGCCAGCGCCTCGGTCGCCCAGGTGCATTTCGCCCAGCTACCTGACGGCAGGCCGGTGGCGGTCAAAATCCTGCGGCCCGGCATCAGCAAGGTCATAGAGAAAGACCTCAAGCTGCTGGATGGCGCGGCATGGCTACTGCAGACCCTCTCCTCGGACGGCAAGCGACTGAAGCCGCGGGAGGTGGTGGCCGAATTCGCGCGCCATATCCACAGCGAGCTCGACCTCATGCTGGAAGCGGCCAACTGCAGCCTGCTAGGCCGCAACTTTGCCGATAAGCGCCTGCTGCTGGTGCCCGAAGTCTATTGGGACTGGTGCCATGAGCAAGTGATGGTGATGGAGCGCATGAACGGCACGCCGGTCAGCCAGGTCGCCTACCTGCGCGAAATCGGCGTCGACATCCCCAAGCTCGCGCGCGACGGCGTGGAAATCTTCTTCACCCAGGTGTTCCGTGACGGCTTCTTCCATGCCGACATGCACCCGGGCAATGTGCAGGTAGCGGACGACGGCCGCTATGTCGCATTGGATTTCGGCATCATGGGCACCCTCAACGACGAGGACAAGCAATACCTGGCGCGCAACTTCCTCGCCTTCTTCCGCCGCGACTACCGCGAAGTCGCGCGCGCGCATATCGAATCCGGCTGGGCGCCCAAGGATACGCCGCTCGACGAATTCGAGACCGCGATCCGTGCCGTGTGCGAACCCATTTTCGACAAGCCGCTCAAGGAAATCTCGTTCGGCAAGGTATTGCTGCGCCTGTTCCAGACCTCGCGCCGCTTCGGCGTCGAAATCCAGCCCCAGCTCGCCATGCTGCAGAAGACTCTGCTCAACGTCGAGGGCCTGGGACGCGACCTCGACCCCAATCTCGACCTCTGGAAAACCGCACGCCCCTACTTGGAGCGCTGGATGTCGGAACAGATAGGCTGGCGCAGCGCGCTGGACAACCTGAAAGCCGAGCTGCCCTACTGGGGCAAAATTCTTCCCCAAATGCCGCGCCTGATCCACCAGCAGCTGGAGCGCGGCCTGCAACTTCCTCCCACCAATGCCGAGCTGCAACGCATGCTTGAGGAACACCAGCGCCAGACCCGCTGGCTGCGCCTCATCACCGTGGCATTGATCTTGCTGGTGCTGTTGCAAAGCACGGCTATCCTGTTCTGGTGGCTAGCCCGCCATTGATACGAGCCCGGACTATTTCTGCAAAGCCATTGATTTTCAGAGATAAAGCCTACTTTCTGGACAAGTTTTTGCTAAAATCTGCCTTCCTTTGAAAAGGCACCACTTTTATCCAATTTCAACCTCATAGCAAAGGGCTGATTTAGTGCTGATCTGGTTTGTCATTCTCTACGTCCTGGTTTCCATCAGCATCGGCCTGTTTGCCGCCACCCGGGTCAAGACCACCAAGGATTACGCCGTAGCCGGGCGCCACCTGCCCTTGCCGGTAGTGATGGCGACCGTGTTCGCCACCTGGTTCGGCGCGGAAGCCGTATTCGGCGTCTCCGCCACCTTCGTCAAGGATGGCCTCAATGGCATCGTCGCCGACCCGTTCGGCTCCAGCATGTGCCTGGTCATCGCAGGCTTCTTCTTCGCGACCAAGCTCTACAAGCTCAACATCATCACCCTGGGCGACTTCTACCGCATGCGCTACAACCGCACCGTGGAAGTGCTCACCACGATTGCCATTGTCATTTCCTATCTGGGCTGGGTTGCCGCGCAGATCAAGGCGTTAGGCCTGATCTTCCACATCATCACCGACGGCGCGGTGAGCGAGGAAGCCGGCATGATCCTCGGCACGGCCATCGTGCTCACCTATACCACGCTGGGCGGCATGCTCTCGGTCGCCATCCTGGATTTCGTGCAGATGAGCGTGATTATCGGCGGCATGCTCTATATCGCCTACATGGTCTCCGGCATGACCGGCGGCGTCGCGCCCGTCATCGAGCATGCGCGTCTGGCCGGCAAGCTGGACTTCTTCCCGCCAGCAGATCCCTGGCTATGGGTCACCTTCATCGGCGCCTGGATGACCATGATGCTAGGCTCCATCCCACAGCAGGACGTGTTCCAGCGCATCACCTCGGCCAAGAGCGCCAAAGTCGCCATCTGGGGGTCCGTCCTCGGCGCATCGGTCTACTTCTGTTTCACCTTCGTGCCCATGTTCATCGCCTATTCGGCCACCTTGATCGACCCAGGCTTCTTCAACACCCTGATCGACCAGGACTCGCAGCGCGTATTGCCTACGCTAGTGTTGCAGCATATGCCGATCGCTGCGCAGGTGATTTTCTTCGGCGCCGTGCTGTCGGCGATCATGAGCTGTTCGTCCGCCACCTTGCTCGCGCCTTCCATCTCGTTCGCCGAGAACATCGTCCGCGGCTATTTCCCGCACTTGAACGACCGCGGTTTCCTCAAGATCATGCGCATCTGCCTGGTGGGCTTCTCCAGCTGCGTGCTGGTCTATGCATTGAACACCGAGCTGTCCATCTTCCGCATGGTGGAATCCGCCTACAAGATCACGCTGGCGGGCGCTTTCGTGCCGCTGTTCTTCGGCGTGTTCTGGAAACGCGCGACCAACCAGGGTGCGCTGGCCGCCATCATCGGCGGCATCAGCACCTGGGTGTTGGTTGAAGTATTGGTGGGCGAGGAAGGCTTGATACCGCCGCAATTGCTGGGGCTCGGCGTCAGCATCATCGGCATGGTGGCGGGATCGCTATTGCCGCAGAAGATCGCCCCCCAGCGCCGCCATGAGCAACCAAGCTACCTGCACGGCCATGCGGCGCATAAATAGAATAAAGATCACGTATCGTTTACGGCGATACCGCTAACTCATATCGACTAATCAACTCTACCTCACTTGAGGTGACCTTTGATACAACTATTACTTGGATTTAAACTCTAAGCCATTGCGGATTTTTTCTGCCATAACTTTATCTTTCTCATCCAATGGAACAGGTTTCTTATTTCTATCTTGGATATCCATGGAAGATGCCTCAAACTCAGGCAGAGGAGCTCTAACAACTTCTCCCTTAGGGAAATAAGATGGTTGAAAAATGATGTAGAACACCAGTGCACTTCCGCCTAAGAAAAAGGAAACCTTTTTCTGTTTAAGTCTTATCATCGCTGTAATAGTTGCAACAACGATGAACAACGGCAAGATATTAAGTAAACCGATCATTTCAATTGAACCATCGGCACATGATCGCCAAGAGTAGTGGTAGGAAGTGCACCATTCCATTTCTCAATCCAAGCACGCTGATTTTCCAACTTGCGCAATTCAAGGACACGAGAATCCACAGATGCTGCCAAAGTAGCTTGAGCAATGGCCTCTGTTTCAGCCTTTTCCTTTTCAATAGCACGCTGCAGGCGAGCCTCTCTCAACTCCCGTTCTAGGCGGGCGGCAGAAACTTGGGTTTGTGCCTCTTCCTGCTGAATCGCTTCTCGACGCTCTGCTGCTGCTTCTTGAGCCTTGGTAATAATTTCAGGATACTGCAAATCAGTGATACCCACATGACGCACAGAGAATGGTGTGCGCTCCTCGATTGCCTTGCTCAACCGAATGGAAAGATCAGAATTGATCTTCTCATTGCTTGATGCAATCTGGCTGATACTGTACTGGCTCAGATACTCACGCACTTCTGCTTGAATGATCTGACGAGCATATGTTGCATATACCTGTTCATTTTGAATAATCGACGTCTTGTCATCTGAAGCCCCGGTTGGAGTAATTGTATTGAACAATTCGGTGGTCTTCTTAGAGTTGATGCTCAGGGTTGCACGAATGGTGACACCGAGGTTCAGCTTGTCTTCAGGAATAAAGATATTTAAGGATTCCGAATAAGCCTTGTCCGAGATATCCAGCATTACCAATCGATCACAATAGGACAAGCATGCTGCCAAGCGGAACTTAGAAGTAGGAATCAGACCTTCTTGGTAACCATCTTTGGTCATGATTTTTCCCACGTGCGCTGGTGGAATTTCCACTTTAGCACCACAAGCAGTCAACAAAGACATCACAGCGCTTGCGAGCACCAACTTCATTTTATTCATTGTTATTTCCCTGGGGATAGTTATTTTTGATTATTATTAAGCGGAGCTCGGTCAACTGAAAGGCAGCAGACTCGACTGAGCCTCTCTCAATCAGTTGTTATGATGACACAGATTCTTTCAAAGAGGCACCAACTGCCCGCCGGCCGCTTTACACCATAATCAAAGAAAGCGGACTCGATTGACCAGATTCGATTATGCGGTTGCTACAAAAAGCTTGCCCACAGCTAACAGCCACAAGTAGCTCAGCCCAGCCACCTCTACCGAATAAATAGTCAGGCTTAACTAGCGGTGTGCAATTGCCGCCACTGGCGGAAATGTGGCCAGTAGGTGGCAAGTATCAGCAGCAGGGCGAGCAAAAGATATATCCACCTCAATGAATAGGCGGTGACAAAGCTGGCGACCGGCTTCTGCTTCTGCACGAAGGTGTAGAAATCAGGCTTATCCTGGGCCAGCACGTACTGGGCATTGATCTCCTCGGCCAGTTCCTTCAAATATGCCTCTTCCAGCTTGGAAAGATAGCGGTCGTAGTCGGCAGAAGCCACCACTGGGTCCGGATCATCGCGGCTGGTATCGTTGTAGGTGACGCCGACCGCACCGGCGGAATTCTCCTTGGCATCGGAGGACCAATAGCCCACCCATTTGTTGCTGGAGTTGTAACGCGGGATCGGCACATCCTCGCTGCCGCCGACGCCGACGAAGACGATATTCTCGCCGATCTGCACGTCATCGAGCTTGAGCTTGTTGATCGCGTTCACCTTGGGCGCCTCGTCGCCGTCGGTGAAGAACAGCAGACGCGCAGGCGCATTGAGCGAGTCGAAAGCCTTGGCAGCGCCCTTGACGCCAAAGCTGATGCGGCTGTTGCCGCGCCAGGACATGCGCCACTCCAGGTGCTCGATAGCATCGACGATGATGTCGTAGTTGGCGCAGGTTTCCAGCGGCGTGAACAATAGCGCAACGTCTTCCGCGGCAAACACGCCGAGGCTGAAATAAGTGCCGCAGGGCGAATTCTCCACCAGCTTGCGCATCAGGTGGCGCGTGTAGGCCATGCGGCTGACCGGCTTGCCGTTGAGGCTGACGTCCTCTGCGTTCATGCTTTGCGAGACATCCGCGAGCAAGAGGTAGTTATGCACGCGCTGCTTGAGTTGTATTTCCGGCTTGAAGATCGCCAGCAACAGCAATACGACCACCAACAGGTACAGCCCGGACTCGTAATGGTCCCTGGCCCAGCGCCAGCCATGGCGCAGCCTCAACTGCCACTTCATGGCAGGCCCACCGGGATGTTGCTGAGCTCCATGCCTTCCTGTTCCTTTTTCAACCCCTCGATGCCATTGGGCTGCACCAGCAGCATCAGGCTGAGGTTGAACTTTGCCTGCCTGAATGCGGGATCTAGCCGCAAGGCTTGCTCATAGGCGATCTGCGCCTGGGACAAGTCATATTTCGCCTCGTCCTTGAGGCTGCCGTCGTCATTGAGGCGGCGCTTCAAGCCGGATTGCAGGAGGTTGTTGCCGATGTTGTACTGCACCAGCGCCTGCTGCGGCTGGCTCAACCCGGTTTCGAGCAGTTGGCTGTAGCTTTGCACCGCGTGCTTGTAATCCCCGGACTCTCCCAGCTTGTAAGCCGCCATGAACTTCTGTTCGAAACCATAGCCGTCGTGAGTGACCAATGCCCCGCCCTGGATCTGCCGGTTGGCATCATGGCGCTGCACCAGCGCATTGCCTTCATAGACGCTGCCTGCCAACCCGGCAACCGCCAGCAGTCCAAACAGCAGGTTGAGGCCTTTTATGCGGATTCCCATGCTTTTACCCTGAAATTTTTAATGACGAACATGCCCAGGCTCAATACCAGGGCCACTACAATCAAGTCGCGCGCATAATCGCGCCCCGGCACGGTGATGGCATACTGGATCGTATTCTTCTCGCGGCTGTCGATATCCTGGATCGCCATTTGCAGCGCCACGGGATTATCCGCCTCGTAAGCCTTGTAGGTGATATTGAGCGACTTGAAGAAACGGTCGAGCTGAATCGCCGCAGGCCCCCTGTCCTCTTCGAACACGCGGTCGCCGAATATGCTCACGTCGTCCGGTTCGCGCAACACGATCCAATAGAGCTTGATATCCTTGTCCTTGAGCTCCTCCCTGATGCGCGCCTTGACGCGCGGGCTCAACTTGCCGGCCCCATCGGACAACAGGATGATGGCGCGCGAGCCCGAGCTCTGGATGCTGTCGAACAGGCTGGCCGCCTGGGTGATGCCCGCGCCGATATTGGTCTGGTTGATGCCGGCGCTGGTCGCGGCGTTGATCGCGGCATGGATGGCATCGCGGTTGGCCGTGATCTTGACGCCGTACAAGGCGGAATTGGTAAACGCCACTACGCCCATCATGTCATCGGGCCTGGAGTCGATGAATTGCGTGATCAGCCGGCGTGCGGCGCCGGACTTGATTTCCCCTGCCCGGCCGCTGGTGGCGTCCCCGGCAAAAGGATGGTCCATGCTCACGCTGCGGTCGATCACCATCACGGTCTGCGCGCCCTTGCCGACGCGGTTCACGATCTTGTCGCTGCCTTGCGGGGCTGCCAGGGCCAGCACGAGGCTAGCGATGATGACGGCCGTCACCACCTTGAGCAGCAAGACGATATTGTCCGAGAACGAGTCTTCCGGCACCATCTCCAGCCAGGAGTAACGCTGCCCCTGCAAGCTCCTGAGCCAGAAAGGCACCAGTGCAAGCGGCAACAGCAGCAAGGCCCAGGAATTGAGCAAACTCATGCGATTCCCCGTTCACAATCCCTCAGACGGCGGCAAAGCTGCTGCAGCTCCTTGACCAGGGCTGGGCTGTCTGCGTTTTCGCCGGTGAATAGCAAAGTCTCGGAGCGCTGGAAAAAGCTGTCGATATCTTTTGCGAGCGGCTGGTACTGCGGATGTTGCGCAAAGAACTCGCCCAATTGCGGCCGGAACAAGGTGCTTCCATGTACTTGGTTGAATGCCTGGTGCACGTAGCCAAGCGCCCGCGCCTGGTGCCCAGCTTGCGCAGGCGTCTTGCGCAGCTTGCGATAAGCCTGGGCGAAGCTGCCGCCCATCCACGGCAGCCAGCGACGGTCGGCGTTGATATAGACCAGCCCGACAACGCCCACCAGGAACACGGCCAACGCAAGCACCAGGCGCTCCGGCCCGGTATCGAGCAAGGCCGGCTTGCGCTGCGGCTGCGCATTACTGCGCGCGGTATGGATGTTGCCCGCCGCCAGCGGCGAGCTCCAGAAATGCCAGGCAGGTACGTTCACCTCCGCTGGCGTATCGCCGCCGCCGAGCGCCAACGTTAAAGCTGGCAAACGCATGACGCTGGACTTGCTTGTCGCGGCGAACACCTGGTAGCTAAGCTTGACCTCATAGCGCTGGCTGCCTGCCACTTTTTCGCCCTGCAGCGCGACGCCCACCAGCTCTATTCCGTCGACGCGCTCACCCTTGAGCGGCAGAGCAGACTTGGGCAACTCGTAGGGAGGGCTGGCCTCGATCACCAGCCTGCGCTCGAGTACGTCGCCTATCGTGATGCCTGTCGCGATGCGCGGGTTGTCCAGGCTGACCAGGGCGGCTTCCGCTGCATGTGCCATAGCTCCCGCGCAAAGGCCGATAGGAAGCAGGCAGATGGAAAACAAGGTCGTCAGTTTTTTCATGCTGTCAGGTATTTCTCAAAATAATGCGTCATTGCCTCGGCTTCGAATATCCCGCTGACGAAATGCGGCGGGCTCTCAAAAGCCAGGAACAGGTCTTCCAGCGCCGCCCGGCGCTGCTCGAATGCGGTAATGAATTTGGCACGGACCGATTCGCGGAAGAAAATCGTGCGGTCGCGCCCGGTCTCGGGGTCCAGCATCGTGCCCAGGCCGAAGCGCGGCAGGCGCCGGTACTCCTCCTCTTCCCACAGCACGACCGGCACTACCTGGTGACGGGAAAACATGTTCATGGCCTGGATGATGGTGTCGAACGGCATATGGAAATCCGATATCCAGAACACCAGTCCCTTGTTCTGGCTCAACAGGGGGCCTACCTCCAGGATGCCGGTCGAGCCTCGCCCGAGCGCATCTATGCTGGTAAAGGCATCGATACGCTCCAGCGCTTCATGCACCTGGTAGCCAAGCGGCAGCACGTAATCATCAAGCACATGCTGGTCGTAGCCGATCAGGCTGAATACGTCGTTCTCGGCTGATACCGAATACGCGATCGATGCCGCCACCTCCTGCACCAGCTCGATCTTGCGGCGGCCGCCCCTGTACTGCATGGAGCTGGACAGGTCGCACACCGCATACACCGGCGTGATCGAGTCATGGTAGAACAGGCGCACCTGCACCTGCTCATAGGGGTCACGCAGGCTCTGGCGCAAATCCATGCGGCGCAGGTCGGGATAATCGACCAGCGAGGCGTTACCCTTGTACTCGAACCCCAGCCCGCGCTGTATCCCCAGGTGGTCGCCAGCATGGACGCTGGCGGACTTCCAGGGGATCTGGTAGGAAAACGGCTTGATATATGACGGCAGCATGACTCAGGACGGCACCGCCACGGTTTGCAGTATCTTGGCAGTCAATTCGCGGGCCAGCACAGTGCGGCGGCTTTCGTACATGGAGTTGAACACGAGGCGGTGCGCAATCACCTCGTGGAACACCGCATGGATATCCTCGGGATAGACATATTCCCGCTCCATGAGCCACGCATGCACGCGGGCCGCCTTGAGCAGCATGCCCATGCCGCGCGGGCTAGCACCTGCTTGGATCAGGCGCTGCATGTCGACGCCCTCGAGCGTGATGCCGAAATCCTGCGGCTTTTGCGTGGCATCCCAGAGGTCGATCACGTAATCTTCCAGCGCCTGGGAAGACTGCACATGATTCTGCACCACGTCGGAGAAATCGTTGAGCATGTTGAACGGCAGCAGGCCGCTCTCGACAGTGCGCGTCAATTGCTCGGCATGCTGGAAGCGCGTATCGAACACCAGCGATTTGCGCAGAGCCTTGTCCTCCGGCACATTGATCGGGATTTCCATCATGAAGCGGTCGCGCGCCGCAGCAGGAATCTCGAACGTCTCATTCTTTTCTACCTGATTGCGATCAGCAAACACAATCATATGTGGCAGACGGTATTCACGCTTGAACGCATGCAAATGACGTTCCGCCATCACGCGCAGCATCAAGGCATGGACTTGCGGGCGGGCACGGTTGATTTCGTTGAAGAAGAACACCGAGAGGTTCTCCCCAGCGCGCAGCAATGGACCCTCGTCGATCTGCGGACGGCCCTCGGGCCCGAGGAAGGTATGGTAGACAAGGTCATTCGGCATCAAGTCCACCGTGCCTTCAATGCGCTCATAAGCGCCGCCAATGCCGCGCGCCACCGATTGCAACAATGTGGTCTTACCGACGCCCACTCCGCCTTCCAGCATAACATGCCCACGCGCAAAGATTGCGATATTGATCAGGCGTATTGCCAAATCCTGGCCAACGATGACCCTTTTTACCTCGTCTTCCAGCTTCAGGGCGCGCATTCTCCAGTCCGCCAGCTGACCTTCCGTTGCTGCACTTGCCATATTCATCCTCAGTCGCATATTAATATACAGATCTGTATATTTTGATGACTGAATTAACTTTTGGCAATCATTTTTAGAAATTTTCCTACAAACTGGTACTTTTACTAACGTCCAATATCCTCATTGCTCCCGAAAGCAGCTTATCAAGCTGGGAAAACTTACCCCACTATCCGTGACCCAATAAAAAAGGCCCTGTCGGGCCTTGTTAGTACTTATTGCGACAAGAGTTAGTCAGTATATCGACCTTTGGCACGACGCTTGGCAACAGCACCCAATAAAGCCAATCCAGCCATTACCATCGCGAAGTTTCCAGGCTCAGGCACAGCCGACACAGTCACGACAAAATCATTGTAGTCAGGCCCAGAATGAATCCAATCCTCGTATGCCAAGGCATAAGTACCGCTAGAACTCAACCATACCTGTAAATCACCGGCCGAGCCGCCAGGGGCGATCTGCTCGGCATTGATGCTAGAGTTGAAGAGAATCCGGCTGGCGACGCTTTCCAGGGTAACCGTCAAGGTCGCGCCTGGCACATCGGCGCCCGCAAAGATCACGGATGCATAGCCATAAGGATCGGGGGTGAACGCAGCATCAAGCCAGAACTCCTGGGTGGCGCTATGTGCAGTATGTTCGGCAACGAATGTGAAAGTCAGTTGTTGCCCCACCTGGTTCCAGCTACCGCCGATAAAATCGTCGTAGCTGATCTGAGTCCAGCTTGTCGCCTCCACGCCTTGCAGAATATCAGCCAGAGCTGGCTCAGCCGCTTGAACAGACGGCGCCAACAAGCCTGTTGCCAATACCAGAGGTACCACCTTCGCCATTAAAGTTTTCATGCTATTGCTCCCTCGTGAGTGGAATATGATCATAACCCAATAAAGATATAATCAAATATGGTCCGAACAGACTAATCCATACGCTTCAGTCCACTCCAAGGAAATATGCTTAGGCCTTTTGGCAGGAAGAACAATAGAAGGTAGAGCGCTGTCCCAAACGCACGTTGGTGATCGGCGTTTGGCATCGCCGGCAAGGTTGACCCGCCCTGCCATAAACGAAATAGGTTTGCTGGAAATAGCCCGGATTGCCGTCTGCGCCGAAGAAATCGCGTAGGCTGCTTCCCCCGGCCTGCAGTGCGTCTTGCAAGGTCAGCTTGATCTCCTCCACCAAGCGCCGGCATTGCGCCAGCGTCAGCGTCCTTGCTGGCGTTTCCGGGTGGATGCCCGCGCGGAACAGGGATTCGCTGGCATAAATGTTCCCGACCCCCACCACCAGGTGGCTATCCATGATCACGGTCTTGATCGGGGGCGACCGGGTGCGAATGGCCCGGTGCAGGAATTCGCCATTGAACGCTTCATCCAGCGGCTCCGGGCCCAACACCTTGAGCAAGCTGTGCTCCTCCGGCTGGTCGCCCGCCCACAATACCGCGCCGAACCTGCGCGGATCGCGCAGGCGCATCACGCGCCCGTCGGCAAAATGCAGGTCGAAATGGTCATGCTTTTCGGGAAGCGTATCGCTTTCCAGCAGGCAAAGCCGCCCGGACATGCCCAGGTGCAGGATCAGGCAGCCGCTTTCAAAGCGGGCGATGATGTATTTGCCGCGGCGCCTCAGCTCCAGCAGTCTGGAACCATGCAACACTTGCGGCAAGTGGGAAGGAATGGGCCAGCGCATGGACGGCTGGCGAATCACGGCTTGCGTCACGGTGGCGCCGACCAAGGGCTCCAAGCCGCGACGCGTGACCTCGACTTCTGGTAATTCCGGCATCAGTTCGCGGATTACTTGCCCAGGCCCACGGGCGGGTTGAGCAGGGTAAAGCCGACATCAGGCGGGAAATGGTAGCGCATCCCCTCATCAGGCCGGCCCAGGATCAACTGCGGGGACTCCTGCAGCTTGTCAAAATGCACTTGCTTGCCGTCCTTGAGCTTGACCGAAAACGATGGATAGCGGCCCTTGCGGTCAGGGGTGTAAGGCTCGACGGAAGATGCGCGGATCTTTGTCCAGAACTCATCGAACCACGAGTCCAGCTCTTCCTGTTTCGGCTTGGCATTGGGTACCGATACCTGCCATTTGCCACCGGCATCGCGGTCGAGCTGCAGGCGAACCTCTTCCCATTGCTCCAGGCGCGAGAAATCGAAGCCTGCGACTTCCTCCTTGGGCTTGAGCGGGCTCTTGTCCAGCATTTCCAGCAATTGGGTCGCGGCCGTTTCTGAGTATAGGCCGGATAGCAGGTACACGGAGTCCTTGTAGGCCACATATTGCTCGGCAGTCACTGGGTTATACAGGCCGAAAATGAATTCCTCGTCATTGAGCCTGATTCTCAGCCTGGGGTTGTCCAGGCCGAAGCGCCCAGGGTCCTCAGCGGAAAACTTTTCGCGGCTGGTGCCGGCCACGATCGAGACGATCCGCTGCACAGTCACCTGGTCAGCCCGGGCGGCATATGGCTGGGCCAGGTACCAGAAGCCGTCGGTCTTTTCGAACACCACCGGCGCCTTGGCGGGGAACTCGATGCTCAGCTTGTCGAAGTCCGACAACTTGAGGCTGGATACCTCATAGCTAGCCGACTGCTCTTCCTGGTCCTGCGGCTTGAGGTAGAGGAACGCCACGATTCCCGCCACCAGCAACAGCAGCACCAGGTTCACTATCCATCTCGACTTCATGCCTTGCGACGCCTCCACCAGATCACCACGCCGATCACGATCAAGCCCAGCGGCAGGATGCGGCTGAAGCCGATGAAGACGAACTGCGCCAGCAGATTGGCCCAGCCCTCGGAAGGAATCACGATATTCACGTCCTTGCGCGGCTTGGGCTGGATGGTGATCAACCTGTCGTCGCCTGCCAGCCAGTTGACGATATTCAGGCCCAGGTCAAGGTTGCCGCCATTGGAGAGGAAAGTGTTGGCAAGGAAGTTGCCGTTACCCACCACCACCACGCGCTGACCTTTTTCGCCGTACTTGCGCTCGAGCGCCACCGCGATGTTGATCGGGCCGGGCAAGTCCTTCTTGCTGTCGAAACTGACGTTGTCATCCACCTTGCCGGTCTCGAGCCAGCCATTGGGCGCCACTTCCACCAGGTTGGACGAGCGCCAGCCATTCTCGAAGGAATCCTCGGCATGGACCATGCGCGCCTCGGGGAACAATGTACGCAGCATGAAGTTCTTGGTAATCGCATGCACCCCGTACTGATTGGCAAACGCCACCTTGGCATCCGCGCCGTAGCGGGTGGCGGACAAGTCCACCACCATGCCGGGCGTCAGTTGCAGCCCCAGGTATTCCGCGATCGGCTGCAAGCCGTGCAGGTTGACTTCGTCATCGATCAGCCACAGCAGGTTGCCGCCCTTTTCCAGGTATTGCTTGATCTTCTGCACCTCGACCTCGGTCACGTCCACTTCCGGGCTCGCGATTACCAGCATCGCGCCATTGCTCGGCACTTCCTGCGCGAGCAGCAGGTCGGGATTGGACAGCTTGAAGCCCTTCTTTTCCAGGTGCCGGCCGAAGTCGCCAAGGTCGTGGTTCTTGACGCCGATCAGGCTGCGCTCGCCATGCCCGTCCAGGAACATGATGGCATTCTGGTTGGTGCGGGACAGGCGCACCAGCAGGTTGGTCATGTCCTGCTCGATGAATGCCTGCGGTGGCACGATGTGCTCGGTACGCTGGTTGTACTCCACCACCAGCTCGATCTCGGCCTTGACCCCGGCTTCCTGCGTCGCCTTGGGCTCCTCGGTCGGGCTGATGAAGTTCAGCGTAATATCCGGCTTGACGCGCTGGTAGCGCTCGACGAACTTGTTGATGTACTTGCGCGTGTCGTTGTCCTTGACGACATAGGCCGTGATATTGATCGGCCCTTCCATCTCCTTGAGGACATTGACGCTGCCCTCGGTCAGGGTATTGCGGCCGCCCTGAGTCACGTCGCGGCTGACGTGGTATTGATACGTCAGGAAGCCAAGCAGGAACACCAGCACCAGGAACAGCGCCACGAAGAAGCTGTTCTGCACGAACAATTGAAAGCGTAGTTTGCGATTGGTTTTCATAAAGTCTCTCGATCAGCCACGCAAGCGATCTGCATCCAGCCTACGAATAGTCAGGGTCAGAAAGGTCACAATAAACAACAGGAAATAGGCAATGTCGCGGGTATCCAGCATGCCGCGCGAGAAAGGCTCGAAGTGGCGCATCAGGGACAGGTTGGCGACCGTATTGCTCGGATCGCCTGCGAGGAAATACTCGATCAACTGCAGGGCCAGCAATGCGACGAAGGTAACGATCGCGGCGACCACCGGTTGCTGCGTGGTGCTGGATACATACGTCCCCAGCGCGCAATAGCTTGCCAGCAGCAGGAACAGGCCGAGCAGGTTGGCAAGCAAATAGCCAAAATCGATATCCGCCCACAAATTGAGCGAGAACACCATGGCGCCGATCAGCAACACGCTTACCGACAGGAACGACAGCAGGCCGACGAATTTGCCGAGGACGATCTCGGTCAGCGACAAGGGGGCGCTGAACAGGAAAGGCAATGTCTGCTGGCGGCGTTCCTCGCTGATTAGCCGCATCGAGAGCAAGGGCACGGCGAACAGCATGATGAAGGGCGCAATGCCGAACACGCTGCCGCCGACGAACTCGGTGACGCCAATGCGCTGGTCGGGACGCATAGCGCCCGACATGGTAAGGAAGTACTGGTCGACCCCCATGAGGTAGAAGGTGGCGAAGACGAATTGCAGCAGGGCGAGGATCACCCAGCCCATGGGCGAGGAAAACAGGCCCTTCAATTCTTTTCTGGCGATATTGACGATCATAAGAAGTCCTTAAAACGCAGGCTGCCTGCCGTCAGGCAGCGGCAGCTTCCTGGAATGTGAGCTGGACGAAGACCTCTTCCAGCGAGGTCTGGTCAGGATTGATCTGGAACAGGCCCCAGTTCTGGCTGACGGCGGCCTGCACCAGCGCCTCGGATGGCGCTTCGCCCGGCGTATGCCGGATGCGCAGCAGGTTGCCTTCCAGCGCCTCGACCGACTCCACGCCGGGAATGCCCAGCAATGCCTCGTGGGCAGGCGGCTGCCTGAGGCCCAGGAGCAGACGGTTGCCGTGGCGCTGCTGCTTGAGGACGTCAATGCCGCCATTGAACACCAGGCTGCCCTTGTGGATGATCTGCACGCGGTCACAGACCATTTCGACTTCCGGCAGGATATGGGTGGAAAGAATCACGCTGTGCTCGCCGCCCAGCTCCTTGATCAAGGCGCGGATGTCGCGGATCTGGATCGGGTCCAGGCCCACGGTCGGCTCGTCCAGGATCACCACCATCGGGTTGTGGATGATGGCCTGGGCGATACCCACCCGCTGCTGATAACCCTTGGAGAGATTCTCGATCAGGCGCTTGCCCATCTCGGTCAGGCCGCAGCGCTGCTTGGCAATGTCGACCGCCTTCTTGATATGCTGGCGGCTGACGCGGTGCAGGCGCGCCGCGATCGTGAGGAACTCGTCGACAGTCAACTCGCGGTACAAGGGAGGCTGCTCGGGCAGGTAGCCGATCAAGGCCTTGGCATCCTTGGGGCGCTCCATCATGTCGATGCCGCAAATCTTCACCGAACCGTTGCTAGGGGCCAGGTTGCCGGTCAGCATCTTCATGGTGGTGGACTTGCCTGCGCCATTCGGCCCGAGGAAACCCAGCACCTCGCCCTTGTTCAAGCTAAAGCTGACGTCGTTGACCGCTGCACGGCTGCCATATTTACGGGTTAACTCTGAAGCCTCTACGGTAATAGTCGTCATATATGAGTGAATTATCCGGTTTTAAGGGGTGCTAAGTTAGAAAAACATCACTCGCCTGTCAAGTTTGTCTCGCCTTTGCAGCATCGCAAAAACGCAAGCACGAGCCTGACGTTATTGAAATATCGTGTTTAAATCCGCTACGCTCGGATGCTGGGCCAGCCCCAAAAGCATACAAGTACGTAAACTATGGACCATCCAGTTTATAGCATCGCGCATTATGGGTGAACTTGTGCACACTGTCACGGACTAACAAAGACCGTGCAAAATCGTGCAAAACTTGCATCTACCCCATTGAAAACAAGCTCAGCAGGCCTCAATATGCTAATTATCAATCCGCTACGAGATTTCCTTGAAAATGCTTATTAGCAAAAAGATCGCAATCGCAGTTGCCTGCGCCGCAATGTCGCTGGGCATGGGGAATGCCGCCAATGCGGCAGCCAAGACAGAAAGCCCCCAGCCGGCGCTCACTGGCGAATTCGTCTATAAATACCTGATCGGGGAAATTGCCGGGCAACGCGGCCAGTTCGACCTGGCGAGCGCCTTGTTCCTCGACCTGGCCCAGAGCAGCCGCGACTCGCGCCTTGCGGAGCGTGCCGCCAAGACCGCCGTGATGGGCAACGACGGACGGACCGCGATCGATGCGGCAAACCTCTGGTCACAGCTCGACCCGGGCTCCACGGAAGCCCATCAGGCCCTGACCCAGATGCTGATCAACACCGGCAAGCTGAACGAAGCCAAGCCGCACCTCAAAGCCTTGCTTGCCAATGAAGAAGGCCGCGCCAGCGGCTTCATGTTCCTCAACAACCTGCTTTCCCGCCAACAGAACAAGGCGGCGGTCCTGAGCCTGGTGCAGGAACTCGCGCGCGATTACCCCGACCTTCCCGAAGCGCATTTCGCCATTGCGCATGCTGCCTGGAACGCGGGCAACACCGAGCTTTCGCTCAACGAACTCAACCAGGCGAACAAGCTGCGCCCAGGCTGGGAAATGGCAGCGCTGATGCAAGGCCAGGTGCTGCTGGGCAAGTCGCCGGAACAGGCGGTGGAATTTTACCGCGGCTTCCTTTCCACGCACGCAGATGCCAATGAGGTACGCCTGGCCCTGGCCCGCATCCTGGCCGGACAGAAGAAATTCGACGAAGCCAAGAATGAGTTCATCAAGCTGATCGAGGCCTCCAACGGCAACCCGGAAATCCTGGTGGTGGTAGGCCTGCTCTCGCTGCAGGCGAACGAACTGCCCGATGCCGAAAAATATTTCAAGGATGCCCTGGGCAAGGGATTCAAGGACAAGGACCAGATTTACATCTACCTCGGGCAGATTGCCGAGAAGAAGCGCAACGACGACGAAGCGCTGCAGTGGTATAGCAAGGTTGCCCCTGGAGAAGTGCGCTATGTCGACGCACAGCTCGGGGTTGCCAACGTCATTTCGCGCCGGGAAGGCATCGATGCCGCCATCCAGTCGCTGGAGAACCTGCCGGACCTGACCGATGCGCAGCGCGCAGCCGTCGTGCACGCGCAAGCCAACGTCCTGACCCAGGCCAAGCGCCACCAGGAAGCCTATTCGCGCCTGGAAAACGCCATCAACACCCTGCCCAACTCTCCCGAGCTGGTCTACGACTTTGCCATGGCGGCGGAACGCGTCAACAAGGTGGACGTGATGGAGCGCGAGCTGCGCAAGCTGATCAAGATTCAACCTGAGTTTGCGCAGGCCTATAACGCGCTGGGCTACTCCCTGGCGGACCGCAATGTCCGCCTCGAGGAAGCCAGGGTGATGATTGAAAAAGCGCACGAGCTGAGCCCCGAGGACCACTACATCCTCGATAGCCTGGGCTGGGTGCATTACCGCCTGGGCAACCTGGACAAAGCCCTGGAATACTTGCGCAGCGCATATTCGCAGCAACCGGATCCGGAAATCGCCGCCCATCTCGGTGAGGTGCTGTGGAAGCAAGGCAAGCGCGACGAGGCAGTCAAGACCTGGGAAGCCGCGCTTTCAGCCTTTCCTGAAAACGAAGTCCTGATCAGCACCAATAAGAAATTCAACCGTTAAGATGCAAGCTGCACAGCGCTGGCTGCTGCTGGGCGCCATATTGGCAATCCCAGGCTGCGCCAGCATCCCTCCTGCCACCGTCCCAAGCACACCCGAGGTTCATCAGCAACACCTGGCCAGCCTTGCCGGGATCGACCAGTTCAGCCTGAACGGGCGTATCGGCGTGCAGACCGAGGCAAAGGGCTTTTCCGGCTCGACGCAATGGCACCATACTCCCCAGCATGACACTATCTCGCTGTTTTCTCCGCTGGGAAGCCAGGTTGCCGCCATTGAGCGCACCAGCGAGAATGTCAGCCTGGTGACCAATGACAACAAACGCTACGAAGCCGTGGATGCCGAAACCCTGACCGAGCAGAACCTGGGCTGGCGCCTGCCCATGAACGGGCTGTCAGACTGGGTGCTGGGGCGTCCGGGCAAAGAGCCGGTAGAAGCCGCCCAATGGGACGATGCCGGACGCCTGGTCAAGCTCAGTCAGGACGGCTGGGATATCGAGTACGGCCAATATGCTACCGTCAACCATTACCAGCTCCCTATGCGCATCACCCTGCGCAATGCCAGCAGGCTCACGCTCAAGCTGATCGTGCAGCAATGGCAGTTGCCATCGCCTTAAGCAACAGCGCTCCTCAATACCATGCAAGATTTCCACGCTTACCCCGCACCGGCAAAAATCAATCTGTTTCTGCATATCACGGGCCGCCGGCCCGACGGCTACCACCTGCTGCAAAGCGTGTTCCGCCTGCTGGATTTTGGCGATACCGTACATATCAGGCCGCGAGCCGACCAGAGCATCCGGCGCACGGAAAATACGCCCGGCGTGCCTGAAGAAAGCGATTTGTGCATCCGCGCGGCAAAACTGCTGCAACAGCATTCGGGTTGCAAGCTGGGGGCCGATATCTACGTCACCAAGCGCACCCCCATGGGGGGCGGGCTGGGCGGGGGCAGTTCCGACGCTGCCAGCGTCTTGCTGGCCCTAAACCAGTTGTGGCACCTAGGCTTGCGCCGCGAGGAACTGATCGCGCTGGGCCTGGAACTGGGGGCGGACGTACCCTTCTTCATTTTCGGAGAAAACGCCTGGGTAGAGGGGATTGGCGAAAAACTGCAATCAATTCAACTGCCTCAAACGCATTATGCGGTCATCACCCCGCGCATCCACATATCGACCGCAGAAATTTTTGCATCGAAGCAATTGACAAGGGACACGAATCCCACGACAATAGCGGCCTTTCTGAGGGACTTGGTTCACAACGATCTCGAAACCGTAGTTAGACGGCAGTACCCGGAAGTTGAAAAATGCCTGCAATGGCTGTCTCAATTCTCCAAGGCTCGCATGAGCGGTTCTGGCGCTTCGGTATTCGCAGCATTCGGCAACCAGGAAGCTGCGGAAGCTGTGTTAGCAAGAATGAATGAAACGCGTGAATTGCAACAATATGCGGGTTGCGAAGTTTCAGGATTTTATGCAAAAGGGCTGGATCAACATCCCCTGCGCAGTTTTGCAGCCTGATGGAAACAACGATCAAATGGGGAGTCGCCAAGCTGGTTAAGGCACCGGATTTTGATTCCGGCATGCGAAGGTTCGAATCCTTCCTCCCCAGCCAGAATAAAAGCGTGTAACTTAAAAATTACACGCTTTTGTTTTTTGCACGCGATTCATACAAGCGATTGCTCGCGGCCTATGATGAAGAAGCGATTCTCGCGGTTTATTGTTAGAGATAAGGATTCCAACTGTGGCCAAGGGCGACATGATGGTATTTACCGGCAACGCCAACCGTGCGCTTGCCGAAGAGGTAGTGAGCCACCTGGGCATAGAGCTGGGCAGGGCCACCGTTGACCGCTTCAGCGACGGCGAAGTGATGATCGAGCTGCTGGACAATGTCCGCGGCAAGGACGTGTTCATCCTGCAATCCACCTGCATGCCGACTAACGACCACCTCATGGAAGTGATGGTCATGGTCGACGCCCTGCGCCGCTCCTCCGCCGCGCGTATCACCGCAGCCATTCCTTATTTCGGCTATGCACGCCAGGACAGGCGCCCGCGTTCCGCACGGGTCGCGATCACCGCCAAGGTGATCGCCAACATGCTCACGACGGTAGGCGTCAACCGCCTGCTGACCATGGACCTGCACTCGGACCAGATCCAGGGCTTCTTCGATATCCCGGTGGACAATATCTATGCCACCCCTATCCTGCTTCATGACTTGACCCAGCAGAAGCATGACGACCTGGTGGTGGTATCGCCCGACGTCGGCGGCGTGGTACGCGCCCGCGCAGCGGCCAAGCACCTCAACGTCGACCTGGCGATTATCGACAAGCGCCGCCCCAAGCCCAACGTGGCAAAGGTGATGAACATCATCGGTGACGTTTCCGGCCGCACCTGCGTATTGATGGACGACATGGTGGATACCGCCAACACCTTGTGCGAAGCCGCGATTGCGCTGAAGCAGCAAGGTGCCAAGAAGGTGGTGGCCTACTGTACCCACCCGGTGCTTTCCGGCGAGGCGGTATCGCGCATCACCAACTCCGAACTGGACGAACTGGTGGTCACCAACACAATTCCGCTGCGCCCGAATGCGCAGCAATCGCCGAAGATACGCGTGGTCAGCGCAGGCGAGCTGTTTGCGGAAACCATACGCCGCATCAGCAATGAAGACTCAGTAAGCTCCCTGTTCGTAGACTAAACGGGAGCACGGTTCCGGCGGGTGGGCATGCCCATCCGCCTTTTCTGTTATCTGGTCGCGGATAACAGGCAAACCCAAGGCCGACAGGCCTTTTTTAGGAGTAGTAAAATGGCAATTACAATCAAAGCAGCCAAACGCGAAGGCAAAGGTACGGGTGCGAGCCGCCGTCTCCGTCGCGCTGGTAACGTTCCAGGTGTTGTTTACGGTGGCGACAAGGAGGCTGTCAGCCTTGAGTTCAACCACAAGGAGCTGTTCCTCGAGTTCCGTCATGAAACATTCCACGCTTCCATCCTGAACCTGGAAGTGGACGGCAAGAAGGAACAAGTCCTTCTACGCGACTACCAACTGCACCCAGTCCGCAACACCATTCAGCACATCGACTTCCAACGCGTCAGCGCGAGCGAGAAGGTGCACGTGAAGGTGCCTCTGCACTTCATCAACGCCGATGTTGCTCCTGGCGTGAAGCTGGGCGGCGGCATCGTGGCCCACATCCTGACCGAAGCAGACGTGAGCTGCCTGCCTAAGGACCTGCCAGAGTTCATCGAAGTGGACCTGGGCAAGCTGGAAGCCGGCCACTCCATCCACCTGTCCGAAATCAAGCTGCCCAAGGGCGTTGAGTTCGTTCAGTTGGCACACGACAACGATGCGGCTGTCGCATCGATCGCCAAGCCACGCGGCGGTGCTGCCGCTGAAGGCGAAGCCGATGCTGACGGCGAAGCTGCAGCCGAGTAATACCGGCGTCAATGCTTGAACGCGCGCTCCGGGCGACCGGGGCGCGCGTATTCATTTTAAAGAGTCACATCATCATCATGAACGGTATCCGCCTTTTTGTTGGCCTCGGCAATCCAGGCGCCCAATATGAAGACACCCGCCACAATGCAGGTTTCTGGTGGATAGACCAGGTCTGCGCGCAGACTTCCAGCAAAACCGCTTTGGAAGCCAAATTCTTCGGTCTGAGCGGCCGCCTCAACGGCCATGCCGACACCTGGCTGCTCAAGCCGACTACCTTCATGAACGCCAGCGGCCGCGCCGTGTCGGCACTGGCACGTTTTTACAAGATTCCGGCCGAACAAATCCTGGTCATCCATGACGAATTGGATTTGCCCCCCGGCGCTGCCCGCCTGAAGAAAGGCGGCGGCCACGGCGGCCATAACGGCCTCAAGGACATCGCCGCGCAACTGGGCACCAACGACTTCTGGCGCCTGCGCCTGGGCATCGGCCATCCAGGCGACCGCAGCGCGGTGGTCAATTACGTGCTGCACACGCCGCTGCGCGACGAAATGCAGCAGATAGAATATGCCATGGACGACAGTACGCTCGTATTGCCACAACTGCTCGAAGGCAAGTTCGAGGAAGCCATGCTCAAGCTGCACACCAAGACCAAGCAGAATTAACCCTTAACCAAGAACAGGCAGATCACCATGAAATGCGGAATTGTTGGCCTACCCAACGTAGGAAAGTCCACCCTCTTCAATGCGATTACCCGCGCAGGCATCGAAGCCGCCAATTACCCGTTCTGCACCATAGAACCCAATGTCGGCATCGTTGAGGTGCCCGACCCGCGCCTCAAGCCCTTGATCGACATCGTCAACCCGCAGAAAATCCAGCCCGCGATCGTCGAGTTCGTCGATATCGCCGGCCTGGTGGCCGGCGCCTCCAAGGGCGAAGGCCTGGGCAACAAGTTCCTCGCCAACATCCGCGAGACCGACGCGATTGCGCACGTGGTGCGCTGTTTCGACGACGGCAACATCGTGCACGTCGCAGGCAAGGTCGATCCATTGGCTGACGTCGAGACCATCAATACCGAGCTCGCGCTCGCCGATATGGAAACCGTGGAAAAGACCCTGCAGCGCGAAAGCAAGAAAGCCAAGTCCGGCGACAAGGAAGCAATCGCATTGTGCGCAGTGCTGGAGAAGGTACAGAAGCACCTAGACCAGGGCCATCCGGTTCGCACCCTGGGCCTGGACGAAGACCAGCTCAAATTGATCAAGCCACTGTGCCTGATCACGGTCAAGCCCGTGATGTATCTCGCCAACGTCGACGAAGGCGGTTTCGACAACAACCCCTTGCTGGAAAAAGTGCTGGAACTCGGCAAGAAAGAAGGCGCGCCCGTGGTCGCGATCTGCGCCAAGATCGAGAGCGAGATCGCCGACCTGGAGGACGAGGACAAGGCCATGTTCCTCTCTGAACTGGGCCTGGAAGAGCCCGGCCTCGACCGCGTCATCCGCGCCGCCTACGACCTGCTCGGCCTGCAGACCTACTTCACCGCCGGCGTGAAGGAAGTGCGCGCCTGGACCGTGAAAAAAGGCGCCACCGCCCCGCAAGCGGCCGGCGTGATCCATACCGACTTCGAGCGCGGCTTCATCCGTGCCGAAGTCATCGCCTACGACGAATACGTCAAGCACAAGGGTGAAAAAGGCGCGCAGGAAGCCGGCAAGATGCGCCTGGAAGGCAAGGACTACATCGTGCAGGACGGCGATGTCATGCATTTCCGCTTCAACGTATAACCTACCTGTTTTTCGACCTCAAAAAATCCGCGTTAAACGCGGATTTTTTGTATCCTCCGCCAATTTTTAGGAGGGTAATTGGATCACACTGATCCTGCCGTCAGGCTCCAGCCTCATTTCCTTGACTTGGTCTAGGGTCTCCAGCCCTTCCTCGCGAATTTTGGACATCAACTCTTCTTTGGTAATCCATTCTCGCCGCAGGTTTTTCCACTGGATTTCACCATTGCGCACCAACGTCATGCTGGATGACTCGGTGAATCGGCGGATTAATGGATAGCGGTAGCCCAAATAATCGAACAGCAGGTTCCAGCACAGCAAGGTCGCCACCAGCAGCGCCCCGTCCACGAAGGTTTTGGAATCGCCGCTCATCGCGTTTTGGGACGCATCGGCGACAATCACCACGAACAGGAAATCCCCTATCCCCAGGCTACCGACGTCCCGCCGTAATACAAACCGGAAGATGAAGAACAAAAACCAGAACACCAGCGATCCCCTGATGATGATTTCCAGAGGTGATACGCTGAAGGTGAATAATTCCATTGCCGCCTCGCGAACAGATCTATGGCGACAATATTAAGCATGTCTTACGCCGAGCGCGTGTAGTCCGATTCCGCAAAAGAATGTAGGAAAAAGTAGGAAAATACCCAGTATTTCCCTTCCGCCGTTTGTCCCTCCTACTCCTACAAAAGAATCAGTACTGTCTGATCCAAATTGGCAAGCTCATCATGTCATGATGCAAGATCATGAACCAAATGGAGCCCCGACATGATGTCCGGATTATGGTTACGCAAGCAATGCCTTAACCTGCTCGCAATATCACTGCTCGCCTCCACCATGTTCATCTTGAATGATGTTGCGGCGGCAGAGGTGTTATCTGCAAAAGACCAAGGCTACCTCAAAGACATTACGCGTCTGGAGATATTGCAGACCGAAGCCAGCGAGCTGGCCGTGATCAAGTCCAGCAATGAGAGCGTACGGGACTTCGCACGGGAAATGCTCAAGTCGCAAACCCAGATGGGCGAAGCGCTAAAACAACTGGCTAGCCAGAAGCGCGCGGAACTCCCCAAGGAGCCGTCGCTTTGGCAAAAGGCCAAGTTCAGGAGCCTGTCCTCCAAGGACGGCGCCGAATTCGATCTCGGTTATGCCAAGACCATCGGCGTCAAGTCACAGGAAGAAATCGTGAAATTGCTTGGCAAAGTCGCCAACCGCACCGAAGACCCCGATATCAAGAAGTTTGCTTTGCAGCAATTGTCGCCAGCGACCTCCAATTTGGAAACAGCCAAAGCCCTGCTCGCAGTTATCAAGGCTACAGAGGACGACTGAACTCAAAAAGGCGAATGTCGAGTTTTCTGACACGGATATAAGACAGTGGCTTATAACGGGATCCTCAGGGCCGGCCAATAATGGACCCACTTTCTTTTCATTTGAGAGAGTTGCAAGACCAACTGCCTCGCTCTATCAACTTCGTTATGGAGGTTTATTATGGTACAGACTGCAAGTCCGCGCGGCTTTGCCGCAATGAGTCCTGAAAAACAACGCCAGATTGCCAGTATGGGCGGCAAAGCCGCTCACGCCAAAGGCACCGCCCACGAATTCGATTCCGCCTCTGCCCGGCTGGCAGGCCGCAAGGGCGGACAAGCTGCCCATGCAAAAGGTACTGCGCATCAATTCACCTCTAAAGAAGCGCGTGCCGCAGGCCGCAAGGGCGGCCGCCGCAGCTCATAGGCCTCACGGTCAAGGTAACCGTGAATAAACTCATGGTTGCCTGATGCAAAAAAGCCAGGAATTTCTTCCTGGCTTTTTATTTCCTCGGTTCTTTGTACGTCTCTTCTACACCTGTCCGCGCACCAGGAAAAAAGCATAGTGCTGCGTATAAAGTTCGCTGCCTTTTTCCAGGATGGATTTATACACCCGAGCGGCCTTTAATCCCTCCTGCGTATGGTGTACCAGTGGTGACATGAGCCGGATCATGTAATCCATCACATCCATTTGGCTGCTCGACTCGCTCACGCCCGCCAAGCTTTCCTCTGCGGCCTCCTCCGGCCTTGTCACGACAGGTGCAGACGCGTTGCTCACCAAGTCCGAAACATCGGCATACTGCAAGTGCTTGCCGTACTCTTGGCTGTAAGCCAGCCAATCCAGCAGCACCTGCTGTTGGTACCCTGGCGCCGGCAACAAGTTGTCGCGCTCCAGCACATGCCACAACCTGGTCTTGCCTTTATCTCCTGGCTGCATCCAGCCTTCGTTGCACAACTGCTGCAATAACAAGGGCAACGGCAGGCTATCGGTCCAGCGACCGCGAATGCCGCGCTCCATGCAATCAATCCGGTAAGCCCGCTCAAGGTGCGCTGCACAAGGCCGTATGGTAGTGAGGAAAGCCCTCTGCAGATCGAAAGAAGCGACGATTTTGGGGATATCCAGCCCTAATTGATGCAGTTTGTAGCCATTATTGACGCGACGAAGCAACGCTTGCTTTTGGCATTCATCATCGGCCGCATCAAGCAGAGATTGCAACAACTTGATGGCGCTGGCGACGCAGGCGTCGTCCTCCGTCGCGTGCAATGTGAAGTAATGCGGCTGGACCCCCTGCTCGCTCAACTCGTAAGCTGCAATCAGCATCGGAAGCGAAACTTGCTCGTATCCCAGGTTGAATCCAATGATTTCAGGCAGATAATCGTCGACATGGTGCCCCAATGCCAGCCTGATTGCTCCCTGGACATAATATTGGTCATCCAAGCCGTACCAATCCGAGCAACCGTTTTGGTCAAGCAACTTCTGGTATAGCTTGACTTGGTTGCAGCCTTCGTCGCCATCGCCCAGGTTGCGGAGATAAATCTTGCATAAAGGCGCAAACCTGGCTTCGCGCCAATGCTTGAGAAAACCATACAGCCAGGCGCCTTCCACCATGCGGCTGGGGGCAATGGACTGCAGGAAGTGCAAGGCATGAGCCCTGCAGGAGAAATATCGCGCCTTCTGCCCCGCATGCCGGTCGGCCAAATAAGCCCGGTAACCGGTTTTCACACGGGCACAACGCTGCTCCAGCCATTGCGGCAATGCATTCATCTCCTCTGGCAGATCGCTCTCGAGCGACTCCGCTTCCGCCAATTTCTCATCTAGAAATGTCTGTGCAGATTGGTTTGCGCCATTCACATCGGCACCACGGGCCAATGCATGGAACAAATCACGGGTGGGAAAAGAAGCCGTTTGAGAAAGCGGCTGCGGAGGATTTCGTTTGAACACGATTGAAGAAACATCGCGCCTGAATACCAGACTTGGAATAGCGTCTGCTGTGACGCCCCGACCCAGCGTTACCTCTTTCATGATGCACCCCCCGTATTACAACGTCAGTAAGATTAAGATATAGGGAATTATCTATAAAAGTAGACCCGCATACCGTCAGACAATTCCGCCGGCTTTCGTAGGAAAAACATCACAAACACAAGAAAAGCATATATTCCCCTTCTCTTTCAATCGATTAAGACATTCAATGAGAAACTCCCGACCTTTTCAGGACACCCCTTCCCTAGGCTATGCCCTATTTACTCGCTAGAAAACGCATATTGGCTTTGACTTTACGCAAACAAGAAAATAAAATAGCGGGCTTGGTCGAATCCATTGGGTTCTGGTGATGTAGCTCAGCTGGTTAGAGCACAGGATTCATAATCCTGGGGTCGAGGGTTCAAGTCCCCCCATCACCACCAAATACCCATCCAAGGAGATTGACCAAAGTCCAGAGAACCCGCTTCAATGCGGGTTTTTTATTGCCTTTTGATCCGGCCGTATCTAGCCAATCCAATGAAATCTGTTAGTAATTTTGTTGGTAACTGACAACGTACCAGCAATTTCGTTACCAACAGCAAGATAAAGGCAAATTGGACATAGCTCTCACTGATATCGCTATTTGCACAACAAAACCCACTGATACAGATAGAAACTCCCAGACGCGGCGGAGGCATGCTTATGCTTGTAAAACCTAACGACAGCAAATAGCGGCGTTATTCATACCGCATCTGGGTAAGCAAAAGACTCTATTTCTCTTGGTGTCTATCCCGATGTGAGCTTGAAAAAGGCTCATAAGCGACACACGTTGCAATACGGCAAGAGACTACCAACGAAACCAAAAAATTCAAAAAACCATCCCGATCACAAAACACGCAAATAACTTTGGAGCAATTTTTACCTCTGAAATCAGGGTATTGCACACCGCCAGACATGGATGCCTCAAACGTTTAAAATATTTACCAAATGAAAAAGCCAGCTGATACCGCCAAAAACTAATACTCCAGAAATAGTCAGGCCAAGTGCGATAAAAATTTCTATCTTATGGTTGGTATTTTTTTTTATTCATCCCTACTCTTTTTGATTACGCTGTAAAGAATGCTGTTCACACGCCACATGGTCTTATCAGCTTGTGGCCGTAAATGATCATTGCTCATCAGGATCAATGATATTAATCTCATTGATCCTGCTTCGAGGAGAATTTTTGATGAACTAGAAGGGTGTTATTTACAACTCTTTTTCACTGGAACTTCAAACTCAATATCCACATCAGTCCAGGTTTTACCCCTGTGGAAGGCTTGAGTACAAATACGCTCCAGCTTGGCAAAGGCTTTACTCCCATTGAAATCCTTGATGATGTCCAAGGTGCCTTTGGCATGAAAATTACCGCCTTTTTCAGTCACTTTCATCGGAATGACTTTGGTGACCTCATTCATGGTGACCGCTAATTGCAATGTATCACCTTCAATCTTGTCGATCTTAGCGGAAATCTTGCCAGGACTTGCAAAGCTCTTGAATAGTCCAGTCACTACATTATTGTTTCTCACCGCAGCAAAGGATGGATCCCATTGCCCTCCACTGCCATTATTCAAGTCTGCTGAAGTATCCAATGACGTGGAATCTATATCAATGGTTGCTCCTTCAAGTTTACCTGTTGAAGATGCCAACTGATATTTCTTGAACGTGTTTTTGCTGACAACATAAGATTTGTCTGGCGCACCAAATGCAGTGAAATAGAACTTAAACCCTTTTTCATCTGGTGTGTAGCTACAACTGGCAGCCATGACAGTACTACTGGCCGCTACCATACATAGACTACCGATCATTCCGAATACTAAATGACGAATACTGCTTTTCATTCAACCTCCCATCAACACAATGTGTTTATTGAAAATAAGCTCGAAAAATGAGCAGTATTATTTTATGTTAATGAGAATTATTGTTATATGTGACAAAGTGTCGCATGTTGCGTTATTCATTGAAGAAGTGTCCAGTGAGTGACAATGTCACGGTTTGCCTGCTCTGGTTTTTCTCAACGAATTCCAGCGTGACAGGAACAATTTCCCCTGGCCGAATCATATGGTTAAGTCCACTCAGGACCAGTTGATAGCCTTCCGTAGTGAAATCCACAGGACTGCCTGCAGCCAACGGTAGGCGCTCTATCACATTCATTCTTAATGTACCGCCAATACGGACCGTCCGGAAAAATGCGGCCTGTTTCGCGATTGGAGAAGTTACATTGGTCAACACAGAATCGCGGCTCGAGGTCAAGATCATATAAGCCGAAGTAGATTTCTGTCCTGGTTCCGTTGTCCAAATGCGTAAACTTGTGCCGAGAATTTCTGCATGCAAGGATGTAGATAAAGCCAGGAATAGGCAAGCGCTAAAGAAGGAGAAAAAACATGGGAAGCGAGATATGAAGAGCATGATAAAGCCTTGCAAAAAAATGCTCATGTTCGCTTGAATCATTTCCATGCGACAGTGACATATTGTCGCATGGGATAACGTCTAAAAACTGTAAGAAAGCGCCATGTTTACTGATCTTCCCCGCCCTGGCACACCCATGCCCCATGGAACACCATTGGTCGTCATGGCATTCCCTTGGGCCAGATAAGCGCCGCCAAGCGGTAAATAGTAGAAACGGTTGAACAGGTTTTCCACCGAAAAATCCAGTCGCGCACGTTGCCACTCCAGGCTGCTGCGCAGGTTGAACAGGGTATATCCAGGGGTTGTGATTTCGTTGCGCACCTGGGAGATTCTGTCTTTTTCGGTGACCCGCTGCATTTCCAGGGTGTTGGTCCAGGAACCAAGCTTGTGCTCAAACGCGAATTTCCCGTTCAGCGGCATCATATGGTAAAGGTTGTCGCCAGTGGCGCGATTCTCGCCACGAACGTAACTGAACATGCCGCTGACCGCAAAACTGCCGATATTGGCAATGCTGCCCAGGTGGTAGCTTCCTGAAACATCGAGTCCATAGAGCCTGGCATCCGCATTGACGTATTGCAGCAGCATATATTGATCGTTGCGGGTATAGCCCGGCAAGCGCACGGCATCGATGTAATTCTCGACATAGGTGAGATACCCTGTCGTTTTCACCTGCCACTTTTCCTTGTTGGCATCATGCCAATCGCCGCTGGCGCTGATGGTGTAGGCGACTTCAGGCTTCAAATCCGGATTGCCGATATAACCGTTGCCATCGCCGACAAAGTTGTTCATGAGAGCAGCCATGGCAAACCTGGACCATGGGTAGCGCTCGTACAGATTGGGAGAGCGGGTCTTCCGGGCAAAGCCGAATTCGTAACTTTGACCATCGTTGGGTGTAAACCGGGATAATGCTGTCAGGTCGTAATGATAATCCTCGCGGCTGCGGTTCAAGGCATTGAAGGCGTTGGCATCCGTTTGATATGAACCGCTTGAGTAGCCTTGCACAGGCCCGGCATTCGACTTGACACGATCTGTCCTGATACCCAGCAGCGTGGTCCATTGACTGCTCCATTTCGCTTCCCATTCACTGAACACACCGATGCGGTCACGCTTGCCGTCACGAATATTCCAGAAGTCGTTGCAGCACATCGAGTTCGCGGATAATCCAATGCCAGGCCACCAGTCATCCAGCCGATAGAATTGGAAATCAGCGCCTATATTGAAAGAATGCTGCTCATCCAATGCAATATTGGCTTTTGCCATACCGCCATCCGTGGTTGCTTCTGAAAGCATCGGCATCATCATGCCAATGTAGCGATGGGGCAACATATCCATTGAATGCTCGAGGTTCTGGTGAAAATAGCGCATTTCCAACTCCCCCCAGCCGAACTGCCCGGTGTAATGGAGGTTGGCGGTGCGGTTTACATTGGCAGGTTTCTTGATGTTTAGTAAAAAATTCCCGGGGTTGCCGGGGTCCGGCTCGCTTGAAACCATGTCCATCCGCTGGTTAGGGAAGCCCTCCCAATCGAGGGATTGTTCGCCTAATTTCAATTCGAGCAAGTGGTTGTCCTGGATTTTCCAGCCAAGGCTAAGCTCTCGATGGCGCGAGCCGCGGTAAGCTGTTCCTGCAACGGTACGCTCAGTCACGGAGTCAAGAAAAGGCCTTAAGAAAGCATTGTTCTGCTGATTCCAGCCCCCAGGCTTTTTAAAATCCCCTGCTGCCCTGTAGTTATTGGCTTGGGAATAAGAGTCGGTATAGGTCAGGCTGAGATTCTGGCTTGCCAGGGTAAGGGCGACATTGCCGCCTCTCGCCGCGCCATTGCTGCGGTAAAACGTGCCGAGCTTGCCTGTAACCAGCAGCTCCTCACCATCCTTTGCAAACTTGGGCTTGGCCGAATTGACCTGGATCGTCCCGCCAATGCTGTCGCCACCCACGCTGACGGGCGTGATGCCCGCATATACCTGTACGGTTTCCACATTGGAAGGGTCCATGTACGACAATGCAGGGTTCATGTGGTTGGGGCAAGCGCTCATGAGGTCCATGCCGTCCACCTGGATGCGGATGCGGTCATCAGCAAAGCCGTGGATTGTCGGCAGGCTGGAAATCCCGCCTGCACCATAGGTACTGACGCCCGGTATGTCTTCCAGCAATCGGGCGGTGTCGTTGGTGTTTGGACGCCGACTTGCCAAGGACATTGATGACAGTGACTGGCCTTCAAATGCAGGATCTTCTATGCGGCTGGCCTGCACTTCGAGCAGCGGCAATTCCTTGACTGGCATGCCATTTTCTTTGCTATCAACAGTGTCTGCCATGCCGCTGACCGGGTTGAATGCGAGCGCAACAGCCAGGCTCAGCAAGGTTGGTTTGTTCATTTGGGGCTTTCCAGCGCAAAAAGGCAGGTGCGCAGCACCTGCCGTTCTGAAGTTATATGATGAATGAGGTTAAGCTTGGCGACGACGGCGTGCTGCAGCCCCCATCAAAGCCAATCCCAGGCCCAGCATCGCATAGGTGCTGGGTTCGGGCACCGCTGCGGTGATGGTTTGCGAGATTGGATAGCCACTCATGGTGCCGATTGCGCCATAGGCTGATTCGGAGGTGCCTGTCATGCAGACAGCACCCATCATGCCCCCAGCTGCACAGTCGGCATAGGCCAGATGGTTGATCTGTATTTGTGTCAGCGCCTGCAATGGGTCATCTGGAATGAAGACCAGGGCATAGGCATTGCCAGGGTTGTTGCCAGCGCTCGGGAAGCCATAGTAAACCCCGCCTGCATTCACGCCCGCCTGGGGGCTCCAGCCATCGCCCCCCAGCCCGGTCCAGAAGGTATTGGTATTGTCATTTTTGAATGCCGCGGCAAAGGTACCGCCCAGAGAAGCGTCATACCAGGATTGCAGTTGGTAATCCAAGGTCAGCCAGGTCATGTTGTCGCCAGGATAGCCAACCGCGTCGCCTGTCATCGACTCGGACAAAATGCCTTTCAGGTTGGAGACCGTCTTGGTGGCGCTGTCATAGTCAAAGCTACCCAGGAAAATAGTGTCGCGAGGCTGGGTGTCAGGTTCGTACCATACGGTTTCAATGTTGTACGAGCTGACGGCAGCCAAGGCCTGGCCTGCGCCAGCGGCCATCAATAATGCGGATACTGCGGATGTAATGTGTTTTTTGCTGAATGTCATTTCATTCTCCTACCGAGAAGAGGAAGGTCCGGCAGACCTCCCGAATTGAATGAGGAATTACCGCGCTGAGCGACGACGCGCGGCAAAGCCCATCACGCCCAAGCCCAGAGCCAGCATGGCGTAAGTACTGGGTTCTGGAACCGCAGCCACGCTCAATGTGGTTGACAGGCCATAGTTGTAGGCGAGGGACAGTGGGTCATTCTGCGAGGCATAATCGGCACCGCCAACGATCAAGGTGTAGGTACCGGCGCCAAGCAGGAAGCTGGAGCTGACGATGCCATCGGCAGCACCGTCACCGACCACGCCTGGCAAGTTGCCGACATTGTCCGAGGTACCGTCAACCACATAACCAATGAACGTCAGCTTGCTGATGTAACCTGCATCGTTGCCAATGTCGAAATCACCGAATGTATTGAGTGCACCTTCAGTATCAAAACCCAATGTATCGCGATAGGCGACCGTCACAGGGGAACCATCGTGCGCTGCACGAGGGGCTATGCCTTCGTAAAGGCTGAAGCCAGGAAGCAGACCGTCTAAGGACGTCGCTGTTGCATTGGCGAATGCAGATGCGGATATCGTGACAAGGGCTTCGTTGGTCAGGCTGAAAGTAAACCATTTGACCTGGTGTGAATCTCCCCAGTCCGCATCGGCTGCATCCGCCCAGCCGAAGCTACGTGTTGTTTGATTGGCAATCGTGACCGACTCACTGCTCAGTCCATCAAACGTACCAAAATCCCGCCCCGTATAGCTGACATGGGCAAAAGCTGATTGGCTGGCAATCAAACCTGCCAGCAATAATATTTTTTTCATTGGGTTTCCCTTTCAATAAGAGCAAATAGGCTATGAGCGCCGTAGAGCAATATAAGGAAAGAGAGAATGAATGAGAATGTGACATATTGTCGCGCGACAATTTGTCGCATTTGTGTTCAATTAAAAAAAAGCTGACTACCAGCAAGGAGTCAGCTTTAAAACCACAGTCAATGTTACTTAGACTATGATGGAGGATCGTATTAACAAGGCCTGGGATGCGCTTACAATGAGAGTATCCACTGCACTATTGTCTTGATATCTTCATCCTTGACGTGGGCATTTGGCGGCATTGGCATGGGTCCCCAGGCGCCACTTCCACCGGCTTTGACCTTGGTAATCAATTTTGCTTCTGCCGCTTTGTCGTTTTTATATTTTTCTGCCACTTCCTTATACCCTGGCCCAACAATCTTTTTCTCGACGCCATGACATGCGAGACATCCGCTCTTTTGGGCCAATGTTTGTGCTGCTTTCGCATCTGCAGCATGAGCAGTGGCAGCAAACATGCCCTGTGCCACCAACAGCACTACAAATAATGTATTCATACTTTCTCCAGATTGTTTTTTCTATTTTTTGTATTAGAAATACTATCCAGCTAAAAACCATATTCCCAGTACAGCCTAATAATAGCGGCTTGGAGAAAGTTTAAATATGTGACAAATTGCCGCAGCAATCCTATGCTTGAGGATGCAATATTCACTTACGGAAGATCAAAAATCGCCAAGAGACTAAGTCACAATTTATTAATGCTTACTATCGTGTTCCAACTGGCTAGTCTATTTTTTTCATTGATATCCCCTTCACCCCCCTCTCCCTGAATTTTCAGACATCTCCTCCATTAGGTCTTATTGCCTAGCGCACTCACCCTCCTTTTTGTGCAGGCATGCAGAATGAAATTGCATTTGTGGTGTCGAATCCGCATGTGCAATCAACAAACTAGATCATGGATTTAGTCATCGCGCGGCCGGAAGGCTTGTATTGTCCGCCCGGCGATTTTTATATCGACCCCTGGCGCCAAGTGGAGCGCGCCGTGATCACGCACGGACACGGCGATCACGCGCGCACCGGCCACCAGCATTACCTGGCAGCGGCAGCGGGCGAAGGTATATTGCGCAAGCGCCTGGGGGCGGATATCGATCTGCTTTCGCTAGAGTACGGGGAAAACATCGACCACCATGGCGTCAAGCTGAGCCTGCATCCCGCCGGCCACGTGTTGGGCTCTGCCCAGGTGCGCCTGGAATACAAAGGTGAGGTCTGGGTGGCTTCAGGCGACTATAAAGTGGAGGCCGACGGTACCTGCGCGCCGTTTGAAAGCGTGCGCTGCCACACGTTTATCACCGAATCCACCTTTGGCCTGCCGATTTACCAGTGGCAGCCGCAGCACGAGATTTTTGCCGACATCAACCAATGGTGGCAAAGCAACGCCGATCACAACCGCGCCAGCGTGTTGTTTTGCTATGCCTTCGGTAAAGCGCAAAGGATACTGTCGGGGTTAAACCCGCATATCGGCCCGATCCTGGTTCATGGCGCGGTAGAACCCTTAAACCGGGTTTATCGCGAAGCTGGCGTCCATCTGCCTGCCACGCAATATGTCGGCGACATGCAGGATAAATCACAGATAGGCAAAAGCCTGGTGCTGGCGCCGCCTTCTGCGCAAGGCACGCCGTGGATGAAACGGTTCGGCGATTACTCGGATGCGTTTGCCAGCGGCTGGATGCAATTGCGCGGCACGCGCAGGCGCCGGGGCGTGGACCGCGGCTTCATCATGTCCGACCATGCCGATTGGCCCGGCTTGCAGGCTGCGATACAGGCCACCGGGGCTGAACGTGTGTTTGTGACGCACGGACAAATACACCCCATGGTGCGCTGGTTGTGCGAACAAGGCCTGGATGCGCAGGCATTTGTCACCGAATACGGCGAAGAGGCGGCAGAAGCGGAAGCGGATTTGCCGCCTGAGACTGAAGGCAGCGCCCATATGACCATGGCAAAGGCGACCGTTTGAAAGCCTTTGCCGATCTCTACAGCAGGCTGGACGCCACTACCAGCAGCAATGCCAAACTGGCTGCGTTGCGCGATTATTTCCAGGTAGCACCGCCCGCCGATGCCGCCTGGGCGGTATATTTCCTGGCTGGCGGCCGCCCGCGCCAATTAGTGCCAACCAAGCTGTTGCGTCAATTGACGCTGACGGTAGCCGGCCTGCCGGAATGGTTGTTTGAGGAAAGCTACCATGCAGTGGGCGACCTGGCGGAAACCATGTCCTTGCTGTTGCCTGAATCCATCCATTCTTCAGAAGAGGGATTGGCCGCATGGGTGGAAACCAAACTGTTGCCGCTACGCGGCCTGGCGCCTGAAACATTAACCCTGCAGTTATTGCCCTTGCTACAGCAGCTGGATAAGCGGAGCAAACTGGTCTGCATCAAGCTCATTACCGGCAGTTTCCGCGTCGGCGTTTCGCGCCTGCTGGTCACGCGCGCCCTGGCTGCCGTGGCAGGCATAGACGCAAAACGTATTGCCCAGCGCCTGGTCGGCTATACCGACCTTTCAGCACGCCCGACTGCGGCGCATTACCTGAAATTGATCGCGCCGGTGAGCGAAGATGGCGAAGGGCGCAGCGAAGGCCAGCCCTACCCGTTTTTCCTGGCGCATCCCTTACAGCTGCCTACCGAGCAGTTTGCAGCGACGATTGGCAGCCCCAAAGATTGGTTGGTGGAATGGAAATGGGATGGCATCCGCGCGCAACTGGTGAAGCGCGACGGCCAGCTATGGGTTTGGTCGCGCGGCGAAGAGCTAGTGACCGAGCGCTTTCCCGAATTACATGTGCTGGCGGATTGCTTGCCGGATGGCACGGTGATCGACGGCGAACTGGTGGTGTGGAAGCACGATGCTGGGAACGCTTCCGGACAAGAAGGGTTAAAACAGGTGCAGCCGTTTGCCTTGCTGCAACAGCGCATCGGCCGAAAAACCTTAAGCGCCAAAATCCTGGACAGCCTGCCGGTGGCGATTGTGGCTTACGATTTGCTGGAATGGCAGGGTACAGACTGGCGCGAACACCCGCAGTCCGCCCGCCGTGAACAATTGGAAAGCATTGTCCGCGCATGCCAACAGCCGCAACTGCAAATATCGCCTTTGATCACGGGTGCAAGCTGGCAAGATCTCGATCGCCAGCGCGAGGCATCACGCAGCCTGGGGGTGGAAGGCTTTATGCTCAAACGCAAGGATGCGCACTACGGCGTGGGCCGCACCAAGGATGTCGGCGTATGGTGGAAGTGGAAGATCGACCCTTACACGGCGGATGCGGTGCTTATTTACGCGCAGACCGGCCACGGCCGTCGCGCCAGCCTGTATACCGACTATACCTTCGCGGTGTGGGACAACCCTGAGGACAACCCCAATCGCAAACTGGTGCCGTTTGCCAAGGCATACTCGGGCTTGACCGATGCCGAAATACGCCAGGTGGATGCGATTATCCGCAAGACCACGGTCGAGAAATTCGGCCCAGTGCGAAGCGTAACTCCGACCATGGTGTTCGAGTTGGGCTTCGAAGGCATTTCTTTAAGCGGACGCCATAAAAGCGGTATCGCCGTGCGCTTCCCCCGCATGCTGCGCTGGCGTCAGGATAAACCGGTGGCCGAAGCCGACACGCTGCAGACCTTGCAGGAATTGCTACCGCAGGCTTTCCGCCCTGCGAGCCAGGATGCGGCTTTGCGATGACATTGAAAACCGTCCCGGATATGACTTTATCGCCCAGCGAGGCGGCTGAAGCGCCCAGCCCTGGCGGTTTCCATTTAAGCCGCCACTGGTTTGCCTCGCATCAATGGCAGCCTTTTCCGTTCCAGGAGCAGGTATGGCAAGCAGTGGCCCGCGGCCAATCCGGCATGCTGCACGCGACTACCGGCGCCGGCAAAACATATGCGGTGTGGATGGCGGCAATCGAACGGTTCGCCTCGAAGAAATCGACAGCCGCATCCACAGGAAAAGCAGGCAATGCAGCTGCGGAAAAGCCTGCCAATACAGCCAGGCGTAAGCCTGCCTGCCAACCATTGACCGTGCTGTGGATCACCCCCATGCGCGCCCTGGCCGCGGATACAGAACGCGCTTTGACCGCACCGGTCGAGCAATTGAATCTCGATTGGAGCATCGCTTTACGCACTGGCGACACCAATAGCGCGGAGCGTTCGAGGCAGGCCAAACGCCTGCCGACCGCGCTGATCACCACGCCGGAAAGCCTGACGCTGCTGCTGACGCGGCCGGACGCCGCCGACACCTTTGCCAGCCTGCAAATGGTGGTGGTGGACGAATGGCACGAGCTGATCGGCAACAAGCGCGGCGTGCAGCTGCAGCTGGCCTTGGCGCGGCTGCGGCGCTGGCAGCCGCAATTGATCACCTGGGGCTTGTCGGCGACGCTGGGTAATTTGCAGCATGCCATGGAAGTGCTGATCCCAAACTCATCCAATGCGGTACTGGTGCAAGGCAAGCTGGAGAAGCACCTGCTGATCGATACCCTGTTGCCGCCCGGCATTGAGCGTTTCCCCTGGGCTGGCCACCTGGGTTTGCGCATGTTGCCGCAGGTGATCGAGCAGATCGAAGCCAGCCCCAACAGCCTGGTTTTCACCAATACCCGCTCGCAATGCGAGATCTGGTACCAAGCCTTGCTGGAAGCGCGTCCTGACTGGGCGGGTTTGATTGCGCTGCACCACGGCTCATTGGATAGAACCGTACGCGAATGGGTGGAAGCCGGCCTGAAACAAGGCACTCTCAAGGCGGTGGTCTGCACATCCAGCCTGGACCTGGGCGTGGACTTCCTGCCGGTGGAACGCGTACTGCAGATCGGCTCGCCCAAGGGCGTGGCGCGCCTGATGCAGCGCGCCGGGCGCTCCGGCCATGCGCCCGGCCGCGCTTCGCGCTTGACCGTGGTGCCGACGCATAGCCTGGAGCTGATCGAATCGGTGGCCGCGCAGGATGCGATTGCCGCACGCAATGTCGAGCCAAGAACATCACCGCAAAAGCCATTGGACGTATTGGTGCAGCACCTGGTGACGATTGCGCTTGGCGGCGGGTTTACCGCGGAGGATTTGCTGGCGGAAGTGCGCAGTTGCTACGCCTACCGGCACCTGACCGACGAAGAATGGCGCTGGGCCCTGGCTTTTGTGCGGCACGGCGGAGAATCGCTGACCGCCTACCCGGATTACCGCCGCGCCATTCCCGATGAGCACGGCGTTTGGCATGTGCCGGATGCGCACCTGGCGCGGCGGCACCGCATGAGCGTCGGCACCATCGTCAGCGATTCCAGCATGGTGGTTAAATTCTGGAGCAAAGGCGCATCCGGCAAGAGCCTAGGTTCGGTGGAAGAAAGCTTTATCGCCCGGCTCAAGCCCGGCGACCATTTCTTGTTTGGCGGACGCCTGCTGGAACTGGTGCGCGTCCATGAAATGACCGCTTTCGTGCGCAAGGCGAGCGGCAAAAAAGCCGCGGTGCCGCGCTGGAATGGCGGCCGCCTGCCGCTTTCCACCGAGCTTGCCAATGCCATGGTGGCGCGCATGGATGCAGCGGCGCACGGCCATTTCGACGGCCCGGAAATGCAGATGGTCAAACCCCTATTGCAAGTGCAGAGCGACTGGTCCGCGCTGCCAACCAATACCAACCTGCTGGCCGAATCGCTGCACTCGCGCGAAGGCTGGCATTTGTTCCTTTACCCTTACGCCGGGCGCAGCGTGCACTTGGGCTTGGCCAGTTTGTTGGCTTGGCGCGTCGGCAAGCACCAACCGAGCACGTTTTCCATCGCCGTCAATGATTACGGCCTGGAACTGCTTTCCGCTACGCCAGTGGATTGGGCAACGATTTTTGCACAGGATGTTTTCAGCACTGAAAACCTGTTGATTGACGTCATCGGCAGCCTGAATGCAGGCGAGCTGGCGCAAAGGCGTTTCCGCGAAATCGCGCGTATTTCCGGGCTGGTGTTCGCCGGTTTTCCCGGCGCGCACAAAAGCGCCAAGCAAGTGCAGGCCTCATCCAGCCTGTTTTATGATGTATTCCGCAAATACGACCCCGATAATTTATTGCTGACGCAAGCGCAGGAAGAAGTGCTGCAACAGGAGCTGGAAATCGCACGCTTGTCCGCTACGTTGCAACATTTGCACCGCAAGCAAATACAATTGATGCACATCAAAAGGCCGACGCCGTTTGCCTTCCCTTTGCTGGTCGAACGCTTCCGCGAAAGCAACAGTTCGGAAAAGCTGGCCGACCGGATTGCCCGCATGGTGGCCGACCTGGAAAAGGCCGCCGGCGCTGGCGGTTATGTAGCGGAAGAAACCGTGAACGCGCAGGCAAAGTTCAACGTGCAGGAAAAGGTATATAAAAAACGTGAACGCAGGCGCAAAACCGGATTGCCCAGCGTAGGGTCACATGACAACGAAACGAATGTAGAACAGCCACGTACCAGGATCATTCCGCCTAAGCCGCGCCACGGGTTTTGAGAAAGAACACGATAAAAAGCGGGTGACATAAGGCCTCGATAAAATAATTTTCAATGAGACATGAACTACCTTTAAACATCGGCGCGAACACTTTGCTGATACTGGCCGACAAAGCCATCTACTGGCCGCAACAAAAAGCACTGTTGATTGCAGATGCGCATTTCGGCAAGGCAGCGGCCTATCGCGCTTTGGGCCAGCCGGTACCGCACGGCACCACCAGCCGGAACCTGCAGCGCCTGAACGTTTTGCTTTCCGCATACCCGACTGAGCAACTGATTTTCCTGGGCGACTTCCTGCATGCGCCCAAGTCCCATGCACCGGCCACATTGGCAGCTTTACGCCACTGGCGCGCGCAGCACACCTCCATGCAATGTATTCTGGTTCGCGGCAACCATGATAAGCATGCGGGCGATCCGCCAGCGGATTTGAATATTGAAACGGTGGATGAGCCTTACCTTATCGGGGATTTCGCCTTGCAACACATTCCTGCCCCACATCCCACGCACCATGTGCTTGCCGGGCATATCCACCCTGTTTTCCGTTTGCTGGGCAAAGGCCGGCAACGCCTGAATTTGCCATGTTTTTACCACCAGGCCGACATGACCTTGCTGCCTGCCTTCGGCGATTTTACCGGCGGCTGTGTGATGGAAAACAAGCCCGGCGCCTTGATTTCCGTCACGGACGGTGAATGCGTCTGGCCGGTGGCAGCTTCAGCATGAGTAGATCTGGCGCGCAAATTTGGAAAGCCCATAACCAACAGGTATCAATGTTGGTCTTCATCACTAACCATGCCAGTAATGAAAACGGTTGTTCAATTGCATTCCATAAACTTGCAGACCCCAAATTACAGGGGTTTGGCAGAAAGAATGGTAATGAGCTTTTCAACGTCAACCGGCTTAACGAGATGATGGTCAAAACCCGCTTGTAACGAGGTTTCGCGGTCACGCTCCTGACCGTAGCCGGTGACCGCGATCAACAAGGCATCTGAAGTTTCCGGCATGGAGCGGAGCCTCCTTGCCAGCTCGTTGCCATCCATACCAGGCAGGCCGATGTCCAGGATGCATATCTGCGGCTGATGCTCTTGCGCCTGTTTGATCGCGCTCACAGGTTCATGCTCGACCAGCGTGTCGTAGCCTTGAAGGTCCAGCAGGCTTGCGAGCATGTCGGCGGCATCAATGTTGTCGTCCACCACCAGCACCGGGGCTCGGCTGGGATGAGCCATGGCATGGCCTGCTTGCTCTGGCACGGCCGCTGGCGCCTGGGGCAATAATAATGGAAGGGATACTGTAAAGCACGAGCCATGGCCGATTCCGGCGCTGCGGCAATCTATGCCGCCCCCATGCAGCTCCACCATGCTTCTCACTATCGCCAGGCCGATGCCCAGCCCGCCCTGGGAGCGGTCGGAATTGCGTTTGGTCTGGGCGAAAAGCTCGAAGATATGCAGTTGCTCCCCCTCGACAATGCCGACTCCGTTATCGCTGATCCTGATGACGGCCTGCCCGTTCTCCAGGCGCATATCCAGTTTGATGCTGCCATATGCGGGGGTATATTTGGCGGCATTATTCAGCAGGTTGGTGATTATCTGCACCAGCCGCTTCTTATCGCCGAGTATGCTGGCTTCTTCGGAGCACAGTTCCAGGCTGAAGCGTTGCTGCTTGGACTCCATCAGCGGGAGCACTTGTTCGATGGAGTCGGCGACGACGGCCTTCAAATCCTGCGGCAGCTGGTCGATGCTTACCAGCCCGCGCGTCACCCGCGATACGTCCAGCAGGTCATCGACCAACCCGACCATGTGCTTCACCTGGCGGTTGATGATCTCGACCGAGCGGTGCAGGCATTCCGGACTGACGTCATGCATGGCAATCATCTGGGCCGCCGCGCTGATGGGGGCGAGCGGATTGCGCAGCTCGTGCGCCAGCATGGCGAGGAATTCATCCTTGCGCTCTTCCATCTGCTTACGCTCGGTAGTGTCACGGGTGGGGCCGGCCACCGCCTCGACCTCGCCGTTGGGGCCAAAGACCGGCACAAAAATATAATCATAGATACGACGGCCAAAAGTACCGTTAAATGGCACTTCGCCGCGAATAGGCTGTTTGGTGGCCACGACTTGGTCAATCTCCCGGTTGTGCATCTCGGCGTGCCAGGGTTCATAACCTAACTCAAGAAAAGTCTTGCCGATGGCCTCGTCCCAGGTTTTCCCCCACATCTGCAACAGCACGCTATTGGCATAGATGAAACGGTATTGCAGGTCGAACACGTAGGCCAAATCAGGTGTGTTGTTGAGGAAAGTCTCATAAAGCCGTGTCCGCCGGTCCGAATCAGCGACAGACTGGGCCAGTTGGATGGGCGGATGAGATGGTGGCGTGGATATCAATGCGTGAGACCTCTATATATTCGCTTGGGATCGAGCCTGCAAAAAACTACGCCAACGTTGAGCACGGACTCTCTAATTTCTTGCAGCCCTAATTGCTTATTGTCTATAAGATGAAGATTGAGCCCTACTTCCAGCGCTAGACAACCGGCGAAATAATCGTATCTTGTGAAGCAGATGCGCGACTATCGGGAATTATCTGACAGACTCCTGTAGGACTCATGCTGGACATATAGAGCAATGCTTGTGAGGCAGGGTTCTTACAGGCAGGCGTGCTTTTAGCGGCTCATATCGAGACCATAAGCAAGCCGACTGACACCTACATTCACCCCTCATCCTCAGCCAGCATAAGGCCCGAAAAGGCTGTCACCGTCAAAAGAAACTTTCGCTTGATCAATAAGTCTCCTTACCCAGGAGGGCTGTATAGATGAGACTGTTACTCGCGTTTGCCGTGCTGATGGTGCCGATGCTCGCCCAAGCAGAAAAGGTAAATGAATCCACAGAGGAGGCGCGACAGCGACAGCAGGTCGAGGCGATCAGACAATACGAGCGCAGCGGCCACCGCGAGCCTTTAGGCGGGGATCGCGAGCGCCTTGGCAATCCACTGCAGCCTATTCCCGACGACTCACACGAAGACCAACGCCGACTCCAGCCCCTGCGCAAGCCATATGACTGGCAGAAACGGTGACTCTCTTTTTTGATGAGCCGTGGCATAATGCAGGGCCAAGCTATTGATCGGCATTCATTACTCCAGGGCCCGCATCACACCCGACAATGCAGAGAGGAAGGCTTGTCCTTGAAAGCACCGACCATGCGTGACCACACTCCCTATGCCATGGGAGGGGCGGAGTACCAGTTCCTGCTCAAGCTCAGCAATTCCATACGCCCCCTCAGCAATACCGAAGAAATCAAGCAATGCGTCTGCAAGATGCTTTGCGAGACGATGCCGGCCGAACGCGCCTGCTATGCCGAAATCAGCGGCGTCGACGACGCCATGATCAACGTCTGCTATCAGCGCCCGGGCATTGCACAAATCCATGGAAGCTTCGAGCTCGACAGATTCGGCAAAGACCTGGTGGAGCGGCTGCGCAGCGGAGAGACGCTCATCATGCGGGACATCCAGCAAGAGCCCTCGCTCAGCGCAGAAGAGCGACATGCCTATGCTTCCGTCGGGGTGCAAAGCTACATTGCCGTACCCTTGATCAAGCAATCCACACTGATGGCGGTGCTCTCGATCAACGCAAGCGCTCCCCGGCAGTGGTCCGAGCGTGATGCGTTTCTGTTGCGGAAAGCGGCCGACCGCACTTGGGAAACGGTGGAGCGCGCACGCGCGGAACGCGCGCTCAGCCTCACCGAGATACGCTCGCAGCAGATTTTCGACTCCATCGATCAAGGCATGTGCATCATCAAGATGGTCTACGATGCGAACGGCAAGCCTATCGACTATATCTTCCTGCATACCAATGCCGCTTTTGCCAGCCAGACGGGCCTGGTCAATGTCATCGGGAAAGGCATGCGCGAGCTGGCGCCCCAGCATGAGCAATTCTGGTTTGACACTTATGCGCGCATCGACCAAACCGGCGTGCCAGAACGTTTCGAGCACAAGGCTGACGCACTAAAGCGCTTTTATGAAGTTTACGGGTTTCGCATCGACGAGCCGGAACAGCATACTGTCGGCCTCTTGTTCAAGGATATTTCCCCGCGCATAGCGGCTGAACAGGCACTCATCAAGGCCAACAAGGCCAAGGATGATTTTCTCGCCGTGGTTTCCCATGAGTTGCGCAACCCGCTGAACCTGATCCTGCTCAATGCCGAATTGCTGGGACGCTTACCCGAGGCCGACACTCAGCCGATTATTCAGCGCACTGCCGAAACCTTGAGCCGTACCGTCAAAAACCTTGCCACCGTGGTGGACGACCTGCTGGACCTGTCGCGCATCAATACCGGCAAGCTGGCGCTGCAATGCAGCCAATGCCATCTTGAGACGTTGGTGCAGAAGCTGGTTACCTCGTTCCAGGACGAAGCCGACCAGAACACCATCGCGCTAAGTTTTGAGCTGCAGCCCGGCATTGTCATTCATGCCGACTCGACCCGCATCGAACAAGTGATATGGAACCTGCTTTCCAATGCATTGAAATTCACGCCGGCAGGCGGCGCCATTGATATTTCCCTGTCTGCGCGCGACGATTGGGCGGTGCTGAAGGTGAGCGACACTGGCCAGGGCATTCCTGGCGAGGTGTTGCCGTATGTCTTCGACATGTTCGTGCAGGAGGACTCCTCCTCCTCGCGAATCAACAACGGCCTGGGCATCGGGCTAGCCCTGGTCAAACAGATTGTTGAGCTGCATCAAGGCAAAGTAGAAGCGCTCTCGCAAGGCAAGGGCACGGGCGCAAGCTTTCGCATATGCTTGCCGCTGAGTCATTCAGCCACCCAGGAAACCAGCCAGGCCACACCTGGGCTGGATCGCCCTCTCCACCTCCTGCTGGTCGAAGACAACAGGAGCTCTGCGGAATTGCTGTCGCAATTGCTCACCCTGGAGGGTTATGCCGTGGACGTGGCATTCGACGGCCAGAGCGGGCTGGATCAGGTCGCCAATGCCAAGTACAGCTACGACCTCATTCTCTCCGATATCGATATGCCCGGCATGGATGGCTTTCAGCTGGCCAGATTGCTGCGCGAGCATGAGAAGACAGCGACAACACCGCTCATTGCAGTCACCGGCATCCCCATCCAAGGCAGCCGCGACAAACTATACTCGGCGGGCTTCAACGATGTCGTATCCAAGCCCATCACCATTGCCGCAATACACAGCGCAGTGAAAAACCTGCTGCGTTAAAGCAGCCGTTGATGGGCACTTGAACCTCTTCTCCATTCCGGGTTCGAACTATTTCCAAACGGAATGCAGAAAGGAAACATGATGGGGCAGGAAAACCAAGCGCCTTTATTCCCGGTCGTCACGTTCACCACCACCGCCATCCCGGAAAATGGCCTCATTGTATTTTCCCCGGCTTACCTGAGCGAGTTGGGGCAACAGCCGGAAGACGCCACCACAGGGCCGAGCTACGCGTTCACTGCCGATCAGGCCGTGGCATTGATTCTTGAACTCCATCGCGCCATCGACCAGATGGAAAACTCGAGCTACCTGAAACGGTCGCTGCAAGATATCTAGCCTGCCCTTGTCACTACCTCTCGTACACCATGCCTGAAAATCTCTTGCGGATGAGAAATCTCATAGCATCGGCCTGTCGTGCTGCGTACCATGCATCAAAATCGAGGGCGGACATGCGGAGCGTCATGCGCCGTGATGGCGGTATTGCATAACGCCTGCATTACATAATACGATTTGCACCAATACCAGTATATGATCCAGCTTCATCATTAGATTAATCGTTAACGGTCCCAGCTTTATTCATACTGCTATAGGAAATTTCTGATGAAATGTCCCGTGATTCCGCCAGATGAAACCGAACGCCTGCAGGCATTGGCGACCTATGGGTTAGGCCAGGATCGGCCGCTTCCGGCACTGGAGCCGGTAGTGCAAATCGCCGCACGCATGTTCAACATGCCTGTCGCCGCCATCAACATGATTGGCAGCGACCATGTGTTTTTCGCAGCCAGCACCGGAGTCGGGAATGTGGACATGAGAAGGGACGTTTCCTTCTGCGCCCATGCCATCAACCAGCACAACGTGATGGTCGTGCCCGACTCCCATCTCGATGAGCGCTTTCACGACAACCCCCTCGTCATGGGTCCTGCCAACTTGCGCTTCTATGCGGGCGTTCCCTTGATCTCGCCTGAAGGCCATGCGCTGGGAGCCTTATGTGTGATTGACGGCCAGCCCAGGGAGTTTTCCGAGGAGGATTGCGAGCGCCTGCGCGAACTTGCCAAGATGGCAGTGGACCGCCTCGAGCTGCGCCGTCTGGAGCTGTCGACGGAACAATCCCGCCGGCCGTTCGAGGATTTTGCGCGCAACTCGCCCACGGCAGTAGTCTGGTTCGACGCCCACCGCAAAATCGTGACCTGGAACCAGGCTGCCGCCGCCTTGCATGGCTATCGCCTGGATGAAGGCGAAGGCTTGCTCGTTGATCAGTTGATCCCGGAAAGGGAGCGCCCCGTTTTCCATCAACTGGTCGCACAAGCCGTGACCACCGGCACCTTCGACGGCATATCCATGCCGGAAACCGCTTACGGCCTGCGGAAGGACGGAAGCGAGTTCGAACTGGGGCTTTCCCTCTTCTGCTGGCAAGAACATGGCCAGCTTATTTTCAACGCGCACCTGCAGGACATCACAGCAAAAAAGCGTGAGGAGGCGGAGTTGCACCGCCTAGCCACCACCGACCTGCTGACCGGGCTGGCGAATCGCGGCCGCTTTTATCGCGAAGTGGAGCAAGCCCTGGTCGCAGCGAAGCCGATCGCCGTCTTGATGCTCGACCTTGATGGCTTCAAGGATGTGAATGACACGCTGGGCCACGCGGTAGGAGACAGCATCCTCCGCGAAATCGCCCATAGGCTGGAACATGCGCTGGGGAGCTCCGGATTGGCAGCGCGCATCGGCGGCGACGAATTCGCGCTGTTATTGCATCAATTGGAGGACCCTGCGGAGGCGCAGGCCATTGCGCAATCCTTGATCGAAGCGCTGGTCGATGCGATTGTGATCGACCATCATGAAATTCGCATCACCGCCAGCTGCGGCGTGGCGATGGCGCCACAACACGCGCAAGAAGCGCTGGAATTGATCGGCAATGCAGACCTGGCCTTGTTCCATGCCAAACGGCTCGGCGGGGCGCAATCCTATGTATTTGTCCAAGCCCTCAGGATGGAGGCGGTGGCGCGCCACCTTTACGGCCTGGAATTGCACCGGGCAGTGCACGACGGCGAATTCGTCCTCTTCTACCAACCGCAGGTCCGCTTGTCCGACGGATTGTTGGCTGGGGCAGAGGCGCTGATCCGCTGGCGGCATCCTGAACGCGGCCTGTTGTCGCCAGCCGCTTTCCTGCCTGCATTGGAAAACGGACCGCTGGCGGCAACGGTGGGCAACTGGGTGCTGGATGAAGCCTGCGCCCAAGTGGCGCAATGGCGGCGCCAGGGCTTGGCGGATTTCCGCATGGGAGTCAACCTGTTCGGCGCACAGTTTAGGGTGGACGACCTTGCGAAGACTGTCATGTCCACGCTTGAACGCCATGGCCTGCCGCCCTCGGCCTTGGAGTTGGAAATCACGGAAAATATCGTGCTCGAACATGACGAGTTGGCGCTCGAATCCATACGTCGCTTGCGCGAAGCCGGTGTCGGCATCGCCTTTGATGATTTCGGCACAGGATACGCGTCGCTCAGCCTGCTCAAACATTATCCTTTAAGCCGCATCAAGATTGACCGCTCTTTTGTCCAGGGCATGCTGGAGTCGCAGCAGGATAAAACCGTCGTCAATGCCGTCATCGATATGGCCAACGCATTTTCTCTGGATACAATTGCGGAAGGCATTGAAACTGCGGAACAACAAAAGGCCTTGCTTGAAATTGGTTGCTCTGAAGGCCAGGGATATCTTTTCTCCCGGCCCTTGTCTGCCATTCAGTTTGCTGACATGTTCGGCTTGGACCACTATCTATCGAAAAGGGCTTAGCCCAGCAACCTTACCGCATACCGGATAAGGCTGCTTAGCAAGCGTCGGTTTTAAATTCTTAATATTCCCTGCCATATATCCCAAGCAACATTAGTTATTGCAGAGCCGTTTCCCGATCATTTACTGCCCCACTCCAATGCGGAGTTGGATAATAACTTTTCTGTTTCAATAAAAAATTCTTGCCAGGCTACCTCAACAGGTCTCATTTAAAACTGAAGGAATGCGGCAGTGATTCCCAGCATTGAGCAGAGTGCCGGCCTTCGCCAGATTCAGGTTTTTTACTTACATCACTCCTCGAGCAATAAGCAATATTATCTGACATATTTGCGATTACTATTTTTTCTATTTTTTAACATAAATCAGGCTATTTCCGATATAGAGCCAGTGCTGACTACCCTGATTTATATATGACTTCGCGTTATCGTTAGGCTAGTTTCCCTGCGTGAACGTTTTTATCATTTTTATTTTATTGTATTGATGTATTCATTATTTTATTTTTAAGATTAATTTGAATATAATGCCGAATCGAAGTGAATTAATTCAGATGATTTGACACACTGATTGCTGTATTTCTTCACTAACGGTTTATTGAATTTCTTTCCTCATGACTACAAACAGGACCGACTAATGGCAACTATTGATACAAAAAGAGAAAAGCTGAAGCAAAAGATTTCTGCTCTCACAGAGCAATTGGAAGCGCTGGAAAACAAGCCAGTGGAACTGAATCGTCAAAGCGAAGGCATGCCAGAATTGATCGCCGCGTTTGACGCAGTAGTCAAAGCGCACAAGGTTGCCGCAGTCGACGTATTCGAAGTATTGCTCAAGGCAAAAAGAACCGGGCTGACGCTGGTCAAGAAGGCTTGATCCGGACCGGATTTTTCTCCAAAGGCGGACACGGTTCCGCCTTTTTTATTGCCTCGACAGCATGCTTTTACAACAGCCAGTCGACAGGCATTATCGACAATATCCTCACGAAAAAACGCTGCATCAGGGTAGTGCCCGGGTCAACGCTGTATCGCTGCTCAACCCCATCCTGGTATGAGAGCCAATACAAGCGGTTATTTTCGTCCAGCCGCACCTCATAAGCGCTCTCGGGCACATCCGCCTTGAATGCCTGTTCCATCTGCTGGGCCAGCGCCGGGCTTTCGATCATGAAGCCAAGTTCCGTATTGAGCTGCGCCGAACGCGGGTCGAAATTGAACGAACCGATAAATACGCGTGAACGGTCAATCGTGAAAGTCTTGGCATGCAAACTCGAACCCGAACTGCCCAATGCCCCCAGGTACTTCGCCATGCCGTTTCCAGCCACCTGGCTGCGCATTTCGTACAGCCGTATACCCGCCTGCAGCAATGGCTTGCGCCACTTTGCATAGCCCGCATGCACCGCGGCGACGTCGGTAGACTCGAGCGCATTGGTCAGGATGCGGATATCGATGCCGCGCCTGGCCAGCGCGGAGAAGCCATCCACCCCGGTCCGGGTCGGCACGAAATAGGGAGACACCAGGTCGACGCTCTCCTTGGGGTTGCGCAGGATGCGGGCCAGGTTGAACACCATCAGCTCATCCCTTTTCGCATCGCCGGTGATCTTGTCCGGGCTATCGCTGATCAATTCCACCTTGGCCCAGTCGAATGCATGCTGGCCCTTGATGAAATCGTGGATGAACTGGCTCTCCTTCAATGCCTTGAGGTAGCCTTGCCCGGTGACGGTTTTTTCCGCCTTGTCCGCCGCAACACTCAATGCTTGCAGCTCATCATTGCTGGGAGCAGGGACCAGCACGCTTAGGGGGTAGGCCGATGCGCTGGCCCAGTAGCGGTCGAAATCCTGCGAAGTATCGTCGACCACGGCGCCAATCGCCATGACGTCCAGGTCCGCAAACAACACGCCATCCGTCGCGCCGAAATACTCATCCCCGACATTGCGCCCGCCGATAATCGTCACCATGTTGTCGGCAGTGAACGACTTGTTGTGCATGCGGCGGTTGAGGCGCGAAAAATCCGTGAAGAAGCCCAGCGGTTTGAAAGTACGGAAAGGAAAAGGGTTGAACAGGCGGACTTCGATGTTGGGATGCTTGTCGAGCGCGGCCAGCCTGGCATCCAATGCACGGCCGCTAATGCCGTTGTCGTCCAGCAACAGCCTCACCCGGACGCCGCGTTGCGCCGCCTTGCGCAAGGCTTCGAGGAACAAGATGCCGGTATTGTCGTTGCGCCAGATGTAATATTGGACATCCAGAGTCTTTTGCGCGGAATGGGTCAACAACATGCGCGCTGCAAAGGCGCTGTAGGCATCGAGCAGAGGCATGATGCCCGACTCGCCGGGATGGACGGCCTTGAGCGGCTGCATGGTCTGGCCCAGCTGGGTATGCGCCACCTCCTCCACCCGTAGCGCCGTTGAAGGCGGCTTGTCGCTCTCTCGCACATGGGGCAGGCCGCATGCGAACAACGGCACGACCAACATCAGCAGGATGCCTCGCTGGCACCAGGCCATGCCAGCATGCCGCCAACCCAGCTTGTCCAATCCTCTGGCCAGGAAAGCCCTCATGCTGCCATCTTCTTCATATTCTGCTTCTCTTTTAGAATGAGCCGGATGAGCTTAGCTGTGTGACACATGAATAACTCGCGGGTTCTTTGCGCATCATGAGAAAAATTAAGCCTCGCAGGGAAGATTGGAACAATCCTGCCAGACTATAATCAATGCATAATATAAACACCAGCAATTCACTATTCGAGGAAAAGGAGAACCGCATTATGACCAGCCGCACTCAGCACTGGGGGTCGCAATCCTGGCTTTGGCTGTTTATTGTCGTCTTTATCAGCGCGGCGCTGCTTTACTACCTCTTCGGCAAGCCGGCAGTCCCGGACAGCGCTGAGCAACGCAATGACCGCGCAGCGATAAAGGATTGCTGGAAACGTCATGCCAACTCTGCGCTTTCGCCCACCGAACTGAAATACGTTGCCGAAGCCTGCGAGTTCATGGAAAACGAATTTCTCCTGAAATACCGGCAAAATCCCTGAACCGGAGCCTGATCAGAACAATAAAAACAATCACCATACATTGCATCGGGGAAACTCATGAACGGCGGGGTAAGCCGTTCGCTGGATGGCATCCATCCAGGCTCGAAGAACAAGGGAAAATAATAATGCCCGGTGCATTTGCCCACCTCACCCTCATCAATCACTTGCGCGAAACCCCCAGGCTGGAAGCAGCTGCCGGGTTCCCGCGCCAGGCGATCCCATGGTTGCTGCGCCACTTCAAGTTTGCCGAGCTCGGGGCGGTCAGTCCCGACTATCCATACCTGGCGATCCGCGACCCGTCATCATTGGCATGGGCCGATGACATGCATTACGTGCGTACGGGCGAAGTCATCCATGCCGGCATTCATCTCCTCAGGCAATGGCAAGGCCTGCAACGGGAAAAAGGCATGGCGTGGTTGCTGGGTTACGTGTCGCACGTGGTCATGGACGTCACCATCCATCCGGTGGTCGAGCTCAAGGTCGGGCCTTATGCCGCCAACAAGCGCCATCACCGGCAATGCGAGATGCATCAGGACGCATATATCTTCCAGCGCATGAACCTGGGCGGCATCGGTTTGTCCGAGCATCTGGAATCGGGCATATGGGCCTGCCGTGAGCCGGGTACCAAAAAGCTGGACCGCGACATCAATGCCTTGTGGTCAGGCATGTTGCAGCATGCCTACCCGCAAGCCTATGCCAGCAATCCGCCCAAGATTGACAAATGGCACCAGCGCTTCAACCGCATGGTCAACAAGATTGCCGAGGAGGGAAACAAGCTGATGCCGTTCGCGCGCCACCTGGGCGTGAGGGCCGGCCTCACCTATCCCAACCCCGCAGAGGTCGACCCGCAATACGTCGTACAGCTGCGCACGCCCGGCGGACCGATGGACTACGACGCCCTGTTCGACTATGCGCTGCGCAATACCTTGCAGATATGGGCCGTCGTCGCCAATGCAGTGCTCCATCAGGATGACGCTTATCAGACCGTGATCCGCAATTGGAACCTCGACACAGGAAAGGATGAACATGGCCAATTCGGCTTTTGGGCGTAAGCCTCGCTTATGGCTGCTGGCCGTCTTGCTGATGGCGGCCAGCGGATGCAGCTCGATCCGCACCAGCCACGAGGAAGCCATGCTGGCTGAGGCATCCAGCCTCACCAAGCTCAGCGCAGCCGTGGAAGCTACCGTCCGCTACGAACCTGGCGCTACCGACATGGATGAACAAGCCATATTGCAACACGCCACGGCGCATGACCCTGAACTGCTTAATCCGTTCAAGCATCGCCTGATCCGGGTCAAGGCGGAGGACCGGCATGCCGTCCTGCTGGTCTGTACCGAGGACGGCCACCGGGGCCTGCTGGAAGACGCGGGATGCAATGCGCCGTTGGACAAGCACCTGTGGCAGGCAGACATGCCTTGCGAGTTCACCCTGCAGGCCGCCGATGCATGCCGCTCCACGCCCTAGTTTGTGGGCGGCACAGTTGGCAGACGGCAACTAATTTGTGACAATAATGAACAAAAGCGAAATATCGCCGCACGGTATCAACAGCTGGTATTGATCATCGGGGAAATTACTCTGGAAAGAATGCACATGGAAAGAATTCCAATATTGCAAGCACAGGTTGAAGCAATGGCAAGGCAGTTGAACCAACGTACGCTGGAGAGCCTGGAGTACCGCATCCTCATGAAGGCTGTGGTAGCGGCGCATCCAGACAAGGGCACGCTATCGTCCTGCATCCGGGAACAACGGGACCGGCTCGTTGAGCAAGGCATCATCGGCAATATCGTGGAAGGCGACCGCGAGTACCTCAACGACTACATAGAAAAATGGCTGGATCTCTGCCAGCAATAACCCAGCCTGCAATAAAAGCCTCTAACAAAACCCAGCAAAGCGGTTCTGGCTAGGCGCTCTGCCGAAGACAGTACAACAAGTACGGCAGAGCAGAGCAACGACGACAGAAGGGTTTTGTTAGCGGCTCCAAGTCGGCCTAAGGACATTTCACCTTGTTGAAGAATACCTTGCCGTACTGCCCGCGTGCGCTGTCCGCGCTATCGGCAGGATAGGCCACCACTTTATAATCGTCGCCCGCATAGCGGATCGCCTCTTCCGCTACTGGCTGAAAATCCTCAAGCGCGCTTACGCTATCATCGATCGGCCTGATGGTGAAACCGTGCACTTCCATTTCAACCTCATGATGGGGCGACGGCGTCTTGAGCTTGGCAATCAAGCCTTCCATATCCATGCTGCCTCACTTCTCCACGTAACCTGATGCGGCCTCTATGCTGACCGGCTCGCTTGCAAGGTCGGGATGTTCCGCCTCGAACTGGGCCTTGCCGATGCGGTACGCCTCCTCGACGTCAGCCGCATCGATATCATTGCTCCATAAAGGCGGCTCGCCTGCAAGATGCCCTTTATGGCGCACATTGACTGTAAATAACCCCATCTCGCGTCGCCCTTCCCTCAATGCCGCAACGCGCTGTTGTCCGCGTCGGAAGGGATATGCCCGCGCCAACCGCCCGTAGGCGCCTTGCGCGATTCCAGCAATTGGCGATAACGCTCTAGGTCTTCCGCAATCTTGCGTTCCAGCATGCCCATCATGCTGGCGGCCGTCCCGGCCAAGGTATCGGTTTCATATTCAATCTCGAGACGCACGCGGGTGGAATGCACGTCCACGTGCTGGAAGGACACGACACCGGTATTGCGCACGCCGGAAACGCTGCGCCAGGCAATATGGTCGTCCGGCACCTGCTCGGTAATCTCGGCCTCCCATTCGACAGCCTGCCCGCCGATCTGCGCCAGCCACCAGACATGCCTATCGTCCAGCTGCTTGACGTTGACTACGCTATCCATGAAGTTGGGAAAGGTCTCGAACTGGGTCCACTGGTTATAGGCAATATTCACCGGGACCTTGACGTCTATGGTTTTTTCAATGGTCGGCATGTCAGGCTCCATACACACTTTAAGATAAAAACCAGTGTAATCGCCGCGTTATCCGCGCAAGAGCTGGCTTATTCCTAAAACCATGTCGGAAAAACCAACGGTTTTTCTACCGACACGTGCCAAAGGCGTGCCATTGCATGAGAATTTCATATAAAAAGTTGCGCACTGACACAATCTTGAGTTAATTTTCGAATACCCATACTGCCTGTGCCGGAATGCCATGCAGCATGGCGCGCAATTTGATCTCTCGCCAAGTTTGAAAGGTTTCCCCCCGGGATGGAGCATACGCCACTCATCGCCACCATAGTTGGAGGCCTGGTACTGGCTTTTATTTTCGGCATGCTGGCCAACCGCCTGAAGATGCCGCCGCTCGTCGGCTACCTGATTGCCGGGGTCGTCGTGGGTCCGCACACCCCCGGATTTGTCGCTGACGCCAACCTTGCCCATGAACTATCGGAAATCGGCGTCATCCTGCTCATGTTCGGCGTAGGCCTGCACTTTTCGCTGCGCGACCTGCTCGCGGTGAAATCGATTGCCATTCCGGGCGCTATCGTGCAAATCGCCATTGCCACGCTACTCGGCCTTTCAATGGCATTGGCGATCGGCTGGCCGCTGGGAGAAGGCCTCATCTTCGGCCTGGCGCTGTCCACAGCCAGCACCGTCGTATTGCTCACCGCCTTGCAGGAACGGCGCATCCTGGAAACCAAGCGCGGACAGATCGCGATTGGCTGGCTCATCGTGGAAGACATCGCCATGGTGCTCACCCTGGTGCTGGTGCCTGCGCTGAGCGGCATGCTGGGCGGCGAGGGCAACAACCTGGACGGCAGCGCCCTCCTCAATACTATGGCGTTGACCATAGGCAAGGTAATCGCCTTTGTCGCCGTGATGCTGCTGGTCGGCCGCCGCATCATCCCTTGGCTGCTGGCACGCACAGCCGCCACCGGATCGCGCGAGCTGTTCCGGCTCGCCGTACTCGCGATCGCCCTCGGGTTTGCGCTTGGAGCCACCTATATCTTCGGCGTATCGTTCGCGCTGGGCGCGTTCTTTGCCGGCATGATCCTGAGCGAATCCGAGCTCAGCCACCGCGCCGCGGAAGAATCCCTACCGTTGCGCGATGCGTTTGCAGTGCTGTTTTTTGTCTCGGTCGGCATGTTGTTCGACCCCTCCATCCTTTTTCGCGAGCCCTGGCTCATCCTCGCCACCCTCTTCATCATCGTGATCGGGAAATCACTGGCCGCCTTCGGCATCGTGCTGGCCTTCCGCCACCCCTTGGGCACTGCATTGACGATTTCCGCCAGCCTGGCGCAGATAGGCGAATTCTCATTCATCCTGGCCTCCCTGGGAGGTTCGCTGGGCTTGTTGTCGGACACCGGCCGCGACTTGATCCTGAGCGGCGCGATCCTCTCCATCCTGATCAATCCGTTGCTGTTTGCCTGGCTGGACCGCCTAAAGCCCTGGCTGCTCAATCGCGAAGAGAAGCGTCCCCTCAAGGGCGAAAGCGGCGCACGCACCATCTCCTACCCCCACCTGCACGCCCATGCCGTCCTGGTGGGCTATGGACGCGTCGGCAAGCTGGTAGGCGCATCGCTACGCCAGCAAGACCAACCGTTCATCGTGCTGGAAGACCAGCCCGAAGTGGTCCAGGCCCTGCGCGAGCAGGGTACCCCGGCCTTGTGCGGCAATGCCGTGGCACCTGGCATGATGGAAGCCGCCAACCTCAAAACCGCGCGCTGGCTGCTGGTCGCCATCCCGGATGCGTTGGAAGCGGGGCAAATCATCGAACATGCCCGAAAAATCAATCCGCAGATCGAAGTCGTGGCGCGCGCGCATTCCGACGCCCAGATCGAGCACCTGGAAAAACATGGGGCGTCCTACACCATCATGGGAGAAAGGGAGATCGCCAAGGGCATGGCGAACTGGGTGCGCGCCGGCGTGGAATGGTAGTCCTGTGACTTGGCGCCTGAAACTTGGCTAGCCAGGCTTCCGGTAAGGCGCACGCTCGTCCAGTTCTTGCTGGTAGTGGCTGACGCCAACCCCTTCGCGTGAGACAAAGCGCCTGACCGCGGCCTCGAAATCGGCATGGGTGATATGGTGGAACGAGCAGGTTTCCCGCGCGACAAACCCCCTTGCCAGCTTGTGCTCCCCCTGGGCGCCGCCCTCGAAGAAGTGGATGCCCTGCTCGATGCAGAACTCCTGCGCCTGGTAATAGCAAAGTTCGAAATGCAGGTTGGGCACGTAAGCCAATGCGCCCCAGTAGCGCCCATACAGGCAATCCTTGTCATATAGGTTGAGCGCGGCGCCGATACGGCGGCCGTCGCGCTCCGCCAGCACCATCATTACATTGTCCGGCAACCGCTCGCCCAGCTCGCGGAAAAATGCCTGGGTCAGGTAAGGGCTGGAGCGGTGCTCGAGATAGGTATTGAGGTAGCACTTGTAGAAAAAATCCCACTCGCGCTCGCTGATATCACGCCCGCGCAAGCGCCGGCAACTCACGCCGGCCGCATCGACCTTCCTGCGCTCCTGGCGGATTTTCTTGCGCTTGTCATGCGTGAGGGTCATGAGAAACTCGTCAAAGCCGGCAAAGCCCTGGTTCTGCCAGCGGAATTGCACTCCCTGGCGCCTGAACCAGCCTTGGCCTGACAACACATCCGCATTTTTCTCGTCTGGAAACAAGACATGAGCAGAAGACAGCTGCAAGCGGTGTGCCGTATCGCGCAGGATATCCGCCATGCGCACTTGCAGCACGGCATCGTGCGACAAGAGCCGCGCGCCCGTAATCGGCGTGAAAGGCACGGCCGCCACCAGCTTGGGGTAATACTCCAGCCCATGCTGGGCATAAGCGTCCGCCCAAGACCAGTCAAATACATATTCGCCGTAGGAATGATGCTTGAGGTAGAGGGGCACGGCCCCGGCCAACTTGCCCTCGCGCCTGAATACCAGCGGCATGGGTTGCCAGCCGGTGCCCTCGCCAACCGAACCGCTATGCTCCAACGCACTGAGGAAAGCGTGGCTGAGCAAGGGGGAACCATCCGTCAGCGCATTCCATTGCACGCTATCCAGCGCGCTGACGCCTGCGGTGATTTCAACCTCGATCTGCATACAGCCCCGGCTGAATGATGGCCACGCTATATCTATTGGCTTCGCGTTGGATAAGACAGGACACGCTGATCTCCGGATGCTGGCAACACTATGTAGAGTATCAGGATAATGCAGCGGAAGCAGGCGAAAAAACACCACTACCCGCCAGTTGGCGTCGTAGTGGTGAAGCGGAGGAGAAGTGAAATACTGCAGCCAATGAGCGTCGCAAAATCGCGACACTCATGGCTTGAATATCATTTGCGCTTGCCCGCGGAATCGACGCCATGACCGATGACGCCGCCAATGGCAGCCCCGCCAACAGTGCCGAACGAACTCCCACCGGTCAGCACCGCTCCCGCAACGCCGCCGATGGCAGCGCCCGTGGCCGCATTCTTTTGACGCGTGGACAATCCGGAACAACCGCTCAACATGGCGAGCAACAATAACCCTGCAATCGTTTTCTTCATTTCATTTTCCTTTCAAATTCCAGGTCTTTACCCGTTATTGTTCAGAGTGCAAAAACTGGGCCATTAATGATTTTCAAATTAAAATCAATTAGTTGATTGGAAAAATTCACAATCCCGGGAGGGAAAAACTTGAAAATTTGTCGCCAATAATAGACAAAAGAAAAGCACTGTCCCGGCAAGGCAGTGCTTAAAGGTTTCACAAGGAAGATTTATTATTGGAATTCAGTCATAGCGCCCGTTTGGGCACGGCAACGCTCACGTCCTTTACATCATGCAGCGGGGCTGGTTCCGCCACATCCTGCAATTCTTTGTCCTTCTTCTCTAGCGCCTTGTGCTGGCGCTCGGCTATCTGGGCTTGCATAACCTCAAGCTCGCTCATCGTAATCACGCCGTCGCCATTGAGGTCGAACTGCATGAAATGACGGGCGACCTGGGGAAGCATTTCGACAGCTTCTTCGCGTGAAATCACCCCGTTGCCGTCTTTGTCCGCTTCTTGAAAGCGTTCCAGTATGCGCTGGCGCATCACGCGCCTGCGCTCTTCAATCTGGGCATGGGCAGCATCAACGCTGCGGGAGTATTCATAAAGATCGCGCCGCAAGCGCTGGCGGTCCTCACCAGAAATCTTTGCATCCAGGGTTTGATGGATATGTGCCGTTGGCACTTCCTGCGCATCGGCTGCCATTTCGTCATTCGCATAACGTATGTTCGCAGCATGGACGACACCGGCAACGCCCAGCAATAGCGCTGTCATTACCAATTTATGATGCCAGACCAGATCGGTTACCATCAACATAAAGCTAAACCGTACACTTGCAAGATCATATGATTCGCTCGCCTCTGTTTTAAGCTTACTTGCCCCGTCGCCGCTGGCTAACAACACGCCTGGCTCAGGAACTATTCAACCTCGCCGATGATGCAAATTTGTACTGGCAAGCAGTTGAATGAGGCGACATCATCCCTCATTGATGTAAACTGAGTGTTTCATATCGACTTCTCATTGTAAAAAATTGTAACAATTATTGTGTGGTTTTTTCGGCCCTATTTTTCGACCATATGAAAACCATGGGCAGGCAATGGAGAGAATCGGCATGAGACTTATGGAAGCTTGTAAATAATACTTTTCATCCCCCCCAATTCCGCAGAAAATATGGCTATGCAGACACCTTCGAAAAAAATATTAATGGTGGACGACGACTTGCGCATGCGCGAGTTGTTGCAACGTTATCTAGGCGAACAGGGCTTTTCGGTAAAAGCTGTTTCCGATGCAGCAGAAATGGATCAAGTGCTTGCCCATGAACATGTGGACTTGCTGGTGCTGGACCTCATGCTCCCGGGGGAGGACGGTCTGGCCATCTGCCGGCGCCTGCGCGCCAACGGCAGTACCATCCCCGTCGTCATGCTCACCGCACGCGGGGACGAGATAGACCGCATCATCGGCTTGGAAATGGGGGCGGACGACTACCTGCCCAAGCCGTTCAACCCGCGCGAGCTGCTTGCCCGCATCAATGCGGTCTTGCGCCGCCACAGCCGGCTCCCGCCCGGCACGCCTGTCGCAGAGGCGGAGCACATCAGCTTCGGCGAGTTCATCTTCGATCCCTCCACACGCACGCTGACCAAGAACGGGGAGCCTGTCACCATTACCAGCGGCGAATTCGCCCTGCTCAAGGTATTCGTCGACCATCCGCGCCAACCGTTGTCGCGCGACCGCCTCATGCAACTGGCGCGCGGACGCGAGCTGGATGTGTTCGACCGCAGCATCGACGTGCAGGTATCCCGATTGCGCCGCCTGATTGAACCCGATCCATCCCATCCGCGCTACCTGCAGACCATGTGGGGGTTTGGCTATGTCTTCGTGCCCGATGGCGAAACCCAGAAAAGCTAGTGTCGCGCCTCCGTGAGCCTGTTGCCCCGTACCCTTCTCGCACGCGTCATGCTGCTGATCGCCCTGCTGCTCGCAGCAGGGCAGTTCGCGGCGCTAAAGCTGTTCGACTACTTCGAAAGCGAGCCGCGCGCCATGGCGGCGGCGCTACAGGCGATCACGGTCGTCAACTATACCCGCGCCTCCCTGCTCGCCGCGCATGAAAACCGCAGGCTGGCCTTGCTCTCGGAGCTATCCGGGCGCGAAGGCGTGCGAATTTACGCCGCGGACATGCTCGAGGAAATCGAGCCGCTTCCCAACGACCACCTGATCCGCCTGATCGCGGAAAAAATCCGCGAGCGCCTGGGCAAGGACACGCTCGTCGTATTGAACCACTTCGGCATACCCGGCCTGTGGGTCAGCTTCAGCCTGGGGCAAGACGATTATTGGGTAGTGATTCCTCGCATTCAGGTAGACCGGCCGTTCCCCTGGCAATGGCTGGGCTGGGGCGCCCTGGTCATCATGCTGTCATTGCTCGGCGCCTACCTGATCGCCTCGAATATCCACCACCCCTTGCGCCTGCTGGTCAAGGCCGCAGGACGCTTGAGCAGCGGCGAATATCCCCCGCCATTGCCGGAAGAAGGCGCCCATGAGCTGCGCGAAGTCAGCCGCACCTTCAATGAAATGACCGAGGCGCTGGTGCGGCTGGACAACGAACGGACCTTGCTGCTGGCGGGCATTTCGCATGACCTGCGCACGCCGCTGGCGCGCCTACGCCTATCCGTGGAAATGCTGCCGGACGAATATTGCGCCAACCTCAAGACCGGCATGATCCAGGACATCGGCGACATGGACAGCATCATCCACCAGTTCCTCGACTTTGTGCGCGGAATCGAAGGCGAGCCGACGCAGATGATGGACCTCAACGCACTGCTCACCTCGATTGCAGACCGCCATATCCGCGCAGGCCGCAAACTCACCATGTCGCTGGCGCCAACCCACCTGATTCCCTTGCGTCCGCTCGCGATGCAGCGGCTGCTCACCAACCTGATCGACAACGCCTTCGCCTACGGCGGCGGCGACGTCACCGTGATGACGCGCATCACTGCAGGCAGCATCACGCTCAGCGTGCTGGACAACGGCCCCGGCATTCCAGCGGCACAAATGGAAAGACTGCTGCGCCCATTCGAGCGCCTCGATACGGCGCGCGGCAACAAGAGCGGCAGCGGCTTAGGCCTGGCGATCGCCGACCGCATCGCCAAGCTGCACAAGGGCCAGCTCACCCTGCTCAATCGCCCGCAGGGCGGCCTGGAAGCTCGGCTTACCCTGCCGATACAGCCTCAGGTGACGGCGCAAACCAAGCAAGCCTTTCGCGTAAACGCACAACCTCGCCGACAATAATCAGGCAGGGCGCGCGCAACCCTGCGTGCTCCACCAGTCTGGGCAATGTCGCTAACGTGCCTTCCACTACCCGCTGCCGTTGCGTCGTGCCTTGCTGGATGATGGCGATGGGTAGATTTTCGGAAGCGCCGTGAGCTTGCATTTGCCGGCATATCTCGGGCAAGCCGACCAATCCCATATAAATCACCACGGTCTGGTTCGGGCGCACAAGGGCATGCCAATCAAGGTTGACCGAACCGTCCTTGAGGTGCCCGGTCGTGAACAGGCACGACTGCGCATAGTCCCGGTGCGTCAGCGGAATGCCGGCATAGCTGGATACTCCGTTCGCCGCCGTGATGCCGGGCACCACCTGGAACGGGACGCCGTTCTCCATCAGCGTCTCTATCTCCTCGCCGCCGCGGCCGAAAATGAATGGGTCGCCGCCCTTCAGGCGCAGCACGCGCTTGCCCTCCTTGGCGAGGCGTACCAATAACTGGTTGATGTCCTCCTGCGGCAAAGTATGCTGGTCGCGCGACTTGCCCACATAAATCAGCTCCGCATCGCGCCGCACCAACTCCATGACTTCCTTGCTCACGAGTTTGTCGTAAACACACACATCCGCTTGCTGCATCAGGCGCAGGGCACGGAAAGTCAGCAGGTCGGGATCTCCCGGACCGCCGCCGACAAGATAGACCTCCCCATGATTAAGCTCGCCATTCCCCGCAAGCACTTGCTGCATGGCATGGCGCGCCGTAGCCTCCTGCCCGGACAATACCTGTTCGCCTATCGCCCCCTGGAACACATCCTCCCAGAAAATCCGCCGCTGCTGCCCAGTGGTGAAGCGATGTTTCACGGCCTCACGGAACTCGGCGGCAAATGCTGCCAAACGGCCGTAGGTGGCGGGAATCATGGTTTCAATGCGGGTGCGTAGCATGCGCGCAAGCACCGGTGCCGCCCCGCCGCTGGATACCGCGACCAGCAACGGGGAGCGGTCCACAATTGAAGGCACGATGAAGGTACACAAGTCGGGGGCATCCACGACGTTCACGGGGATATTGCGCGCCTGTGCCGCTTGGGAAACAGCGCGGTTCACCTCGGCATCATCCGTAGCGGCGATCACCACCGCTGCGCCATCCAGCTGCGATGGCTCGAATTCCGCGGCAAGATGGCGGATTCGCCCCTCGGCCAGCCATTGCATCAACACAGGGTGCAACTCGGGCGACACCACCGTGATATTGGCCCCGGCTTTTTCCAGCAGGCTCACCTTGCGGCTGGCGACGTCGCCCCCACCCACCACCAGGCAGGGTCGACCGCGCAGTTTCATAAAGATAGGCAATGTTTCCATGCGCGACATTTTATTCCATTTCCAATTTGGAGCGACTAACAAAACTCTCCCGGCGTCGCTGCCTTGCCGTACTATTTGCAATGCCTGCGGCGGAGCACCTAGCCGGAATCGCTGCGCTGGATGTTGTGAGCCGCTCCAGAACGAGACTAGGCATGACGTTGCAATAGAGGCCAAGGAGGAACAACCGCGTATCGGATTAAATTCGGAATGGAATGACGCTACGATTGGCTTTCCGCGGCAGCTAAGCTAAAATGAGCCCTTACCCTACTGTTTTTCTTACGCTATTTTGCAGCCTGCAACCTCCACCTTTTTCTCCTGCCGCGCCTCGGGCGCAACCCGACCTGCTGTATGAATCCGCCGAAAAGAATTTTCATCAAAACCTTTGGCTGCCAGATGAACGAGTATGACTCGTCGCGCATGCTCGACATGCTGCACGCCGCCGAAGGCATGCAGACCACCGAAAACCCGGAAGAAGCCGACGTCATCCTGCTCAATACCTGCTCGGTGCGTGAAAAGGCCCAGGAGAAGGTGTTCAGCCATTTGGGGCGCTTCGCGCCGCTCAAGGAAAAGAACCCCAACCTCGTGATCGGCGTAGGCGGCTGCGTTGCAAGCCAGGAAGGCGAAAGCATCGTGGCGCGCGCGCCTTACGTCGATGTCGTCTTCGGCCCGCAGACCTTGCACCGCCTGCCGGACATGATCCAGTCCAAGCGCAAGACCGGCATTTCGCAGGTCGATATCAGCTTCCCGGAAGTGGAGAAGTTCGACCACCTGCCGCCGCCGCGGGTGGAAGGAGCTGCGGCATTCCTCTCCATCATGGAGGGCTGCAGCAAATACTGCACGTTCTGCGTCGTCCCCTACACGCGCGGCGACGAAGTCTCGCGGCCTTTCGACGACATCCTCACCGAGGCGATCCAGCTTGCCGAGCAAGGCGTCAAGGAAATCACATTGCTCGGCCAGAACGTCAATGGCTACCGCAGCGAAACGGCGCAAGGCGAAACCGCCGACCTGGCATTGCTGATCGAATACCTGGCGGAAATCCCCGAGATCGAGCGCATCCGCTACACCACCTCGCACCCGAACGAGATGACCTCGGCATTGATAGACTGTTATGCCCGCATCCCCAAACTGGTGTCGCACCTGCATCTGCCGGTTCAGGCGGGTTCGGACCGCGTGCTCATGAACATGAAGCGCAACTACACGGCCTTGCAGTACAAATCCATCATCCGCAAGCTGCGCGCGGCGCGGCCGGACATCTGCATCAGTTCGGATTTCATCGTCGGCTTCCCAGGCGAAACCGAGCAGGATTTCGAAGCCACCATGAAGCTGATGCGCGATGTCGGTTTTGATTTCAGCTTCAGTTTCGTTTACAGCCCGCGTCCCGGCACGCCCGCCTCCTACCTGCCGGACGATTGCAGCGCAGAGGAAAAGCAGTCGCGCCTGTCACGCCTGCAGGCGCTCAACGAAGCGCAGGGCAAGGTCATTAGCGCCTCCATGGTGGGCAGCATACAGCGCGTGCTGATCGAAAGCGTTTCCGCCAAGAGCGCCAGCGAACTCGCGGGGCGCACCGACAATAACCGCATCGTCAATTTCCCTGGCGATGCCGCCTTGATCAACCAGTTCGTCAACGTAAGAATCACCGAAGCCCTTTCACATACCCTGCGAGGAGAGTTGGTCTAACAATATGCCGGTAGACATTACCCTACAACCTGAAGACAACATGCGCCTCGCCAACCTGTGCGGCGCGCTGGACGAAAACCTCAAACAGATCGAAGACGCGCTGGATGTCGGCATCTCGCGGCGCGGGGCGCATTTCCGCTTTTCCGGGGAGCAAGGCAATACCCGCCTCGCCGCACAGCTGGTCGAGAACTATTACGAGCGTGCGGGCAAACCGATCAGCCTGGAGGAAATCCAGCTGGGGCTGGTCGAGCTTGACCGCCTGTCGCCCGACGAGGTCGCCACGCCTATGACTACCCTGATGACCCGGCGGCAGGACCTGCACGGGCGCACGCCGCGCCAGGTCAGCTATTTGCAGCAGATCCAGGATTTCGACATCACATTCGGCATCGGCCCCGCCGGCACCGGCAAAACCTATCTCGCGGTTGCCAGCGCCATCGACGCCATGACGCGCGACCGCGTCAAGCGCATCGTGCTGGTACGCCCGGCAGTGGAAGCCGGCGAGCGTCTGGGCTTCCTGCCTGGCGACCTTTCGCAGAAAGTGGACCCTTACTTGCGTCCACTTTACGATGCGCTGTACGACCTTGCTGGCTACGACAGCGTCAACAAGATGTTCGAGCGCGGCGCGATCGAGGTCGCCCCGCTCGCCTATATGCGCGGCCGCACCCTGAACCAGAGCTTCATCATCCTCGACGAGGCGCAGAACACCACGCCGGAACAGATGAAGATGTTCCTTACCCGCATCGGTTTCGGCACCAAGGCCGTTATCACGGGCGACGTTACCCAGATCGACCTCGCCCGCGGGCAGAAAAGCGGGCTGGTGGAAGCACAGAAAGTGCTCAAGGATGTGCGCGGCATCGCCTTTACGCAATTCCTTTCCGAGGACGTGGTGCGCCACCCATTGGTGCAGAAGATCATCAACGCCTACGAGCGCTACGACAGCGAGCGGCATGCACAGCCCAATGCAGGCAAATCTGGAGCCGACGGCAAACCCGGCACGGACAAGGAATAACCGCCATGCCCAAGCTCGCCATGAGTGTGCAATACGCCAGCGAAGGCGACGGCCTCCCCAGCGAGAAGCAGTTCCGTAAGTGGGCGCGCGCCGCCTTGCGCGTGGATACCGAAGCGACCTTGCGCATCGTCGATGAAGAGGAAGGCCGCATGCTCAACCGCGACTACCGCGGCAAGGATTACGCCACCAACGTACTGACCTTCCCATTAGTGGAAGAGCCCTGGCTGGTCGGCGACATCATCCTCTGCGCCCCGGTGGTCGCCAGGGAAGCACATGAACAAAACATTACACTGGAAGCGCATTACGCACATCTCACCGTGCATGGCATACTGCACATGCACGGCTATGACCACGAAGATGAACACCAGGCCGAACTGATGGAATCGATAGAATCCGCCACCATGGTCCGGCTTGGCTATGCAGACCCTTATTTATCAGAAAAACGGAAGCCTTAATCTACCATCATGGCAGAACCCGACAAACGTAGCGTCAACGACAAACCCCACTGGCTGGAACGCCTGACCCATTTCCTGCTGCGCGAGCCTGAAGACCGCGAGCAACTCATCGAACAACTCCACACCGCCTACGCCAACAGCGTCCTCGATGCCGACGCGCTGGCCATGATAGAAGGCGTCTTGCAGGTTTCCGAAATGCAGGTGCGCGACATCATGATCCCGCGCTCGCAAATGGACGTCATCGACATTACCGACCCGCCCGAGAAATTCATCCCGTTTGTCATCGAAGCCGCGCACTCCCGCTTTCCCGTCATTGACGAAAACAAGGACGACGTCATCGGCATCTTGCTGGCCAAGGACTTGTTGCAGTTCTACAGCGGCAAGGACTTCAACGTGCGCGAGATGCTGCGTCCGGCCGTGTTCATCCCCGAATCAAAGCGCCTCAATGTCCTGCTCAAGGAGTTCCGCAGCAACCGCAACCACATCGCGATCGTCGTCGACGAATACGGCGGCGTGGCCGGCATGGTCACCATCGAGGACGTCCTGGAGCAGATCGTCGGCGATATCGAGGACGAGTTCGACGAAGACGAGAACGAAGACAACATCATCCAGGACGCGCATGGCCGCTACCGCGTCAAGGCGCTCACGGAAATTGCGGACTTCAACGAAGCCCTGGGCACCGAGTTCAGCGACGAGGAATTCTCCACCATAGGCGGCCTGGTGGTAAGCAAGTTCCAGCACATGCCAAAGCGCGGCGAGGAAGTCAGTTTCGACAACCTCAATGTCACGGTGTTGCGCGCCGACAGCCGCCGCGTTTATTCCCTATTGGTCGAAATCGTGCCGGCAATACAGCATGAAAGCGATCTATAGCCAGCAAGCGCTTCGCCAGAGAGCACACAGTAAGCCATTGTTGGAACAGGAACTTTAGGCAAAGACCGCCGTCAAACCAGTCTGACACCTTGCATGGGGAGTTACGTGATGCGTATCGTGTGGTTTACCCTGTTATTGTCTCTGTCCTCCGGCCCGCTCCTGGCGGAAGAAAGCCAGCAGTCACCTGAAGCAGCCATTCCCACCGCCGAGACCGAGTTTGTCCAAAACATCCACCAGTTCGATAAGGCCACTATCGTCGCCCAGTTCGGAGAGCCTGCCAGCAAGCAGGACTATCACCGTCCTGGCACCGACGAGTTGATGGCTTCGGTCTGGCAATACCACTACATCAACACCGATCTTGAGGGCAGTTATTACCAGACCACCGAGCTGGATTTTGTCGGCGATAACGTGGTCATGGTGGTGTTCATGAACCACGATGGCAAGGATGAGAGCGAGGCCGCCCCCAATCCGTTTACTCCCGACCTATAGACGGAGCGTTACAACGCAATAAAAAAGCCGGAATTTATCTGGCTTTTTTATTGCGATACCTAGACAATATGCCAATCCAATGATTGGCGACAATACTGCTGAAGGCTACTTCTTGAGCGAGTCGCGGATTTCACGCAACAACAGCACATCCTCTGGCGTAGCGGCTGGCTCAGGCACTTCGGTAGTCTTGAGCTTGTTGATGGCGCGGATCAGCAGGAACACGGCAAACGCCACGATCAGGAAGCTTACCACCGCATTGATGAACAAGCCGTAGTTGAGGGTCACTGCGCCGGCAGCATGCGCGGCCGCAACGGAGGCATAGGGTGGAGCCACTTCAGCACCGTCTTTGAGCACGATGAAGAGGTTGCTGAAATCCACGTTACCGAGCAACAAGCCAATCGGCGGCATGATGACGTCGTCAACCAGGGATTTCACGATGGAGCCGAACGCCGCACCGATAATGATACCCACCGCCATGTCGACTACGTTGCCGCGCATCGCAAACGCTTTGAATTCTTTAAACATATTATCTCCCGTCAAAAACAGTCAGTTTGAGTAGCGCATGCATGCCGCATGCCTGATACCAGCCCGAGCCGCTATAATGCAATAAACACGCGATATCCGTCCAGTTTAATACCCCTGAGGCCCACTTGAAACTTCCGCGCTTGGGTTTACCCCACCTTGCCGCCCTGCTTGCCGGGGCATTCTGCGTCATCGGCTTTGCGCCCTTTTATTGGTATCCGGCCACGATAATGGGATTGGCCGGCCTGATCTACCTATGGCAGCAGTCGGAAACCCCGGCCCAGGCCTGGTGGTTGGGCCTGGCCTTCGGGCTTGGCTTGTTTGGCGTCGGCATTTACTGGATTTACATCAGCCTGCACGACTTTGGCGGCATGCCCGCTGGCATGGCCGTCTTCGCCACCTTCATGCTCAGCCTCTTCATGGCTCTGTTCCCGGCTGCCACCGGCTGGGGCGCGCGCGCACTTGGCAACCCCTGGCTGAGCATCCCGGTACTATGGGTATTGAGCGAATGGGTGCGCGGCTGGATATTCACCGGCTTCCCCTGGCTGTTGTCGGGCTATTCGCAAATCCCAGGCAGTCCGCTGGCCGGGTTCGCCCCGGTGCTCGGCATTCACGGCGTATCGCTCGCCACCGTCGTCAGCGCCAGCCTGCTCGCCGCCATGGCATTGCATTGGCGCCAGAGGGCCGTCTTGCGCCGCAGCGCGGCATTGCTGATCCTGCTATGGGTTGCCGGCGGTCTGTTGAAGCTGCCGCAATGGAGCACACCGGCGGGTGCGCCAGTTTCCGTCGCCTTGCTGCAGGGCAATATCACGCAGGACCTGAAATGGGAAAACCAGACATTGCGCGAAACGTTGCAGCGCTATCTGGACATGACGCTGCAGACCAAGGCGCAACTCATCATCCTGCCTGAGACCGCGTTCCCGCTGATCTCCAGCCAGTTGCCAGCCGATTACCTGCAACGCCTTGCTGACCATGCACGGAAAAATGGCGGCGACATTCTGATCGGCACGGTCGAGCATGAAAACGACCATTACTACAACAGCATGCTGAGCCTGGGCAGCTCGCCTGAGCAATCCTACAGAAAGACGCACCTGGTGCCCTTCGGCGAATTCATTCCGCTCAAGCAGGTGTTTGGCTGGGTCTACGAGAACTGGCTGGACATCCCGCTCACCGACATGTCTCGAGGCGGCTTCCAGCAACGTCCGATGCGGATCGCCGGACAAGCCGTCGCCATCAACATCTGCTACGAGGACGTGTTCGGCGAGGAAATCATCCTGCAGTTGCCCGCAGCCAACATCCTGGTGAACACCAGCAACGATGCCTGGTACGGGGAGTCGTTTGCCGCCTACCAGCATTTGCAGATTGCACAGGCCCGATCGATGGAAACCGCGCGCATGATGCTGCGCTCAACCAATACCGGCGCCACCGCCATCATCCGGGCAGACGGCACGCTGGCCGCCCATGCGCCGCATTTCGAGACCACCATCCTTGAAGGCGAAGTCCAAGGCTATCAGGGAACGACCCCTTATGTACGCTGGGGCAACTGGCCGGTCCTGATCCTGCTGTTCACCGCAGTCGGCCTTTTATGGCGCCGTCGCGCCCGGCCTTTTGCCGCGCGGTAAAAAGAAGTAAAATCAAGCCCTTTTGCACGCTGATGCATTGTGTGGTCCGCTACCGGCCATCACGCGATGCCGGCGTGCGGGCAAACCCAATCCAGACAAATAATTAATCACACCATGCTGACTTTTCAACAGATCATTCTGACCCTGCAGCAATATTGGGACAAACAAGGCTGTGCGCTGCTGCAACCTTACGACATGGAGGTCGGCGCAGGCACCTCGCATACCGCCACCTTCCTGCGAGCGCTCGGCCCCGAGCCCTGGAAGGCCGCCTACGTGCAGCCCAGCCGCCGCCCCAAGGACGGCCGCTACGGCGAGAACCCCAACCGCCTGCAGCACTATTACCAATTCCAGGTCGTGCTCAAGCCGGCACCCGACAATATCCTGGAACTCTACCTGGGCTCGCTGGAAGCCCTGGGCTTCGATCTGAAGAAAAACGACATCCGCTTCGTCGAGGACGACTGGGAAAACCCGACGCTGGGCGCTTGGGGCCTGGGTTGGGAAGTCTGGCTCAACGGCATGGAAGTCACGCAGTTCACCTACTTCCAGCAGGTGGGCGGCATCAACTGCCGTCCGATCACCGGCGAAATCACCTATGGCCTGGAACGTCTGGCGATGTATCTGCAAGGTGTGGAAAACGTCTACGACCTCGTCTATTCTAAGGGCATCAACGGCGCGCCCGACCTCAAGTACGGCGACGTATTCCACCAGAACGAGGTAGAGCAATCCACCTACAACTTCGAGCACAGCGACGCCGATTTCCTGTTCACCGCCTTCAACGCCCATGAAAAGAAGGCGCAGGAACTCATGGAGCATAAACTCGCCCTGCCCGCCTACGAGCAAGTGCTCAAGGCCGCGCATACATTCAACCTGCTCGACGCGCGCGGCGCGATTTCCGTCACCGAACGCGCCGCCTATATCGGCCGCATCCGCAACCTGGCGCGCGCCGTGGCCGCAAGCTATCTCGACAGCCGCGCCCGGCTTGGCTTCCCGATGGCGCCCAAGGCCTGGGCGGATGAAGTATTGGCAGAACTGGCAAAGAAAGCAGCAGCATGAGCAACCTACTCGTAGAATTATTCGTCGAAGAACTGCCGCCCAAGGCATTGAACAAGCTCGGCCAGGCGTTTTCCCAAACCCTGCTCGACAGCCTGAAGGCGCAAGGCCTCACCGCCGCAGACTCCAGCGTCGCCTCTTACGCCTCGCCGCGCCGCCTCGCCGCGCACATCCCCAATGTCGCCGCCAAGGCCGATGACAAGGCCGTCGCGCAGAAGCTCATGCCGGTCAGCGTAGGCCTGGATGCCGACGGCAACGCCACGCCCGCCTTGCTGAAAAAACTGACGGCGCTGGGCGTCGATGCCAGCGCCAATGCCAGCGTAATCGGCCAGCTCAAACGCGAGCATGACGGCAAGGCCGAAGTGCTGTTCCTCGACCTCACCGTCACAGGGGCAACACTGGCGGAAGGCTTGCAGAAAGCGCTGGATGAAGCCATCGCCAAGCTGCCCATTCCCAAGGTCATGACCTACCAGTTGCAGGACGGCTGGAGCAATGTCAACTTCGTGCGCCCCGCGCACGGCCTGGTCGCGCTGCATGGCAGCGAGGTTATCGCAATCAATACTTTGGGCCTGAATGCCGGCAACCAGACGCAAGGCCATCGCTTCGAGGCCACGCAGAACCCTATCGTGCTGCGCAATGCCGACAGCTATGCCGAACAATTGCAGCAGGACGGCGCGGTGATTCCCGGCTTCAAGGAACGCCGCGACGAAATCGCGCGCCAACTGGAAGCTGCCGCAAGCAAGCTCAAGCTGCGCCCGATCGAGGACGAGGCCCTTCTGGACGAAGTCACCGCCTTGGTCGAGCGCCCCAACGTGCTGGTCGGGCAATTTGAGCAGGAGTTCCTTGCCGTGCCGCAGGAGTGCCTGATCCTCACCATGAAGGCTAACCAGAAATACTTCCCGCTGCTGGATGCGCAAGGCAAGCTCACCAACCAGTTCCTCATCGTCTCCAACATCAGCCCGGCAGACCCGAGCGCCGTGATCGGCGGCAACGAGCGCGTGGTGCGCCCGCGCCTGGCCGACGCCAAGTTCTTCTTCGAGCAGGACCGCAAGAAAACCCTGGAGTCGCGCATTCCCGGCCTGGCCAAGGTGGTATACCACAACAAGCTGGGCTCGCAAGGCGAGCGCATCGCCCGCGTCAGCGCGATCGCCAACCTGGTTGCCACGGCCCTGGGCGACCAGACCCTGGCCGCACAAGCCTCGCAGGCCGCTCAACTGGCCAAGGCCGATCTCGTCACCGACATGGTCGGGGAGTTTCCCGAACTGCAAGGCATCATGGGACGCTACTATGCGCAGCACGAGGGACTGAGCGACGACATCGCCTATGCCATCGAGGACCACTACCGCCCGCGCTTCGCTGGCGACAAGCTGCCGCGCAACCGTATCGGCCTGGTGGTCGCGCTCGCCGACAAGCTGGAAACCCTGGCGGGCATGTTCAGCATCGGCGAAAAACCCACCGGCGAAAAAGACCCGTTCGCGCTGCGCCGCCATGCCATCGGCATCCTCCGCATCCTCACCGAGGGCGGCTTGTCATTGCCGCTCGACACCCTGCTTGAACAGACATTATCGGTATTCCAGCATGAGTTCGACCGTGGTGCGGCATTGCAGGCGCTGGAAGAGTTCATTTTCGACCGGCTGTCCGGCAGCCTGCGCGACCAGGGCTACAGCGTGCAGGAAGTTGACGCGGTGCTGGCACTGAAACCTCAGTTGCTCGGCGATATCGCCAAGCGGCTGGAAGCCGTGCGCGCTTTCGCCAGCCTGCCCGAAGCGGCCAGCCTGGCCGCCGCCAACAAGCGCGTCGGCAATATCCTCAAGAAGTCCGAAAGCGCGATCGAGAGCAATATCAACCCGGCACTGCTGCAGGAAGAGGCGGAAAAAGCATTGACGCAATCGCTGTCGCAAGTGCAGCCGCAGGCGCAACAGGCGTTTGCCGCCGGCGACTACACAGGCTCGCTCAAGGCATTGGCCGCGCTCAAGGCACCCGTGGACGCGTTTTTCGACCATGTGATGGTCAATGCCGACGACCCTGCATTGAAGGCCAACCGCCTCGCATTGCTGGCGAACCTGCACCAGGCCATGAACCAGGTAGCCGATTTGTCCAGGCTCGCGGCATAATAGCCATAACAGCCTGACCGGGAACCGCCATGAAACTTGTCATACTCGACCGCGACGGGGTAATCAACCAAGACAGCGCCCAGTTCATCAAGAGCCCTGATGAATGGAAACCGATCGAGGGCAGCCTGGAAGCCATTGCCCTGCTCAACCAGAACGGTTACCGGGTGGCATTGGCGACCAACCAGTCGGGCATTGGCCGTGGGCTGTTCGACATGGCCACCCTGAACGCTATCCACGACAAGATGCACAAGGCGCTCGCGCAGTTTGGTAGCCGCATCGATGCCCTGTTCTATTGCCCGCATGCGGCGGATGCGAACTGCAATTGCCGCAAACCCAAGCCAGGCATGATTGAAGAAATAAGCAAGCGCTTCAACATGGACCTCAAGGGCGTGCCCAGCGTGGGAGACTCGTTGCGCGACCTGCAGGCCAGCGCGGTATTCGGCGCACAGCCTATCCTGGTGCTCACGGGCAAGGGCGAGAAAACCCTGGCGGCCGGCGGCCTGCCGGAAAACACCTGGGTATGCGATAACCTGGCCGAGGCAGCGCGCCGCATCATCACTGAACTCGCTTCACAACCTGGCTGATCGAATTTGCTTAATCTATGATCTATATCCGCTCCTCCCTCTACATGCTGGGCATGTGGATTTTCACCCCGATATTCACCACGCTTTCCCTCCTCACCTTCCCCTTGCCGCGCAGGACGCGCTACATCCTGATCTCCGGCTGGGCCAGGAGCATGCTCTGGTGGCTGAAGCTGACCTGCGGCTTGCGCTATCGCGTCATCGGCAGGGAGAACATTCCCGACCATCCCAGCGTCCTCCTCTGCAAGCACCAGTCCGCATGGGAGACCCTGGCCTTGCAGCAGATTTTCCCGCCGCAGGTCTGGGTGCTGAAGCGCGAATTGCTGTGGATCCCGTTTTTCGGCTGGGGATTGGCATTGACCTCGCCGATCGCCATCAACCGCGCGGCGGGGCGCGAAGCCCTCAAGCAACTGGTCGCCAAGGGCAAGGAACGCCTCAAGCAGGGATTCTTTGTCGTGATCTTCCCCGAAGGCACCCGCGTCGCTCCCGGCACCCGCGGCAAATACCATATTGGCGGGGCATGGCTGGCCGCGCACACCAAGTCCACCGTCGTGCCCGTGGCGCACAATGCCGGCGAATACTGGGGCAAGAACTCCTTCCTCAAGCGTCCCGGCACGATCACGCTCAGCATAGGCAAGCCGATTGAAACCGCAGGCATCAAGGCCGATGAGCTCAACCAGCGGGTCGAGGACTGGATCGAGCAGGAAATGCTGCTGCTGGACCGCAAATAATGCAATACGTCCTGGCCCTGCCCAACGGGGAGCAAATCCCTTACCAGCTTGAGCGGCGGGCCAGGCGCACCATCGGCATGAAGATCACCGTGGATGGCCTGATCGTGCATGCGCCGCTGCGCATCCGCCATGCCGACCTCGAAGCCCTGTTGCGCAGCAAGGCACGCTGGATTACCACCAAGCTCAAGGCCAGGCAGGCGGTTATCGTTCCCGAATTCGAGTGGCGCGATGGCGCCGAACTGCAACTGCTGGGCCAGCCGCTGATCTTGAGGATCACATCATCGACGCGCAATAGCAGCCCCAAGCTCGAAGGCAATATGCTGAAACTCGCCGCCGCTGATATTCATGACCACGCCATGATTGCCCGCAAGGTGATCCAATGGCTGCAGAAGGAAGCCAGGATGGATTTCGCGCGGCGCCTGCCTATATTCGCGGCAAGGCTGGGAGAACCCACCCCCGCCCTGTTTCTTTCCAATGCCAAAACCCGCTGGGGCAGCTGCAACTCCAGGCGCGAAGTCCGCCTCAACTGGCGCCTGGTCCAGGCGCCGCCCGCGCTGATCAATTACGTCATTGCCCACGAGCTCGCGCACCTACGCGAGATGAACCACTCCGCCAGGTTCTGGGCAGTAGTGGCCAAGCTTTACCCCGACTACCCGGCCGCCGAGCAAGCCCTCAAGGCCTGTTCGCAGCAGCTCTACCGTCTCGGCTGAGCAGATTAGAGGATTTCCTGTCCTCAATCATTGCCAATTGTTGCATGTAAAAATAAACAATACTATACTGCCCGACATGCAGCTCACCAAATTCACCGATCTTGGCTTACGCGTATTGATGTACGTTTCCCAGCATGACCGCAACAAGCCCATTACCATCAGTGAAATCGCCACGCAGTTCAATATCCCGCGCAACCACCTGATCAAGGTCGTCACCTTCCTGAACAAGACCGGCTGGATTCAAACCACGCGCGGGCCGAATGGCGGGCTGAGGCTGGGCACGGACCCAGGCTCATTAAACCTGGGCCACGTGATCCGCGTACTGGAAGGCAGCGTGTCGCTGGTGAACTGCCAGGAGCCTCCCTGCCCGCTGGAAGGGCAATGCGGGCTCAGGCATGCGCTGGACCAGGGCCTGAATGCATTCTACGAATACATGGATACCTATACCTTGCAGGACGTGATCCACAACCGCACGGCCAATATCATCATCAAGCTGCAGCAAAGCCATCTGGCGGGAGTGCACTGAAATGCCCGCACCACACTGCCGCGCCTTTTTTTTGCAGTAATTGTTTCATTTTATATACAACATAAGGAGCCGATATGCTTTCTGCCGCAGCCCGTCCCTACATTGACGCCAGCGTTCCCGTCCTGAGGGAACACGGCCTAAAAATCACGCAAACCTTCTACCAGAACATGCTGGGCACCCACCCCGAGCTCAAGAACCTGTTCAATATGGGCAACCAGGCCAGCGGCATCCAGCAGCAGTCCTTGGCTTCTGCCGTCTTCGCCTATGCCGCCAACATCGATAATCCTGCCACCCTGGCGCCCGTGGTCAAGCGCATCGTGCACAAGCATGCCGCCGTCGGCATCAAGCCGGAGCACTACCCTATCGTCGGCACGCACCTGCTCGGCGCCATCAAGCAAGTATTGGGAGAGGCCGCCACCGATGAGCTGCTGGCAGCCTGGGGCGAGGCCTATTGGCTGCTGGCCGACCTCCTGATCGAGGAGGAAAAATCGCTGTATGCGAGCACCGCCAGCACGGCAGGCGCCTTGATGACGCTCAAGATCGCGCGCAAGGTATTCGAGTCAGAGCACATTGTCTCGTTTTACCTGCAGCACCCGGACGGGCGTAAACCAGGGGATTTCCTGCCCGGGCAATATATCAGCGTGGAAATGCAGTTCGAGCAAGGCAAGAGGCGCCAGCTCAGGCAATACAGCCTGTCGGACTCAAGCACGGCCCCATGGTGGCGCATCTCGGTGAAGCGCGAACAGGAGGCAGAAAAGCCGCAGGGCCTGGTTTCCAACTGGCTGCATGACGAAGTCAAGGTCGGCGACCTGATCCAGGCCACGCCTGCATTCGGCGATTTTGTGCTGGATACCGTCATCAGCGACCAGCCATTACTGCTTCTCTCGGCCGGCGTCGGCATTACCCCCATGCTGTCCATGCTGAACTCAGTGCGCGACCTCGCACCGCAGCGCCCGGTATTCTTCGCGCATGCGGCGCGCAGCCCGGCATGGCAAAGCCATAGCCTGGACCTGCAAGAAGCCAGGTATCGCATGCCCAACCTGGCAACCGCATTGTTCTATGAAAGCCTGGAAGGCGCACACGGCAGCATAGGCGGCGTATATCAAGGACAGATGGACATCACCGGCTTATGGCCGGCAGCGCTGCAGAATGCGGATATTTACCTGTGCGGACCGCTGGGCTTCATGCAAGCGCAACGCGAACAGCTATTGCAGGCAGGCGTCAACCCTAACCGCATCAAGCGCGAGGTATTTGGTCCAGACCTGCTGGATCATTTACTGTAAGCAAAGAAATAAACGGGAAATGCTGGCACCGGCGGGTAATATGCTCGCCGGCAATAGAAATAGAGTCTAATCAGGCAAAGCCGACCGGCATGGCGATGTCGTTTTCCTGGTGCGCCTCGCGCAAGCATTGCTTGGCGCAACTGGCACATTGGCCGCACTCGGTGGCCACGCCCAGATCGCGCCTCAAATCCTTGAGACTGCTGGCTCCTGCGCGCGCTGCCTGGAGAATTTGGCGATCAGTGATGGCCCGACAAACACAGACGTACATAGAACGATCGGTGGCTTTCTCTTGCTGAATCAAGATGCGTTAACAAACGATAACCATTATCGTTTTTAACTCACTGTCTTGTCAAGAGAAATTCCCGGCCAACATGTAATAAAAAACCGCAGGCAAGCTGCGGTTTTTTCTGGATGAAAGCCAGTTTAATCTGCGGCTTCCATATGGGCTTGCAGATAGTTGGGCAATGTCACGTCGGCAATCAGGCTGTGCTGGGTTTCCAGCCAATCGATCGCGGCCTCGCTTTTTTCCAGCAGTTCTTCCAGCAGGTCGCGGCTGACGTAATCCTGCAACTCCTCGCATAACGCGACCGCCTCCACCAGCAACGGTCGGTGAATTTCCCTTTCATACTTGAGGTCGCCCTGCAGGCATTCCACCACATTTTCACCGATCAGCAGCTTGCCCAGGTTCTGCAGGTTGGGCAGGCCGTCCAGGAACAGGATGCGTTCGATCAGCTCATCCGCCTCCTTCATTACGCGGATGGACTGCTTGTACTGGTAGTCGTTGAGCTTTTCCAGCCCCCAGTTGCGGAACATGCGGGCATGCAGGAAGTACTGGTTGATCGAGGTGAGCTCATTCTTCAATACCTTGTTGAGGATATCGATAATCTTTTTGTCGCCCTTCATCATATGCTCCTTATCAAACCGCAGGCTCAGACTTCATCTGGCTCTGCAAGTAGTTTTCCAGCCCAACCAAACCGATCAGGCGCAGCTGTTGCTCGATCCAGTAGGCATGGTCCATTTCGGTATCGTCGAGTTGCAGCAACAGCATGTCGCGTGTCACATAATCGCTGGCCTTTTCGCATTGCGCCATGGCAGCCTTGAGATCGGCTACGACCTTGTATTCCAGCGCCAGGTCCGACTTCAGCATCTCGGGCACGGTTTTCCCCGTCGTCAGCGCATGGCGCTTTTCCAGGTTCGGCTTGCCTTCCAGGAACAGGATACGCTGGATGATGGCGCGCGCGTGCTGGCGCTCATGGTCGGACTCATGCAGGGTTTTCTGCGCCAGTTGCCCCAGGCCGAAGTCGGCATACATTTCGCCATGGAGCAGGTATTGATCAACAGCTGTCAGCTCGCCTGCCAGCAGCTCGTTCAGGGTTTCGATGATTTTCTTATCGCCTTTCATAGCGCCTCCACGGATGATTTGTCCAATTGCACGCATCATACCCAATATCATCTGGAATGGATAGGAAAATATTTTTGTAAATTATTGATTTTTAATGATTTTATAAAGAAAAATACCAACAAGAATCATTCTTCGTACTACACGAGAACACGTCACTTTCGCGAAAAGAAATCGAAGGGGAAAAGTTGGAATGCGCTATCGCAGGCGCAAGGCGTTAAGTATGACGATGAGGGAGCTCACAGACATGCCGATCGCCGCCATCCATGGCGCAATCAGCCCCGTGGCGGCAAACGGCAATGCCACGGCGTTATAGACCAAGGCCCATGTGAAGTTCTGACGAACGATGCTGACGGTGAAGCGTCCCGTGGTGATGGCATGGTCGATCTCCTGCAGGTTTTCCCCAAGCAGCACAATATCTCCGGAGGCCCTCGCCATTTGCGTGCCATTGCCCATGGCGAACGATACTTGCGCCCCTGCCAGCACCGGGGCGTCGTTGATGCCGTCGCCGACCATGGCAACCACCTCTCCTCGCTGCTGCATCTCGCGCAAGGCGGCAAGCTTGCCCTCGGGGGTCAGGCCCGCCCGCCAGTCGTCGATACCGGCCACCGAGGCGAAATGCTGCACGCTGGATGCGGTATCACCGCTCAATATCGATACGGCAATGTTGCGCCTCTTGAGATTGCCTACCAGCGCCGTGACTTCCGGGCGCATCGTATCCGCCAATACAAATGCCGCCGTCACCTGCTGCGAATTGCTGAGCCATACGATGCTGGCCCCAGGCTCCAGGCCCGCTAACTCCGGGTATGCAACCTGAGAGTTGAGCGCCATATTGCCGATAAAGTAGCGTTCGCCGTCCACTTCGCCGCTGATGCCCTTGCCTGGCTGGTTATTTACGCCAACCACGCCGGAACGCTCGCCCGCGGGCACCATGTCGGTGAAGCTGCGTGCCAGCGGATGTTCCGAGGCCTGCTCCAGGCTTGCGGCAATGCGCAGCGACGCTTCAGCCTCGTATCCATGATAGGGAACGGTTGCAATAATGTGCGGACGGCCGATAGTCAGCGTGCCGGTCTTGTCGAACACCACATGCGTGACCTTGGCGAGGGACTCCAAGGCATGGCCGCGCGTCAGCAACACGCCCTGCCCGACCAGGTGCGAGCCAGCCGCTGCAAATGCCGCTGGCGCTGCCAGCGATAACGCGCACGGGCAACTCACCACCAGCACCGCGAGCACGATCTCAAAGCAGCGCTCCGGCGCGATCCACCACCAGGCCAGGCCAATCACCACGACGGCAATCAGCAGGATACTAGTGAAATACATGGCGACATGATCGGCCACCCTCGCCAGGCGCGGCTTCTCCGCCTGGGCGCGGTCCAGCAGACGCGCGATCCCCGCAATCACGGTCTGCTCGCCAAGGCCGGTCACCCTGACTTGCAGCGGACTTTCGTAATTGACGCTGCCAGCATAGACGTACGCCCCCGGCAGTTTGGCCACCGGGCGGCTTTCGCCGGTGAGCAATGCCTCATCGACCTGGCTTTCCCCTTCCGTCACGACGCCGTCGCCTGCAATGGCCTCGCCGGGTTTCACCAGCAAGGTATCGCCCACTTGCAGCTCGTGCAGCGGCACCATCTGAGGCTGCTGGTTATCATCCAGCCTGGTAGCCATCGGGGGAATCAGCCGGTGCAGGTTCTCCGCCGCTTCTACGGACTTCTCGCGTGCGTGGCGTTCGAGGTAGCGCGTGGCGAGCAGGAAGAAAATCAGCATGGTCAGGGTGTCGTAGTAGACAATGCCTTGCCCCTGGAATGTCACCCAGACGCTGCCGATGAAGCCGGTGATCAGGCCCAGGCTGATAGGCACGTCCATGCCCACCCTGCGATTGTCGATGCTGCGCCAGGCGGCTTGGTAGAACGGCCAGGCCGAATAGATCATCGCCGGGACGGTGATCACCAGGCTGAACCAGCGCAGCAGTTGCTCGGTGGCAGGCTCCAGCCCCTGTTCAGGGCCGGCATAGAATGCCACGGCCACCATCATCACCTGCGCTGCGGAAAGCCCCGCTATCGCCAGCCGGCGGAAATCCTGCCGCCGCTGCTGCTCGCGAACGGCTTCCTGTTGTTGAGCGCTGAAGGGATGGGCGTGATAGCCCAGCTTTCGGATTTCGGCCAGGATCTGGCTCAAGCGGATTTTGCTGTCATCCCAGCGCACTCGCGCACGATGGGAGGAATAATTGATCGAGGCGGACGCGACGCCGTCCAACTGCTGCAGGTGGCGCTCATTGAGCCAGATGCAGGCTGCACACGTGATCCCCTCGAGAATCAGCGAGGCCTCCAGCAAGTTTCCCGATTCATCGTGCACAAAGCTTTTCTGCACTTCGGGATGGTCGTACAGCTCAAGTTGGCGCAGTTCGTCCGGCACCAACTCCTCGGCTGTCTGGGGCAGCTCGGTACGGTGCCGGTAATAGTCCTCCAGCCCGTTCTCGACGATCGACTCGGCTACCGCCTGGCAGCCATGGCAGCACATCCGGCGGCGCTGCCCGAGAATGGCCGCGTGAAACTCGCTGCTAGCCGGCACCGGCAGGCCGCAATGGTAGCAAGACGCTTCCAGCGCCTGCGGACTATTCATCGCCGATGAACAGCGACTCCTGCTTGCGGTAGCGTTTGTCGCCCTGCTTGACCAATACTTCGGCAATCCATCGCCCCGAGTCGGGCAGGACGACATCGGCGCCATATTCCCCTTCGGCCTGTTCTTCCAGGGCGTAAATCTTGTCGTCGCGGCTATTCGCCATGCGCCAGAAATTGAGCGTCACCTCGGCCTGGGTGACGGCATTGCCATTCTCGTCGAGAATACGCGCCGCAATGCGCTTCGAGGTGCCTGGGTTAAGATCCTCGACTCCTTGCAGCTTGAGCTGCCACCCCAGGGCTTGCTGTTGTTGCAGCTGCTCGAGGTGCGGCTGGTAGCTCTTGTTGCGGTCATGCGGCATCACGCCTGGAAAAGCGGTGTGCACCCGCTGGTTGTCAGGATTGGGCAGGAAAAAGGATGTCAGGCCTTGCGGCAGTCCCCGGCCTGCTATGGAGAGCAGGATCGCATTGGAAATCACCAGGAAAATGAAAAAGCCGATGATGATCTTCGGGGCCCAATGCATGGATTGCTGCTTCTGCTTCATGCTGCCAAACACGCCGAGCAGGCCTGCATTGGCAAGGAACACCGCAAAGTGGATCGCCAGCACATCGCCGCCCGCCCAATGCTGGGTGCTGTAGACGATATACAGCAGGAACGGGATGGCGCCGCTCAATACGGCTGCCCAGAAGTTGGCTACCCGGGCGGCTCGCAGCAGAAAATAAAGCCCGATGGCGAAGATGAGGCCACCGAACAAGGTTTCGGCAATGGATAAAACGGGAATCAGCTTAAGCATGTATCAATGACTGTTGAAATTGGTCTTCACCACTACGGGCTCGGCGTCAGCGATGGTGGGGATGATCACAAACGAGAATTCTTTGGTATTACGCGCGATATCGCTGGCGAGGTCAACCTTGGCATTCAGGCTCAGGCTTTTGCCGGCACGCACGCGGATTTCCGGGATGTTGCCGAGGTCCAGCGCGCCGGCGGGAATGCCTTGTACTTTCAGCTCGTAGCGCTGTTCGTGCTCGGTCTTATTGGCGATATTGATCTGGTAGCGGTTGCGCACGCTGCCGTCGGAGAGCATGACGAACAAGGGCTGCCTGACCTGCTGCACGTTGGCCTCGGTATCGTTCCGGGTGCCGATGTTGTAGAACAACACCATCGTCGCCACCACCAGCGCCGAGGCATATCCCAGGACCTTGGGTCGCTTCCACTCCAGGCGCGGTTTGTGCGGAGCCGGGCTGGCGATATTCTGCTCGGAGTCATAGCGGATTAGGCCGCGCGGAGAGCCGATGGAATCCATGATGTTGTTGCATGCGTCGATGCACAGGCCGCAGGAAATACACTGGTATTGCAAGCCGTCGCGGATATCGATCCCGGTCGGGCAGACCTGGACGCAGAAGCCGCAATCGATACAATCGCCGTGGCCGGCCGCCTGGCGTTCCTCGCGGGTGCGCAACCCCTTGGCCGGCGCCTTGCGGCCGGCGGTGCCTTCCCCGCGCTTCACATCGTAGGCGACAGCTAGGGTATCTGGTTCATACATGACGCCCTGGAACCTGGCATACGGGCAGGCAAGCGTACAGATGTGCTCGCGCGACAAGCCGGCTGCGACATAGGTCGTGATGGTCAGCACCACTACGGTGATGTACCCGGCCTCCGCGGCCGTGCCAGCGAATAGCCGCGGCACGAAATCCGGCGCATAGGCGAAATAGCAGGCAAACGTCACCCCGGTCCAGAACGACACCAGCACCATCAAGCCATGCGAGCTGCCCATCTTGATGATCTTTTCGGCGTTCCAGGGCTGCTTAAGTAATCTCAGGCGTGCGGGCCGCTCCCCCTGGATCATGCGCTCGATCATGATGAAAAGGTCGGTCCACAGGGTCTGGAAGCAGAAATAGCCGCACCATGCCCGGCCGATCAGGCCCGTGGTGAAGAACAGCAACGCGGCTGCGATGAACAGCAGCATTGCGAGCCAGAAGATATCCTGGGGGTAGACAACCAGGTTGAAGATGAAGAAGCGGCGCGATTCCAGGTCGAACAATACAGCCTGGCTCGCAGCGGTATTGCGCTCCCATGGCATCCACGGCAACAGGAAATAGACGGAGTAGGCGATCACCATCACCGCAGTCTTGAAAGTGCGGAACTTGCCTTTTACCGAACGCGTGACAATCGGGATTTGCCGGTTTAGAAGCGGGGATTTTTTAGTAGTGCTGGCCGAACTGGTTGCTTCCATAACGCTGGTGATACACCACCCCTCTAAAAATGCAACTGCTCTAGAAATAAAGGCCCACGCAACCGTGAGCCTTTATTCAACATCGATGCGGTTTAGCGACCGCCGCCCAGTGTGTCATGTACATAGACAGTCAGGAGCTTGATTTGTTCTGGCTTCAACCGTTCCTCCCAAGCAGGCATCACGCCGCTGTTCATCCCGCCGGCGATGATACGCTTCACTTCGGCAACCTTAGCTTCCTGCCCAGTCTTGCCGCCGACATCCGCCCAAAGCCATATCTTATCGGTCAGGTCGGCAGAACCCATTGCCGTATTGCCCTTGGCATCCGGACCATGGCATGTAAAGCATATCCCGGCACCGCTGAACAATGTCTTGCCTTGCGTAGCCAGGGCGGCATCATGCGGCTCGCCGGACAAGCTTAATACATAGTGTGCAAGCTGGGTGATTTGATCGTCTTCCAGGCTGTCCTTGAACGGAGGCATCACGCCATTGCGGCCGCCTTCGATCGTCGCGTGGATCTGCTCGTAGGTACCGCCGAACTGCCAATGGTCATCGGTCAAGTTAGGGGCCATGCCGATCTTGCCTTGACCGCCTGCCTGGTGGCACGCCGCGCAGTTGTCGGAAAACAGGGTCTTGCCCGCGGAATTCACGAACTGCATCAGCTCGGCATCCTTGGAGACGTCCTCGAATGACATCGCAGCCACCTTGTCGAACCATTGCTTCTGGTCGGCCTGATGCTCGTTCATTTCACGCATGTACTTGGCACGCATGTTCCAATGGGAGGTCTTTTCCACTTCCTTGCCGTCTGCAGTCGTCGCAGTGTAGGTAATGGTATGCAGCCCGGGAACACCCTTGGTGAACTTGTCGCCGATCGGCCAAGCCGGGTACAGCAGCCAGTAGACCACGGTGAAGATGAATGTGATGTAAAACCCCCAGATCCACCAGGTGGGCAACGGGTTGGTATATTCCTCAATACCGTCCCAGCTATGGCCCGTGGTCTTTGGTGTTGTCGTCGTAGCCTTATCCTGACTCATAATGCTTTCCTAACTAGATTTCGTCATCTTGCAGCGGAATATTCTTGTGGCTTTCCAGCCTTTCGCCGCGCTTTTTGCTTCCGAAGACATAGAACAGGATGCCGCAGAACACGAGGAAGAAAATCAACAAAGACAAAGGCTTAGTATTTTCAAAGCGAGTGAACCAGAGCAGCCATTCCATCGTCTTTACTCCTTAGCGGAATTTGACGAAATAATCGTCATCATATTTCTTGAAATCAACCATGGTGCCCAGCACCTGCAAATAGGCCACCAGCGCGTCCATTTCGGTGATATTGCTCGGGTCAGTATCGTAGTTGCCCGACTGCGCCTGGGCGGCCAGGTTCTTGTCCGCATCAGGAATGTGCAGTTGCTTGGCAATATCCTCGCCGAACTCTTTCACATTGCGCTCGAACTCCGCCTGGCTGTTGGAATACGGCACTCCGACACGACGCAGGGCCAGCAAGCGGTCCTTGATGTCGTCGTACTTGAGCTCGGTAGTTGCCAGCCATGGGTAGTTAGGCATCACGGATTCCGGCACCAGGGAGCGCGGCGCGATCAAGTGCTGGGTATGCCAATTGTTGGAGTACTTGCCGCCCACGCGCGCCAAGTCAGGACCGGTACGCTTGGAACCCCACTGGAACGGATGGTCGTACTTGGACTCGGCAGCCAGGGAATAGTGGCCATAGCGCAATGCTTCGTCACGGAAGGGACGGATCATCTGCGAGTGGCATAGATAGCAGCCTTCACGGGTATAAATATCGCGGCCGCGCTGCTCCAGCGGTGTGTAGGGACGCACGCCTTCGACCTTTTCCACTGTTTCCTTGATGAAAAACAGTGGAATGATCTCAACCATACCGCCGGCACTGATTGCCAGCATGGTGAACACCAGCAGTATGCCTAGGTTGCGCTCAATTTTGTCATGCTTCATGAATAACTCCAGTAACTCGTCTTTACAATCAAGCGCCGATTAGGCTGCCGCCACATTGAGGCCGGCATGGGCCTCGGTGCTGCCTTGGCGGATGGTCTTGTACATGTTGTAGCACATGAGAATCATGCCCGCGAGGAAGAATGCCCCGCCCGCAGCACGCATGACGTAGAACGGATGCGCAGCAGCAACAGACTCGACGAAGGAATACTGCAGGTTGCCGAAGTCATCGAAAGCGCGCCACATCAGACCCTGCATGATGCCCGAGATCCACATGGCGGTGATGTAGAGCAGGACGCCGATTGTCGCGAGCCAGAAGTGGACGTTGATCAGGCGCAGGCTGTACATCTGGGTGTTCCAGATACGCGGCACCAGGTGGTACATACTGCCGAAGGTGATCATGGCAACCCAGCCCAGCGCACCGGAGTGGACGTGGCCTACAGTCCAGTCGGTATAGTGGGACAGCGCATTCACATCCTTCAGGGACATCATCGGGCCTTCAAAGGTGGACATGCCGTAGAAGGACAACGCAACGATCAGGAAGCGGATCACCGGGTCCGTACGTAGCTTGTCCCAGGCGCCAGACAAGGTCATGATGCCGTTGATCATGCCGCCCCAGGATGGCAGCAACAGCATGATGGAGAAGGTGGCGGCCAGTGTGCCGGTCCAGTCAGGCAATGCAGTCCAGTGCAAGTGGTGCGCACCCGCCCACATGTAGAGGAAGATAATCGCCCAGAAGTGCAGGATGGACAGGCGGTAGGAGTACACCGGGCGGCCGGCTTGCTTTGGAACGAAGTAGTACATCATGCCGAGGAAGGCTGCGGTCAGGAAGAAGCCCACAGCATTGTGGCCGTACCACCACTGGGTCATCGCATCCTGAGTGCCGGAGAACAGGCTGTAGGACTCCAGAGAGAACAGCTTAACGGGCACTTGCAGGTTATTGAAGATATGCAGCAGGGCCGTTGCGAGGATAAAGGCAAGGTAGAACCAGTTGGCAACGTAGATGTGCGGCTGCTTGCGCTTGAGCAAGGTGCCGACATAGATGCCCAGGTAAGCCACCCATACGAAGAGGATCAGCAGGTCGACCGGCCAGGTCATCTCTGCATATTCGCGTGCCTGCGTATAGCCGAACATGTATCCGAGCGCAGAAAGCGCCACCGCGGCCTGCCAGCCCCAGAAGGTGAAATTGGCCAGCCCCTCGCCCCCGAATAGGCGGGCCTGACAGGTACGCTGTACAACATAGTATGAGGTTGCGAACAGGGCGCTGCCGCCGAAACCGAAGATCACGCCACTGGTATGCACAGGGCGCAGGCGGCCGAATGTGATGTACGGGCTATCGAAATTCAGGAACGGAAAGGCCAGTTCAGAGGCGATATACACGCCGACGAACATACCAATCGCACCCCAGATCAAGGTCATGATGGCGAATTTGCGAATAATATCGTAGTTATATTGTTCGCTAGCACCAACACCAGCAGACGCAATGCTTGCCGTTGCCATGGTCGCACTCCTCATCTAAAAGTCTAATTTATAAAAATCGCAAAATTATATTCTTTATCCAAGCCCTTGGACAAGAAAAACCCTAATAAAATTGGGTAATATCATGCGCCAGTTGTTCCGGCGTCTCGTCATGCCGCAAATAGGCACGCACTTTTCCTTTACGGTCAACCACATACACGCCGGTACTGTGATCGACGGTATAAGCATCCCCGTCTTCCGCCGGCCGCTTGGCGTATACCACTTTGTAATTCTTCGCGACCCGCTTCAACTGCTCCGGCGTTCCGTTCAAACCGATAAAACGCGCATCGAAGAATGGAACATATTGCGCCAGCACTTCTCGCGTATCCCGCTCTGGGTCTACGCTGACAAACAACACTTGTACGTCCTGTGCCTTGTCGCCCATCAGCTTCATGGCGTTTGCCATGGACAGCATGGTGGTCGGACACACATCCGGGCAATGCGTATAGCCGAAAAACAACACCACGACCTTGCCCTTGAAGTCTTCCAGGCGCCGCACCTGGCCTTGATGGTCAGTCAGGGTAAAAGCGCCTTCCAACTCCCTGTCGCTGATATCAACGCCGTATAGTTCCAGCTCCTGCTTCCCCGGCCCGCATGCAACCAAGGAGAAAACCAGGAAAATCCACAACCATCTCAACATACATCCACCCGTGTCCAACAATCCAAACTAGGATTATCGGCCACTAGGTGGTTTATGCCAAACCGCAGCCCGTGGCTGCCAGGCAATTAGAAGCGCTTGCCGAAACCAAAACCGATGACCCATGGATTGATGTCCAGGCTATCGATCTTGGGGCCGTTCTTGAGCTTGACGTCGGTATCGATCCATAGGTATTTGACGTCAGCGTTGAGCAACCAGCCATCCTTGAGGTTGATATCGAAGCCGGCTTGCAGCGCAGGGCCCCAGCTGTTGCGCTCGACGCGAATATCACCCACTTGGTTGGAGTGCAGGCCGTTATCCATAAAACGGGTATAGTTCACGCCGGCACCGACATAAGGGTCGAATGTCTGGTCAGGACGAAAGTGCCATTGTGCTGTCAATGTCGGCGGCAGCAGGTTGACGGAACCCAGGTTTTCGCTTGCCACGCCATTGGCGCCCTTGATGCTGACATCATGGCGGGTACCCAAGGCAAGGATCAACTCCAGCGCAATGTTCTTGGTCACATAGTAGGAAATATCCAACTCGGGAATCACTTGGTCGTTGACTTCCAGCTTGGAACCAGCGCCAGCGCCCAGCAGGGCATTGGTGTAATTTCCCAGCTTGCTGTCTTCATTCGGGCTCACATTCACCGCGCGCGCACGGATCACCCAGTCGCCAGCCTCGGCCATCGCAGCGGCAGGAACCATCAACGCACAAGCCAGCAACACACTTTGCTTCAGTTTCATCATATCTCTCACTTTATTATTGACTACAAAACAGGACACCATGAAACCATTCTACCCCCATTAACCATAATTTAAAAGTGGTTAATATCCGATCAAATTAGTCAACTTATTTAGGCTCCATATTATTTGCTTGATCTCCGCGTAGATCCATTGCCAGGTACCGCCTTCTCACCAACAATTTTGAGAAAACCAGCTATTCAAATACAAGGCCTTGCGCGTACAATGGAAGTTTTTGACAGCACTTGGTAACGGAGAAGCAAAGATGTCGATGGCCGACCGCGATGGTCTGATTTGGTATGACGGAAAAATGGTACCTTGGCGTGATGCCACTACGCATGTACTGACCCATACATTGCACTACGGCATGGGCGTATTTGAAGGCGTGCGCGCCTACAAAACGGACAAGGGCACTGCGATTTTCCGCTTGCAGGAACACACTGACCGCCTGTTCCGCTCCGCCCATATCCTGGGCATGAAAATGCCATTTGACAAGGCGACCCTGCTGGAAGCGCAAAAAGCCGCCATCCGCGAAAACAATCTCGAGTCGGGCTACATGCGCCCAATGGCGTTCTATGGCGCCGAGGCCATGGGCATCTCCGCCAAGACGCTTTCCACCCACGTGATCGTGGCGGCCTGGAAATGGGGCGCCTACATGGGCGACGAGGCGATCAAGCACGGCATCCGCGTCAAGACTTCCTCGTTTGCGCGCCATCACGTCAATATCCACATGTGCAAGGCAAAAGCCAACGGCAACTACATGAACTCGATCCTGGCCCACCAGGAAGCTGCTCAGGACGGCTATGACGAAGCCCTGCTGCTGGATGTCGACGGTTTCGTCGCCGAAGGCTCAGGTGAGAACATCTTCATCATCCGCAACAACAAGATCTACACGCCTGACCTCACCAGCGCGCTGGAAGGCATTACGCGCGACACCGTAGTCCAGCTTGCTACGGAATTCGGTTACCAGATCATCGAAAAACGCATCACCCGTGATGAAGTCTATTCTGCAGACGAGGCTTTCTTCACCGGTACCGCAGCCGAAGTCACCCCGATCCGCGAACTGGACAATCGCGCCATCGGCGCCGGTACGCGCGGCCCGATCACCGAGAAGCTGCAATCCAAGTATTTCGACGTGGTGCACGGCCGCTCCCCTGAGCATATCGGCTGGCTGACACTGGTATAACACAGCGCAAGAGGACACGACATGGCAACCGACACCAAGGAAATCGAAGTCACTGCGAAAGACCTGCCCCTGCACTGCCCCACCGACGAGGTAGCGCTGTGGTGCTCGCATCCGCGCGTTTTTCTTGATATCGCTGCCACGGGCCATGTCGCTTGCCCTTACTGCGGCACCAAGTATCGATTGAAAGCCGGCGAAACCGTCGCACACCATTAAACAATAAAGCCGGACTTGTCCGGCTTTATTGTTTCCATGCCTTAAATTGATACAGCGATGCTCACAGTAAACTGAGTGATTGCCCGCCTATCGCCTCGACTTCTATATCGCCGCCATGCAATAAGCGGATCAGCTGTTTTGCATTACCTGCAGGGCTGTTGGTCCAGGCTCTGACGGTATCTGGCATCCCTGAGGCGGCCAGCAACCCTGCCTCTTCCAGGCGGTGGCGAACCTGTCTCGCCACCGCTTCTCCTGTATCGATGAGCACGACATCCGGCCCGGCAATCTCGGCGATAAGGGATTTGGCAAAAGGGTAATGCGTGCATCCCAACACAATCGTGTCGGCTCCCGCCTCTATTAATGGGGCGACATACTCCGCCACCAGCGCACGGGTGGCTTCACCATCCAAGTCTCCACGCTCTATGCATTCGACCAGACCCAAGCAAGCCTGGGTCACCACCCTGATATTCTTCCCGTAATGCGCAAGCAAGGCGGCAAATTGCGCGCTCTTCAATGTTCCGGTCGTAGCCAGCACCCCCACAACCCCACTACGCGTTGCAGCCGCGGCAGGCTTGACTGCCGGCTCCATCCCGATGATGGGGATATCCAGCTCACTCCTGAGAGTCTGGATCGCAGCCGCTGTGGCCGTATTGCACGCGACGACGATCGCCTTGGCTCCATGCCCAATCAAAAACCGGGAAATCTCCCTGGATCGCTCAATGATGAAAGCCTGCGACTTGGGACCATATGGCGCGTTCAGGGAATCCGCGAAATAAAGCAGGTGCTCGCCAGGAAGCTGCTCACGGATATGCCGCAGCACGGACAGCCCGCCCACGCCGGAGTCGAATACGCCAATGGCCGGAATGACACTGGGGCTTTCAGGTGAATGAATTGATGAATGGGCCACGATAGACAGAAGAAATAAGAACCCAGGCAGTTTACCCAAGCGCTGGCTTGCGAGCCAGCATGCGCATTGCTTTACAATGCGCCTTATGCACGCGACAAGGATAAGCGACCATGGGCAACCGCCTGAGCAAAATATATACACGTACGGGTGACGATGGCACCACCGGCCTCGGCGACGGCAGCCGGATAGAAAAGGACAGCTTGCGTGTAGAGGCCATGGGCTGCGTGGATGAGCTCAATGCCGCGCTGGGGGTATTGCTGGCCGAACCGCTGCCACTCCAAGTAAGCCAAGCCCTGACGCAGATTCAGCATGACCTGTTCGACCTGGGAGGCGAAATTTCCATTCCCGGCTACCGGCTTTTGCAAGCGAGCCGTGTGGCAGCGCTGGAACAAACCCTGGACTCGCTCAACGTCCAACTTGCCCCGCTCAAGGAGTTTATCCTCCCCGGCGGCACACGTGCTGCAGCATTATGCCACCTCGGCCGCACCATATGCCGCCGTGCGGAACGGGTACTGCTTTCCCTGCACCGCCAGCAAGCCACCAGCGATGCCGCCTTGCCTTACCTGAACCGCCTGTCGGACTTATTGTTCGTCATGGCGCGCCACCTTAACCATGCGGCGGGCGAAGCGGATGTATTGTGGCAGCACCGGCGCACATAGCCTGTATATTAAGGATTCATATAAAAATAGATTCAAAAAGTATTTTTAACTATTAATAACTATTGCTAAAGTGCGGGCTATCAATTCATTGAGTTTTTAAAGAACCCCTACATCATGTCGATATTAGCCTTGGAATTTACATTAGGTCTTATCCGTGAGCAGGGGACCGCTTGCCTGGTTCTCCAGGCGGCACAACGTAGTCATATCCCAGCGTCTCGTTGTCCTGTTTAAACACCCCTAACACCTACTGTATCACCAGCGGTTGAATATCAACACTTGTTCACAAACAAGGTTCGCTTGCCAGTCAACTGGAAGCAACAAACATCAGGGAGATTTATCTTGATCAAGAAAACTGGGCTTATCCAGCTATTGATTGCCAGCGGCATCGCACTCACGGCCGGACTCACTTATGCAGCCGAAGAAGCTGCGAACGCTCCTCTGACAGCAGAGGAACTCGATCAACAAGAACGCATCAAGGCGCGCAAGGCGGAAATTGCCGCCGAGGCGGCACTCGCGAAAAAAGCGGAAAAAGGCTACTGGGTTGCTCCGCGCGCCTATGGCACGCAGCGCGAAAGCGAGCCCCCTAGATTCACCAAGCCGATCAACCAGACCTGGCTCAAGGAATATACCGACATCGACTGGCTGGACGTCGGCGCCGACTACCGGTTCCGTTATGAAAACCGGGAAAATGACTTCCGCCGCGGAGTCAATGTGACGGACGAACCATTCCTGCTTCGCTCTCGCATCTACCTTGCAGTACGCAACAAATTTGATCCTTTGAGATTCACGCTTGAACTGGAAGACGATCGCCGCAACCATAGCCATTTCGCCCGCGACAACCGGGATGTCGACCTGGCTGAGCCAATCCAGCTATATGGCGAGCTGTTCTTCAAGGATGGACTGGGCAAGGACGATCTCGGGAACGACCGCCCCATCAGCATCAAGGCCGGCCGCATGGCGTTCGAGCAGCTTGACCGCCGCCTGATCGCCCGTAACGAATGGCGCAACACGACCAATACATTCCAGGGCGTGCGTGCCACTTTCGGCCAGCACAAGAACGACTGGGAGCTGGACCTGTTTGCGTTGCAGCCTATCGTGCGCTTCACCGAGCAGCTCAACCAGCGCGACAAGGCCCAATGGTTCTATGGTGCCGTCTTCGATTGGCGCAAGTGGTCCGATATCGTGACGCTGTCCCCATCCTACTTTTACCTCAAGCAGGATGGCGATGAAGTCAAATACAATGCCTCCGGCGCCAGGATCACTAATATCAACGACTTCAAGGACCGGGAAATCCACACTGCCGGGCTGCGCGGTTATGGCGTAGTCGGCAAGACCGGCTTCGACTACGACGTCAGCTACTACCGCCAATGGGGCGAGGAAGACGTGACGCCGACCACCAAGCGCGACCATCGCGCCTACTCCTACATCGCTGAAGTCGGCTATACCGCCGACCATGCCTGGAAACCGCGCTTCAGCGCCAATTATGGCGTAGCGAGCGGCAACAAGGCCTCCACCACCGGCACCCAGGAACGCTTCGACCGCCTGTTCGGCTTTGCGCGCCCATGGTCGAGCAATGATTACATCCAGATGGAAAACATCAATGCCACCAAGATTCGCGCCGAGTTCACCCCATATACCGGCGTCAATATTGACACCGGCTACAGCTGGTACAAGCTGGATAGCGCAACCGACCGCTGGGGTGCGGGCAACAACCTGGTCAACACCGGCACCAACCAAGACAGGGATCTTGGCGAGGAATGGGATATTCGCGTCAGATTCCCGATTGTGAAGCAGGTCACTGGCAATGTGGGTTATGCCTACTTCAAGGGCGGTGACTTCGTGAAGAACAATACGGGAGACCGCAAGGACACCTCCAACTTCTTCTATGTCGAGTTGACGGTCAGCGCCTTCTAGTTCGCCTTTTTCTGTATACCTCCATTTTCAACCGGGATCGCCATGGGCTTTCCCGGTTTTTTTGCGCCTATCGATATTCAAAAAAACGATAAAATTATAAAAACAAATTATTTTTAACTATTTAATAACCTTGCTACAGTTCACCCATTCATTGAACACTGCCAAGGGCAAACGTATGTCACAAGAACCAAAATTAAAAACCAGCAACGAGGTGATTCAGGAAATCCTGCGTTCCATCGATCTGCTGCGTTTTGGCTCCATCGAGATCACGGTCCACGATGGCCGCGTCACCCAGATCGAGCGCCGGGAAAAAGTACGCTTCAACAACGACACGCCAAAAACCAAGCCAGCCTTGCAAAGCGCTGTTAACCACTAAGTAAATATAAAAAAGGATTTTGCATGAACCGTTTTATTCCCCGCCTTTCCGGCTTGATCGCCATCGCGGCATTGGGCAGCTCGCTCTCTGCATTGGCGGCCGATGTCACACTGCTGAACGTCTCCTATGACCCGACGCGCGAACTCTACCAAGAGTACAACAATGTCTTTGCAAAATACTGGCAAGCCAAGACGGGCGACAAGGTCACCATCAAGACTTCCCATGGAGGCTCCGGCAAGCAGGCCCGTGCCGTCATCGACGGCCTGCAGGCCGACGTGGTCACGCTAGCGCTTGCCTACGATGTCGATGCGCTGCAGGAAAAGGCCAAGCTGATCCCCAAGGACTGGATCAAGCGCCTGCCGGACAACAGCTCCCCTTACACTTCCACCATCGTGTTCCTGGTGCGCAAGGGCAACCCCAAGAACATCAAGGATTGGGACGACCTCGCCAAGCCCGGCATCAAGGTGATTACCCCCAACCCCAAGACTTCCGGCGGCGCGCGCTGGAACTACCTGGCAGCCTGGGCTTACGGCCAGAAGAAATTCAACAACGATGAATCCAAGACCCGCGAATTCATCGGCAAGATTCTCAAGAACGTCCCGGTACTGGATTCCGGCGCCCGCGGCTCGACAACCACCTTCGTGGAACGCGGGATCGGCGATGTCCTGCTGGCATGGGAAAACGAAGCCTTCCTGGCGCAAAAGGAACTAGGCCCGGACAAGTTCGAGATCGTCGCGCCGTCGCTGTCCATCCTGGCCGAGCCGTCCGTCTCGGTAGTGGACAAGGTGGCCGACAAGCGCGGCACCCGCAAGGTGGCAGAAGCCTATCTGGAGCATCTGTACAGCGAGGAAGGCCAGGAGATTGCGGCGAAGAACTACTACCGGCCCCGCCTCGAAAGCGTCGCCAAGAAGTATGAAAAGTTCTTCCCCAAGCTGAGCCTGGTCACCATCGACTCGGCATTCGGCGGCTGGCAAAAGGCGCAGAAAACGCACTTTGCCGACGGCGGCACCTTCGACCAGATCTACCAGCAATAAATTGACGATTCATTGATTAACAGGCAGCGCCGAGCACAATTTGGCGCTGCCAGCAGCTAAAGGAGACTCTCATCATGAGTACTGCGTTAATTGTAGGCGGCGACCAGATTGAAGGCATCAAGCAAGAGCTGTCCAACTTCGGTGTCACGCATATCAACCACTGGTCGGGCCGCAAGGTCGGCGACGGCAAGAAAGTCATTCCGCACGATACCGACCTGATCGTGTTGGTCACCGACTGGATCAGCCATACATTCACCCACAAGATCAAGCAAAGCGCAGCCAAGCGCGGTGTGCGAATTGTTTACACACCGAATGGTCCAACAGCATTGCGCACCCGCTTGAAGCAACTGAACCCCGACTACGTCGCGGAGGGAGAGTGTAGCGAAGACACGCAAGCCAGTGCTCAATGGCAAGACCGTCTCTCACTGAATTAACCCGTACTCAAGCAGTTGATGTAGCAAAAGGAGTTTTATCATGGCAATTCATGCAATTAACGTCCGCAACCAGTTCCGTGGCCGGATCAAGGAAATCGTGCTGGGCCCGGTGGTATCCGAGGTCGATGTGGAAACCCCGGTGGGCATCGTCACTTCCGTGATCACCACGCGTTCGGTCAACGAGCTGAACCTGCAGGTCGGCACGGAAGTGCTGGCGCTGATCAAGGCGACCGAGGTTTCCCTCGCCAAGGTATAAGCTGCCAGCAGCTTGTCAATCAACAAAAAGGCCAGGAATATTCCTGGCCTTTTTACTTGCTGCAAGCTGGCTAGACGTTGCGTTCAGCGTTTTGCGGAGGCCAACTTGAGCAGCACGCCCTGCAGGACATCCACTTCGGCATAGGTATTGTAGAAAGCCAGCGACGGCCTGACCGTGGTTTCCACGCCGAAGCGCCGCAGTATCGGTTGCGCGCAATGGTGGCCAGAGCGCACCGCAATGCCTTCCTGGTTCAACGCGGCCCCGACTTCTTCGCTCTTGTAGCCGTGCAGATTGAACGACAGCACGCTGGCCTTGTGCTGGGAGGTGCCGATCAAGCGCAAACCCGGCACCTTCTCCAGCGCGGCGGTCGCATAAACCAGCAGCTCATGCTCGTAACGCGCAATGTTCTCTATGCCCAGGCGCTCTACGTACTCGAGCGCAGCCCCCATGCCCACCGCATCGGCGATATTGCCGGTACCAGCCTCGAACTTGGCGGGAGCGCCGTGATATACCGTCTTCTCGAAGGTGACGTCCTGGATCATATTGCCGCCACCTTGCCAGGCGGGCATGTCGTCCAGCACTTCCGCCTTGCCGTACAACGCGCCGATGCCGGTCGGGCCAAAAATCTTGTGGCCGGAGAACACCAGGAAATCGCAATCCAGGGATTGCACGTCCGTGCGCATGTGCGAGACCGATTGCGCGCCGTCCAACAGCACCTTGGCGCCAACCGCATGCGCCATGGCGATCATCTCCCTTGCCGGCGTCACGGTGCCGAGGGCATTGGAAACCTGGGTGAAGGAAACCAGCTTGGTGCGCGAGGTCAGCAATTTCTGATATTCATCGAGCAGCACCTGCCCGCTATCGTCCACCGGCACCACTTTGAGCTTGGCCCCGGTTTCCTGGCACAGCTGTTGCCAGGGCACGATATTGGCGTGGTGCTCCAGGTTGGTGACCACCACTTCGTCGCCCTCGCCCAGGTGCTTCCTGCCCCAGGTCTTGGCCACCAGGTTGATCGCTTCGGTCGTGCCGCGCACAAACACGATATTTTCCACCGCAGGCGCATTGATGAAACGGCGTACCGTTTCGCGCGCGCCTTCATAGGCATCGGTCGCGCGGGCCGCCAGTTCATGGGCTGCGCGATGGATGTTGGAATTCTCGTGCTGATAGAAATAGGACAGGCGGTCGATCACCGCTTGCGGCTTCTGTGTCGTCGCAGCATTATCCAGCCAGATCAACGGCCTGCCGTTCACCAGCTCGCGCAGGATAGGGAAATCCTTGCGCACCAGGTTGACGTCGAACGGCGGGTGGGCCGAGCCTGCCACCTCCGGTATGCCGGGGCGCTCCGCGACAAAATAGTAAGGCGAAGCCTTGCTGGCGGCCGACTTTCCCGAACCGTGCGGGCTATTGGCGGGCGAAGCCAGCAGCCCTTGCAGGTCCACTGGGTAAGGAATATCCACCCCTCCAAGCAGGCTGCTGATATCCAGGCCCGGGAAGACAGGCGCAGCCCCGACGGCCTCAACCCGTTCCTGGCTGAATTCCGGCGGCAGTTGGGACGGCGATACGCCGAAGCTGAGAGTCGCGATCTGCGCAAGCTCGATGCCGGAGACGACATTGGCCGCAGCGGGGGCACCCGTTGGCAATGCAGACACCGCGGAAGGGGCCGGCGGCACTGGCGCTCCTATCCCCGGGCTCCCGGCGGCATAAGGCGCAGCGGAATCCGTGAGCGATGCCGTGGAAGGAAGCTCTGGCGCGCCATGCGGAAAACCTTCCACATAGATTTCATTGGCAATGCGGGTCAGCTCGTCAATATCCAGGTGCCCGCTTGCCTGCGCCTCCCGCCCCACCGCAATGGCCGCGGCCATGCGCGGATGCTCGCCCGGCAATGCTGCCAGGATGGCTTCGGGTTCAAACGATGACAGGTCGTTAATGTTACTTGTAGTCATAGTAGTTGCCTACGTCGACATTCTCGAGCACGGCAATCGCATCTTCGGTCAGTACCGCCAGCGAGCAATAAAGGGAAACCAGGTAGGAAGCAATCGCCTTGTGATTGATGCCCATGAAGCGGACGGACAGCCCCATGCTTTGCTGTCCTGGCAGGTTGGGCTGGTACAGGCCCACTACGCCTTGGCGGCTTTCACCGGTACGCAGCAGCAGGATGTTGGTCTTGCCCTTGGTCACGCGCAGCTTGTCGCACGGGATGATGGGGATGCCGCGCCAGGTGATGAACTGGGAGCCGAACAGGCTGACAGTCGGCGGCGGCACGCCGCGGCGCGTGCACTCGCGGCCGAAGGCTGCAATCGCCTGCGGATGTGCGAGGAAGAACGCTGGCTCCTTCCACACGCGGGAAATCAGCTCGTCGAAATCGTCCGGCGTAGGGGAGCCGCTGCGGGACTTGACCTTCTGACCGGCTGCGATGTTGTGCAGCAAGCCGTATTCCTTGTTATTGATCAGCTCGCTTTCCTGGCGCTCCTTCACCGTCTCGATGGTCAGGCGCAACTGCTCGCGAATCTGGTTGTGCGGGCTGCTGTAGAGGTCGGAAATGCGGGTATGCACGTCCACCACGGTATTCACGGCATTCAGCACATACTCGCGGCCCCATTCTTCGTAATCCACGAACGTGGCGGGCAGTTCGCGCTCATCCTTGTTAGAGCAATCCACCTCGACATGGTGGTTGTCCTTGACCTTGTTGACGCGGTAGATGCCCGCCTCCACCGGCACCCATTGCAGCAGGTGCACCAGCCAGCGCGGCGTGATGGCGCCCAGCATGGGCACGGTCTTGGTGGCATTCGCCAGCGTACGGGCAGCGACGTCTCCCAGGGCGGTATGCGCTTGATGAATGTCTGACATGAAAATCTCTCCTTTAAAATTACCGATCGATGCGGCGGACCAGATGCCGCCCTATTGCTTTACTGATGAGTCACAGTGCCGTTGCGCTGGCCTGCAGGCGCGCCTTCCCTCATCTGCGCCTGGGTGATATTGCTATTGGGTGGGACGCTGTACGTGAGCCAGACATTGCCGCCGATCACTGAGCCGCGACCTATGGTAATCCGGCCCAGGATCGTGGCCCCGGCATAGATCACGACGTCGTCCTCGACAATCGGGTGGCGCGCATTGCCCTTGACCAGGCTGCCATCGGCATCCACAGGGAAGCGCTTGGCGCCCAGCGTGACTGCCTGGTAAAGCCGCACATGGCGGCCAATGATGCTGGTCTCACCGATGACCACTCCCGTGCCGTGGTCAATGAAGAAGCCCTCGCTGATCTGGGCGCCGGGATGAATGTCGATCCCCGTGGCGGAATGGGCAATTTCAGTGATCATGCGGGCAATCAACGGCACGCCCAGCTGGTGCAGCACATGGGCAATACGGTAATGGATGATGGCGTTGATTCCCGGATAGCACACCAGCACCTCGTCCACGCTGCGTGCCGCCGGGTCGCCCTCATAGGCTGCGCGGATGTCGCTGTCGAGCAAATGCCGGACGGCAGGCAGCTGGGAAGCGAATTCACGCACCAAGGTAGTCGCGCGCGCTTTCACATCCTCTGCCTGCCCGGCCTCTGCAACGAAGCTCAACTCCAGCCGCACCTGGGCGACAAGTTCCCGCAATGCCACATCCAGCGTATGGCCCACGAAATAGTCGATGCCCTCTTCCCGCAGGTCCGGCAAACCGAGACGGTTGGGAAACAGGGCGGCGCCCAGCCCTTCCACCACCTCGGCAAGCGCCTTGCGCGCAGGGAGCTTGGGAGGGCGGTTCAGCCGGTTGCGGTGCTCCAGCGCAGTCAGTCTGACTTCGCGCAGCTGGGTGACGATCTGGCTGATCCCCAGCTCATCTCCGAACTCAGCATTTTTTTCATGTTGACTCATCAATTGCCGCCCAAAATTGACCTTGTAAAAACAAAAAAGCCAGCACTTCTCATAGAGAGGTGCTGGCTTCCGGTTGTCCGGTCAGCTCACGCTAACGATATATTGTGACGATGCATCCAAGTACATCCTCATCATAAAATGGTCGCTGTCCATTGGTCATGGTGCAACAAACACTGTAATAATAGAAGATTACCACATATTCGAATTAATTCTATATATATAATTAAAAAATATATGTGAAAGTTTGATTACGAAATAACGAATCAATTTAATTATATTCCACTATATTCTTTTACATTATTTCCAAAGCCTCCTATAGTGCACTCCATCGTCTCTCAATCCCTCTAGAGGTCTCAATGCTACAAAAAATATTGGCTATCAGCCTATTGGCCGCGGCGGGCCTGGCTCATGCCGACACTACCTTGCTGAACGTTTCCTACGACGTGACACGCGAGTTCTATAAAGACTTCAACCCTGCCTTCAGCAAGTACTGGAAGCAGAAAACCGGGGAATCCGTCACCATCAACCAATCCCATGGCGGTTCGAGCAAGCAGGCCAGGTCCGTTGCGGACGGTTTGCAGGCCGACGTCATCTCCATGAACCAGAGCAACGATATCGACATCCTCTTCGAGCGCGGCAAGCTGATCCCTGCTGATTGGCAGAAGCGCCTGCCCAATGCCAGCTCGCCCACCACGTCGACCACCGTCTTCCTGGTGCGCAAGGGCAACCCCAAGAACATCAAGGACTGGGACGACCTGGTCAAGCCCGGGGTCGGGGTGGTCATCCCCAACCCCAAGACCTCCGGCAATGGTCGCTATAGCTATCTTGCCGCCTGGGGCGCCGTCATCAAGAAAGGCGGCGACGAAGCCAAGGCGCGCGATTTCGTCACCAAGCTGTTCAAGAACGTGCCGGTGCTGGACGCGGGCGGCCGCGGCGCGACCACGACTTTCGTGCAGCGCGGCATTGGCGACGTATTGCTGACATTCGAAAACGAAGTCTTCCTCATCAACAAGGAGCTGGGGAACAACAATTTCGACGTGGTCTACCCGTCCTCCAGCATCCTGGCGGAAAACCCGGTTTCCCTGGTCGACAAGGTGGTGGACAAGCGCAAGACGCGCCAGGTAGCGCAAGCCTATCTGGAATTCCACTATTCGCCGGAAGGACAGGAAATCGCCGCCCGCCATTACCTGCGCCCGCGTTCAGCCGAAGTCCTGGCGGCCCATAAGGCCGACTTCAAGCCATTGCAATTGTTTACCGTGGATGACACCTTCGGCGGATGGCAGAAAGCCCAGAAAACGCATTTTGCCGACGGCGGAATATTCGACCAGATTTATGTGAACAAATAAGCAGCCAGCCATGACGACAAAGAACACAGCCCCCACCTCCGCTGCCATCGAGCAGCTCAAGTCCCAGTTGCGGGAATCCCTCTACCTGGATCTCGACGAGTATGGGCTGGAAGAACAATCCTCGGGAGAGTTCAACAGCACCTTCCTGGGCTTACAGCTCAACAGCGCCTTCCAGCCTATCTATGATAGCGAGGCCGGGGACTTGTTCGGCCACGAGGCCTTCATCCGCCCATCGCTGGGCGGCCAGCAGGGCATCAGTCCCGAATTCGCCTTCAGCTTTGCCGGGCAGGTAGGCAAGCTGGTGAAGTTCGACCGCGTCGTGCGCACGCTGCACGTGCTCAACTTCCGCCAGATCTATGCGGAAAACGGCTTGCTGTTCCTCAACGTGCACCCCAACCTGCTGATCAGCGTTAATGCGCACGGCAAGGTGTTCGAGCGCATCCTGCACTCGAATTCCGTACCGACCAACCGCGTGGTCATCGAGATACAGGAAAGCGTCGTCGAGCACGAAAACCAATTGGCCGACGCCATCGAGAATTACACGGAACGGGGATACCGCATCGCCATCGGCAATTTCGGCAACAAGCACTCCCACCTGGAGCGGCTGTGGAAACTCTCACCCGAGTTCGTGAAGCTGGATACCAGCCTGATCAAGGAAGCCGAGCGCAACCCGCGCGTACGCAAGATCCTGCCCCGCTTGATCCAGTTGGTGCACGACATCGGCGCGCAACCGGTGATTACCGGCATCGAATCGCAGGCCGGACTGGAAATCGCCATCGAGTCGGGCAGCACGTTGCTGCAAGGCTATTTCCTCGGCAGGCCGGCCACCGCCAAGGAATTACAGCCTGCGGAGGCCTTGAAGCCCGCGCTGCGCTTGAACAAGCGGGCCGCGGCATAACGGCGCGGCCCGTAGAAAAATAACGTCGGGGCATATCATTATAAAAACATATTATTTTTGCCCGGCAGTCGCTTCTGCTACATTGCACCAGCCCCAATTCCAGCCAAACAAACTAAATTCACAATATGGCAAAAAAACACAAACCGCATAACGTGCTGCCCGGCTTCAACCTCTCTCTCGGCTATACGTTGCTATACCTGAGCCTGATCGTCTTGATCCCCTTGTCGGCCGCCTTCTTCAAGACCACCGAACTAAGCTTCGGTGAATTCTGGCACACCGTTACCACGCCGAGGGTCATCGCCTCGTACAAGCTCACCTTCGGGGCATCCCTGTTTGCCGCCATCATCAATGCGGTTTTTGGCTTGCTGACTGCATGGGTGCTGACGCGCTACACATTTCCAGGCAAAAAGCTGGTCGACGCGCTGGTCGACCTGCCGTTCGCCCTGCCTACCGCGGTGGCAGGCATTGCGCTTACGGCGGTCTACTCGGCCAACGGCTGGATCGGCAGCCTGCTCGAACCTTACGGCCTGAAAGTGGCATTTACCCCGCTCGGCGTCGTCGTGGCACTCACATTCATCGGACTGCCCTTCGTAGTCCGCACCGTGCAGCCCGTGCTCGAGGACCTGGAGGCGGAAACCGAGGAGGCCGCCGCCAGCCTGGGAGCCAATCGCTGGCAAACCTTCCATCGCGTCATCCTGCCCGCGCTCTGGCCCGCCCTGCTCACCGGCTTCGCGCTCGCCTTTGCCCGCGCGATTGGCGAATATGGCTCCGTCATCTTCATTGCGGGCAACATGCCGATGATCTCCGAGATCACCCCGCTGATCATCATCACCAAGCTGGAACAGTATGACTACACCGGCGCTACCGCGGTCGCGGTGGTCATGCTCGTCATCTCCTTCCTGCTATTGCTCACCATCAACGGCCTGCAATGGTGGAGCAGCCGCCGCAACAGCGCATCGCGATAGGAACACAATAATATGTCGACCACCGTTTCCCAACTCGCCCACTACAATGCCAAGGTAGCGCGCAGCCGCGCGACCTCCGAGCCCACCTGGGTTCGCTGGACCTTGATCATCTCGGCCCTGCTGTTCCTCAGCCTGTTCCTGTTCATCCCCTTGGCTGCCGTATTCACCGAGGCGTTGCGCAAGGGCTTTGAAACCTACATCGCCGCCCTGGTGGAGCCTGATGCCGTCTCCGCGATCAAGCTCACCCTGATCGCGGCAGCCATCTCGCTGCCGCTCAACCTGGTATTCGGCATTGCAGCAGCCTGGGCAATCGCCAAGTTCGAGTTCAAGGGAAAAAGCATCCTCATTACGCTGATCGACCTGCCGTTTGCCGTTTCCCCGGTCATCGCAGGCCTGATCTATGTGCTGATCTTCGGCCTGCAGGGCTGGTTCGGCGAATGGCTGATCGACCATGATCTCAAGGTGATTTTCGCCATCCCAGGCATTGTGCTGGCCACGATCTTCGTCACCTTCCCATTCATCGCGCGCGAGCTGATCCCGCTCATGCAGGCGCAAGGCAAGGAAGAGGAAGAGGCAGGCCTGGTGCTGGGCGCGTCAGGCTGGCAGATCCTCTGGCACATTACTCTGCCCAATATCAAATGGGGCTTGCTGTACGGCGTGATTCTCACCAATGCGCGCGCCATGGGCGAGTTCGGCGCGGTCTCGGTGGTGTCGGGCCATATCCGCGGACTCACCAACACCATGCCGCTGCATGTGGAAATCCTCTACAACGAATACAACTATGCAGCCGCGTTTGCCGTGGCGTCGCTGCTGGCTTTCCTTGCGCTCATCACGCTGGCGCTCAAGTCGTATATCGAGTGGCAAAGCAGCCGCAGCGCCAGCGCGCGTGAAAAAGCCTCTGACCAATAACATATAAACAGCATACCTGTCACAAGGATGACATCATGAGTATTGAAATCCGCAACATCAAAAAAGAATTCGGCAGCTTTACCGCACTGGGGGACGTCAGCCTCGACGTGCCAAGCGGCGAACTGGTTGCCCTGCTCGGCCCTTCGGGATGCGGCAAGACCACGCTGCTGCGCATCATCGCCGGCCTGGAATCGCCCGATTCCGGCAGCATCCACTTCCATGGCGAGGAAGCAACCAACCGCGACGTACGCGAACGCCAGGTTGGCTTCGTGTTCCAGCATTACGCCTTGTTCCGCCACATGACCGTGTTCGAGAACGTCGCGTTCGGCCTGCGGGTCAGGCCCAAGAAAACCCGTCCTAGCGAAGCCGAAATCCACCGGCGGGTGCACCAGCTACTGAGCCTGGTGCAACTCGACTGGCTGGCTGACCGCTACCCGCCGCAGCTTTCCGGCGGCCAGCGCCAACGCATCGCGCTCGCCCGCGCGCTCGCTGTCGAGCCCAAGGTATTGCTGCTGGATGAACCCTTCGGCGCGTTGGACGCCAAGGTGCGCAAGGACTTGCGCCGCTGGCTGCGCCGCCTGCATGACGAACTGCACATCACCAGCGTATTCGTCACGCACGACCAGGAAGAAGCCCTGGAAGTCGCGGACCGCATCGTCGTCATGAACCAGGGCAAGATCGAGCAAATCGGCTCCCCGCAGGAGGTATACGACAACCCGTCCTCGCCGTTCGTCTATAAATTCCTCGGCAACGTCAACCAGTTCCATAGCCGCGTCGACCAGGGCCAGGCCCATATCGGCAACATCACGCTAAGCCTGGACGAGCACCATGCCGTGCAAAACAGCAATGCGCTCGCCTACGTGCGCCCGCACGACATCGACATCTACACCGAGCCGAATGGCAACCCGGCATTGCAGGCCGTCGTCAGTTACATCCACGCAGCCGGCCCGCTGGTGCGTCTGGAACTACAACCCGTGAACGATGCCGACATCATCGAAGCGGAAATCACGCGCGAGCGTTTCAGAGAGCTGGCCCTCAACCAGGGCAGCCATGTCTACCTCAAGCCGCGCAGCGTGCAAGTGTTTCTGGAAAACAGTGCCAGCTAAACCAGAACTAGCGATATTCTGGCTCCGCCAGGCTCTGAGTTTGAAGGCAATGATCCGGGGCGGAATCAGATAACTCCCGCACCAGCTCAGCATTCGGCTGGGCAATCTGGTCTAGCTCGGTGACAGACTGGCCGATCTGGACGACACCAGCGCTCCGCTCCTGCGCATTGGCCGAGATTGCGGCAACCAGCGTGCCGACACGATGAACCACGGCGACGTCGGTTTCGACGCGGGAGGGTTCGGCGAAGGCGGATCGACCGACGGCCCTTCACGCGCCGGCCGTAGGCCGCGCGGCGCCGTCGTCACGCGCCAGCAGCCGGCGATAGCCGTCGAACACGCCCGCCTGCATCGCGCCGACCGAGAAGCAGCGCCGCTGCCGTTCCTGGCCGGCGCGCGCGA